>SBGD01000047.1 GCA_006226775.1 Paracoccaceae bacterium | reverse complement strand
ACACCGCGCATCCTCACCCCCGCCGTTTCCGTGCCGAGGGTGAATCACGTTCTCAAATCCTTGTCGAGGCGGGACTATTTCAGCACCCTGCTAAGTTCAACGGAAAGACTTTCAAAAAGCCGATCATACCTTGCCTTGACGAACTTCAAGAACCCTTCAAGATCGTCAGGAACGTCACCTAAGGAATGCAGATCGCAGTAATTAGCTCTGGCCTTTTTGTTCTCGAAGTTTTCGTCCAGCCATGCCTTGGGAAGAGCAGCATTTTTTTCTTTGTTGAGCTGGCCTTCCAAGAGTTGGAGGTTTGCCACTGTATTTGCCCAATCCCTCATTTTTTCTTGGTCGTCATCAGAGAATCCAGCCTTTGTCAGCTTGCTTGATGTAAAACGCGAAATTGGAAAGACATGATCTACGTGAAACTGGTTATTTAGATCGACGTGAGGGAAGAGCATTGAAAGCAGCAAGAAAGTTCGCTTGTCCCCATAACTCATATCGAGCAGTTCATACACTTCATCATCGCTGAATGAAAGTTGCTTACCTCGTTTGGACATGATCGTGGCAAGAGCGTCGGCAGGAAATGCCGTGTCGGGCGTTTTCTTCAGTACATCGCGCAAAGCGGTCAGCAAAGTGTCTAGGCCGCTGCCCCAGATACCAGATGGTTTCAGGAGCGAACGGAACAACCAGTACCGTATGGCCACACGATCGTTTTTAAATTTGCCCTTAATTTCAAATCCCTCTGGGCTTTTGATTTTGTATAGATAGTAAGCAACCGGAAGTAGTGAACTTTCTGCCCGGAGATTAGCTCCTGACAGCCCAAAGCTTGATGCCAGTTGAACGGTGCGAGTGAGGGCAGATCGGATTTCTGGCCAGGTGCTCTGCAAGAGCGCCATATTTTTTTTGGAGAAATTATCAACCTTGAAGCCGACACTGGCGATGTCTGAGAGCATCAGGCCAGCCTTAAGGACAAAGTCATGGCTGAAATTGAAACCAGCGCCTATGTCATTGAGCGTATCCACCAATGAGTGGATCTCTTCTCTAGCGTCCAGCTCCGTCCATTGGGCAACGGCGATAGAAAGAAGTAGGTCGGAGTAACTCAAAATCGTTCCGCCAGAATTGAGGCGGATGAAAATGTTAAGTACGCGGTTCAGTTCTTGAGAGGCTTCCTCGTAGTATGCCACATTTGGGTTTGAGCGAATTACCTCAAAGAGTCGATTTAGAGCGGTTCGAGCCGCTTTCCTTTGCTCTTTATCAAAATCATATTCTTCTTCAACGAGATCTGGGATGGCTGCCAGGCTGGAAAAGTCCAAAATATCCCCCACCCGAAACCAGCATTTTTCCTGATCGTCTTCAGCGGTTTGAGGCTCCAAAAACTTGAACTCATAGGAAGCCCCGTTTTCAGTCTCACTGCCGTCATGCAGTAGGTTGATGTATAGATACCGTATTGGGTAAGCTTCCGGATTTTTCTTATGCTTTCCTTTGAGCTTCAATCGCATCGAGCCGCGTAGACCGATGTTGAGAGCTGTGAGGCGTTGTTGGCCGTCAAGTACAGCGGTGACTCCGATTCCCTTTTCGATCTCCACCTTTGGGTTGTGCACACCTTTGAACTCATTGTAATGCTTAACAAAGTCATAGAACTGAAATTCAGTTGCTGTTTCTGGCTCAACTTTCCAGAACAGGAAAGCACCAAAAGGATAGCCCTGCATCAAGCTGTCAAAGAGGCGTTCGATTTGTTCTGGGCGCCACACGAATTCACGTTGAATTGCGGGTAGAACATAATTATTCTTGGAAATTTCATTGACTGCTTTTTCAATCGTCCCGCCGGGATGATACATGCCCAATACCTTTGATCTAAGCGTTGCCTGTTATGATAGCTCTACAAAGCTAGCGGTAGAATGTCACCCTGAAAGCTTCGGTCAATATCGGTCGCGTGTGGCACGTGTTTGGCCTTCCTTCTAAAAGCAGACCATCTTCCTCAGTGCAGCATCCGTTCAAAATACCTCGAAGCAGAGGTTCGTCACAATAGCCGCCAAAGTTCGCTTTGGAATGCAAGCCGTCATCTTGCAATGCTGCACAGCCCTCCTCAGTCCACCGTCTGCAGGATCTGCTCCATGCCCTGGCGCACGTCGAGTTCCATGGCGTGGGCGGCGGCCTCGGCATCGCCGCGCTCCATCGCGGCGAGCAGGGCCTTGTGCTCATCGGGCAGGCTCTGGGTGCCGAAGCGGCCGCAGATCACCCGCAAGGAGGGGCCGAAGCGCAGCCAGAGGCTCTCGGCCAGGTCCTGCAGGATCGGCGCCCGGGCCAGGGTGTAGAGCTCGAGGTGGAACTGGTAATTGTGCTTGAGATAGCCGCGCACGTCGCCCCGCGCGATGGCCAGGTCCAGCCGCGTGTCGATGGCGCGCAGGTCGGCCACGTCCTGCGCGCTGGCAAAGGCGCAGGCGCGGCGGGTCAGCTCGGGTTCGATGGCGACGCGGGCATGGATCAACTCGCTGACCGCCCCGGCATCGAGCACCGGGACCGAGACGCGGCGGTTGCCCTGGAACACCAGCGCGCCCTCGGCGGTCAGCCGGCGCATCGCCTCGCGCACCGGGGTCATGCCGGCGCTGAGCTGCCGGGTCAGGCCCTGAATCGTCACCGGCGCCCCGGGCGGCATCTCGCCGAACAGCACGAGCGCGCGCATCTTGCGGTAGACCCGCTCATGCGCGGGAAGGCCGGGCGTTCCGGCGTCCAGGTCGGTTCTGTTCATGAGCTTGTTATTTCACCGTTCCGATGGGGTCTTGCGACTTTACTGCGCCCGATGCAGCATTTCCATGTTGCCTGATCGGGCATAATTTGATCAAATCGGGCCAAGGCGGCAAGCATGAAATGACCGCCGCAACCCAACGGGAGCCAAATATGAAGACTGCACTCTTGCTCTGCACCGCCGCGCTGGCACTCGGCGCATCGATAGCGGCGGCGGAAGAAGTCCGCGTGTACAACTGGTCGGACTATATCGACGAAAGCCTGCTCGAGAAATTCGAGGCCGAGACCGGCATCGACCTGATCTACGACGTGTTCGACAGCAACGAGGTGCTGGAAACCAAGATGCTGGCCGGCGGGTCGGGCTATGACGTGGTGGTGCCCACCGGCACCTTCCTCCAGCGCCAGATCCAGGCCGGGGCCTTCCAGAAGCTCGACACCTCGAAACTGCCCAATATCGGCAACATGTGGGATGTGATCGCCGATCGCACCGCGAAATACGACCCCGAGAACGCCCATGCGATCAACTACATGTGGGGCACCACCGGGCTTGGCGTGAACCTCGGCAAGGTCCGCGAAGTGCTGGGCGAGGATGCGCCGGTCGAAAGCTGGGACCTGGTGTTCAAGGCGGAGAACATGGAAAAGCTGGCCGCCTGCGGCGTGCATTTCCTCGACGCCCCGGCCGAGATGATCCCGGCGGCGCTGAACTACATCGGCGAGGATCCCGACAGCCATGACCCGAACGTGATCGCCAAGGTCGAGGCCGTCTTCGTGCCGATCCGCCCCTATATCCAGAAATTCCACAGCTCGGAGTACATCAACGCGCTGGCCAATGGCGACATCTGCGTCGCGGTGGGCTGGTCGGGCGACGTGCTTCAGGCCCGCGACCGCGCCGCCGAGGCCGACAACGGCGTCGAGATCGGCTATTTCGCGCCCAAGGAAGGCGCGCAGATGTGGTTCGACATGATGGCGATCCCGGTGGATGCGCCCAACCCCGACGGCGCGCACAAGTTCCTGAACTTCATCATGGAGGCCCAGAACGCGGCGGCGGCGTCGAACTATGTCTATTACGCCAACGGCAACAAGGCCTCGCAGGAGTTCCTCAACGAGGACGTGATCGGCGATCCGGCGATCTACCCCTCGGCCGAGGCGATGGACAATACCTTCACCACCACGCCCTACCCGGCCAAGGTGCAGCGCGTCGTCACCCGGCTCTGGACCAAGATCAAGTCGGGCACCTGATGCGTCCCCGGCCCCGCCCCAAGCCCGGCGCGGGGCCGGTTCGCACCCGGGACCAGGCGCGCTGCATGAGCCACAACCGCAAGACCGCCGATGCGCCGGGAGATCGGCCCGCAGGTCCGAAAAGGCCCGCGAAAAGGGTTGCGCCCGGCGGTTTCGTGATGATCATCGACGCAGCTCCCGACCGGCCCGGCCTGCGCAAGGCGCCAGCCGCGCCGGGGCGTTCGGGGGCGCGCGTCCTGCCCGCAAGGGCGAACCCTTCGTGACACAGGATTAATCGAGGTGCCCATGGCTGAAACCGTCTTTGCCCCCTGGACCGATCCCCAGCAGAAACCGCTGATCCAGTTCAAGGGGGTGACCAAGCGGTTCGGCGACTTCATCGCCATCGACAACCTGTCGCAGGACATCTACGCGCAGGAGTTCTTTGCCCTGCTCGGCCCCTCGGGGTGCGGCAAGACCACGATGATGCGGATGCTGGCCGGTTTCGAGGCCCCGACCGAGGGCCAGATCCTGATCGCCGGCCAGGACGTGGCCCGGGTGCCGCCCAACAAGCGCGCGGTGAACATGATGTTCCAGTCCTATGCGCTGTTTCCGCACCTGACGGTCTGGGACAATATCGCCTTCGGCCTGAGGCGCGAGGGCAAGTCGAAGGCCGAGATCGAGCCGCGGGTGGCCGAGATGCTGCGCCTGACCCGGCTCGAACGCTTCGCCCGGCGCAAGCCGCATCAGATCTCGGGCGGCCAGCGGCAGCGCGTGGCGCTGGCCCGTTCGCTGGCCAAGGCGCCGAAACTGCTGCTGCTGGACGAGCCCCTGGGTGCGCTGGACGCCAAGCTGCGCCAGCAGACCCAGTTCGAGCTGATGGACATTCAGGAAAAGACCGGCACCACCTTCGTCATCGTCACCCACGACCAGGAAGAGGCGATGACCGTCGCCTCGCGCGTGGCGGTGATGGACGAGGGGCGGATCATCCAGGTGGCGACGCCGCCGGAGATCTACGAGCAGCCGAATTCGGTCTATGTCGCGGATTTCATCGGCGACGTGAACATCATCGAGGGCGTGGCCCATCCGCAGGCGGACGGCTATGACATCCTCTGGGTCGAGGGCCGCCAGCCGCTTCATGCCAAGTCGACGCGCAGTTTCTCCAACGGCCAGCGCTGTTTCCTGGCGATGCGCCCCGAAAAGGTCGCCATCGGCACCGAAGAGCCCGAGACCCGCAACAAGGTGAAGGGCCGGATCATCGACATCGCCTATCTCGGCAATCTCTCGACCTATCACGTCGAGGTGCCGGGCGGGCGGATCATCAAGGCCCAGACCGCCAACACCCGCCGGCTGTCGCGCCGCACCCTGACCTGGGAAGACGAGGTCTGGCTGAGCTGGACCGAGACCGCCGCCGTGATGCTGGAGGAGTGAGGACATGCGCCGCCTGATCCTCATCGCCGTTCCCTATCTCTGGCTGCTGGCGCTGTTCCTGGTGCCCTTCCTGATCGTGCTGAAGATCTCGCTGTCGGACACCGCCATCGCCATCCCGCCCTATACGCCGACGCTCGACCTGGCGGGGGGCTGGGCGGCGTTCAAGGATTTCCTGGGCCAGCTCGACATGGAGAACTTCGTCTGGCTGACCGAGGACGACCTCTACTGGAAGGCCTACCTCTCCTCGGTCAAGATCGCCTTTTTCGCCACGGTGCTGACGCTTGTGGCGGGCTATCCGATCGCCTATGCCATGGCCCGCGCGGCGCCCGAATGGCGCCCGACGCTGCTGATGCTGGTGATCCTGCCGTTCTGGACCAGCTTCCTGATCCGGGTCTACGCCTGGATGGGGATCCTTTCGAACGAGGGGCTGCTCAACGGTCTGCTGCTGAAGCTGGGGCTGATCGCCGAGCCGCTGACCATCCTCAACACCAATGCCGCGGTCTATATCGGCATCGTCTATACCTACCTGCCGTTCATGATCCTGCCGATCTATTCGGCGCTCGAGAAGATGGACGAATCGCTGCTCGAGGCCGCCGAGGACCTGGGCTGTTCGCGCTTGCAGGCCTTCTGGCTGGTCACCGTGCCACTGTCGAAACAGGGCATCATCGCGGGGTGTTTTCTGGTCTTTATCCCGGTGGTGGGCGAATTCGTGATCCCCTCGCTTCTGGGCGGGTCGGGCACGCTGATGATCGGCAAGGTGCTGTTCGAGGAGTTCTTCAACAACCGTGACTGGCCGGTGGCCAGCGCGGTGGCGGTGATCCTGCTGCTGATCCTGATCATCCCGATCATCCTGTTCCAGCGCAACGAGCAGAAACAGAGGGAGGCCGAGGGATGACCACGCCGCAGCCGAAATCTTGCAAAGATTTCGCCCCGATTTCCTTCAAGGAAATCGGCGGCGGCACGGGGGACGCATGAAACGCTTTTCCGCCTTCAACGTGGTGTCGCTGACCCTGGGGTTTGCCTTCCTCTACCTGCCGATGATCATTCTCGTGATCTATTCGTTCAACGATTCCAAGCTGGTGACGGTCTGGGCCGGGTTCTCGACCCGGTGGTACGGCGAATTGCTGCAGAACGAGGCCTTCCTCGATGCCGCCTGGGTCACCATCCGCGTGGCGGTGGCCAGTTCCACCATTGCCACGGTGCTGGGCACGATGGCGGCCTATGTGCTGGTGCGCGCCGGGCGCTTTCACGGCCGCACGCTGTTTTCCGGCATGATCTACGCGCCGCTGGTGATGCCCGAGGTGATCACCGGCCTGTCGCTCTTGCTCTTGTTCATCGGCATCGGGCTCGACCGCGGGATCGTGACCATCATCCTGGCCCATACCACCTTTTCCATGTGCTACGTCTCGGTCGTGGTCTCCTCGCGGCTGGTCAGTTTCGACCGCTCGCTGGAAGAGGCCGCGCTGGATCTGGGCTGCACGCCTTTCGCCGCCTTCCGGCTGGTGACCCTGCCGATCATCGCGCCGGCGGTGATCTCGGGCTGGCTTCTGGCCTTCACCCTCTCGCTCGACGATCTGGTGATCGCGTCCTTCACCGCCGGGCCCTCGGCCACCACCCTGCCGATCAAGATCTTCTCGGCGGTGCGGCTGGGGGTAAGCCCCGAGATCAACGCGCTTTCGACCATCATGATCGGCATCGTGACGGTCGGGGTGATCACCGCCTCGCTGGTGTCGAAACGCGCCAGCGTGAAGCAGCAGGCCGAGGAACAGGCAGCCGTGCGCGCCACCTGATGCAGCGGATTTACGAAGCGGTCGCCTATGGCCCGGCGCCGCTGGAGCGGTGCCTGTGGAACGTGGTGCCCGCCCTGCCCGGCTTCCCGGCGCTGGAGGGCGACGCGCAGGCCGAGGTGGCGGTGATCGGCGGCGGCTTCACCGGGCTTTCCGCCGCGCTGCACCTGGCCGAAGCCGGGGTCGGCGTCACCCTGCTCGAAGCGCAGCGGATCGGCTGGGGTGCCTCCGGGCGCAATGGCGGCTTCTGCTGTCTCGGTGGCGGCAAGATCGGCAATCGGGCGCTGGAGCGGATGTACGGCGCCGAGGGCCGGCAGGCCTTCCACGACGCCCAGCGCGCGGCGGTGGCCCTGGTGGCCGATCTGCTCGACCGCCACGGCATCGAGGTCGACCGGCATTCCGAGGGCGAGACCATCCTCGCCCATACCCCGCGCCACATGGCGGCGCTGCGGCGCGAGAGGCCCGAGATCGCCCGCGACACCGGCACGCGGCCGGTGCTGCACGAGAGGGGCGACCTGCCCGGGCTGGGCCTGAGCGGGCCGTTTCATGGCGGGATGACGGTGCCGGTGGGCTTTGCCCTCAACCCGCGGAAATACGTCCAGGGGCTGGCGCGCGCCGCCCAGGGCGCCGGGGCGGTGCTGCACGACAAAACGCCGGTCACGGCGATCACCCGAGGGGCTGCCTTCACACTCACCACGCCCTCCGGCAGGCTCACCGCCAAGCGCCTGGTCCTGGCCACCAACGGCTATTCTTCAGAGGATGTGCCGGACTGGCTGCGCGCCCGGTATCTGCCCTTGCAGTCCAATATCCTCGCCACGCGGCCCCTGACCCGCGCCGAGCGGGAGGCGCAAGGCTGGACCTCGCGCCAGATGGCCTATGACACCCGCCACCTGCTGCATTATTTCCGGCTGCTGCCCGACAACCGCTTTCTCTTCGGGATGCGCGGCGGGGTTTTTGCCACGCCCGGCGCGACCGCGCGCATCCTGCGCAAGCTGCACGCCGATTTCCGCGCCATGTTCCCGGCCTGGCAGGCTGTCGACTGCCCGCATGTCTGGTCGGGCCTCGTCTGCCTGTCGCGCAACCGCACGCCCTTTGTCGGCGCCATTCCCGAGATGCCCGGCGCCTTTGCCGGGCTGGCTTATCACGGCAACGGGGTGGCCATGGGCAGTTATGCCGGCCGCCTGCTGGCCGATCTGGTGCAGGACAGGCGGCCTGACGCGCCCTGCCCCGCCGCCTTTGCCGCGCCGCCAAAACGCTTTCCGCTGGGCCGGCACCGCCGCGCGCTGCTGTGCGGGGTCAACATGGCGCTCGCGCTGGCCGACCTCTGACCGCTCAGGGTTTGCCGCGCCGCGGAGGCTGGGTGCCGCCCTTGCGCGCCGCAGGCTTGGCGCGCGCGGCCCCCTTCGGCGGGGTGAAGCGTTTCGAGGTATCCGCCGCCCCCGGACGACCGGCCCCCGGCGCCTTGGCCGCCGCGGCCTTGGAGTGTTCCGGCGTGCTGCCGCCCACCGCGCTGCGGCCCTTGTTGGGGCCTGCGGGAACTGCCTTGCCGGCGCCCTTGCCCGCCGGTTTGAAGCCGGGTTTGCCCGGGGCGCGATTGGCCGCGGGCGCGGCATCGGGCGCCTTGTTGGAGGGCTTGGGCCTGGGCGCAGGTTTGGCCGGGCCATGCACCTCCGGGTCCCTTTCGGGCCGGGGTGCGGGGGCGGGACGCGCAGGCGCCGCCGGGCGCGGTTTGGGCGCCGCATCGCGCGGTTTCGGGCCAGGTTTCGGCCCGGAAGGACGCGGCGAGAAGCCCGGCGCGCCCTCGACCTGGCGCACGGTGACACCATCCTCGAGCACGTTGTCGGCGCCGAGGCGGGCGAGGAAGCCGGGCGCGCTGGCCTCGGTCAGTTCCACGAAGGTCTCGCTGTCCTGCACCCGGATCGCGCCGATGGCGTCCTTGTCGAGCCCCCCGGCCCGGCACATCAGCGGCAGGATCCAGCGCGGCTCGGCCCGGTCCTCGCGGCCCACCGAGAGCGCGACCCAGGTCGAGGGGCCGAAGGGCGCGCGTTCCTTGCGCTCGGGGCGGGTATTGGGATCGGCCAGTTCCTCGGGCGCGGAGTTGCGCGCGCGGAACAGGCGCAGATAGGCGGCGGCGATGACCTCGGGCGAATGCAGTTCCAGCAGGCGGGCGGCAAAGGCGGCCTCGTCCTCGCTGACCTCGGCCTGCCATTGCGGATCGCCCAACAGGCGCTCCTCGTCGCGCGCCAAGACCTCCTCGAAGCTGGGGGCCACGCCCCATTCGGCGGTGATCTTGGCGAATTTCAGCAGGCGCTCGGCCTTTTTCGTCACCTTCGGCGGCACGATCAGCGCCGAGGTGCCCTTGCGCCCCGCGCGCCCCGTCCGCCCGGAGCGGTGCAGCAGGCTTTCCCCGTTCGACGGCAGTTCGGCGTGGATCACCAGTTCCAGATTGGGCAGGTCGATCCCCCGCGCCGCCACGTCGGTCGCCACACAGACCCGCGCCCGCCCGTCGCGCATCGCTTGCAGCGCGTGGGTGCGTTCGTCCTGGCTCAACTCGCCCGAGAGGCAGACGACCGAGAACCCCCGGTTGGCCAGCCGCGCGGTCAGACGATTGACCGTGGCGCGGGTATTGGCAAAGACGATGGCATTCTGCGCCTCGTGATAGCGCAGCACGTTGATGATGGCGTTTTCCGCGTCCTGCTGGGCCACGCGCAGCGCCTGGTAGGTGATGTCGGCGTGCTGGCTTTTTTCCGAGGTCGTGGTCACCCGCACGGCGTCGCGTTGGTACTCCTTGGCCAGCTTGGCGATCATCGGCGGCACGGTGGCGGAAAACAGCAGCGTGCGGCGCTCGGCGGGGGCTTCGCCCAGCATGAACTCGAGGTCTTCGCGAAAGCCGAGGTCGAGCATCTCATCGGCCTCGTCCAGCACCACGGCACGCAGGTCGCTCATGTCGAGCGCACCGCGGGTGATGTGGTCGCGCAGCCGCCCCGGCGTGCCGACGACGATATGCGCGCCGCGCTCCAGCGCGCGCCGTTCGGTCCGCGTGTCCATGCCGCCGACGCAGGAGACCACCCGCGCGCCGGTTTTCGCGTAAAGCCAGTCCAGCTCGCGCGTCACCTGGAAGGCCAGTTCTCGGGTCGGCGCCACGATCAGCGCCAGGGGTGCGGCGGCGGGGGGCAGGCTGTCATCCTCGGCCAGCAGGGTCGGGCCGATGGCCAGGCCGAAACCCACCGTCTTGCCCGAGCCGGTCTGGGCCGACACAAGAAGGTCGGACTGCGACAGCGCGGGATCGGTCACCGCCTCCTGCACCGGGGTCAGGCTGTCGTATCCACGCTCGGCGAGCGCATCGTGAAGGGGCTGGTTCATCGGGAAACCGTCCTGCTTTGGGCCATCCGGCGCGGCGGTTCGTGATGAACCGGACTCATGGTGAAAAACCGCCGCCTACAGCAAGCCCGGCCCGATGTATACCGCGCATCGCGAAATTGCGCATCATGACGCAGCAGCTGCGGTGCGTTTGCCACCACACCGGGCGTCTTGTCCTTGCAAATGCGCGGATCCCGCGCCCCGGTCAGGTAATTCGGACCTTCCCTTTGCCCGCCAGTTTTGTCACTCTTTTCCGCAAATCCGGGGTGCAGGGATGTAAACCGGCGTAACATCACCCATATCCACCGCAGCGTTTTGCCAGAGGGAAATTTGTCCATGTCCGATTTCGACGCCCAGTTGAAGCAGAGCCAGGCCCAGGTGGCCGAGGCGCAATCCAAGATCTCCGAGATCACCAGCCGGATCGAGACCGCGCGCCAGCAGATGAAGGCCGGCACCGAGAGCGATATCGACATCGAGACCGCCACCTTGCAGGACGTGCATTCGCATACCGAGGTGATGAACGCCAATATCGCCGAGCTCATCATGGGGCTCGACGACGTGACCGCCGCCTTCTCGCGCGATTTCGACGAGATGCGGTCAAAGACCGGCTGGGAGAGCTTTGTCGGCTTCTTCTCCAGGGACCGCGCCGACGCGCTGCGCCAGGAACGGCTGAAGACCGCCAATATCGACGACAAGCTGCAGGATCTGATCTCCAAGTCCGACATCATCACCCGGCTGCTGGAAAACCAGTTGAAGGTGCTGACCGACCAGAAGTCGAAGGTCGAGACCAACCTGTCCGAGACCCTGGACGAGCGCGAATTCACCGTGGGCGAGCTCGAGGCGCTGAAGGCCGAGATCCTCGGGATGGACCCGCGGATCATCGAGCTGGAGAACCGGATCTCGGTCGAGCAGGACGCCGCCGCGCGCACCAAGCTCGAGACCGAGCTGGCCGATCTCAACAAGCAGTACAACGAGCTGGTGCAGCAGGAGCAGGTGAAACTTGCCAAGTCCCAGACGCTGGAGCGCTATATCGAGAAGGGCAAGACCTGGGTCGACAGCTTGCAGAACCAGGCCGCGACGCAGATGGTGCTGATCAACAAGCTGATGACCGATACCAAGCAGCGGGTGGTGCTTTATGACGCGCTGTCGAAGTCGCTGAAGACCGCGCAGCAGCAGGACGTGGCGCATAGGATCAACGAGATCGGCGTGCAGACCGACCAGGAGGCCCAGACCGCCATGGCCGCCATCGGCACCGCCACCAACCAGCGGATGGCCGACATGCTCGAGGCGCACGAGGATCACATGGTCTTTGCCCGCGACGTGCTGGAAGCCAAGGCCAAGGCGGACGAGCGCTTTGCGCGCCGCTTTGCCGAGATCGTCAAGAAGCACGACAGCAACGCCTACGGTGGGTGATGTCTGAATTGGCGCAGGGCGTCGTGAGGGGGTTGCGAGACCGGCGGAAGCCAAGCGCGAGCCGCGCATCATGCCGTAGGCATGCCTTTGGCATGACGGGCCGTGGTGCGGCGACCCGAAGGTTGTGCGAGGCGCTTTATCCATCCAAATCCGGAAAAGTCCCGAGCGTCGCGCTAACGGCAACCAAATCGCCGTGCCGTGCGGCGGCCCGGCCCCTCTCGGCAGATTTGGCAAAGCCAAATCTCCTGCCGGGCAACGGATGCGCGGCGGCTTCGCCGCTGTTAACGCGCTTGGCGCTTTGGCGGCAGGGGCGGCCCGGCTTCTTTCCTGAGTACCCGCTAACTGCAACCGGAGGCTCAACATGACTGACGCCGCCTCCGACCATCGCGGGCTGACCGACACCTTCGCCTCCCGCCGCTATTTCCAGAAGTTCGAGCGCATCACCACGCATCTCGGCCGGGTGGCGGCGGTGATGGAGACCGAAGGCAGCCTCGGCCGCGAGGATGTCAAGATCCTCGCCCGCTACATCCGCGGCATCGCCTATACCTTCAAGGCACTGTCGATGAAATATCTGCTGGTCGGCCGCGACACCGGGCAGTTCCTCGGATCGCTGGCCATCGACGCGGTGGAAAGCGGCTTTCCGGTGTTCAACGAGCTTCTGGTCATGGCCAATGACGCCCAGCAGGCCGGGGCGCACCTCGAAAACATGCCCACGGCCGAGGCGCTGAAGGACCAGATGGTGCAGCGCAT
Organism: Paracoccaceae bacterium; assembly: GCA_006226775.1. Classification (GTDB taxonomy): domain Bacteria; phylum Pseudomonadota; class Alphaproteobacteria; order Rhodobacterales; family Rhodobacteraceae; genus Marinovum. The sequence goes on along the minus strand of SBGD01000047.1, from coordinate 18,374 downwards.
CATCTCGGACCAGGCGATCCCGACCAAGCTGCAATTCGCCCTGTCGCAACGGCTCTACTACGAGGAGCTTCTGCGCGGCCACCTGTTCTGGGCGCGAATGGACCCGCGCATCGACTGGGTCGAGGGTTTCGAGGGGCGGCGCAAGTACCGCGCCCACTGGGCGGTCTATGACAGCCAGATCAACCTGCCGACGATCTACGTGATGGAACTGGACGACACCGGGCGCGTGGCCCTGCCCAAGGACCAGAGCCGCTGGCCCGAGGTGCAGCGTCACCTGATGGGGCAATCCCTGGGCGCGCTGAAGCTGCTGACCATTGCCAGGGGCTTCGACGAGAGCTTCGACGACCTGCATCCCAAGCGGCTGCGGCGGTTTCACATCGGGCCGATGTATTCGCATGGCTTCACCCGCCAGACCGGGCCGATCCGCGACGTGCTGGCCGAGGCCCATGCCCCGGCGGGCGAGGATTGGGCGCTGGCCTGGACCTCGGAGGTGCTGGAAAGCGAACGGGTCAAGCAGGAGCGCGCGGGCTGGTTTTCCACCGTCGACCGCGAGGTCTTTGCCCTCGATCCCTTTTCCGGCCGCGGCATCGACACCGGCGCCACCGAGACCCAGCGCGCCATCATCCTGCCCCAGCGCCCCTTCCAGGTGCTGGCCGAGAAGAACCCGCCGGGCTTTGCCGCCGTGCGCAAGTTCGTGGTGAGCCCGGGGGGCCGCGTCCTTTCCTATTGACCCGTAGGGTGCGCATTCACTGCGCACCGTTCAGGAGAAATTCATATGAGCCAGACCACCGACCAGATGGAGCTTCGCGAAGAGGACATCCGCAAGCATTACCCCGCGGCCACCGCCCTTCTGACCGGCTTCGACCACACCCCGCGCATCGCCACCGCGAGGACGCCGGCCACGGCGGAGGAGCGCTCGCCCGGCATTCCCGCGCGCCGCACCCGGTTCCGCTCGACCACGCCCGGCCTTGCCACCCGCCGGACCGCCGCAAGCCACGGCGTCGAGCTGCGCGCCACCATCGAGCAGGCCGATGACGGGGACGCGCTGACCACACCGCAGCAGGCCAGCACCCTGCACGCCCTGCGTCGCGCCATCGCCCTGGCGCAGGCGGTGGCCGAGACCTATGCCGAGGCGACCGGGCTGGCCGACCTCAAGCGCGCCAACCTCGAAGGCGCCCTGCCCGCCAACCGCCGCACCGAATTCTCCGAGCTGCTCACCGCCGAGGCGCTGATCACCGCCCATGTCTGGGCCAATGCCTCCGCCTACCTGCTCTCGCCCCATGCCACCGAGACCACGGTCGAGCTGGGCGAGGTCGAGGAGCTGATCGCCGACAATGGCCAGATCGTGCTGCACGGGCTGCTCTGGGAGCTCGAGCAGGACATCGAGACCCATGCCGCCGACGACACCCACCTGATCGCCTGCGTCACCGGCTTTGCCGAGCAGGTGATGGAAAAGGTCGCCCGCCGCGCCCAATCCGCCCCGCGCCTCGCGCCCTTCCAGAACGCCACCTGGCACGTCAAGGCCGACGACCTGACGATCCGCGGCTTCACCCCGGCGGCCAAGGCGAAATCCACCACCCTGACCATGACCTTCAAGAAACCCGACGAGGTGGTCGGCAACCATATCGCCAAGTACCAGGCGCTGCGGCTGTCCAAGATGCTCATGGCCTATGATTTCACCCGCAGGCTGAACCCCTTCGCCGAGCTCGGCGGCTTCATCTTCACCTTCATGGGCGACGGCAAGCCCGGCACCGGCAAGACCACGCTGATCCAGATGATGGCCGGGCTGATCAACGACTATTGCAAGGTGGCGGGCTACCCCTTCCGCTACCAGAACCTCTCGACCGACAATATCGACAGCTACCAGGGCAAGTCGGGCCAGAACGCCAAGGCCTTCATCAATACCATCATCGACCCCAATGTCATCGGCTTCGGCACCATCGACGACATCGACCAACTGGCCGGCAAGCGCGGCGACCGCCAGTCCTCCTCCGGGCAGCTGGAGATCACCGCCGTGCTGATGGAGAGCTTTGCCGGCGCCAATACCGTGGTGCGCGGCAATTGCACCTTCGGCATGTTCTCGAACTACCCCGAGAACGTCGACGACGCCCTGCGCCAGCGCGCCGGCGCGCGGTTCCTGGTCGACGGGCCGCAGACGCGCGAGGATTACATCGACATCCTGTACCTGCTGATGGGCCGGAACCACGCCATCCCGCTGGGCGATCACGAGGTGTTCTCGGCGCAGGAGATCAAGCGCGCCGTGGCGGCCTCCTTCGAGAGCCATTCGCGTCCGCACGAGGAGGGGCTTTTGCGGGTCTTCGACCGGGTGCGCGGCGAGGTGGGCGAGCTGGACACGATTGCCAAGATGGGCACCTATCTCAAGGGCATCCAGCAGGCCGACGAGCGCTTCACCGGCCGCGCGATCAAGAACATCACCGACGCGGTGAAGGTGCGGGCGATGGACTTCGAGCTGCCGGATGACTGGATGGAGGACCCGGAGGTGTTCCTGTTCCGCGATTACGAGGAAAAGCTGGGCATGATCGCCGAGTTGCGGGTGCCGATCACCACCGAGATGGTGCTGCAGGAGATCAACCGCTACGCGGACAGCGAGTTCCGCTATGCCGACAAGTCCGACGAGGTGGCGATCGAGGCCATGGTGCGCGAGTATGCGCGGCAGGAAGAGGCGAAACGGCGGTATCTGGAGGGCAAGGGGTGAGCCAAGGAGTTGCCAAATCACCCTAACACGCACTACCTAGTAAGTCAGGAGGCTGATCCTTTTGTCGCTACATGCCGAACAGTTTTGGAAAAAGAGACTTGCGATCCCTGCGTACCGCGTAGGGGAAGCGGCTTCTTACGCGCGGTTGTCTCCTCAAACAGTGGCAGCATGGCACAAGAAAAAAGCAAAGTCGTCGGTCCTGAGTGAACGCAATAAGCGCGAAGGGCTATCTTTTTTCCAGCTTATCGAACTAGCAGTTGTCGCGGACATGCGCAAACTGGGTGTTAAACTTGCCGACATTGATCTTGCCCGCAAGTACTTCAAAGAAACGACAGGTCTTATGCATCCGTTTGCGCAATTGAAATTCAAAACAGATGGCGCTGACATTTTTAGTGACATTGAAGGGCCGCTCGGATCCGTTATTGAGGACAAGTTAATCGCCGCAAACCATGGTGGGCAATTCGTCTGGACGGAGATGCTGACGTCCAAGTTTGACGAGTTCAACTATGATGAAGATGGCTCTGTAATCGCCTGGAAAGTAGCTGGCGTAGACAAGGATATAACAATTGATCCGAAGCTCGCTTTTGGGTCACCTCAGATAAGCGGCGTGAAAACTGGCGTTCTAAAGTCTAGATGGATTTCCGGTGAGGAAGTGGATGAGATTGCAGAGGACTTTGCTTTGTCAGAACCGCAAGTCATGGATGCTTTGCTATTCGAGGGCATTGATCCGGTCGAACCTAGACTCTCTAGATGGATAAACTAACACTATATTTTGATCGAAATTTCGGCAAGCGCTTACCCAATGCGCTCGCCAAACTTCGTGCGCCCGCGGAAATTCGGTGGCATCAAGGCCAAGGATTTCCGCAAAATATGCCGGACGACGAGTGGATGGAAATCGTTGGCGAAAAAGATTGGGTTGTCTTGACGCAAGATATCAAATTCCACCTAATTAACCATGAAATTGAGGCCGTGCGGCAGCACGGAATTCGGTGCTTCTACTTCCCCGATGGAAATTCTGGTATGTGGAAAACGCTCTGCACATTCATCAAGTGTCATAATAAAATCCTAGAACTTTCCCATGAAACGCAACCTCCATTTATTTTTCGCGTGCATGGGAACGGCTCTATTAGGGCGGTCTATCTTCCAGAAGATCATCTGAAATGAACCGCCTTATCCAGTCCGGCCTGATGTTCGGCAACCTGATCCGCGTCGATTCCCCCGCGCTTGTCGGGCGCTACAACCGCGCGCTCATGCATCTGACCGGCAAGGAAACCAAGTTCTCCGAGTTCCACGTCGATATCTCGGGCTTCTCGCCGGAGATCGGGCAGGAGCTCAAGGACCCGCTCTATCTCAACCCCAAGGGCGTCAACCGGCAGTTCATCCTGCTGACCACCGACCAGAAGACCGCGCCGCTGATCGATGCCACCTTCTCGACCTCGCGCGGCATCCTGCGCCAGTTCATCGAGGAGAACGAGGCGCAGCTCTTCGCGCTGACCGCGCGCGATGCGGTGGCGGGCGAGCTGGTGAACTCGGTGTTCAGCGTCACCTCGCCGGCGCGGCTGTTCGACATCCACAAGGTCACGGTCGAGGCCGATACCGCCGGCGGCACGCTGGCCGAGGCGCAGGGGCTCGCGGGCATGGTGGACGAGTTCAAGACGCGCGAGGATGGCTGGTTCGACGATGTGCTGATCGCGAAGATGATCGGCGCCGCCAAGCGCACCGGCGACATCATCCGCAACCCGGTGATCCTCAAGGCGATGGAATTCGAGCAGAAGACCTTCTGGACCTCGCATTTCGGCGGCGTCTACGTGTTTCGCGACCTCGAGACCCCGGCGGTGATCGTGACCGGCGACAAGGCCCCCTTCGCCGATCTGCCGGTCCGCCAGGTCTTTGCGCTGGACGAGCGCAATGCCATCGCCGGTTTCCTCGACCGCAATGCGCTGGTCGAGCCGATCGTCAAGGCGCGCGGCATCGATGCGGCGGCGATCCTGCGCCAGAAGATGGATTTCATCGTGGTCGACGCCGCCCAGGAGGCCGGGATCGACTTGACCGGCGCGACCCAGCGCGACATCCGCAAGCTGGCGCGGCGCCATCTCGAGGTGCTGCCCGAGGCCTGGCACGGGCTCAACCACCTGGTGCAATGGGCCGAGGGCGCGGGCGACTGGCCGCGCATCACCTCGGATCACCCGGCCTATTTCCTCAGCCTGCGCGCCGCCGCCACGCCGCAGCGCGACCTGGTCAACATGCTGCTGGCGGACCTGGCGCCGCGCGACGTGCGCCAGCTTTTCATCTGTCACAAGCAGCTGTTCTACCGGCTCTACCGGACCTGGAGCGAGACCAAACGCTCCTATGTTGTTGATTTCCTGACCCGCGAGTATCAAGTGGACAAGGCAGGGGCGCGCGCCGCGCTGTTCGGCCACGAGGCGCCGATGCAGGAGGACGCGCCCCGCGGCGGGCCTGTCCCGCGCGACGAGATGATCGCGCGGGTCGGACCCTGGGGCGCGGTGAGGGGAAGGTAGGCGATGCTCGGATTTCTGAAACTGTCGGCGATCGGCTTTGTCGTGCTGACGGTTGTCTATGTCTGTCTCTCGCTCTATTCCCGCTCGGTACGGCGCGACAAGCTCGAGGCGCAATGGGACGAGGAAGGGATGCAGGGCGACCGCGACGCCTTTGTCGAGGCCGGGCTGAAGGACTATGACGGTTCCCTGCGGCGCAAGCTGATCCTCGGGGTCTACGTAGTGCCGATCACGCTGATCGCCGCCATCATCTATTTCACCAATTTCCACTGAAGGTGCCGTAATGCGCTATCTCAAATGGCTTGTGATCCTGACCTTCTGGGCGGTGGTGGCGGCCTTCTTCCACTATACGCTGCCGCAGCACGACATCGCCCGGATCACCGATACCGAGACCCGGCGGGTGGATTTCGGCGAGAATTCGATCTTCTGGTCCAGCCCCGACAGCGGCAATGCCACCGGCCAGATCAACCGCGACGTCTTCTTCATCCAGGCAATCCGCGAGAACGGCCGCCCGATCGTCTATCGCAACGAGGATACCGGCTGGGGCTGGCCGCCCTATTTCAAGTTCGACACCGCCAACCTGCAGACCGAGGCCGCGGACCTGCGCTCGACCTCGGACAATCCGCGCTGGGTGGTGATCCGCCATTACGGCTGGCGCAACGAGTTCCTGTCGATCTATCCCAACGCGGTCGACGTGCGGCGGGTGGACAGCCCTGACGTCACCATCGTGCCCTGGACCAATATCGTGATCCTGACGCTGGTCGCGCTGGTCTTCTGGGCGATCTGGGTGCGCTGGCGGCGGTTCCGGCGGCGGCGGATCGATCCGGTGCTGGAGGATGTCGAGGAAGGTTTCGCCGATGCCTCGGACGCGGTGAAGAACACCGGGCGCCGCGTCAACCGCTGGTTCGGCGGCAGGTAACGGCCCTGCTGCCGGCTCCGCCTCAGCGGCGATGCGCGCGCAGCACTTCGTCGATCCGCTGCCCCCAGGCATCCCAGTTCAGCCGCGCCTCGTATTCGCGCCGCGCGCTCTTGCGCAGCGCCTCGTAGCGGGCGGGCGCGGCGAGGTAGCTCCTGACCTGGCCCGCGAAATCCTCGGGACCCGCGCCCAGCGGCAGGGCATGGCCGTTGATCCCGTCGCGCACCGGCACGCCGCCGATGCGCAGCGACAGCGACGGCAGCCCATAGGCCGAGGCCTCGCAGAAGGCAAAGCCGTAGCTCTCGAAGGACGGCTGGAACAGGAAATGCGCGCGGCGCATCACCGCCTCGAATTGCGCCATCTCGGCCGGGTCGGACTTGTCCAGCATGCCGTGAACGGTGACGAAATCCTTGTCGACCTCGGCCGGCGGTTCGACCCCCATGACCGCCAGCCGCGCGTCGATGCCGCCCGCGCGCAGAAGCTTCACCGTCTCGAACACCAGCGGCCCGCCCTTGGCCTCCCAGTCGCGGCCGACCAGCACGAAGCGCACCGGCGCGCCGGGGCTGAGCGCGGGCGCCACGTCCGAGGGCCGGACATCGGGCACATTGGCGCCCCAGGGCACCACGACCGAGCGTTCGGGATCGAGGCCGAACAACTCGTCCGCGCCGGATTTCAGCCAGTCGGTGGGCCAGGCCAGCAGATCGACCTGGCCAAACACCCTGCGCTCGGCGCGCAGGATCATCGGATCGAACAGGCGCGACAGCCGCAGGTAGGACTCGAAGGACTGGCCGACCTCGGACCGCTTGTAGGTGGTGGGCGTAGCGTCGGAGGTATAGACCGAGAACACCCCCGGCGGCAGCCGCAGCCCGGCAAGCGCGTGAAACGAATAGGCCGCGAAGAGCACATCATACCGCCCCCGCACCAACTGCCGCTGCACCGCGGGCGAGATCAGCGGCGCCAGCGCCAGCTGCACCCGCCAGAGCGCGCGGATGGTCACCGGTTCGGGCAGCGCCGTGATCGCCCGCCGCAGCCAGTTCAGCCGCCCCCAGCCGGGATCGAGCACCGTGACATCGCCGACATGGCTCTCGAGCGCCGCGAGAATGCGGGCGTTGCCGCCGGAATAGGTCAAGGGATCATGTGGCGACAGATCGCAGAGATATGCAATTTTACGACGACTGGACAATAAAGGGCTCAAACGTTTTCCTGGAATCCGGGCCAAAGCTGACCATGCGTCCCCGGATGTCAACTGAAAACCGGCGTTTGCGGCCATATCTCGGCCAGACCGGCCCTGCCCGGCCGGATTCGCACCCTGCGCGCGGGCCGCGCAACCGGAGCAGGCAATCCCGCCGGGGGGTCGCGCCGTGGCCCTTCGAGAAACGTCTAAAACTCGCCGCATTCCTGCGCTAGGGTGGCGCGGTTGCAACAAGTGAAGCGGTGATGCCCAATTCCCTGGCTTATCTGGTGCTGGCCATCTGGCCGGCGGTGACGGTCATCCTGTTTCGCAGGCTGGCGGTGGCACCGGCGCTCTTGTGGTCGCTGGTGGCGGCCTTCCTGCTGTTGCCCACGGTGCCCACCGCCTTCGACTTTCCGCTGCTGCCGCCGCTCAACAAGCATTCCCTGCCGGCGCTGACCGCGCTGGTCATGGCGCTGCTGATCCATGGGCTGCGCAAGTCGGTGCTGCCCGACACCCTGCTGGGCAAGGTGCTGATGCTGACCTTCATCCTGTCGCCGATCGCCACGGTGATGGGCAATGGCGAAATGGTGCGCTGGGGCGACGTGCTGCATCTGCCGGGGTTGCAGGTCACCGATGCCATCGCGCTGACCATCACCCAGGTGCTGATCTTCATCCCCTTCGTGCTGGCCCGGCAATACCTGGTCGAGGCGGCGTCGCAGAAGCTGGTGCTGGTGGTCTTCATGTGGGCCGGGCTGGTCTATTCGCTGCCCGCGCTGCTCGAGGTGCGGATGTCGCCGCAGCTCAACATCTGGGTCTACGGCTATTTCCAGCACGAGTTCGCCCAGACCTTCCGCTTCGGCGGCTGGCGGCCGACGGTGTTTCTCTATCACGGCATCTGGCTGGCCTTCCTGGGGATGATGGCGCTGACCTCGGCCGCCGCGCTGCTGAAGTTCGAGCCCAAGCGCAAGCTCCACTACGCCGCCGCGACCGTCTGGCTGGGGCTGGTGCTGGTGCTCTACAAGTCGCTGGGCGCGATGCTCTTCGGGGCCTTCCTGCTGCCGGTGGTGCTGCTCTTCGGCGTGCGGGCGCAGCTCAAGATCGCGGCCTTGCTGGCGGTGCTGGCAATCGGCTACCCGATGCTCAAGGCGGTCGACATGATCCCCACCGAGCGGCTGCTGGCCGCTGCCGGGTCGATCGAGGCCGAGCGCGCCAATTCGCTGCGGTTCCGCTTCATGAACGAGGACATGCTGCTGGAGCGGGCCTATGAAAAGCCGCTGTTCGGCTGGGGAAGCTGGGGGCGGAACCTGATCTACAACGACGTGACCGGCGCGCTTGAGACCGTCACCGACGGGCGCTGGATCATCGTCATGGGGCAATATGGCTGGATCGGGTTTTTGGCAGAATTCGGGCTGCTGGTGCTGCCGATCTTCCTGCTCTGGCGCGAGATGCTGGCGCGCAAGACCGAGGAGATATCGCCCTTCATCGGCCCTCTGACCCTGCTGCTGGCGGTCAATGCGGTCGAGCTTGTGCCCAATGCCACGCTGACGCCGCTGACCTGGCTGCTCTCGGGCGCGCTGATGGGCTATGCCGAGACCCTGCGCAGCGAGCGTTTGCGCCTGCGCGAGGGCAACCTGCGCAAGAAGGCGAAATGGGCGTTGAAATGGCGCCCTCTGATGGAGTGAGCCGATGACCCTGCCCCGCGTTCTGGCGATTGCCGAAGCCGCCAATCCCGACTGGGTCTCGGTGCCGCTGGTCGGCTGGTCGCTGGCCCATGCGCTGCGCGAGGTCGCCGATGTGCACCTGGTCACCCATGTTCGCAACCGCGAGGCGGTGCTGCGCCAGGGCTATATCGAGGGCAACTCCGTCACCTTCATCGACAGCGACCGGCTGGCCCGGCCGCTCTGGCAATTGGGCGAGGTGCTGCGCTTCGGCAAGGGCCGCGGCTGGACCACGGTGCAGGCGATGGCCGCACTGGCCTATCCGCATTTCGAGCGGCTGGTGTGGCGCGAGTTCGGGCCGTTGATCCGCGCCGGCGCGTTCGACATCGTGCACCGCATCACCCCGCTCAGCCCGACGATCTCGAGCCCGATTGCCCGCAAATGCGCCCGCGCCGGGGTGCCCTTCGTTCTGGGTCCGCTCAATGGCGGCGTGCCCTGGCCCGAGGGCTTCAACGCCGAGAGGCTGGCCGAGCGGGAGGTGCTGAGTTACCTGCGATCGGCCTATCGCTACCTGCCCGGGCGCAACCGGACGCTGCGTCATGCCGCGGCGATCCTGACCGGCTCCGGGCATACCCGCTCGGAGATTCCCGAGCGGTTCCAGGACAAGGTGGTCTACCTGCCGGAGAATGCCGTCGATCCGGCGCGCTTCTCGCGCCTGGCGCGGCCCGGGATGCCGCCGCTGCGGGCCTGTTTCATCGGTCGGATGGTGCCTTACAAGGGACCGGACATGCTGTTGTCTGCCGCGGCGCCCTTGCTGCAATCGGGCGCGCTGCGGCTTGAGATGATCGGCGACGGGCCGATGCTGGCCGGCCTCAAGGCGCAGGCCACCGAGGAGGGCCTCGAGGCGGCCGTCACCTTCCACGGCTGGTTGCCGCATGAGCGGGTACAGGAGGTGGCGGGCGCCTGCCACATGCTGACCTTCCCGTCGATCCGCGAATTCGGCGGCGGCGTGGTGCTCGAGGCGATGGCGCTGGGGCTGGTGCCGCTGGTGGTGGATTACGCCGGGCCGGGGGAATTGGTGAGTTCCGCGACCGGGCTGAAGGTGCCGATCGGGCCGCGGGCAGCGATCATCAAGGGGGTCCGCGAGGCGCTGAAGGAAGTGGTGGCCGATCCCGGCCAGTTGGCGCCGCTCTCCGAGGCGGCGCGGGCGCGGGTTCTTGAGCATTTCACCTGGGCCGCCAAGGCGCGGCAGGTGGCACAGGTCTATGACTGGGTGCGCGATCCGTCGCGAGGCCGGCCGGATTTGCTCGCGGCGTGAGGGACTGCGGCGGCTTGGTGGAGGTGTTTGGCCCGCGGATCAGCTTCGCCTGAGCTTGTACAAGCCGCGCATTGCCGACGCGCGCGGTGGCGATCCAACCGAATTGCGGCGCACTTTATGGCAGCCAAATCCGGAAAAGCCCAAAGCTATGCGCTGACATCAGCCAAATCGCCGCCGCGTGGGGGCGCGTCATGCCGAAGGCATGCCTCTGGCATGACGATGCGCGGCGGCCTGCGGCCTTGATTCCGCGCTGGTGCTCAGCGGACAGGGCAGCACCCGGCCCACCCGCTCTAGGACCGCACCTCCGCCGCCAGCCAGAACACCAGCGCCGCCGACCCGCCCACCGTCGCATAGCCCGCCGCCAGCCAGAGCCCGTCGCGCACCATCAGCCCGAAGGCCAGCAGCGACACCGCCAAGGCACCCACCGAGGTCACCATCGGCAGGATCTCCAGCAGCGGCCAGGTCGCCGCGATCACCACGATCATCGCCTTGGCGACAAAGGTCAAAGGCGGCAGGGTCAGGAAGGTCAACCGGTCCTTGCTGTTGCGGTCGAACCAGGCCGCCCAGGGCTTCAGCCAGCCGATGGCGCGCGACAGCCGCCGCGCCGAAACCGCGCGGCGCAGGATCACCCCCGGCAGCCAGAGATGGCGGCGCCCGGCCAGCCACTGGCTCGCGATCAGGGTCACGAGGATGCCGCCGATGCTCGGCGCCCCCGGGATCGCCGACAGCGGCGAGACCAGCAGCACCGAAACCACCAGCACCATCGGCGCGAAGGAGCGTTCCCCGATCTCGCCCAGCACATCGGCCACCGAGACTGCGCGCATCTCGCCCGGGTCGGGGTCAATCGCCTGCAGGATCTCGCCCAGCGTGCGCGGCGGGCTCACTTCGCATCCGCCTGCTCGGCGGCCAGCAGGGCGGCCAGCCCGGCGCGGTAGTCGGGATAGGCCAGCGTCACCCCAAGCTCGTCTTTGATGCGGTCGTTGCGCACCCGCTTGCTCTCGGCGTAGAAACTGCGCGCCATCGGCGTCATCTCGGCCTCGTCAAAAGCCACCGCCTCCGGCATCGGCAGGCCGAGCAGTTCGGCGGCATGGGCGATCACGTCCTGCGGCGGTGCCGGGTCGTCGTCGCAGAGGTTATAGGCCGCGCCGGGGTTGGGGCGCGCGATGGACGCCATCAGAACCTGGGCAATGTCCTCGACATGGATGCGGCTGAACACCTGGCCGGGCTTGATGATCCGCCGCGCGGTGCCCGCGCGCACCTTGGCAAAGGGGCCGCGGCCCGGGCCGTAGATCCCGGCAAGGCGGAAGACATGCAGGTTGAGGCCGGGAATCGCCGCCCAGGCCTCCTCCGCCGTCTTGCGCCAGGCGCCGCGGCGGGTCGAGGGGGTCAGCGGCGTGCGCTCGTCCACCCAGCCGCCCTGGTGGTCGCCATAGACGCCGGTGGTCGAGAGATACCCCACCCATTCGAATTGCCCGGCCCGCGCCGCGATCTCGGGGCCCAGCGCGCGCAGCACCGGATCGCCCTCGCCGTCCGGCCCGACCGAGACGAGCAGGTGGCTGGCCGCGTCCAGATCGCCCGCAAGGTCGGAGCCGGGAAAGATCCGCGCCTCGACGCCCTCCGCCTCCAGCCTTGCGGCCTTGTCGGCGGCGCGCGTGGTGCCGATCACCCGCCAGCCCAGGGGCAGCAGCAGGCGGCTCAGGGCGCGGGCGGAATAGCCGTGGCCGAAGGACAGAAGCGTTTTCGTCATGGCTGGCAAATTGTGCTGCAACCGCGCGATGTGCAAGCCCTTCGGCAAGCCTTTGCCGAGCCGGAACCCCACGGGATGCGCCGCGGGGCAAAGCGCACTAGGGTCGCGCCAGCTGTCACCAACCGAGTCGTTCCATGTCTCACCTCTCCCGCCGCGTCCTTGTACTGGGCGCGTTTGCCGCGCTGGCCGGGTGTTCCCGCGCCCCGGATGCCAAACCGGAACCCGCCGGGTTCAACCCGCCGCTTCACCCAAACGAGACGCCGCAATTGCGCGCCAAGATCAACAAGTGGGCCGATCACTACCAGGTGCCCCGGACGCTGGTGCACAAGCTGGCGATCCGCGAGAGCACCCACCGGCCCTGGGCACGCAACGGGCCCTACTGGGGGTTGATGCAGATCCTGCCGGCGACGGCGCGGGGCATGGGGTTTCGCGGCAAGCCCAAGGACCTGCTGGATGCCGATACCAACCTGCAATACGCGGTGAAATACCTGCGCGGCGCCTGGCTTCTGGCCGACGGCAGCGAGAGCACGGCGATCAAGTGGTATGCGCGCGGCTACTACTACGAGGCCAAGCGCCGCGGCATGCTGGTGGAAACCGGGCTGCGGCCGGGCTGAGCCGCGCCGCCGGGCGCGCGCCCGATCTGTCGACAGATCGGGACCGATCCATCGATGGATCGGCTACCCCGTGCCGATCTCGTCCAGCGTCGGGGCACAGCGCCGACCCTCGTGAAAGGTCTCGAGCACCCGGCCATAGGTGTCGCACCCCGGGTCCGCCCGCTCGAACAGCGTCATGGACGAGCGCAGCTTCATCGCATCGACCCCGCCCATGATCTCCTCGGCTGTCCTGCCGGGATGGTCCAGCAGTGCCGCCGCGGCCTGGCGCAGGCGCGGCCCCAGCAGGTCATGCGCCGCATAGGCCCGCGCCTCGGCCAGGTCGGCGATGCCGTAGCGCCGCGCCATCTGCGACCGGCCCAGCACGGCCAGTTGCGGAAAGACGAACCACATCCAGTGGCTCTGCTTGCACCCGGCCTGCAATTCCGCCAGCGCGGTGGCCCAGACCGGCGCCTGCGCCTCGACGAACCGCGACAGGGTCATGCCGCGTAATCCGATCCTTCCCCGTCGAGGATCGCCTTCAGCTCGTTGAAATGCCGGATGTCCTGTTCCGGGTAGGTCTCGACCTCATGCGCCACCTTCTCGGCCACCTCGTCAGGCAGCACGCGCAGCTTCTGGCCGGTCTGCAGGGCGCGGATATAGGTCTCGGCGGCGCGCTCGAAATAATAGAGCCGGTTGAAGGTCTCGGCCACGGTCGCGCCGATCACCATGACGCCGTGGTTGCCCATGATCATCACCTTCTTCTTCGGATCGTCGAACAGCCGGGCACAGCGCTCGCCCTCATCCTCGAAGGCCAGCCCGCCATAGCCCTCGTCGATCACGTAGCGGTTGAAGAAGGTGGCGCAGTTCTGGTCGATCGGCAGCAGGCGGCTGTCGGCAAGGCTGGCCAGAACGGTGGCAAAGATCGAATGCACATGCATCGCACAGCGGGCATGGGCGCAATGCCGGTGCAGCCCGCCATGCAGCCCCCAGGCGGTGGGATCGGGCGCATCCGGCCCCTCCAGCGCCGCAGGGTCGCCCACGTCCAGCTCGATCAGGTCGCTGGCCTTGATACGGGCGAAATGCATCTGGTTGGGGTTCATCAGGAAGCGCGTGCCCGCGTCATCGACGGCGAGGCTGAAGTGATTGGCCACCGCCTCGTACAGGTTCAGCCGGGCGGTCCAGCGAAAGGCGGCGGCCAGATCGACGCGCTCCTGCCAGTGTTCCATGTTGTGCCGAAGCGGGGTGACGGACATGGCGATGCCTCCTTGCTGTGGATCCCTGGCCCCGAGACTGCCCGATTCCCCGGGCCGGGGCCACATCGCTGTTGTCGCGCCACCCCGGCCCGCCCGCCTTACCGCGCCAGGGTTTCGGCCAGCCGCATCAGCCGCACCGCCTCGGCGCGGTAGCCGAAGGCATCTTCGCCCTTCGCCCCGTTTGCCAGCGCGATGGCATCCCCGAAGGACCAGTCGCCGAGGTAATCGCCGCCGCGCAGGATCTGGCCGAAACCGGCGATGGCAAAGGCAAAGCGCATCTCTCCGGTGACCTCCCCGCCCTCGGTGATCGGCGTCTCGATCAGGCGGGAGCGGTCCTCGCCCGGCGCCTTGTAGCGCAGGCGCAGGAAGCCCAGCTCGTCGCTGCCCGCGGCGGCAGGCGCGGGCTGGTAGCGCAGCGGATCGGTCAGCCGGGCGTCGGATCCCACCGGCGTCACCTCGTAGAGCGCCGTCACCCGGTGGCCCGCGCCGATATCGCCGGCGTCAACCTTGTCGTTGTTGAAATCCTCGCGGCGCAGGGCGCGGGTCTCGTAGCCGATCAGCCGGTATTCGGCGATCTCTGCGGGGTTGAACTCCACCTGGATCTTCACGTCGTCGGCAATCGGAAAGAGCGCGCCGGTGAGTTGATCGACCAGCACCTTCTGCGCCTCGCTCAGGGTGTCGATATAGGCCGCCTGACCGTTGCCGTTCTGCGCCAGCGCCTGCATCGTCGCATCGTCGAGGTTGCCGCGGCCAAAGCCCAGCACGCTGAGATAGGTGCCGCTGTCGCGCTTGGCGGCAATGAAATCCTTCAGCGCCTCGGGGTCGTGGATGCCGATGTTGAAATCGCCATCGGTGGCCAGCAGCACGCGGCTCACCTCGCCCGCGCCCGCCATCGCCTCGGCCATGGCATAGGCGCGCTCGATGCCCTGCGCCCCGGCGGTGCCGCCGCCTGCGCCAAGCGTCTCAAGCGCGGCAAGAATGGCCTCGCGCTCGGCGGCTTTCGTCGGCTCCAGCGCCACCCCGGCCACCCCGGCATAGGTGACGATGGCCACCTCGTCCTCGGGCCGCAATTCGCCCAGCATCAGGCGCAGGCTTTGCTTGAGAAGCGGCAGCTTGCGCGGGTCCTCCATCGAGCCCGAGACATCGACCAGGAAGACGAGGTTGAGCGGCGGGCGGGCGTCAACCTCGGGCAGCGCGCCCTGGATGCCGATATGGACCAGCCTAGTGCCCGGGTTCCAGGGCGTGTCGGCGACGGTGACGCTGGTGCGGAAGGCCGCGTCGCCCTCGGGCGCGGGGTATTCATAGGGGAAATAGTTGACCATTTCCTCGATCCGCACGCTGTCCTTCGCCGGCAATTGCCCGGCCTCCAGCATCGCGCGCAGCACCGACCAGCCGGCGGTGTCGACGTCGATCGAGAAGGTCGAGACCGGATCCTCGGCGGTCACTTTCAGCGGGTTGGTCGCGGCCTCGGGGAAGGCCTCGGTGTCGCTTTCGGGCGGCGCGATCACCGGGTCGGGCGCGGCGCGTTTCATCCGCGGCGTGGCGGCATAGCCTTCGCTGGCCGGGGCAATGGCGCCCAGCGCGATCTCGGGGCTGGGCAGCGGCGGCGCTTCGGCCATGTCCATCGTCACCGGCGGCGGCGGGGCCATCGGCGCCTCGGCCTCGGGCGCGGCGCGGCCCGCGAAGGTCTGCGCCCCGGCGGGGGCCTGGTCCTCGACGGCGTCCTGCGCGAAAGGGCCGGTCTCGGGCGTGGTGGCGGGCGCGCGGGTCAGGCGCAGGTCGGTCTCGTCGAGCATAGGCACCACCAGCACGGCGGCGACAAGCGCGATGGCACTGGTGGCGCCCAGGGCGGCGCGGGGGGACAGGGTGGTCAGCATGGCATCCATTCCTCTTCTGAAGGCGCCGCGTTTCGGGCGCTCGGGACTATGACGGGGGCTGTCATGCGATCCTTGGCGCGCGGCGAAGATTTTTTCCGCTGCCGCGATATTTTCTGCCTTGCGCCGGGCCTCCGGCGACGGGGTCGCCTCGCGCAGGGCGCGGGCCAGTCGGTCCAGGTCGTCGCTCATTCCTCAGCCTCCTTCAGCGCCTTCAGGCGCCTGCGTATCTCGGACATGCGCCAACTGACGGTGCCCTCGGACAGCCCCTGGATCCGGGCGACCTCGGCATGGGTCAGGGGCTCAAGCACCAGCACCAGCGTCTCGCGCAGGTCCTCGGGCAGGGCCTGCATCGCCTCGGCCAGCCAGCCCAGTTGCGCGCGCGCCTCGGCATCCTCGGCCCGGCGGGCCAGTTCCACATCGCCCCAGCCTTCCGCCGCCTTGGCATGGCTTGCGGCGCGGCGCCGCCGGTCATGGGCGGCATTGACCACCACGCGGTAAAGCCAGGTGGTCAGCCGCGACCGCCCGTCGAAGCCTTGCAGCTTGCCGGGCAGCGCGGCGCAGAGATCCTGGGTCAGGTCCTCGGCCTCGGCCCGGCTGCCGGTCAGGCGAAAGGCCAGTCCGAAAACCCGGTCATAGACCCGCGCAAGCAGGCGGGAAAAGGCCTCGCGGTCTCCTCCGGCGGCCGCGAGGGCCAGGGTTTCATCGCTCACCATATCGCGCATGTCTTCCTTGGGACGCGCCCCGGCGCGCGATCCTTGGAAGAGCTGCGCGAAAAACTTCATCCGCCGCAGGCCGGGCGGCGCGGGTGCAGGCCGATGGAGGATTGTCGCATCCCGATCTCCCCTGGCGGGCCGCCCGGCGGGATTGACGCCGGCAGGCTCCGCACATTAAGTGCGCCCATGCATATCGGACGCGGCATTGCGCTCAAACTCCTGGCGCTGGCCATCTTCACCATCATGACCGTCCTCATCAAGGCTACGGCCCATGCCGTGCCGCCGGGGGAAGCGGTGTTCTTCCGCTCGGCTTTTGCCATTCCGGTGATCTTCGTCTGGCTGATCGCCCGCGGAGAGTTGCGGACCGGGCTCAAGACCAGCGCGCCGCTGGGCCATGTCTGGCGCGGGCTGATCGGCGTGGCGGGCATGGGGCTGGGCTTTGCCGCGCTGGGCCTGCTGCCCCTGCCCGAGGTCACCGCCATCGGCTTTGCCGCGCCGCTGATCACGGTGCTCCTGGCGGCGCTGCTGCTGGGCGAGCGGGTGCGCGCCTTCCGGCTGACGGCGGTGGCGATCGGGCTGGTCGGCGTGCTGATCATCCTCTGGCCGCGGCTCGACCTGGACGGCACCGCCGACCGGCTGGCCACCATCGGCGCCGTCCTGATGCTGATCAGCGCCGCCTTCCGCTCGCTGGCGCAGGTGCATATCCGCCGCCTGGTGCAGACCGAACATGCCGCCGCGGTGGTGTTCTATTTCATGCTGACGGCGACGGTCTTTTCGCTTTTCACCCTGCCCTTCGGCTGGACCTGGCCCAGCGCCACCGAGGCGGCGATGCTGATCGGCGCGGGCATCTCGGGCGGGATCGGCCAGATCCTCGTGACCTCGGCCTATCGCTTTGCCCCGGCCTCGGTACTGGCGCCCTTCGACTATGCAACGATGATCTTCGCGGTGATCGCGGGCTACGTGCTCTTTGCCGAGGTGCCCACAAGTGCCACGATCTGGGGCTCGCTGGTGGTCATGATGGCCGGCGCGCTGATCATCTGGCGCGAACGCCAGCTGGGCATCCAGCGCGGCAAGGCACGCTCGAAAATGGGTCATTCGCTCTGATCCCGGCGCCGCGGCCCCCGGGATGGACGCCCGGCGCGCCAGGTTCTATCGTCGATGCGTGCCGCGGATGACTTGCGGTGCCAGGTTACAGCAAAAGGATGTATGGTATGGGATTTTGGAGTTTTCTGAGCGGCAGCGGCACCAAGGCGGAAGAGACCGACGACAGCGGCGCGCCCACGCCCGCGGCGCTGGCGAAAGAGGCGCAGAAGATCGGCGTCGACGTCAAGCCCGAGGACATTGCCATCAAGGACGGCAAGGTCACGCTTCGCGGCGGTGCCATGGACGACGAGCTGAAGGAAAAGGTTATCCTCGCGGTCGGCAATGTCGAGGGCGTCTCGGGCGTCGAGGCCGAGACCGCCAACGAGCCGGTCTTCGTTACCGTCAAATCCGGCGACTCGCTGTGGAAGATCGCGCAGCAGGCGCTGGGCGACGGCAACCGCTACCCCGAGATCTTCGAGGCCAACAAGCCGATGCTGTCGGACCCCGACAAGATCTACCCCGGCCAGATGCTGCGCATCCCGGTGTCCTGAGGCACTTGCCTGGGGCGGGATGACAACGGTTTGAAGCGGATTTCTGGCCTTTTGCGGGCTTTGCCGCGCGCGCAACGAAAGCCGGGCCAGCGGCTGCCCGCGGGATGCCGCTGCAACGCTGGTGCGGGGCACTTTATGCCTGCCAAATCCGCATGACCTCAATTCGATGCACCAAGATCGGCGGTAGCGGCAGCCCGGGGGGCGGGCAGCCGCTGGCCCGGCGGGCTACGCCCTTGATTCCGGGCCGGGATAGCGCGAC
>SBGD01000053.1 GCA_006226775.1 Paracoccaceae bacterium | reverse complement strand
ATTTCAACCGGCAAAGCGGCGCGGCGGCCGCCCGCCTCAGTTCAAGGTGCGCCGCGGCTGATCGCCGCGACGCCGGTGCGCGCCACCTCGACCAGGCCCAGCGGCCGCATCAACTCGGCAAAGGCGTCGATCTTGTCGGGCGCGCCGGTGATCTGGAAGACGAAGCTTCCCAGGGTCGAATCCACCACATGCGCGCGGAACACATCCGCCAGCCGCAGCGCCTCGACCCGGTCGTCGCCTTGGCCCGCCACCTTGATCAGCGCCAGTTCACGCTCGACCACCGGCCCCTCGACCGTCAGGTCATGCACCTCGTGCACCGGCACGATCCGCCCCAGCTGGGCCTTGATCTGCTCGATCACCTGCGGCGTGCCGGTGGTGACCACGGTGATGCGCGACAGGTGCCCGGTATGGTCCACCTCGGCCACGGTCAGGCTTTCGATATTGTAGCCCCTTCCGGAAAACAGCCCGATCACCCGGGCCAGCACGCCGGGTTCGTTGTCGACGATCACCGCCAGCGTATGACGCTCCTGCACATCCGAGAAATTCGGCCGCAGGTTATAGGCGGAATGTTTCGAGGAGCCCTTCTTGATCTTTAGTGCGGACATGGTCTCTTCTCTGGTTTGATAAATATCCCGGGGGTCCGGGGGCAGAGCCCCCGAACAGCGTCACGTCAGACCATCACCGCGCCCTTGGCGCCAATGGCGTCCTTGGTCGAAGCCTGGCCCAGCAGCATCTTGTTGTGCGGCTCGCCGCTCGGGATCATCGGGAAACAGTTCTCGTGCTTCTCGACCAGGCAATCGAAGATCACCGGCCCGTCGTATTCCAGCATCTCCAGGATCGCATCGTCCAGCTTGTCGGGGTCCGAGACCCGCAACCCCTTGGCGCCGAAAGCCTCGGCCAGCTTGACGAAATCGGGCAGCGCCTCGGACCAGGAATGCGAATAGCGCTCGCCGTGCAGCAGCTCCTGCCACTGGCGCACCATGCCGAGGCGTTCGTTGTTCAGGATGAACTGCTTGACCGGCGCCATGTACTGGATCGCGGTGCCCATCTCCTGCATGTTCATCAACCACGAGGCCTCGCCGGCGACATTGATCACCAGCGCGTCCGGGTGGGCGATCTGCACCCCGATCGAGGCGGGGAACCCGTAGCCCATGGTCCCCAGCCCGCCGGAGGTCATCCAGCGGTTGGGATCCTCGAAGCCGAGGTATTGCGCCGCCCACATCTGGTGCTGGCCGACCTCGGTGCAGATGTAGCGGTCATAGCCCTTGGTCAGTTCCTCGAGCCGTTGCAGCGCATATTGCGGCTTGATGCCGGGGCCGTCGTTGTTGAAGCTCAGGCAATCGACCGCGCGCCAATCCTCGATCCGGGCCCACCATTTCTGCAGGCCCTCGCGGTTGACCTTGCGGCCGCGCGCCTTCCAGACCTTGAGCAGGTCCTCGAGCACATGCGCCACGTCGCCGATGATCGGCATGTCGCAGCGGATCACCTTGTTGATCGACGAGGGATCGATGTCGATATGCGCCTTGCGCGAATGCGGGGAAAAGGCATCCAGCCGCCCGGTGATCCGGTCGTCGAAGCGCGCGCCGATGTTGATCATCAGGTCGCAGCCATGCATCGCCAGGTTGGCCTCGTAAAGCCCGTGCATCCCCAGCATCCCCAGCCAGTGCCGCCCCGAGGCGGGATAGGCGCCCAGGCCCATCAGCGTCGAGGTGATCGGAATGCCGGTGGCCTCGACCAGTTCGCGCAGAAGCTGGCTGGCCGCGGGGCCGGAGTTGATGACGCCGCCGCCGGTATAGAACACCGGGCGCTCGGCGGTCTCGATCGCCTCGACCAGTTCGGTGATGGTCTCCATGTCGCCCTTGACCCTGGGCTGGTAGTGGCCGAGGTCGGCCTTGGCGGGCGGCACGTATTTCGAGCTGGCGAATTGCACATCCTTGGGGATGTCGACCAGCACCGGGCCGGGCCGGCCCTTGGTGGCGACGTGAAAGGCCTCGTGAATCACCGAAGACAGGTTCGCGGTGTCCTTCACCAGCCAGTTCATCTTGGTGCAGGGCCGAGTGATGCCGACGGTATCGGCCTCCTGGAAGGCATCCGAGCCGATCATGAAGGTCGGCACCTGGCCGGTCAGCACCACGATCGGGATCGAATCCATCAGCGCATCGGTGAGGCCCGTGACCGCATTGGTCGCGCCGGGCCCCGAGGTCACCAGCACGACGCCGGGCTTGCCGGTCGAGCGGGCATAGCCTTCGGCGGCATGGACCGCGGCCTGTTCGTGGCGCACCAGGATGTGGCGAATCTCGTTCTGCTGAAAGACCTCGTCATAAATCGGGAGCACCGCGCCGCCCGGATAGCCGAATACCGTGTCCACGCCCTGGTCCTTGAGGGCCTGAACCACCATCTTTGCTCCGGTCATCTGACGTGTCATCGTATCGCTCCGTTCATGACGTCATCTTTTCCTTGTTCTGCGCACAAAAAAACCCCCGAGGATGTCGGGGGCGCATGGGGTACCGTTCAGGGTTTTCCGTTACCGGCCCATGCGCCATTTGCCTACGATTACCACGAGACGTGCCATATCAAAGCGTTCCTTGTGCGTGCGTGGGCGCGACACTAGGTGAGGGGCGCAGGGGCGTCAACCGCTGTTTGGCGGGTTTTCTTTGCAAAAGTTGCCGCCCGCCGGCCGAGACGGCAGGTTTCGTGCCCGCCGGTCTCAGCGCCGCCGCGGCGTGAGATCCGGTAGCGAGATATTGGCCACCTGTTCGGCAATCGGATCGGTCGACAGCGGGTGCTTTTCCGCCGAATAGGCCCGCGGATCGACCATCTTCTGCCAGGCGCCGGCGGCATAGACCTCGAGCCCGGCGAACTTGGCCTTGTAGCCCATCTTGGGACTGCCCGGCACCCAGTAGCCGAGGTAGACATAGGGCAGGCCGGCCTCGCGCGCGATCTCGATATGATCGAGGATCATGTAGGTGCCCAGCGATTGCTGCTGCAGGCCGGGCTCGTAGAAGGAATAGACCATGCTCAGCCCGTCATCGAGCACATCCGTAAGGCAGACCGCCGTCAGGTTGCCGGTGTCGCGGTTGGTATATTCCACCACCCGGCTGCGGATCGGGGTTTCCTCGATCATCGCCGCGAACTCGAAGACATCCATGTCGGCCATGCCGCCCTCGGCGTGCCGGTCCTCGAGATAGGTGCGGAACAGGTCGAACTGCTCGTCGGTGGCCCAGGGCGAGGTGGCGCGCCGCTCGAGCATGGCGTTGCGGCGGCGGGTGCGCTTCTGGCTCTTGGTGGGGGTGAAGTCGGCCACCGCGATCCGCGCCGACATGCAGGCCGAGCATTCGGTGCAGGACGGGCGGTAAAGCACGTTCTGCGACCGCCGGAAGCCCTGTTTCGACAGGGCGTCGTTGAGCTTTTCGGCAGCATCGCCCTGCAGGGCAGTGAACAGCTTGCGCTCCATCCGCCCCTCGAGATAGGGGCAGGGCTGAGGGGCCGTCACATAGAATTGCGGCGCGAGCGGTAGCGTGTGGCGCATGAAGACATCCCGAGGATTCGAGAAAGGATAACAACGATTATTGCCGCCGCCAAGCAGAAGGCTGGCGACGGCAAGCAAGATAATCCGCTGAGACGTGGCGTCAAATCCGGCGGTTGAGCATCACCGTGCCCAGCACCATGTCGGTCAGCGACTGGCCGCGCTCGGAGGTCACCATCAGCACCACCGAGGCGACCTGGACCAGCGCCATGGCGAAGCTCAGGTAATAGCCCAGCGTATGCAGGAAGGCGCCGCCGAGGTCGAGCCTGTCGCCGGCCGCCGTGCGCAACTCGACCGACATGACCCGCATCCCCAGGGTGGCGGATCCGCCGGCGATGGTGAGCACGCGGTAGACAAAGCCGATCACGGCATAAAGAAAGGGCAGAAAGAACAGCCCGACAAAGGCGGTAAAGGGCACGACCAGAAGCGTCATCCCGAGGATCAGCCCGACATCGATCACCCAGGCCACCAGGCGTTTGGGCACGATGTCGGCATAGAACTCGGGCTGGTACTGCGGATCGGGCAGGGTGGCGGTATGCATCATGTCCTCCGTTGGATGGGGCGGCCCCGGGGAAGGGCCACCCGTGGTGGCTTGGGTCAGGCGTCCTGACGGGGCGCTGCCTCATCCGCGTCGCGGGGGCCTGAGGCATCGCGGGCGCGCTCGTCCATGAACTGGTCGAACTCGGCCTTGTCCTTGGCGGCGCGGAGCCGTTCGAGAAAGGCCTCGAAGTTCTCCTGCTCTTCCTGCAGGCGGCGCAGCGTGTCTTCCTTGTAGGCATCGAAGGCGCTGTTGCCCGAGGGTTTCATCGCGTTCCAGCGCGCCGCGTGGCGGCCGTGACGGTGGGATTTGCTGCATTTTCCGAACATGCGTTTGCTCCAGATCATATAGGCGAGGATTGCGAGGCCGACAGGCCAGAAGAAGATGAAACCCAGGACCATCGCAGCAATCCAGGCACCCTTGCCCTTGCTGTCGAGCCAGGCCTCACCGCGCGCGAACCAGCCCCGGTTTGACGGGATCGTGTGGACTTCACTTGCGACGGTTGTCATCGAGGTTCTCCGTTGTTGGTGTCAATGTGAATGCTCTTCACATCACAACAGATGAGGATGCCGCGGGCGCTGCGCAAGTCTCGATGTGAACGTTTTTTACATTTGTTTGAAAAAGCGTTTGGTTGCAGGAGGTTGGAGCGGAAAAAATCGTCGCTGCGGGTGCGAAAGGGCCCGGTGCGGCGCGGGGGTTTCGGTGCGGATCGGCGGGAAATCCGCTGCTCAGGCGATGAAATCGGCGGTTTGCGCGCCGGTGATCCCGGGCAGGCGGGCGGGGTCCATGGCAAAGACATGGCGCGGCGTGCCGCCGGCGGCCCAGACCTCGGAAAACGCCAGCAGCCGCGGATCGAGAAAGGCGCGGATCGGGTTCACATGGCCGATGGGCGCCACGCCGCCGATGGCAAAGCCGGTCTGCGCCTGGATCAGCGCGGCATCGGCCTTGCCCAGCGGCTCGCCCGCCACGGCGCTGGCCTTGGCGCCGTCCACTTGGTTGCCGCCGGCGGTGAGAAACAGGATCGCCTCGCCGCTGTCCTCGCCGCGAAAGATGATCGACTTGGCGATCTGGTCGAGATGACAGCCGACCGCTTCCGCCGCCTCCTGCGCGGTGCGTGACTGGCCGACCTCGACGATCTCGGCGGTGATCCCGGCCTCGGTCAGCGCGCGGGCGACCCGCTTGAGAGATTTGCTCATGATTGCCTCCTGTGTTGCAGGGGTTTGAGCCTGACCGGCGCGCGAGGTCAAGTCGCCGGACCTTGCTGCAGAGCACAAGCGCGGAATCAAGGCCGAAGGCCGCCGCGCATCGTCATGCCGAAGGCATGCCTCCGGAATGACGCGCCCCCACGCGGCGGCGATTTGGCCGATGTCAGCGCACAGCTTTGGCCTTTTTCGGATTGGCTAACATAAAGTGCCCCGAATACCCGTCGGATCGCCACCGCGCGCGTCGGCAATGCGCGGCTCGCACAACGCTCCAATGTCGGCCCCAACAGTCAGGCACTTGACGCTCTCGCAGCCAGATGCACAACGTGGCGCATGGATTTTGCCAGCCGCATCACCCGCTTGCCCCGCCCCTTCGAGCCCGATCGCGGCACCGAAACCCGCGATATGCTGCCCGAGGTCTCCGGCCCGCTCGCCGATCTGCTGGCCGGGGCGGGGGGTTGCAGCCCCTACCTCAAATCCCTGGCCGAGAAGGAACGCGACTGGCTGCCTTCCGCCTTCGATGCCCCCGAAGAGGCCCTCGACCGGCTGTTCGACGAGCTGCGCGAGACGGCGCCCGATGCGCTGGCCTCGAGGCTGCGCCGGGCCAAGCGGCGGGTGGCGCTGCTGGCCGGGCTGGCCGATCTGGCCGGGGTCTGGCCGCTCGAGACCGTCACCGGCAGGCTCACCGACTTTGCCGACCTGGCCACCGCCCTCGCGATCCGCGCCTGCGTCGGCCACGAGATCCGCCGCGGCAAGCTGCCCGGCAAGACCGAGGCGGATGCCGAGACCGGCGGCTCGATGGTGGCGCTGGCGATGGGCAAGATGGGGGCGGGCGAGCTCAACTACTCCTCCGACATCGACCTGATCTGCCTGTTCGACGAGACCCAGTTCGAGCGCGACGACTACCTCGACGCCCGCGCCGCCCTCATTCGCGCCACCCGCAAGATGGCGGCGATGCTCAACGACCAGACCGGCGAAGGCTATGTCTTCCGCACCGACCTGCGCCTGCGCCCCGACCCTTCGGTGACGCCGGTCTGCATGACGATGGAGGCCGCCGAGCGCTATTACGAAAGCCTCGGCCGGACCTGGGAGCGCGCGGCCTATATCAAGGCGCGGCCCTGCGCGGGCGACATTGCGGCGGGCGAGGGGTTCCTCAAGACGCTGCGGCCGTTCGTCTGGCGCCGTCACCTCGATTTCGCCGCCATCCAGGACGCCCACGACATGCGGCTGCGCATCCGCGCGCACAAGGGGCTGGGCGGGCCGATCACCCTGCCGGGGCACAACATGAAGCTGGGCCGCGGCGGCATCCGCGAGATCGAGTTCTTCACCCAGACCCAGCAGATCATCGCCGGCGGCCGCGACCCTGACCTGCGAGTGCGCGGCACGGTCGCGGGGCTTTCGGTGCTGGCCGAGAAGGGCTGGATTCCGACCGACCTGGCGCAAGTGCTGAGCGATCACTACCGCTTTCACCGCGAGGTCGAGCACCGCTTGCAGATGGTGGCCGACGCCCAGACCCATCTTCTGCCCAATTCCGACGAGGGGCTGGACCGCATCGCCGCGATGATGGACCTGGACCCCGATGCGCTGAGATCCGAGCTGATGCGCCGCTTGACCGAGGTTCATGCGCGGACCGAGGGGTTCTTTGCCCCCGATCCCGCCGCCGCGCCGGAGCCTGTGCCGGATGTCGGCTTCGATACCGAGGTGACCAGCCGCTGGCGCAGCTACCCGGCGCTGCGCAGCCGGCGGGCGGTCGAGATCTTCACCCGTATCCGCCCCGAGATCCTGCGCCGCCTGGCCGAGACCGCGCGGCCCGACGATGCGCTCAATGCCTTTGACGGGTTTCTTTCCGGCCTGCCCGCCGGGGTGCAGCTGTTTTCGCTCTTCGAGGCCAACCCGCAATTGATCGACCTGCTGGTCGATATTGCCGGCACCTCTCCGGCGCTGGCGAAATACCTGTCGCGCAATTCCGGGGTGTTCGATGCGGTGATCGGCGGGGATTTCTTTGCCGACTGGCCCGGTGTCACGGGCCTTGCCGAGGACCTGGCCCGGGTCCTGGAGCCCGAGGGCGATTACGAGCGCAAGCTCGACGCGGCGCGGCGCTGGGCCAAGGAATGGCACTTCCGCATCGGCGTGCACCACCTGCGCGGGCTGATCGACGCCGCCACCGCAGGCCGGCAATATGCCGACCTGGCCGAGGCCAACCTGACCGCGCTCTGGCCCGAGGTGGTCGCGCAGTTTG
Source organism: Paracoccaceae bacterium (assembly GCA_006226775.1). Lineage (GTDB taxonomy): Bacteria > Pseudomonadota > Alphaproteobacteria > Rhodobacterales > Rhodobacteraceae > Marinovum. The sequence continues at coordinate 24,024 of SBGD01000053.1, read as the reverse complement.
CCACCAAGCACGGGGGCCCGCCGGGCCGCGGCGCGATGGTGCTGGGCATGGGCTCGCTGGGGGCGGCGCGGCTGACCTCGGCCTCGGATCTCGACCTGATCATGATCTACGACGCGCAGAGCGTGGAATATTCCGAAGGCCGCCGCCCGCTGGCCGCGCGCACCTATTACGCCCGGCTGACCCAGGCGCTGGTCACCGCGATGACCGCGCCGATGGCCGAAGGGCGGCTCTACGAGGTCGACATGCGGCTGCGGCCCTCGGGCACGCAAGGGCCGGTGGCGACAAGCTGGCAGAGCTTCGAGACCTACCAGAAGACCGAGGCCTGGGTCTGGGAGCATCTCGCGCTGACCCGGGCGCGCTGTGTCGCCGGGGCCGGGGCGCTGGCCGAGGACGTGGAGGCGCTGCGCTGCGCGTTGCTGGGCCGGCGCGCGCGCGCCGAGGTGCTGGGCGAGGTGGCGAAGATGCGCGCGCGCATCGCGGCGGCGAAATCCCCCGAGGGACCGCTGGACACCAAGATCGGCCCGGGCCGGATGCAGGACATCGAATTGCTGGCCCAGGCGGGCGCGCTGATCGAGGGGTCTGCGGCGCGCGAGACCGCCGAGGGCCTGGCCGCCGCCGCCCGCGCCGGGGTTCTGGACGACAATGCCGCGGCCGAACTGGCCGAGGCCTATGCGCTGCAGGGCAGCCTGCAGATGGCCTCGCGCCTGCTGAGCGCGACGCCGCTGGCGCCCGAGACGCTTTCGGGCGGCGGTGCGGGCTTCGTGCTGCGCGAATGCGGCGCAGAGACGCTCGAGGACCTGGTGGCGCGGCTGACGGACTTGCGCGCGCTGGCCGATCACGCCATCACCGCGGCATTGCCGGTTCAGGAGGACGAGACATGAGCAAGGGCGAAGCACCCGACAGCCGCGGGCTGATCCGCGAGGCCTATCGGATCGAGGGCATCACCGAGGGCGAATGCCGGTCGATCTTTCTGGACTGGGCGCTGGTGGTCGAGGGCGAGGTCGCCCCGGCCATCGACATCCTGCTGGCGCGTCACGCCGCCGACGCGCCGGATCATCCGATGACCCGGGTCCTGCGCGACGGTCTTGCGCCGCAGGAAAAACCGCGCCGCCGCGGCGGGTGGCGCAGGCAGGACCGCTAGGCGCGCGCCCGATCCATCAATGGATCGGGACCGATCTGTCGACAGATCGGGCGGCTCAGCCCGCGGAAAGCTGTGCCGCCTCGCGGGCAAGCTCCTCGATCGCCTTCCAGTCGCCGGCCAGAACCAGGTCCTTCGGCGCGACCCAGCTGCCGCCGCAGCAAAGCACGTTGGACAGCTTCAGGTAGTCGTTCACGTTCTTCATCGAGACCCCGCCGGTGGGGCAGAAGCGGATCTGCGGCAGCGGGCCGCCGATCGAGGCCAGCGCTTTGGCGCCGCCATTGGCCTCGGCCGGGAAGAACTTCTGCACCGTGTAGCCGCGTTCGAGCAGCTTGAGCGCCTCCGACGTTGTGGCCGAGCCGGGCAGGGTGGGCAGGTCGTTGGCCTCGACCGCGTCGAGCAAGAGGTCCGTGCAGCCCGGTGTGACGCCGAATTTCGCGCCGGCCTTCCTGGCGTTCTCGACGTCCTTGGGCGTGACCAGCGTGCCGACGCCGACGATGCCGCCTTCGACCTGGCTCATCTCGCGGATCACCTCGAGCGCCACGGGGGTGCGCAGCGTCACCTCCAGCGCGGGCAGGCCCCCGGCCACCAGCGCTTCGGCCAGCGGGCGGGCATGGGCGACATCGTCGACCACCAGCACCGGGATCACCGGGGCGCGACGGCAGAGGGCTTCGGTTTCAATGCAGGCTTCTTCGGGGGTCATGAATTTCTGGCTCCTGGGATGGGGGGCCGGGGACGGGAGCCTCCGGCGGGAGTTTATCTGGCAAGATGAAGCTGGGGGTCACACAACTACGGCGGCGCCGTTGGAGGCAAGGCCCACGTTCTTGCGGAAGGCCTCGAAGAGCTCGCGGCCCACGCCGTGACCATTGCCGGTCAGGTCGGCGGTGACCAGCGGGCGGCTGTCGAAATCCTCGACCAGGGCGTCGATCTTGCCATTGGTGGCATCGACGCGGACGATGTCGCCGTCGCGCAGTTTCGCCAGCGGGCCGCCATTGGCCGCCTCGGGCGAGATGTGGATCGCGGCGGGGACCTTGCCGGATGCGCCCGACATGCGGCCATCGGTGACCAGCGCCACCTTCAGCCCGCGGTCCTGCAGCACCGCCAGCGTCGGCGTCAACCCGTGGAGTTCCGGCATGCCGTTGGCGCTGGGGCCCTGGAAGCGGACCACGATGATGGTGTCGGAGGTGAACTCACCCGCCTTGAACGCCGCCTTGACCGAGTCCTGGTCGTGGAAGATGCGGGCCGGGGCTTCGATGATGTGGCGTTCGGGCGCGACGGCGGAGACCTTCATCATGCCGTGCCCGAGGTTGCCGGTCATCTGGGCCAGACCGCCGGTCTTCTGGAAGGGGTCGCGGGACGAGCGCAGGATCCTGTCGTTCTGGCTGTCCTTCGCGCCGTCTTCCCAGACCAGCGCGCCGTCGCGGACCTTGGGCTCCTGCGCATAGGCGCCAAGACCGCCCCCGGCCACGGTGACCGTGTCGTCATGCAGCAGGCCCGCGTCGAGCAGGTCGCCGATCATGAAGCCCAAGCCCCCGGCGGCGTGGAAATGGTTCACGTCGGCCAGCCCGTTGGGATAGACCTTGGCCATCAGCGGCACGACGCTGGAGATGGCGTCGAAGTCCTCCAGCTCCAGCTCGACCCCGGCGGCGCGCGCCATGGCGGGCAGGTGCAGCACGAGGTTGGTGGAGCCACCCGTCGCCATCAGCCCGACGATGCCGTTGACGAAAGCCTTTTCGTCCAGCACGTTGCAGACCGGCGTGTACTCGTTGCCCAGCGCGGTGATTGCCAGCGCGCGTTCGGTGGCGGCTTCGGTCAGCTTGTCGCGCAGCTCGGTGCCGGGGTTGACGAAGCTGGTGCCGGGCAGATGAAGCCCCATGAACTCCATCAGCATCTGGTTGGTATTGGCGGTGCCGTAGAAGGTGCAGGTGCCCGGCCCGTGGTAGGAGGCCATCTCGGCCTTCATCAACTCCTCGCGACCGACCTCGCCGGTGGCGAATTTCTGGCGCACCTTGGCCTTTTCGTCGTTCGGCAGCCCCGAGACCATCGGCCCCGCGGGAATGAACAGACCCGGAATATAGCCGAAGGTGGCGGCGGCGATGATCAGGCCCGGCACGATCTTGTCGCAGACGCCGAGGTAGACAGCGGCGTCATAGGTGTTGTGGCTGAGGCTCACGCCGGTGGCCAGCGCGATCACGTCGCGCGAGAACAGCGACAGTTCCATGCCGACCTGGCCCTGGGTGACGCCGTCGCACATCGCCGGAACCCCGCCCGAGACCTGCGCGGTGCCACCGGCGCGCCGCGCGGCGGCCTTGATCAGCTGCGGATAGGTCTCGAAGGGCTGATGCGCCGAGAGCATGTCGTTATAGGCGGTGATGATGCCGATATTGGGCTTCTGCCCTTGGGCCAGGGCGTCCTTGTCCTCTTCGTTGGCGGCATAGGCATGGGCCTGGTTGCCGCAGGTCAGGTGACCGCGGCGCGGGCCTTCCTCGGCGGCGCGGCGCATCTTGTCGAGATAGGCGCTGCGGCGCGGTTCGGACCGTTTGCGGATCCGGTCGGTGACATCGGCAATCGTGGCATTGAGGGTCATGCTGGCTCCTATCGTCCGCGGCCGCTCTGCCCCGGAACTGTTAGCGCTAACTTCCGGGTTGTTGTAGCCGCCCGTCCGACAAAAGGCAACCCTCGCCCGCGCGCATCCTAGCATATCCTGCGGCGGATGCGACGGGGCTTTCCACCGGCGGGCGAAAGCCCTATCACCGCGCCATGACAGATTTGCCCGTGATCCGCCTGAAACCCAAGGCCAATGCCCGCGCCATCCGCCATGGCGGCCCTTGGGTCTTTGCCAACGAAGTGGTCACAGACCGCCGCACCAAGGCGATCGCGCCGGGGGCGCTGGCGGTGCTGGAGGATGCGGGCCGCGAGGCGCTGGCGCTGGTGGCGGCCAACCCGGGCTCGAAGATCATCGGGCGGGTATTGTCGCTGGATGTGACCGAGGTGATCGACCGGGCCTGGTTCGCGGCGCGTCTGCAAAAGGCGCTGGACCTGCGCGCGCGGCTGTATGACGCGCCGTTTTACCGGCTGGTCCATGCCGAGGCCGACGGCTTGCCGGGGCTGGTGATCGACCGCTTCGGCGACACCTGCGTGGTGCAGCCCAATGCGGCCTGGCTGGAGATGCGGCTGGACGATCTGACCGCCGCCTTGCAGGAGGTCACGGGCGTCGCCCATGTGCTGAAGAATGCCGGCGGCCGGACCCGGGGGCTGGAAGGGCTCGACGATGTGTCGGGAGTTCTGGCGGGGCAGGCGCCGGAGGCGGCCTTGCCGGTGGGGATGAACGGCGCCACCTACATGGCCGATCTGACCGGCGGGCAGAAGACCGGGCTGTTCTATGACCAGCGCGACAATCATGCCTTTGCGCAACGCATGGTCGCCCCGGGCGCGCGGGTGCTGGACGTGTTTTCCCATGTCGGCGGCTTCGGGCTGGCGATGCTGGCGGCGGGGGCGGCGCAGGCGACCCTGGTCGACGGCTCGGCCCCGGCGCTGGACCTGGCGCAGGCGGGGGCCGAGGCCATGGGCATGGCCGACCGGCTGACCCTGCGGCACGGCGATGCCTTCGACGTGCTGACCGTCCTGGCCGATGAGGGCGCGACCTTCGACGTGGTGATCTGCGACCCGCCGGCCTTTGCGCCGTCGAAACAGGCGCTGGAGGCCGGGCTCAGGGCCTATGAGCGCATCGCCCGACTGGCCGCGCCGCTGGTGGCGGAGGGGGGCTTTCTGGGGCTCTGTTCCTGTTCCCATGCCGCCGACCTGACGGCGTTCCGCAATGCCTCGTCGCGCGGCATCGGGCGGGCCGGGCGGCGCGGCGCGCTGATCCGCACCGGCTTTGCCGGGCCGGACCATCCCTTGATGCCGCAACTGGCGGAATCGGGCTATCTCAAGGCGCTGTTCTACCGGCTATGAAGGTGCTGCTGGACGCCTGCGTGATCTATCCCACCGTGATGCGCGAGATGCTTTTGGGCGTCGCCGGGCAGGGGGTCTTCACCCCGCTCTGGTCGGCGCGCATCCTGAAGGAATGGGCGCGGGCGGCGCGCAAGCTGGGGCCCGAGGGCGAGGCTCAGGCGCGCGGCGAGATCGCGCTGCTGGGCATCGACTGGCCGGGCGCCGAGGTCACATGGCCGCCCTCGCTGGAGGCGCGGCTCTGGCTGCCCGACCCGGCGGATGTGCATGTGCTGGCGGCGGCGATTGCCGGCTCGGCGGACATGATCTGCACCCTCAACGCCAAGGATTTCCCGCGCCAGATCCTCGCCGAAGAGGGGCTTTCGCGGCTCGATCCCGATGGCTTTCTGCACGGCGCCTGGCAGGCGCAGCCGGCGCTGGTGGCGCATGTGGCGGAAGAGGTGCTGGCCAAGGCGCGCAGCCTCTCGACGCAGGACTGGCAGATGCGGCCGCTGCTCAAGAAGGCCCGGCTGCCGCGGCTGGCCAAGGCGCTGGCTTAGGGCGGCACCTGTCCGGCGGCTTGTGCCCTGGCGCGGGTCATGAGGTCGACCTTGCGCCGCAGCGCGCGCAACAGGGCGGTGCGCGCCGTCCGGTCACTCCCGTAGCCCAGGTTCCAGCCGAAATCGAAATCCGGGTCCTGGCGGCCGGTGACGTGCTGGAGCATGGTGTCGATCTTGTCCAACCCCTTGGCGGCCACCGCCTCGGGCGTTTCGCCGGCCTCGTATTCCTCCCAGAGCGCCAGGATGCGCGCCGCGACATCCTCGGGCAGACCGATGCAGAGGGTCCGCAGGTCCGCGCGCTCGCGCGCCGATTTGTCGGTGCCGGGGGGCTGATCTATCGCCGGCACATCGCCGCCAAGCGCTTCGCCCAGGTCATGCACCAGGCAAAGCCGCAGCAGGTGCAGGACATCCACCGCCTCCAGATCCGACTCCAGCAGCAGCACCAGCAGGCACAGGCTCCAGCCATGCGCCGCCACGCTTTCGCGCGCACCTTGCCCGGTGCAGCCCGAGCGCAGCGTGTCCTTCAACCGCTCGGCCCGGGTCACGAAGTCCAGCACCCGGTCCAGCCGGTCCATTTCCTCGCTCATGCCCCGATCCTGCCGCAGCCGCGACAGATTCGCCAGCGTGGGCAGGCTGTGCGGATTCTCGCACTGTTGGCCGCTAACCCTGTGCGGATTATCGCACAAAGCCCGGGCGCGCAGCGCGGGGAGCAGGGGAAAACCCGTTTAAATCCAAAAGGATGCATCAATCTTCTCAAGTTCGTTCACAACCCCTTGAGCGGAGTTCCGCCGCGCTGTCTAGTGTCGGCGTACCGGCCGGGACCACACCCGGGCCGACACGATATTCCCGGGAGGAGACAACAATGAAAACCTATCTGACCACCACCGCCGCCGCCCTTGCGCTGAGCGTGACCGCCGCCACCGGCGCCATGGCCGCCTGCGACGCGGGCGAGATCGTCATCAAGTTCGCCCACGTCACCAATACCGACAAGCACCCCAAGGGCATCGCCGCCTCGCTGCTGCAACAGCGCGTCAATGACGAGATGAACGGCAAGGCCTGCATGGAGGTCTATCCGAACTCCACGCTCTACAACGACGACCAGGTGCTCGAGGCGATGCTGAACGGCGACGTCCAGCTTGCCGCGCCCTCGCTGTCGAAGTTCGAGCGTTTCACCAAGCAGTACCGCATCTTCGACCTGCCGTTCATGTTCAAGGACATCAATGCCGTGGACGCGTTCCAGCAGTCCGAGACCGGTCAGGCGATGCTGGAATCGATGACCCGTCGCGGCCTTCTGGGCCTGTCCTTCTGGCACAACGGCATGAAGCAGATGTCGGCCAACAAGCCGCTGCTGGTGCCGTCGGACGCCAAAGGGCTGAAATTCCGCGTGCAATCCTCGGACGTGCTGGTGGCGCAGATGCAGGCGATGGGCGCCTCGCCCCAGCCGATGGCCTTCTCGGAAGTCTACGGCGCGCTGCAGACCGGCGTTGTCGACGGGCAGGAGAACACCTGGTCGAACATCTACGGCCAGAAGTTCTTTGAAGTGCAGGACGGCATCACCCAGACCGACCACGGCATCATCGACTACCTGCTGGTGACCTCGGTCGATTTCTGGGACAGCCTCGACGACGAGACCCGCGACCAGCTCAAGACCATCATCGACGAGGTCACCACCGCGCGGAACTCGGAATCCACCAAGGTGAACGAGGAAGCCAAGCAGGCGATCATCGACGCCGGCGGCGTGGTGCGCGAGCTGAACGCCGAACAGCGCCAGGCCTGGGTCGACGCAATGAAGCCGGTCTGGGAACAGTTCGTCGGCGATGTCGGCCAGGAGAACATCGACGCCGCGCAGAAGATCAACATGATGAACTGACCGCGTGACGGCCTTTCCGGCCCCGGGGCGCACCCGGGTCCGGTCCTGCCAACGAGCGGGGGACAGGGGCCGGGGTCCGATGCGATCCCGGCCCATCTTGTGCGTGGCGCCGCCCCGAGGGGAGGGCTGCCACTGACTTTCATCAAAAATCAAAGGGGGACGGGCGATGTCAGCCCATTACGAACCCAAGGGGATCCTGGGCCGCATGGTCCATGAGCTCGAGGAAACCTTCATCGCCGTGATCCTGGGGGCGATGACACTCATCACCTTCATCAACGTCGTCCTGCGCTACGGCTTCAACACCGGGCTGATCTGGGGGCTGGAAATGACCGCCTTCCTGTTTGCCTGGCTGGTGCTGTTCGGGGTGAGCTACGCGGTCAAGGTCACCGCGCACCTCGGCGTCGACGCGGTGATCAACCTCTTCGACAGGCCGGTGCGCAAGGTGCTGGCGCTGATCGCCGCGGTGGTCTGCATCGGCTACGGCTTGCTGCTGCTCAAGGGCGCCTGGGACTACTGGGCCAACTTCGCCAACCTGCCGCAGACCACCGGCCGCTGGTTTCCGCTGGGCTTCGAGGAGATGAAATCCTCCTCCTACCGCTCGTGGTACGAGGTCAACGACATCCCGATGCCCTCCTGGCTGACCTGGATCGAACCGCTGATCAACGAGGGCGAGGCCTACGAGAAGATCCCGCGCTTCATTCCCTACGCGATGCTGCCCTTCGGCGCGGTGCTGCTGCTGTTCCGGCTTGTGCAGGCGACGGTGCGCATTGCCACCGACGAGGCCGACAACCTGATCGTCAGCCACGAAGCCGAAGACGCGGTCGATGATGTCCGCCACATGAATTACGAGGAATAACAGCCATGGAAGTCGCCATCCTCTTTGTCATGGTGATCGGGCTCATGCTTCTGGGCGTGCCCATCGCCATCTCGCTCGGCATGTCGTCGATCCTGTTCCTGCTGGCCTTGTCCGATACCTCGCTGGCCTCCATCGCGCAGACCTTCTTTCAGGCGATGGCGGGGCATTACACGCTGCTCGCCATTCCCTTCTTCATCCTCGCATCGGCCTTCATGTCCACCGGTGGCGTGGCGCAGCGGATCATCCGCTTCTCCATCGCCCTGGTCGGGCACCTTCCGGGCGGGTTGGCCATCGCGGGCGTCTTCGCCTGCATGCTCTTCGCGGCGCTCTCGGGGTCTTCGCCCGCAACCGTCGTGGCCATCGGCTCGATCGTCATCGTCGGCATGCGCGAGGTCGGCTATACCAAGGACTTCGCCGCCGGGATCATCGCCGTGGCGGGCACCCTGGGCATCCTGATCCCGCCGTCCATCGTCATGGTGGTCTATGCCTCGGCCACCGATGTCTCGGTCGGCCGGATGTTCCTCGCCGGGGTCATTCCGGGCCTCTTGGCAGGCTTCATGCTGATGCTGACGATCTACATCATCGCCCGCGTCCGCAACCTGCCGAAGGGCGAATGGAAGGGCTGGGGCGAGGTCATCACCTCGGGCGTCGAGGCCGGTTGGGGGCTGTTCCTGATCGTCATCATCCTCGGCGGCATCTATGGCGGCATCTTCACGCCGACCGAAGCGGCGGCGGTGGCGGCAGTCTATGCCTTCTTCATCGCCACCTTCGTCTATCGCGACATGGGCCCGCTCAGGAAACCCGAGGGCGAGCGCAACCTGTCGCTGATGGACCGGCCCATCGCCCTGGTCACCGCCTTCTTCCACCGCGACACCCGTGACACGCTGTTCGAGGCGGGCAAGCTGACGGTCACGCTGATGTTCATCATCGCCAACGCGCTGATCCTGAAGCACGTGCTGACCGACGAGCAGATCCCGCAGCAGATCGCCTCCTCGATGCTGGCGGCAGGCTTCGGCGCGGTGATGTTCCTGGTGATCGTCAACGTGATCCTGCTGATCGGCGGTCAGTTCATGGAGCCCTCGGGCCTGATCGTGATCGTCGCCCCGCTGGTCTTCCCGATCGCCATCGAGCTTGGCATCGACCCGATCCACCTGGGCGTCATCATGGTGGTCAACATGGAGATCGGCATGATTACGCCACCGGTGGGCCTCAACCTCTTCGTCACCTCGGGCGTGGCGGGGATGCCGATGATGCGGGTGGTCAAGGCGGCATTGCCCTTCCTGGCCGTGCTCTTCGTCTTCCTGATCATGGTGACCTACATCCCCTGGCTCTCGACCTGGCTGCCGACCACCTTCATGGGACCGGAGGTCATAGTGAAATAGCCCCGACCGGCAGTCGGACCAGATCGAGCGCTACCGCGCGCTCTTGACTCGCAAAAGGAAAGGCGACGCTCCACACCGGGCGTCGCCTTTCCTGCAATCTGCGGGAGCCTCCGGCGGGAGTTTATCCGGCAAGATGAAGCTCAGGCGCGCGCCCAGTCTTCATCTTGCCCAGAAAACTCCCGCCGGAGGCATCCTCACCTCTCAGCCCGCGCTGGCCTCAAGGGCGTCGATGATCGGTCCGAAATCTTCCGGCTTCAGGCTGGCACCGCCGACCAGGGCGCCGTCGACATTGGAGACCGCGAAGATCTCGGCCGCATTGCCGGGCTTGACCGAGCCGCCGTAGAGCAGGCGGATCGCGCCGCCGGTCGCGGCGCCGAAACGCTCTTCCAGCCGGGTGCGGAGGAAATCATGCACCTCGCCGATCTGCGCGAGCGTCGGGACCTTGCCGGTGCCGATGGCCCAGACCGGCTCATAGGCGATCAACAGCGTTTCGCCGGTCACCCCGTCGGGCAGCGAGCCGTCGAGCTGGGTGCCGACCACGTCGAGGGTCTTTCCCCCCTCGCGCTCGGCGAGCTTTTCGCCGATGCAGACCACCGCCACCAGCCCGGAGGCGAGGGCGGCCTCGGTCTTGGCGCGGACCTGGGCGTCGGTTTCGCCATGGTCCTCGCGGCGCTCGGAGTGGCCGAGGATCACGTGGCTGGCGCCCGCGTCCTTGAGCATCGCCGCCGAGACATCGCCGGTATGCGCGCCGGAGGCGGCGGCGTGGCAGTCCTGGCCGCCGATGGCAATGGCGCTGCCCGAGACGCTGTCGGCGGCGCGCGCCACCAGCGTGGCGGGCGGGCAGATCAGCACCTCGCAGCCGGCGGCACCATGGCTGGCGGCCAGGGTGGCGAGGCGGTCGAGATCCGCCGAGGTTCCGTTCATCTTCCAGTTGCCGGCGGCCAGTTTGCGTCGCATGGGGGCTCCTTTTCGGGGGGATTTCCGGGCATCATTGCGCGGCTGCGCGAAAGGTCAACCCCGCTTGCGTCCGCGAACGGGCCGTTCTACCCCGGATCGAGGAGGATGGCCCATGATACCCAGGATCGATGCCCGGGCCCTGCGCGCCGGTGACAGGCCCACGCGCGAGGCGCTGCGGGTCGCCGCGCAGGAGACCGGTTTCCTGACCCTGACCGGCACCGCGCTGGATGCGGCGCGGGTGGAGGGGGTCATGGCCGCCTACCGCGCGTTCTTTCACCTGCCCGAGGCCGAGAAGCGCGCCGTCGACATGGCGCGCACCGGGGCCAATCGCGGCTGGGGCGCTGCCTTGAGCGAGCAGGTCGACCCGCGGGCCAATCCCGACTACAAGCAGGTTTTCGATTGCGGCTACGAACTGGCGGCGGATGATCCGCTGCGCATCGAGGCGCTGGCGGTCTATGCCGACAACCTCTGGCCCGCGCGGCCGCCGGGGTTTCGCGCCACGATAGAGGCCTATTACCGCGATGCGCTGGGGGTGGCGATGGAGGTGCTGCGCTTCATTGCCCGGGCGATCGGCGCGCCCGAGGATTACTTCGACGACAAGTTCACCCGGCCGATGGCGCTGTTGCGGGGGAATTTCTATCCCGAGCGTCCGGCCTGGGCGGGAGAGCGGGATTTCGGCATTGCCGCGCATACCGACTACGGCTGCCTGACGCTGCTGGCCAGCGACGGGGTGCCGGGGCTGGAGGTGCAGACCCGGGATGGCGGCTGGCGGCCGGTCACGGCGGAGCCCGGCACCTTCATCATCAATTTCGGCGAGATGCTGGAGATGTGGACCGAAGGCCGGGTGGTGGCCACGCCGCACCGGGTCCGGGGCTCGGCGCGCGCGCGCATTTCGGTGCCTTTGTTCTTCAACCCCGATCACGATGCCAATGTCGCGCCGCCGGGGTCGGGCCGGGTGATCGCGGCGGGCACGCACCTGGCGAAACGTTTCAACGAGACCTACCTGCATCTGAAATCGTGAGGGTTGCAGGCGGCGGGCTGTGCCGCGAAGGCCAGATGCGGCGGTGGCGCGGGTGGGCGGGGGGCGCGAATGATTGATCAATCGCCACCGATCCGTTGACGGATCGGGCCCCTCAGCTGAGTTTCGGCACGCCCTCGGGGAACTCGGCGGACAGCTCGTCGACGTCCTTGAACTTGATCGATTCGCCGCAGCCGCAGGCATCGGCCACGTTGGGATTGTTGAACCGGAACCCGCTTTCGAGCAGCGAGACCTCGTAGTCGATCTCGGTGCCGAACAGGAACATCTGCGCCATGGGGGCGATCATCACCCGCGCGCCTTCCTGTTCGACCACCTCGTCGTGCTCGCCGATCTCGTTGGCGAAATCCATGGTGTATTCCATACCCGCGCAGCCGCCCTTCTTGACGCCGATCCGAAGACCGGCGTGGCCGTCGCGCTGCATCAGCTTGACGATCTGGCGTATGGCGGCAGGGGTCATCTGGACCGCCTGTTTGCCGGGAAGTCCGAACATGTCGTCCTCCTTCGCTTGCTACATGAAACCCAGCTCGAGCCGGGCCTCGTCGCTCATCATGTCCATGCCCCAGGGCGGATCCCAGGTCATCTCGACGTCGACGTATTGCACTCCGTCGACCGGCGAGATCGCATCGACCAGCCAGCCGGGCATCTCGCCCGCGACCGGACAGCCCGGGGCGGTCAGGGTCATGGTGATCATGACCTTGTTGGCCTCGTCGATCTCGATCGTGTAGACCAGCCCCAGGTCGTAGATATTCACCGGGATCTCGGGGTCATAGACCGTGCGGCAGGCTTCAACCACCTTGTCGTAAAGCGGATGCTCCGTGCTCGACGGTTTGATCAGCGGCGCGCCTTCCATCGGTGCGGTGGCATTGTTCATCGCGAGGCCTCGTGTCATTTCTTAGCAAACATATAGGGAATAGCAGGCGCGGGGTCCAGAGGCGTGCATTGCGACACTCTGTGCAATCGGGGGAAGACGCCTCGTGCAATCGGGGGAAGACGCCGGGCCGGGCATCCGCGAAGCGCGCCCCTAGCCGTCGTTGATGTCGCTGTCGAAGGTCTTGACCTGGCCATGGGGCAGCGAGAACATCCGGCGCAGCACCAGCCAGGCCACCAGCGACAGGCCGGCAAAGACCAAAAGCACCATCGCGGGCGACAAAAGCGACAAGGGCCCCAGCATCGCCAGCCCGACGATGGCCGCGCCGATGGCGAACCCGAGGCAGACGAAGCCGGGCAGCAGCACCTCGGCAATGGCAAGAACCAGCGCCGCGGCCAGCCAGACCCACCAGGTATTGACCAGCTCGATCATCTGGCCCGGCCCTGCAGCAGCTTGAAGGCATCGCCGAAGGCCTCCAGCGCCTGGGCCGGCACGACGATGGTCTTGCTGCCGTCGCTCTTGCCCAGGGCCGCCATTGCCTCGACCTGTTTCAGCGCCACCTGGTATTGCGCCGCCTCGATGCCGTGATCGGCAATCGCGCGGGCCACCACGCCGGTGGCATAGGCCTCGGCATCGGCCTGGATGCGGCGGGCCTTGGCGGTCTGTTCGGCGGCGTAAAGCTCGGCATCGGCGTTCAGTTCCACCGCCCGCTTGGCGCCCTCCGCCTTGGTCACCTGCGCCCGGCGCTCGCGTTCGGCGTTGAGCTGTTGCAGCATTGCCTCGCGCGTTGCCTGGTCGAGGTTGACGTCGAGGATCTCGGCCCGCGTCACCTCGATCCCCCAGTTGTCGACCGCATCCTCGACGCTCTCCTTGATCGTGGTGATCAGGGCCGAGCGGTTGGATTGCACGTGGTCCAGCTCCATCTTGCCGATCTCGGCGCGCACGATCCCGGCCACCGTGGTCTCGATCGCGGCATCGATGTCGCGGATGCGGTAGACGGTCTTTTCCGGCTCGATGATGCGGTAGAAGACCGAGGTATCGACCTGCACCAGCACGTTGTCCGAGGTGATCGCGTCCTGGGAATGGGTCGGCAACTGTCGCTCGAGAATCGAGATCCGGTGCGCCACCCGGTCGAGGAAGGGCACGATGAAGTTGATCCCCGGTCCCAGCACCGCATGCAGCCTCCCGAAGCGTTCGACCACGTATTTCTCGGATTGCGGCACGATCTTCACGCCGCGCAGCACGACGAGGATCAGGAAGACCGCCGCCAGAAGGATGACAATGTTGTCCTGCAACAGATCGACGATCAGCGCTTCCATGGAGGGTCCTTTTCAAACAATCCCGGTTGGGAAAATGGCCGCAGCGCCGCGTCAGGTCAATATCCGGCAGCGCGGTCAGGTGGTCTTGCGCCGCCGCACCGGCTGCGGGCGCACATGGGCCTCGACATGGTCATAGAGCAGCCCGGCGATGTTCTTGCCGCTGGCCTTCTCGATGCCTTCCAGCCCGGGCGAGGAATTGACCTCGAGCACCTTGGGCCCGGTCTCCGAGCGCAGCAGGTCGACCCCGGCCAGTTGCAGCCCGAAGACCCGCGCCGCCTTGACCGCCGAATCCCGTTCCGCCTTGGTGATCCGCACCACCACCGCCGAGCCGCCGCGGTGCAGGTTGGAACGGAAATCGCCCTCGGCTCCGGTGCGTTTCATCGCCGCCACCACCTTGCTGCCGACGACAAGGCAGCGCACGTCCTCGCCGGCCGATTCCTTGACGAAATCCTGCACCAGGAAGTTGGCCTTGAGCCCGCGGAAGGCATCGATCACCGATTGCGCCGCCTTCTTGGTCTCGGCCAGCACCACGCCCTTGCCCTGCGTGCTTTCCAGGAGCTTGACGATCAGCGGCGCGGTGCCGACCAGCGAGATCAGGCTGTCGGTGTCCTTGGGGCTGGCGGCAAAGGCGGTATTGGGCATGCCGATCTTGTGGCGCGCCATGAGCTGATGGGCATAGAGCTTGTCGCGGCTGGCCGCGATCCCCTGGCTGCCATTGACGCAATAGGTGCCGATGGTCTCGAACTGGCGCACCACCGCGGTGCCGTAACTGGTGATCGAGGCGCCGATGCGCGGGATCACCGCATCATAGCGCGGCAGGCGCTTGCCGTCGTAATAGACCTCCGGCGCCAGCGCATTGAGCGCCATGTAGCAGCGGGTGGTGTCGATCACCTCGACCGTGTGGCCGCGTTCCTCGCCCTCGGCCACCAGCCGCGCGGTGGAATAATTCGCCTCGCGGCTCAGCACCGCGACGCGCAGCGCGCGGTTCGGCGCCAGCTTGCGCACCTTGGTCGAGTGATAGACGTCGAAGCTCAGTTCCGGCTGCTGGAACTTCTCGCTCGGCACCACGGTCACCCGGTCGTTGAGCGCCTGGCGGCCCAGCAGCATGTGGTTCGACATGCCGCGCCGGTCGGTCAGCGTGACCTCGATCGGCCAGGTCTGACCGGCGACCTTGAGGTCGGTGCGGATGACATAGCGGCTTTCGGCCTCGCCATTGGAGGAGATCACCTCGCGCCGGTCGACGATCTCGGCCGAGCAGGGGATCGACAGGTCGTCGCGCCCGGGGATCGGATGCACCGCAAAGCGCACCTTGGGCTTGGAGGCCGAGCCGAAGCGTTCGATGTCATAGGCATGCAGCGCCGAGGTCCGCGCCCCGGTATCCACCTTGGCGCGCAGCGCCGGCAGCCCGAGGTCCGGCAGGGAGACCCATTCTTCCCAGCCCAGCTTGATCTCGTCGGTCATGTGATGTGTCCCCGTTGCATTGAGCAGCGGTATCAAGCGCGGGCTGTGGGTTCAAGGCGGTAGCACCCGCGATGCCAAGGCTCGACAATCCGCGCCAAACCGGCCAAATGCAGCATATGACCCAGACCTCCTTCACGCTCCAGGCCACCGATGGCCGCGCCCGCACCGGCAGGATCCGGACCCCCCGCGGCGAGATCCGCACACCCGCCTTCATGCCCGTCGGCACCGCCGCCACGGTCAAGGCGATGCTGCCCGGATCGGTGCGCGAGACCGGGGCGGATATCCTGCTGGGCAATACCTATCACCTGATGCTGCGCCCCACGGCAGAGCGGATCGACCGGCTGGGCGGCCTGCACGATTTCATGAACTGGCAGCGCCCGATCCTGACCGACTCGGGCGGGTTCCAGGTGATGAGCCTTGCTGCGCTGCGCAAGCTCACCGAGGAGGGCGTGGCCTTCAAGAGCCATATCGACGGGTCGAAACACATGCTCAGCCCCGAGCGGTCGATGGAGATCCAGCGGCTGCTGGGCTCCGACATCGTGATGTGTTTCGACGAATGCCCCGCGCTGCCGGCCGAGCGTGACCGGATCGCCGAGAGCATGGAGCTGTCGATGCGCTGGGCCGCGCGGTCGAAGGCGGCGTTCGGCGAACGGCCCGGCCACATGCTCTTCGGCATCCAGCAGGGCGGGCTCGAGCATGACCTGCGCGAAGCCTCTGCCGAGGCGCTGAAGGAGATCGGCTTCGACGGCTATGCCGTCGGCGGGCTGGCGGTGGGCGAGGGGCAGGAGGCGATGTTCGGCTGTCTCGACTTTGCACCGCAGCAATTGCCCGAGGACCGGCCGCGCTACCTGATGGGGGTGGGCAAGCCCGACGACATCGTCGGCGCGGTGGCGCGCGGGATCGACATGATGGATTGCGTGCTGCCCTCGCGCTCGGGGCGGACCGGGCAGGTCTTTACCCGCAACGGCGTGCTCAACATCAAGAACGCCCGGCACCAGGACGATCCGCGCCCCTTGGACGAGGCCTGCGCGTGTCCGGCCTGCCGCGGCTATTCGCGCGCCTACCTGCATCACGTCTTCCGCAGCCAGGAGATCATTTCCTCGATGCTGCTGACCTGGCACAACCTGACCTATTACCAGGACCTGATGGCCGGAATGCGCGGCGCGATTGCCGAGGGGCGGTTCGCGCAATGGGCGGCAGAGTTCCATGCGATGCGCGCTCAGGGCGATATCGACCCGATCTGATCGCCTTTTGCGGGCGGAAAAGAGGTGCGACCTAACGTCTGCCCGGGCGACCGCGCGAAAAGTTGCATTTGCATGGCGCGCCCTTTGGTCTATGAGACACTCAACAACGATAAAAGCAGGCGCATGTCTGAGCATTCCCAATCGCCACGGCGACATCCCGAAACGCGGTCGGCGAGAGACTGGGTCAAACTCCTCTCGCAGTACCGTGAACCAGACGCCCTGCGCAGCTGGTTCGAGCTTGCCGTCACGGCGGGCCCCTTCGTCATCCTCTGGGCGCTGGCCTGGTGGTCGCTGGGGGTCAGCTACTGGCTGACGCTGGTGATCGCGCTGGTCAATGCGGCCTTCCTGCTGCGGCTCTTCGCCATCCAGCACGATTGCGGCCATGGCTCGTTTTTCCGCAACCGCACGCTGGCGGACTGGATCGGGCGGGTGATCGGCGTGCTGACGCTGACGCCCTATGACGTCTGGCGCCGCACCCATTCGGTGCATCACAGCACCGCGGGCAACCTCGGACGGCGCGGCATGGGCGACGTCCACACGCTGACCCTGGCCGAATACCGCGAGCTGGGGCCCCTGAACCGCTGGATCTACCGGCTCTATCGCCATCCGCTGGTGCTGTTCGGCCTGGGGCCGGGCTACCTGTTCTTCCTGCAGAACCGCATCCCGCTGGGGCTGATGGCGCAGGCGCGCTACTGGGTCAGCGCCATGACCACCAATGCCGCGATCATCGGCGCGCTGGCGCTGATCGGCTATTTCGGCGGGCTGATGCCGATCCTGCTGATCTTTTTGCCGACCACGCTGCTGGCGGCCACCGCCGGGGTCTGGCTGTTCTATGTCCAGCACCAGTTCGAGAGCACCCATTGGGAGGCCGAGGAAGACTGGCAGTTGCACGATGCCGCGCTGCACGGAAGCTCGCATTACGTGCTGCCGCGGGTGCTGCAATGGCTGAGCGCCAATATCGGCATCCACCATGTGCATCACCTCAACAGTCGAATACCGTTCTACCGCTTGCCCAAGGTGCTGCGCGACCATGGCGACCTGGCGGTCGGCAACCGCATGACCATCCGCGAGAGCCTGCACAATGCCCGGCTGCACCTGTGGGACGAGGACAACAAGCGCCTGCTGTCCTTTGCCGAGGCCCGACGGCCGGCACCGCCCGCGGCCTGAGCGGGCTCAGGCGGGGTTGGGCAGGGTCTCGACCTCGACCGCCTCGTTGAGATAGAGCGCCGGGGCGCAGGCCTCGTCGACCTCGATCGAGGATTTCACGTATTGGTGTTCCAGGTCGGCCTCGGTGCCGATCCAGGTAAAGCTGCCGCCGCAGGACTGGCCATTGATCCGCGCGATGCGCACCGGCGCACCGATGGTCACGCCGGAAGATTGCTGCGCCACCAGTTGATCGACCCGCACGAAGACCTCGACGGCCTTCTTCTCGGGCGCATAGATCTGCGCCACCGAGGCCCCGGCATTGACGCAATCGCCGACATTGGGCTCGAATCCCAGGAGCACGCCGGAATAGGGCGCGCGCAATTGCAGCGCCTCGTGGTCGACCTGCTGCGATTGCAGTTCCAGCTCGCCGATGCGCAGGGCGATCTCGGCGCGGGTCTTGGCCGAGACCGCGCTGGCCAGCGTCTCCTTGGCCTGGTCGGCGGCGAAATCGGCGTTCATCTTGCGGCTCTCGACCCCTTCCATGGTGGATTCGTTGATCAGCCCGCGGCGGAACATCTGCTCGTTGCGGGCGAATTCCTTGCCGACGAAGGCCAGTTCCTGGGCCCGGCGTTCGACGCTGGCCTCGGCGGCGTCGATGGCAAGCTGTTTCTCGGCCACGGCGGCCTGCAGGTCGGCGATCCGGGCCTTGGCGGTCTCGAGCGCCAGGTCCGCGGCCTGGGCGTCCAGCTCGACCAGCACCTGGCCGGTCTCAGCCACGCCGGTGCGGCGGGCCGGGTCCGAGACCGCGACGATGCAGCCGCCGGTCTCGTAGGACAGGCCGGTGATCTCGCGCGCCACCACGGTGCCGGCAAAGACGAAGGGCTCGAAGGCCGGGGCGTCGTCCTGGGCCAGCGCGGGCAGGGCCGCCGCGGCCAGGGTGCAGGCGACAAGGCAAGGTGATGTGAAGACCCGGGCCATGGGCATGGGCTGTCCTCCGCTGATGGCGCCCCGGGGCGGGGCCTTTGTGCGGATGGTGCGCATCGGGACGGGCTCTGGCAAGGGCGCCGTGCGGGATCGGGCCGGAAAGGTGGATCACTTTTCTGCGGCAGGGGCCGGGTGCACCCCGATCTGTCGACAGATCGGGACCGATCCATTGATGGATCGGCCGGCTCAGGCCTTGAGCTTCAAAAGCCCCTCGATCGCCTCCTGCCGGCCTTCGCCGATATAGGTGTTGTAGTCGGGATGGGCGAAGAGATGGCCATAGTAGATCTGGTGGCGATAGGGCAGGTAGTCCTGGTGGATCAGGTTCTGGTTGCGGTGGATGCGCACCGCTTCCTGCCCGGCATTCAACTCGGCAATGGCGCGCAACTGGCCGTTGTGTTCGCCGTACATCTCCAGTTCCGAGCCCAGCACATCGTCGAAATACATGAAGATCCGCGGCAGGAAGTGCTTGGGGTGCTCCGCGACCCCGTCGAAGATGCGAAAGCTCTCGCGGGTCGAGGAATGGTAATCGGTGTCGTTGAACATCACGCCGATGGGCGCGGGCTTGTGGGTTTCCAGGAACCCCGCGATCGTCTCGCGGATGTCGCCGATCACCAGTTTCGCCTGCGGCACCCGGGCCTGCAACGCGGCCTGGTCCATCCGGTACTGCTTGGCGGCGAACCAGTAGGGCAGGTCATAGGGGCCCTCGGGCTCGGGCATCCCCGCGCCGGTGTCGAAGCCATAGCACTCGACGGTGACGCCGGTGGCGTGTTTCACCTCCTCGGCAAAGTCGCACATATAGGCCAGCCCGTTGCCGCCGGCGACGCCGAACTCGATGGCCGAGATCCGGTCATGGCCCAGCAACCGGCCCAGCCGCGCGGCGTTCAGCATGCACCAGGCGTAATGCGGCCGCTCCACCGCCAGCATGTCGACGCGGAAATCGACGGAATACTCTTTCCACCGCGCCGTCTTGCGGATCAGCCCCCGGGTCATCGCCCCGGCCAGCGAATTGCGGAACGCCCGCGAATAAAGCAGTTCCGAGATCATTGCCTTCATGTGCCGTCGCTCCTGTCCGATCCTTGGCCCTGCGGTCCCACTGCCGGATTTCCGCCTGCATGACCAGAGGCTTGGCCGCAAAGCACGGCGGTTTGCGGGCCAAAGCGGGCTCATTTGGGGGCAGGGCGCGCCCGCGGCCCTGCCAGATACCTGCTTGCCCCGGAGGGGCGCAGCGGGCATTCTGGCCGGCAACGCATCGACCGGGACCGGACTTGAACCGGGGCGGTCGGAGCCCTACTTAGAATGCCTGACAGGAACCGGTCAGTGCTGCCGCGATGCGGGGCCGGAGCGGTTTGCCAAGAACAAGGAAAGAGCATGCAAGAGCCCCTCAATTCAAGCTATCCCGTGCTTCCCCTGCGCGACATCGTGGTGTTCCCCCACATGATCGTGCCGCTTTTCGTCGGCCGCGAGAAATCGGTCAAGGCGCTGGAAGAGGTGATGGCCGACGACAAGCAGATCCTGCTGTCGAGCCAGATCGACCCTTCGGTCGACGACCCGGCGGCAGACGGGATCTACAAGGCCGGCGTGCTGGCCAACGTGCTGCAACTTCTGAAGCTGCCCGACGGCACCGTCAAGGTGCTGGTCGAAGGCGTGGCCCGCGTGCGCATCGTCGAATACCTTGAAAACGATGAGTTTTTCGAGGCCAAATGCGACTACCTGACCGAGATGCCGGGCGACCAGGCCTCGATCGAGGCGCTGCTGCGCACCGTCGCCAACGAGTTCGAGCGCTACGCCAAGGTCAAGAAGAACATCCCCGAAGAGGCGCTTGTCGCCGTGTCGGAAACCGAGGAACCGGCCAAGCTCGCCGACCTCGTGGCCGGGCACCTGGGGATCGAGGTCGACCAGAAGCAGGACCTTCTGGAAACGCTCTCCGTTTCGGAACGGCTGGAAAAGGTCTACGGGTTGATGCAGGGCGAAATGTCCGTCCTGCAGGTCGAGAAGAAGATCAAGACCCGCGTCAAGTCCCAGATGGAGCGCACCCAGCGCGAATATTATCTGAATGAGCAGATGAAGGCCATTCAGAAGGAGTTGGGCGATGGCGAGGACGGCGCCAACGAGATCGCCGAACTGGAAGCCAAGATCAACGAGACCAAGCTCTCGAAAGAGGCCAGGGAAAAGGCCGATGCCGAGTTGAAGAAGCTCAAGAACATGAGCCCGATGTCGGCCGAGGCGACGGTGGTGCGCAACTACCTCGACTGGATGCTGTCGATCCCCTGGGGCGTGAAGAGCCGGGTCAAGAAGGACCTGAACAAGGCGCAGGACATCCTCGACGACGATCACTACGGGCTGGAGAAGGTCAAGGAACGCATCGTCGAATACCTCGCGGTGCAGCAGCGCTCGAAGAAGCTGAAAGGCCCGATCATGTGCCTTGTCGGCCCTCCGGGCGTGGGCAAGACCTCGCTTGGCAAATCCGTGGCCCGCGCCACGGGGCGCGAGTTCATCCGGATTTCCCTGGGTGGCGTGCGCGACGAGTCCGAGATCCGCGGCCACCGCCGGACCTATATCGGCTCGATGCCCGGCAAGATCATCCAGGCGCTGAAGAAAGCCAAGACCACGAACCCCCTCATCCTGCTCGACGAGATCGACAAGATGGGCCAGGATTTCCGTGGCGACCCGGCTTCGGCCATGCTGGAAGTGCTCGACCCGGAACAGAACTCGACCTTCGTCGACCACTATCTCGAGGTGGAATACGACCTGTCGAACGTGATGTTCCTGACCACGTCGAACAGCTACAACATGCCCGGGCCGTTGCTCGACCGGATGGAGATCATTCCGCTGGCCGGCTATACCGAGGACGAGAAGTGCGAGATCGCCAAGCGCCACCTCATCCCCAAGCAGATCAAGAACCACGGTCTGAAGAAGGATGAGTTCAAGCTGACCGATGAGGCGCTGACCGACATGGTGCGTTACTACACCCGCGAGGCCGGCGTGCGGAACCTCGAGCGCGAGATTGCCAAGCTGGCGCGCAAGGCGGTGACCATGATCGTCAAGGGCAACGAGGGCAAGGTGGTTGTCACGCCCGAGAACCTCCAGGACTTCCTCGGCGTGCGCAAGCACCGCTTCGGCCTGGCCGAAGACGAGCATCAGGTCGGCGTGGTGACCGGGCTGGCCTATACCTCGGTGGGCGGCGATCTGCTGCAGATCGAGGCGCTGCGCCTGCCGGGCAAGGGCCGGATGAAGACCACCGGCAAGCTGGGCGACGTGATGAAGGAGAGCATCGACGCGGCGGCCAGCTATGTCCGCTCGATCTCGCCGCAGATCGGGGTCAAGCCGCCGAAGTTCGAGAAGATGGACATTCACGTCCACGTCCCCGACGGCGCCACGCCCAAGGACGGGCCTTCGGCGGGCCTTGCGATGGTGACCTCCATCGTCTCGGTGCTGACCGGCATCCCGGTGCGCAAGGACATCGCCATGACCGGCGAGGTCTCCTTGCGCGGCAATGCCATGCCGATCGGCGGGCTGAAGGAGAAACTGCTCGCGGCCCTGCGCGGCGGCATCCAGACGGTGTTCATCCCGCAGGAGAACGAGAAGGACCTGACCGAGATCCCCGACAACGTGAAGGAGGGGCTCAAGATCATCCCGGTCAGCCATGTCTCGGAGGTGCTGGAACAGGCGCTGATCCGCAAGCCCGAGCCGATCGAATGGGACGAGGCAGCCGAAGAGGCCGCGGCCCAGAGGCTTACCAAGGGCGACGATTCCGCCAGCGCCGTGGCCCACTGACGCCCCGCGCGCTTCCGCGGTGCGCTGAACAGGAAAGGCCGTCCGGTATCCGGGCGGCCTTTTTTCGGTTCACCGGCCTTCGGTTCGCCGGCTTTCGGTTCACCGGCGTTCGGTTCACCGGCGCCGGGGCGCCGCGTTATGCGCCGTCAGTGCGTATGAGGCACATGGTTGCTTCCGCCTCCGGAGGCTGCGGCGGCCGCCATAATGAGCACCGTAAAGACCCACATGACAACCATGGCACCGCTCGACTCGGCAGAGCCCAAAGCACCCTGGGTCGAGATCACCGTTTGCCTTTCGATCTCTTTGGCGCTCATGGCGGATTTGGATTGGTCTGCGATACCCGCAGTTGCAAGTGCGGCGATACAGGCCGCGGTCAAGACAAGTCGTTTCATCTTGGTCCCTCTAATATGCGTTTGAAATGCTAAATTTGCGGAGTGGCACCGCGTCACCAATTATGTCGCAAGCATCGCATCTTTTGAAACTTCTGACAATATTCCCCGGATTGCTACGCATTGTCCCACGTCGGGACGGGGCGGCGGAGCCGCTCCCGTATCCCCGGTCGCACGGTTCCCGGGTGCGGCTGGCGGCGCGGCAAACCGGGTGCCACCTGCGGTTTTCTGCCAGCGGCGCGCGGCGTCGGATTTGTCGCCGCAAACCTCTTGCACGCGCGGAAAAGGGACGCTAAACAGCGCGTCAACGGGTGATTAGCTCAGTGGTAGAGCGCTTCGTTCACATCGAAGATGTCAGGAGTTCAAATCTCTTATCACCCACCATTCTTCCCGGACGCGCCCGTCGATCACCTGATCCGGGCGCGTTTTTTTTGCCCACCGGAATCGCGCTTGCACTCGCGCCCGCCTTGCGGCAAAAGGCAGCCCACCGGGGGTGATTAGCTCAGTTGGTAGAGCGCTTCGTTTACACCGAAGATGTCGGGAGTTCGAGTCTCTCATCACCCACCATGATTTCATTGGGAAATTTCGTTTTTTACGAAGTGCGCCCAAGTTCCCGGAACCTATCAAACTCCAAAACCTCAGCGGCTCCGGCCAGATGTTCCGGCATGAACCGGGCATAGGTCTTGTAGGTGATTGCAGTGTTCGAGTGGCCCAGGTATTGCGCAACGGCCTCTATGGGCTGACCCGCCGAAAGCATCCGGACGGCGACGGTGTGGCGGATTTGGTGGATGCTGACCTCAGATAGACCAGCGCGATCCAGCGCGGCGGCATAACCCTTTCGGATCGACTTTACCCGCCGACCGCCCCACTCGACAACGTGCCCGGTCAGGCGTGCTTGATAGGCGGTTTCAAGCGCCGCGCGGGCCATTCGGTTCATCGGCACCACGGCTCGGCCTTTACGCGTCACTCCGTCTGGAAGGCGCAGATCAATCACGCCGCGGTCGAAGTCCACGGTAAGCGCGGGCTGGGTAGCACGTTGATTTCAGCTTGACGGCTTGAAGTTCCAGGGTAGCAGGTCGTCGATGCGGTTCTGGGGATGGCCGGCGG
>SBGD01000067.1 GCA_006226775.1 Paracoccaceae bacterium | reverse complement strand
GAAACCAGAGAAGTGCAGGACCGCGCCAGGGGCTTCTTCGGTTTGGAAATATCCTGGGGGGTCTGGGGGGCAAGGCCCCCCAGCCTGTCGGCGCGCGCAGGCGCGGCGAAATCAATCCTATTATCACCGGCGAAAAGCCAGGTGCCGCGCGTCCTGCCGCGACCTCCGGGTCCAGGGCGACGCCGGCTCTTGCCCTCGCGCGCGCCCGCGCCTACTAGGCTGTCATGACCCAGGACATCCATGACCGCCTTCTGATCATCGACTTCGGCAGCCAGGTGACGCAGCTCATCGCGCGGCGCCTGCGCGAGTTGAACGTCTATTGCGAAATCCACCCCTACCAGAAGGTCACCGACGCCTTTCTGGCCGATTTCGCGCCCAAGGCGGTGATCTTTTCCGGCGGCCCGGATTCGGTGATGCGCGACGGCTCGCCCCGCCCGCCGAAATCGGTCTACGACCTCGGCGTGCCGATCCTCGGCATCTGTTATGGCCAGCAGGTCATGATGCAGGATCTCGGCGGCAAGGTGGAGGCCGGCGAGCACGCCACCGCCGAGTTCGGCCGCGCCTGGGTGACACCCGCCGAGACCCGCCCCGAGTTCCTCACTGGCTGGTTCATGGACGGCTCGGGGCGCGAGCAGGTCTGGATGAGCCACGGCGACCATGTCTCTGAAATCGCTCCGGGCTTTGCCGTCTACGGCACCTCGCCCGGCGCGCCCTTCGCGGTGACCGCCGACCTCGACCGGCACTTCTACGCGGTGCAGTTCCACCCCGAGGTGCACCACACGCCCAACGGCAAGACGCTTTACGAGAACTTCATCCGCACCGCCGGGTTCAAGGGCGACTGGACCATGGGCGCCTACCGCGAGGAGGCCATTGCGCGCATCCGCGAACAGGTCGGCGACAAGCGGGTGATCTGCGGTTTGTCCGGCGGGGTCGACAGTTCCGTCGCCGCGGTGCTGATCCACGAGGCGATCGGCGATCAGCTCACCTGCGTCTTCGTCGACCACGGGTTGCTGCGCCAAAACGAGGCGCAGGAAGTCGTGGCGATGTTCCGCGACAACTACAACATCCCGCTGATCCATGCCGATGAGGCCGAGCTTTTCCTGGGTGAACTTGACGGCGTAAGTGACCCGGAGACAAAGAGAAAGGTCATCGGGCGGCTCTTCATCGACGTGTTCCAGAAATACGCGAGCGGGATCGAGGGGGCGGAGTTCCTGGCCCAGGGCACGCTCTACCCCGACGTGATCGAGTCGGTCAGTTTCAGCGGCGGCCCCTCGGTGACCATCAAGTCGCACCACAATGTCGGGGGCCTGCCCGAGAAGATGGGCCTGAAGCTGGTCGAACCCCTACGCGAGCTCTTCAAGGACGAGGTGCGCGCCTTGGGCCACGAGTTGGGCCTGCCCGCGTCTTTCATCGGCCGGCATCCCTTTCCCGGCCCCGGCCTGGCGATCCGCTGCCCCGGCGAGATCACCCGCGAGAAGCTGGAGATCCTGCGCAAGGCCGACGCGGTCTATATCGACCAGATCCGCAAGCACGGGCTTTACGACGAGATCTGGCAGGCCTTCGTCGCCATACTGCCGGTGCGCACCGTCGGCGTGATGGGCGACGGGCGGACCTATGATTTCGCCTGTGCTTTGCGCGCGGTCACCAGCGTTGACGGGATGACGGCGGATTACTACCCGTTCAGCCACGACTTCCTCGGCGAGACCGCGACGCGGATCATCAACGAGGTCAAGGGCATCAACCGCGTCACCTATGACGTGACGTCGAAACCGCCGGGAACCATCGAGTGGGAATGACGCTGCACTCCTCGGCCGCGCGCACCACGCCGGTGGGCGACGAGATCGCATGCGGCTCCGAGCGCCATGTCTACTTGCTGCCCGAGGCGCCCGACCGGCTGCTCAAGGTGATGCGGGCCAAGCACCTGCGCGCGATCGAAGGCTGTGACGACCGGACGTGGCGCGGCTGGCTCAGGATCCGCAAGGCCCATGCGCTGTTCCGGCGCGAACAGCGGGCCTGGAGCGATGCCATGCTGCGCGCATCGGTGCGCGATGCCTGGCCGCCCCTGTCGGGGATCGCCGGGCTGGGGCTGACGCCCTCGGGGCTGGGCGAGGTGGTCGAACGGATCGTCGATGCCGAGGGCCAGACCGCCCCCACCCTCGCGGACCTGCTGCACGCGCCCTTGTCGGCCGAGATGCTCACGGCGCTGAACGCCTTTGTCGCGGCACTTTACGATTGGCACATCCCGGCCTACGACTTGGGGCCGAAGAACATCCTCTGGGAGGACACGACCGGGCGCTTCGTGCTGGTGGACGGCTTCGGCGACCGCTCGGTGCTGCCGCTGAAGACCTGGATCCGGCGGCTCAACGACCGGCGGCTGGACCGGGCCTTTGCCGAGACCGCGCAGAAATGCCCGCTGACCTGGAACCCCCGGACCCGCGCCTTCGAGCAGGGCGCGCGCCCCGCGACGCAATGACGCGCCCCGCGTCGATTCGGCGCGGAAATTTCCCCCCGGCGGCTATACTGCCGCCGACCCTGCCTGGATTCGGAGCCGCCCCATGTCCCGCATTGCCCTGATGCTCTGCCTTCTTGCCGTCCCGGCGCTGGCCGATCCCGCCTACTACCGGGTGACCGGCGTGGCCGCCGATGACAGGCTGAACGTGCGCGAGGCGCCCGATGGCGACAGCGCCGACCTGGGCGACCTGCCGCATGACGTGGTGGGGATCGAGGTCTTCGACCGCGGCGAAAGCGGCAAATGGGGGCGCATCGTCTGGCAGGAGGCCAATGGCTGGGTCGCGATGCGGTTCCTCGAGAAATACGACTACGCCCGGATCGGCAACAGCCCCCTGCCCGCCGGCCTGCTCTGTGGCGGGACCGAGCCTTTCTGGTCGATCCGTTTCGCCGAGACCACGGCGGCCTATTCCGACATCAACTCCAACAATATCGCCCTGCCGCTGGGCGACACGCTGGCCCCCGCCGGACGCCCGGCCTTTCCCGCCGCGCTGCGCCACCGCTCGGAGGAGGCCGCGTCGCTGTCGATCGTCCGGCCGCTGATCTGTTCCGACGGGATGAGCGATCGCGACTACCCCTATGCCGTGGTCCTGCTGATCCGCACGCTTCAGGGCGAGGGCTTCTACGAAGGCTGCTGCTGGCTGCCGCTGGAGGCCGGCGAGCACTGATCGCGCCGCGCGGACTGCTGATCTTTCCGTTTCGTTAACCAATTTGGGCGACCCTCCTGACAGACCTATGAGTGGGAGAGACCGCCATGCCGGAATGGACCCAGGATCTGCGCCGTTTTGTCCAGTCGTGCCTTGCGATGGGCCTGCCCGGCTGCTTGCGTTTCCTGCGGCACCGGCCCGGGACCCGGGTCCGCGCCCAAGTCCATGGCTGCCCGCTGACCCTGCGGCGCAGCGGGCCCGACCTGCGTGTCGCGGTGGCCAATCTGGGAAAGGAGTTCCACTGTCTCGAGGCGCATATCCCCGAGGGGTTTGACGGCGTGATCGTGGACGCCGGAGCCTTCATCGGCAGCGCGTCCCTGGCACTGGCCCGGCGCTTTCCGAATGCGCGTGTGATCGCGGTCGAACCCTCGTCGGAAAACTACGCCTTGCTGTCGGCCAACGTGGCGCAGGAGCCCCGCATCACCCCGATCCGCGCCGCGCTCATGCCCGAGGGCGCGGGCAGCGCGACACTGCATGACCGCGGCACCGGCGGCTGGGGCTATACCATCGTGGCGGCCCCCGGGGATGCGGCTGCGACAACCCTTGAGAAAGTGCCGGTCGTCACCCTGTCCGAGATCGCCGACCGCGTCGCACCGTCGCCCATCGGTGTGGTGAAACTCGACATCGAAGGGGCCGAGTTGGCGCTGCTGGACCCGCCCGATGCGGTGCTGGCGGCAACGCCCGTGATCCTCGCCGAACTGCACGACCGCATCGTGCCCGGCACGCGCAAAGCCTTCGATCGCTTCGCCCCCCGACGCCCGCGCATCGACAGCGGAGGCGAGAAATTTCTGCTGCTGCCGGAAGGTGCTGTCCCACGGCATTAGGGACATTCGCGAATCCGCCGCACAGCCTTGTCATTCGGCCCTCCCTGACCGATGGTGCGCCGCGTCACAATGGCGAAGAGTCCGGGTATGAGCGACACGATAAAAGCCGCCTTCTGGATGATCGGCGCGATTGTCTGTTTCACCTCGATGGCCATCGGCGGGCGCGCGGTGAGCCTCGACCTCGACACCTTTGAAATCATGCTCTACCGCAGCGTGATCGGGGTGGTGGTGGTGCTGGTCGTCGCCCGGCTTGCCGGCACGCTGGGCCAGGTCACGCGGCGCAGCCTTCACGTGCACCTGGTGCGCAATCTCAGCCATTTTGCCGGGCAGAACCTGTGGTTCTACTCGATCACCGTGATCCCGCTGGCCCAGGTCTTTGCGCTGGAATTCACCTCGCCGCTCTGGGTGATCGTGCTGTCGCCGCTGATCCTGGGCGAAAGGCTGACCCGGATCCGGATGATCGCCGCCGGGGTCGGCTTTGTCGGCATCCTGATCGTCACCCGCCCCAGCCCCGAGACGCTGGAATTCGGCCAGTTGACCGCGGCGCTGGCGGCGATCGGCTTTGCCGGGTCGGCGGTCTTCACCCGGCTTTTGACGCGGACCGAGACCATCACCTGCATCCTGTTCTACCTGACGCTGATGCAGGCGATCTTCGGGCTGATCTGCGCCGGCTACGACGGCGACATCGCCCTGCCGAGCGCGGCCAACCTGCCCTGGGTGATCCTGATCGCCCTGGCCGGGCTGGTGGCGCATTTCTGCCTGACCACGGCGCTGCGGCTGGCGCCCGCGGCGGTGGTCATGCCGATCGATTTCGCCCGCCTGCCGGTGATCGCCCTCGTCGGGATGCTGCTCTACAACGAACCGCTCGACGTGCTGGTGCTGCTGGGCGCGGCGGTGATATTCGGCGGCAACTACCTGAACATCCGCATGGACACCAAGCGGCCGCGGGTCATCAGCCCGGGCATGTAACACAAATGTGACGTCGCGGCACAACCTCTGGCTGACGTATCGTCAAGAATTGACCGCAAGTTCCTGCTCCGCCTAGCCTTCTGACCGGGAAGAGACGGGAAGATCAACCATGTTCAATGTCAGAAACATCGCCTGCTCGGCATGTCTTGTCGCAGGTGCGGCACATGCCGGCGGTATCGAGCGCGCCAGGCCGGCGGAAGCGATCCTGTTCGAGGAAGGGAACTACGCGCAGTTCACCTTCCTGCAGAGCAATCCGAACGTCTCGGGCGACTACCCGGCGATTGTCGGAGGCGGCAGCACCGGCGACATGGCCGGCATGACCCTCAATGTCGGCGGCGGGCTGAAGTTCCAGCTGACCGACCGCATCGATTTCGCGCTGCTGTTCAGCCAGCCCTATTCGGCCAATGCCGCCTATGAGAAAGGCTTCTACAACGGGCTGACGGCGAAATGGCGCAGCACCTCGGTGGATGCGCTGCTGAAATACGACGTGACCGACCGGGTGTCGGTCTATGGCGGGCCGACGCTTCTGACCTCCTCGGCGGATATCACCATTCCGCTGACGCTGGCCAATGTCGCCTCGGACCCCGACGGTCCGGCGGGGCCGGTGCCGGGCAGCATCGTGTCGCCCTACCGGGCGCAAAGCTCGACCGAGACCGATGCCGGCTTCGTGCTGGGCGCGGCCTATCAGATCCCCGACTACAAGCTGCGGGTCGGGCTGACCTACCGCTCCGAGATCGAGCACGAGTTCGACGCGCGCGAGACCTATACCCAACTGGGCCTGCCGGGGCCGACCTTCACCCCGATCAGCGTCTCGACCAAGACCCCGATCAAGATGCCGCAGTCCTGGACCTTAGATTTCCAGTCCGGCGTGGCGCCCAAAACCCTGGTCTTCGGCTCGGTGCGCTGGACCGAATGGTCGAAATGGCAGGTCAAGCCCGGCGCCTATGCCGCCGAGACCGGCCGCGAGATCACCGGCTTCAAGCACGACACCCTGACCTATCAGCTGGGCGTGGGCCGGGCGATCAACG
This sequence comes from Paracoccaceae bacterium, assembly GCA_006226775.1. GTDB lineage: Bacteria > Pseudomonadota > Alphaproteobacteria > Rhodobacterales > Rhodobacteraceae > Marinovum. The sequence goes on along the minus strand of SBGD01000067.1, from coordinate 26,207 downwards.
AGCGGCTGTCGCTCTTTGCCCGGGTCGGCCACGAGACCAAGAAGGGCAGCACGGTCACGCGGCTGTCTCCGACCGACGGCTATACCTCGGTGGGGATCGGCGGCAGCTACATGGTGGGCGATGCCAAGATCACCGCGGGGATCGAACATGCCTGGCTGGGCGACGCAGAATCCAGCACGCCGACAAAGTTCACCGACAATACGGCGACCGGCTTCGGGGTGACCATCGGCTTCAAGTTCTGACACGCCTGAAGGGGGCCCCTGTATCGCGCGCAGGGCCCCCGCACCTTCCGGCCCCGGACGCCTGAAACCGCCCGCACGGTGTCTCTCCCCGTCCAGGACTTCTCTGGTTCTCAAATATCCCGGGGGGTCTGGGGGGCTGGCCCCCCAGCCCGTCGCCGCGGCGCAGACGCGGGGAAACCCGAACGGCACGCCCGCCGCGACCGCTCCCGGCGGGGCTTTTGCGCGGCGGGGGATCATGCTAGGCGAGGCCGATCACTCTTGCCGGAATGTCTGCCCCATGCTCCATACTTCTGCCGATGACTGGCGCCAGGCGCCCAAGAAACGGGTGCTGTTCTTCGGCATGTCGGGCCTGGGCAAGACCCATGTGTCCAACATGCTGCGCGACACCGGCAACTGGTTTCACTATTCCATCGATTACCGCATCGGCACCCGCTACATGGGCGAATACATCGCCGACAATGCCAAGGCCCATGCCATGCAGGTGCCCTTCCTGCGCGACCTCCTGCTGTCGGATTCGATCTACATCGGCTCGAACCTGTCGTTTCACAACCTCACCCCGGTCTCGACCTACCTGGGCAAGCCGGGCAACCCGGACCTCGGCGGGTTGCCCTGGGCGGAATACACCCGCCGGCAGGAACAATTCCGCCAGGCCGAGATCAGCGCGCTGATGGACACCCGCTATTTCATCGACCGGGCCGAGGCGCTTTACGGCTATCCCAATTTCATCTGCGACACCGGCGGGTCGATCTGCGAATGGGTCGATCCCGACAACCCCGAGGATCCGGTGCTCAAGGCACTGTCGCAGGACACGCTGATGATCTGGATCGAGGGCAACGCGGCCCATACCCAGGAATTGATCCGCCGCTTCAACCGCGCGCCGAAACCGATGGCCTACCAGCCGGAGTTCCTGGCCCGCTGCTGGGCGGAATACCTGGCCGAGACCGGACGCGCCGAGGCCGAGGTGGACCCCGACGCCTTCATCCGCTGGACCTATGGCCGCGCCTTGGCCCATCGCCAGCCGCTCTATCGCAAGATGGCGGAAAACTGGGGGGTGAGCGTCACCGCCGAGGCGATCCACAGCGTCGCCAGCGCGCAGGATTTCGACGACCTGGTGGCCGCGGCCATCGCGCAGAAAACCGGCTGAGCCCGGGCCCCGGCCCGCGCCCTTTCCGATGCGCTTGTACCCGGGGCGTCGCTGTCCTATTTCTCGCGCACCAAGGAAAGGGTTCCCGATGCCGATCAAGCTTCCCCACGACCTGCCTGCCTTTGACGTGCTCTCGCGCGAAGGCGTCATGGTCATGGGCGAGGCACAGGCCGCGCATCAGGACATCCGCCCGCTGCGCATCGGTCTTCTGAACCTGATGCCCAAGAAGATCGCCACCGAGACGCAATTCGCCCGGCTGATCGGCGCCACGCCGCTGCAGCTGGAACTGTCGCTGATAAGGATGAGCGAGCACGAGACCAAGACCACCTCGGCCGAACACATGGAAAGCTTCTACCGCCCCTTCCGCGAGGTCCGCGACGAGAAGTTCGACGGGCTGATCATCACCGGCGCGCCGATCGAGCATCTGCCCTTCGAGGATGTCACCTATTGGGACGAACTGGTCGAGGTGATGAACTGGACCCAGACCAACGTGCATTCCACCTTCGGCGTCTGCTGGGGCGGGATGGCGATGATCAACCACTTCCACGGGGTGCAGAAACACATCCTGCCCGCCAAGGCCTTTGGCTGTTTCCGGCAGAAGAACCTTGATCCCGCCTCGCCCTACCTGCGCGGCTTTTCCGACGAATGCGTCATCCCGGTCAGCCGCTGGACCGAGATGCGCCAGGACGAGATCGACGCCGCCGACGGGCTGCGCACCCTTCTGGGCAGCGACGAGGTCGGGCCTTGCCTGGTCGAGGACACCCGGCACCGCGCGCTCTATATCTTCAACCATTTCGAGTATGACAGCCACACGCTGAAAGAGGAATACGACCGCGATGTCGCCAATGGCACCGCGATCAACGTGCCGCGGAACTACTACCCCGGCGACGATCCTTCCAGGCCGCCGCAGAACCGCTGGCGCAGCCATGCGCATCTGCTCTATGGCAACTGGATCAGCGAGATCTATCTGACAACTCCGTTCGACATGGACGAGATCGGACAGAAATCGACCGACCTGAGAGGCTAACATGTTATCGCCGCTGCCGCTTGCGCTTCTGACGGTCGCACTGCTGGCCGCGGGCGTCTTCGTGGTGGACCGGCTGGCCGATCTCAGGGAAGCGCGGGCCGAGGCCGGGCACGGGCCGCTGGGCCGGCTGATCGAGATCGACGGCACCGTGGTGCATGCGCTGGTGCGCGGCGAAGGCCCCGACCTTGTGCTCCTGCATGGCGCCTCGGGCAACCTGCGGGATTTCACCTATCAGCTGGTCGCGCCGCTGTCGCGGGATTTTCGGGTGATCGCCTTTGACCGCCCCGGGCTGGGCTGGACCGAGCCGCTGCCGCGCCAGAGCGAGACGCCGCGCGATCAGGCGCGGCTGCTGCAACGGGCGGCGGACCGGCTGGGGGTGAGCAATCCGATCGTGCTGGGCCATTCCTATGGCGGCGTGGTGAGCCTTGCCTGGGCGCTGGAGCGGCCCGAGGAGACCGCGGCGCTGGTGCTGCTGGGCTCGGTGTCGAACCCCTGGCCCGGCGGTATCGACCTGCTCTATCGCGTCAATGCCAGCGCCCCGGGCGGCACCCTCGTGGTGCCGCTGTTGACCGCTTTTGCGCCGATGGGCCGGATCGACACGGCGCTGGAGGCGATCTTTGCGCCGCAGGCGGTGCCTGCGGGCTATGGCGCCCATGTTGGCGCAGGCCTGACCCTGCGCCGCGACAGCCTGCGCGCCAATGCCCGGCAACTGGCCACGCTGAAGCCCGAGGTGACGCGGATGTCGCACGGTTATCCCGGTCTGGAGATGCCCGCCGAACTGCTGCATGGCGAGGCCGATACCATCGTGCCGCTCGAGGTGCATTCCGAACCGCTGAGCCGGCAGATGCCACAGGCCCGGCTGACCCGGATGCCCGGCGTCGGCCACATGCCCCACCACGCCGATCCGCAAGCGGTGATCGACGCGGTGCACCGCGCCGCCCGGCGCGCCGGGGTGAAAGACGGCTGACACCGGAACCAGCGCGCCCCGGGCTTGCCCCGGGGCCTCCCGGCTGACCACGAGACTCCGGATCACGTCCGGGGCGGCGAGAGGCGCGTTCCCGGGCGGTCACACCGCTCCGACAGAGCCGCTGCGTAAACCCCATTAACATTGAACTGCGCCCGCTAAAGCGCCATATTTCAAGAAAAATATGCGAGACCCCATGGCAAAGCCCTTTGACGGCGCGATCAGCGCCTTTTTCGAGACCGAGGCCCCCCGGAAGATCCGCGATGCCCTGCGCCGCGCGGACAAGGGCGACATGCTGAGCGAAGGCTATCCCTACTCCGAGCGGATGCCGCGCAAGGCCTATGAAAAGGAAATGGCGGCGCTGCAGATCGAACTGGTCAAGCTGCAATCCTGGGCCCGCGACAGCGGCGCGCGCATTGCCGTGGTCTTCGAGGGCCGCGATGCCGCCGGCAAGGGCGGCACGATCAAGCGGTTCCGCGAGAACCTCAATCCGCGGGTGGCCCGCGTGGTGGCGCTGGGCAAGCCCAACGACAAGGAAGCCAGCCAGTGGTATTTCCAGCGCTACATCGACCATCTGCCCTCGGGCGGGGAAATCGTGCTGTTCGACCGGTCGTGGTACAACCGCGGCGTGGTGGAAAAGGTCTTCGGCTTTTGCACCGATGACCAGCGCGAGCATTTCTTCCGCCAGGTGCCGGATTTCGAGAACATGCTGGTGGACGAGGGCATCACCCTGGTCAAGCTCTGGCTGACCGTGGGCCGGGGCGAGCAGTTGCGCCGCTTTCTGAAGCGCGAGAGCGATCCGCTGAAACAGTGGAAGCTGAGCTGGATCGATGTCGAGGGGCTCAAGCGCTGGGATGCCTATACCGCCGCCATCGCCGAGACGCTGGCGCGCAGCCATTCCGCGACCGCCCCCTGGCAGATCATCCGCTCGGACGACAAGCGCCGGGCGCGGCTGAACGCCATCCGGCTGGTGCTCGACCAGGTCGATTACGCCGGAAAAGACAGTGCCGCGCTGGGCCGGATCGACCCGCTGATCGCGGGCGGGCCCGAGTTGTGGCACGTGCACGCCGAAGATGTCTAAGCGCGGCTACCATCACGGCAACCTGCGCCAGGCGCTGATCGACGCCGCCCTGCGGCTGATCGAAGAGCGCGGGCCGACCGGTTTCACCCTCTCGGAGGCGGCGAAACAGGCCGGCGTGACCCCGGCGGCGGTCTATCGCCACTTTGACGGCCGCGAAGAGCTGATCGCGGAATGCGCGCTACAGGGCTACGAGATTTTCGCCGACGTGATGGACTACGCCTATGACAAGGGCCGCCCCTCGGCGCTGGGCGCCTTCGAGGCGACGGGGCGCGCCTACCTGGCCTTTGCGCGCAAGCATCCCGGCCATTACATCGCGATGTTCGAGAGCGGCGTCTCGGTCAACCGCACGCCCGAGCTTGCCGCCGCCTCGGCCAAGGCGCGCGGCGTGCTGGAAAAGGCCGCCGCCGGGCTGTCGCAGCATATCCCGGCGGACAAACGCCCCCCGGCGGCGATGTTCTCGGCGCATATCTGGGCGCTGTCGCACGGGGTGGTGGAGTTGTTCGCCCGCGGCTCGCCCGGGACCCGAAGCCCCTATCCGCCCGAGGACCTGCTGGAAACCGGCATCGGCATCTACCTGCGCGGGCTCGGCCTGATCCCGCCGGACACATGAGGCAGCACATGGCTGACAAGCGATTCTTCCTGGGCCTCGGTGGCCAGAAATGCGGATCGAGCTGGATCCAGGCCTACCTGAACCGCCAGCCGGGCGCGGATTTCGGGCGGCTGGGTGAATACCAGGTCTGGGAGAGTGACCTCGGCTCGGTCTTTGCCCGCTACCGGGTGCCCGAGCCCTCGGCCTGGCAGAAGATCCGCGCCGAGGCCAAGCGGCGGATGGGCGCGCCCGAGCCCGCGGCGCATCTGCGCTGGCGGATGCAGACCAACCGCGACCGCTATTTTGCCTATTTCGCCGGGCTGCTGGAGCAACCCGGCATCACCATGACCGGCGACATCACCCCCAGCTACGCCGCCCTGCCCGCGCCCTTGATGCAAAAGATCAAGTATGGAGTGGAAGCCTCTGGTATAAAAGTGAAATGCCTGTTCTCCATGCGCGACCCGGTGGCGCGTCTGAGGTCGCACTACCGGATGGATCTGGACAAGGGCACAGCACCGGACCCGGTGGATTTCGAGAGCGGCTTGCGCGGCTTTTATCCCGGCACCGAGGCCGCGGCGCGCAGCCGCTATGACATGACGCTCGACGCGATCGAACAGGTCTTCGCCCCCGAGGATCGCTTTTTGTGCCTCTTCGAGGAGATGTTCACCCCCGCGGGCATCGCCGCGCTGGCCGGTTTTGCCGATGTCCCGGTCGAGGCCGAGGCGGGGGGCCGCAAGGTCAATGCGCGCGGCTCGGCGGGCGGGATTTCCGATGAGTTGAGCGCCGAGATCGCGCGGCATTACGCGCCGGTCTACGAGGCGGCGGCGCGGCGTCTGCCGCAGGTGGCCGAGGCCTGGCCCTCGGCGCGCTACGTGCTGGGATAGACCATCAGACCGCAGTCGATGAATTGCTGAACGTCCCGGAATTCCACGGAATTCTCGTCCAGGAAGCTGCCGTCGCGGGCCTGCATCCGGTCCAGAAGCTCGGCGTAATAGCGGTATTTCGCCGCCGCATTGGCATGCGCCCCCCAGGCCCGCGCGCGGGCGATCTTGTCGGCGAATTGCGCGGTGAAAACGAAATGCGCGATCGTCAGCAGCACCTCGGAACTGGGCGGCAGGTTGGCGTTGTGGGTGCCGGTCAGGCGGCTGTCCTTGCTGCGCAACAGCAGCGGCGTCTTGTGGCGGGGCGATTTCTGGAACTGCTGCGCCTTGCGCGCCTTGGACGACAGGTAGAGCCGTTGCAGACCCTTGCGCTCGACCTTGGGACTGATGTCGAAGGTCTTGAAAAGCCTTGCAGTCTTGGACCTGCCCAGAAGCTCGGGTTGCTGGCCCGGCACCAGCCGGACAAGCGGTTCGGCCTGGAAATGGGGATAGGCGGCGAGCAGCCCGGCGAAGCTCTGCGGCAAGGCGCCGGAGAGATCGGCGACGCGCGCCGGAAAGAACTCGACCACCGAGGCCACCGCCGAGGCGGCGCCTGCGGCCCGGAGCCGCTCCACCACCTCGACAATCGAGGTCACGCCGGGCGGCAGGAACAGGAACTCGTCGGCATCCACGTAAGCGACATAGGCGCCGTCGCAGAACAGGTGCGGCAGGGCGATCTTGTAGTAGACCCCGGCGCGGGTCTGCTGCCGGGTGCCGTCGGGATCGCGATAGGTGAGCGGCGCGCCGTAAGGCAGGCTCGTGTGCACCACCACGCAATCGGGCTGGGCGGCGAGATAGTCGAAGCTGCCGTCGTCGGATCCGTCGTCGATGATCAGGAATTGCTCGAAGCCGATGGCGCGGTAATGGGCGAGGAAGGCGGGCAGAAAGCCCATCTCGTTCCGCATGGTGGAAAACAGCGTCAGCCGGTCAGGGTCCACCTGCCCGCTGGCCACGCGCGCCAGTTGCCCGGCATCTTCGATCCTGTAGTCCACCATGCCCAAGGGCATCGACCTTCACGGCCCGCTCGTCAAGCCCTGACGGGCATTCCTCGCGGCGCAGGCCGGCCACGAAAAAGGCCGCCCGGTGAGGGGCGGCCCTTGGCAGGAAGATATGTCGTGCTCAGCGCTTGGAGAACTGGAAGCTCTTGCGGGCCTTGGCGCGGCCGAACTTCTTGCGTTCCACCACGCGGCTGTCGCGGGTCAGGAAACCGGCGGCTTTCAGGGCCGAGCGCAGCGACGGATCGTAGAGTTGCAGCGCTTTCGAGATGCCGTGCTTGACCGCACCGGCCTGGCCCGAAAGGCCGCCGCCCTTGACCGTCGCCATCACGTCGAACTGGTCCTCGACACCGGCCACGGAAAACGCCTGGCGCAGGATCATCTGCAGCACCGGACGGGCGAAATAGGTGTTCAGGTCCTTGCCGTTGACGGTGACCTTGCCGGAGCCCGGCTTGATCCAGACGCGGGCGACCGCGTCCTTGCGCTTGCCGGTGGCATAGGCGCGGCCCAGCGCGTCGCGGACGGGTTCGCGCGGGGTTTCGACCTCGACAGCCTCGACACCGCCGGTGACGGCGTTCAGGTCTTCGAGAGAATTCACTTGCTCAGCCATTATTTCGCCACCCGGGTGTTTTTCGAGTTCATGTTCTTGACGTCGAGCACTTCGGGGCTTTGCGCCTCGTGCGGATGCTCGGTGCCGGCGTAGACGCGCAGGTTGGTCATCTGCTTCTTCGCCAGGCGGTTGCCCGGCAACATGCGCTTGACCGCCAGGGTCACCACCCGCTCGGGGTGGGCGCCTTCGAGGATCTGCGCCTTGGTGCGCGACTTGATGCCGCCGGGATGGCCGGTGTGCCAGTAGTGGTTTTCTTCGCGCTTCTTGCCGGTCAGCTGGATCTTGTCGGCATTGACGATGATGACATTGTCACCGCAATCCATGTGGGGCGTGAAGCTGGGCTTGTGCTTGCCGCGCAGGCGGGTGGCGACGATCGAGGCGAGACGGCCCAGGACCACGCCTTCGGCGTCGATCACGATCCATTTCTTCTCGATGTCTGCCGGGGTCGCAGAGAAGGTTTTCATATCGGGTTTACCCTTGGGTCTGAAGTTCGGGCGTGGGACGGCCCCAGCCACCAAATTCGATGGCCGGGTTATAAAGGTTGCGGGTGCACAGTCAAGACGGGCTGGCGCGAATTAATCCAGCATTTTCAAATACTTGATAAATAGGTATCAATATACCCCCAATCAGACACCGATATTCTCCGGCGGATTGTCCAGCAGGTCGCGCAGGCGCAGCATCGCGCCCTCGAATGAGGCCAGCGTGACATGGGCATTGACCGCGATGCGCACCGCATGGGGCACGCGGGCCTCGCGCATGGCAAAGTCCTCGGCGCTGCGGATCTTGAGCCCGCGGGCCTCGGCGGCCTGGCAGAAGGCCGAGACCCGCCAGCCCTGGGGCAGGCGCAGCCAGAAGAAGGGCACGTCCTCGTGCCAGGTCAGGTCATAGCTGCCCAGGGCATTCACCGCCGCGCGGATGTAGCGGCCCACCTCGGCGCGGATCTCGGCGGCCAGCCGGGTGATGGCGTCGTCGCCCAGCAGCACGCCGATCATCTCGGCCAGCGGCGTGGAGAGGCCGAAGTAGCCGAATTCGACCGCCCGGCGCAATTCCGTGTCGCTGTTGCGCGGCGCGATGGCAAAGCCGATGCGCAGCGCCGGCGTCAGGATCTTGGAGATCGAGGCGATGTACCAGGCCTGGTCGGGCAGCAGCATCCGGTAGCCCGGCACCCGCGCCTCGGCAAGCCGGTAGCAATCGTCCTCGAGGATGCTGAAGCCCTGCGCCCGGGCGACCTCGGCCACCGCCTTGCGCCGCTCCAGCGGGGTATGCACGCAGGTCGGGCTCTGCACCTCCGGCGAGGTGCAGAACAATTGCGCGGAATGGGCGCGGGCGAGCCGGTCGAGCTGTTGCGGGATGACGCCCTTGTCGTCCATCGGCACCGGCACCACCTCGGCGCGCAACAATTCGGCGGCGCGGCGAAAGCCGGGATAGGAGAGGTCCTCGACCAGGATCACCGGCCGCCGCCCCCGAAGCACGCATTGCATGACCAGCGAGATCGCGTTCTGCCCGCCATGGGTAAAGACCAGCCGATCCGGGTCCACCGGCCCGACCTGCGCCGCCGAAAGCCAGCGCGCCGCCGCCTGACGCACCGGCTCCGAGGCGGTGGCGGAAGGGTAGTTCAAGAGATCGGTCCCCGGCCGGTCGGCCACTTCGCGCAGGGCGCGGCGGATGGCATCCACCTGCCCCACGTCCGGCAGGCGCGGGCTGAAAAGCGATACAATCCCGGAATCGCGTGGCGGGTTCTGTATCAACCATTGCGGATCGAGCCCGGCCGCGCCGCCCTGGGGCGCCACGAATGTGCCCCGCCCCACCTCGGCCTCCAGCAGCCCCTCGTCGGTCAAAAGCGAATAGGCCCGCGCCACGGTGCCCGGGGTGATCTTCAGGTCCCAGGCCAGGTCACGCACGGGCGGAAGCCGCTCGCCCTCGGTGATCTGGCCGCGCGAGATCGCGGCGCGGATCATCTCAGCCACGGCACGGTATTTCGGCCCGTCAAAGGCCGACATATCACCAAGCGGAATTGTACCCATCACAATTATTCCATGGACCATTTGAACAAGACATTGTATCAAGTTTCTACGGCCCAGCGCCGTATTGTGTCAACACAATATATGAAAGGACCTCCCATGGCACATTCCCATCAGACCCCCGCGCAGGCATACGGCTTCTCCGATGGCCGCCCGCTCTCCCCGATCGCATCGGTGGCGCAGAAACTGGTGGCGGCCCTTGCCCGGTGGGAGGTCAATCTGCGCACGCGCAACCAGTTGAAATATCTCGATGATTATCTTCTTGATGACATCGGTGTGACGCGCGATCTGGCCAGAAAAGAGGCCACTCGCCCGTTCTGGCAGGGGTGAGCGCCCGTCGCTCTTTCCGATCCCTGGTCCCTGTCAGACCTCTTGCCTGGCCCGGGGCTTCGCCCTCGGGCCTTTTTTCGTCCGCCGGTCACGCGCCGCCCCCGTCCCGGACCTGATCCGGGACCTCCTGGCCGCCGAAATCGCCCCGTGACGCAGATCCGGGCCGCGACAAAAGCGCGCCCTCAGCCCTGGCGCGCCGGCGGGATCGAATAGGTCAGGCTGGCCCGCGCCACCGGCGCCGCCTGGCCTTCGGAATAAAGCAGGCAATCCACCACGCTCAGGGCCCGGCCCAGCTTCAGCAAGCGGAACTCGCCCAGAACATCCGCCCCGGCGGCGGGCTTGCGCATGAAGTCGATCGAGCAATTGGTCGTCACCGCCAGCGCCTGCCGCCCGATCCGCGCCATGGTCGCCACATAGGCCCCCACATCCGCCAGCGCGAACATCGCCGGGCCCGAGACCGTGCCGCCGGGGCGCAGATGCTGCTCGGCGGCGTGCAGGCGCATCACCAGAAGCTCCTCCTCCAGCCGGTCGATCGAGAACATCCCCTCGATCTGCGGAAAGACCTCGCCCAGGAAATCGGTCATCTCTTCGGCAGTCATGACAATCGGCATTCTTTCCTCCGGGTCCTTGCAGCGCTAAGCTGCCGGGGGACAGGACGGAGGGCAAGATGGCGATTTTGGAACGTTGCGACACCGGCGCCGTGGCGCATTTGCAGATGAACGCGCCCGAGCGGCTGAACGCGCTCTCGGACGAGATGCTGGCCGCGCTGCAGGCCCAGATCGACGCGCTGCGCGAGGACCGGGCGATCCGCGCGGTGGTGATCTCGGGCGCGGGCAAGGCCTTTTGCGCCGGGCACGACCTGAAACAGATGACCCAGGGCCGCCAGGCCGAGGATGCGGGCCGCGCCTATTTCGCCGATCTCTTCACCCGCTGCGCCGATGTGATGATGGGCCTGACCCGCCTGCCCCAGCCGGTGATCGCCCAGGTCCATGGCATCGCCACCGCCGCCGGCTGCCAGATGGTGGCCAGTTGCGACATGGCCGTCGCCGCCGAAGGCACGCGATTCGGGGTCAATGGCGTCAATATCGGGCTGTTCTGCTCGACCCCCATGGTGGCGCTCAGCCGCAATATCCCCCGCAAGAAGGCCTTCGAGATGCTCACCACCGGCCAGTTCATCGAGGCCGACCAGGCCGAGACCCTGGGCCTGGTCAACCGCGTGGTCCCCGCCGATGCGCTGGCGGCCGATACCGCCGCGCTGGCCCAACAGGTGGCGGGCAAGCTGGGGGCTGCGGTGCGCATCGGCAAGGAAGCCTTCCATGCCCAGGCGGAAATGACCCTCGATGCGGCCTATGCCTATACCGGCCAGGTCATGGTCGAGAACATGCTGCACCGCGACACCGCCGAGGGCATCAGCGCCTTCATCGAAAAACGCCCGCCGGAATGGCAGCAGTGACCCTTTGACAGTGCGGGCAAAAGGCGTATGTCACCGGCCATGACACAGACATTGCATATCGTCGGCGGCGGCATGGCCGGGTCCGAGGCTGCCTGGCAGGCGGCGAAACTGGGCGTCGAGGTGGTGATCCACGAAATGCGCCCCGAGGTGGGCACCTTTGCCCATCGCACCGGGAACCTGGCCGAGATGGTCTGCTCCAATTCCTTCCGCTCGGACGACGACGAACAGAACGCCGTCGGCCTGCTGCATTGGGAAATGCGCGCCGCGGAGGGCTTGATCATGGCGACCGCCGACAAGCACCGCCTGCCCGCCGGCGGCGCCCTGGCCGTCGACCGCGATCCCTTTGCCGAGGATGTGACCGCCGCGCTGAAGGCCCTGCCCAACGTGCGGGTCGAATATGGCGAGATCACCGAACTGCCGCGCGAGGGCCACTGGATTTTCGCCACCGGCCCGCTGACGTCGTCGGCATTGGGCCAGGCGATCCAGGCCGAGACCGGCGCCGACGCCCTGGCCTTTTTCGACGCCATCGCCCCCATCGTCTATGCCGAGTCGATCGACATGACGAAGGCCTGGATGCAGTCGCGCTATGATAAGGGCGAGACCGAGGCCGAGCGACGCGCCTACCTCAACTGCCCGATGGACCGCGCGCAATACGAGGCTTTCATCGACGCGCTGCTGGCCGCCGACAAGACCGAGTTCCACGAGGGCGAAGCAGGCTCTTCCCCGAACCCGACCCAATACTTCGACGGCTGCCTGCCGATCGAGGTCATGGCCGAACGCGGCCGCGAGACCCTGCGTCACGGCCCGATGAAGCCCGTGGGCCTGACCAACCCGCATCAGCCGGAGGTGAAGGCCCATGCTGTGGTGCAATTGCGCCGCGATAACGCCTTGGGAACGCTCTATAATATCGTGGGTTTCCAGACCAAGATGAAATACGGCGCGCAGACAGAAGTCCTGCGCATGATCCCGGGGCTCGAGCAGGCGCGCTTTGCCCGTCTGGGCGGTATCCACCGCAATACCTTCATCAATTCGCCCACCCTGCTGGACGCGCAGATGCGCCTGAAATCGCGGCCCAATATCCGCTTTGCCGGTCAGATCACCGGCGTCGAAGGCTATGTCGAAAGTGCTGCCATGGGTCTTCTCGCCGGGCGCATGGCCGCCGCCGAGATCCTCGGCCAGCCGCTTGCACCCGTGCCGCAGGACAGCGCCATGGGCGCGCTCATTCACCACATCACCGGCGGCGCCGAGGCCAGGACCTTCCAGCCGATGAACGTCAACTTCGGCCTGTTCCGCCCGGTCGACGGGCTCAAGGGCGGCCGTCGCGGCCGCAAGGACCGCTACAAGGCCTATACCGACCGCGCCAAGTCCGCATGGACCGAATGGCTGTCGGCAGCACCCCGCAAGGCTGCGTGAAGACGTGATCGCAACGCCCTGAAATCATGACGTTTCGCACCCGGTTCGCCCCGTCGCCCACCGGCCCCTTGCACCTGGGCCATGCCTATTCCGCGATGCTGGCCCATGACATAGCGCAGGCCGCGGGCGGCATCTTTCACCTGCGCATCGACGACATCGACCAGGGCCGCGCCCGCCCCGCGTGGGAGGCACAGATCCTCGACGACCTGCAGTGGCTCGGCCTGTCCTGGCCCGCCCCGGTCTGGCGCCAATCCGCCCGCACGCCCCGCTACCGCGCCGCGCTGGAGGTCCTCTGGAGACGCGGGCTGCTCTATCCCTGCACCTGCACCCGCCGCGATATCCAGGCGGCGGCCAGCGCCCCGCAGGAGGGCGCGCCGCTGCTTGGCCCCGACGGCATCATCTATCCCGGCACCTGCCGCCCGGCCCGCCGCACCGGCCCCCTGCCGGAGGATTGCGCCCTGCGGATTGACATGAAGATGGCCACGCAAGCCATTGGAACCACGCAATTTACCGAAACCCTCCATGATCCCGGCACATATCCCGTGACCGCCGCCGGGATGATCGGCGCGGTCGGCGACATCGTGGTCAGCCGCCGCGACATGGCCGCGTCCTATCACCTCTCCATCGTGGTGGACGATGCCGATCAGGGCATCACCGACGTCGTGCGCGGCCAAGACCTGTTTGACGCCACGCAAATCCATGCCGTCCTGCAGAGGCTGCTCGATCTGCCGACCCCGGTCTATCACCACCACCGCCTGATCCGCGACGAGGCTGGCAAACGCCTCGCCAAGCGCGACGACGCCCGCGCCATTGCCACCTACCGCGAGGACGGCAAGACACCCGCCGAGATCCGCGCCATGGTGGGCCTGCCACCCGGCGCAACCGCGCTCTGAAATCAGCTTTCCGGCTGCATCAGCTCAACCTCGGCCCCGCTGCGCACGGCGGTGAAAAAACAGGTTCTTCGGTTGGTGTGACAGGCCGGACCGGTCTGGTTGACCCGCACCAGGATGCAATCGCGGTCGCAATCGAACAGGAATTCCACCAGCTCCTGCACATTGCCCGAGCTTTCCCCCTTGACCCAGAATCTCTGCCGCGAGCGCGACCAATAGGTCACCCGGGCGGTGGCCAGCGTGCGCGCCACGGCCTCCTGGTTCATCCAGGCCATCATCAGCACTTCCCCGCTGGTGGCATCCTGGGCTATGGCAGGGATGAGCCCGTCGGCGTTATAGACCAAAGTCGCAGGATCGAAGGACATGGGCGAAAAACCTTTTGCTTGTGGGTCTGCCAGCCTATCTATGAAACGCACAGCCAAAGAGAAAGCCACCGATGGCCGAAACCGATCTGATCAAGCTCTATTCCTCGCGCATTCTGGCGCTGGCCGCCGATATTCCGCACAGCGAACGGCTGGCGGCGCCCGGGGCGACGGTAAAGAAACGCTCGCCGCTTTGCGGATCGACCGTGACGGTCGATGTGACCATGAAGGAAGGCAAGGTCGCCGAGTTCGGCCAGGACGTGAAGGCCTGTGCGCTGGGCCAATCCGCGGCCTCGGTCCTGGGCGCGGTGGTGATCGGGCGGAGCGCGGAGGAACTGGACCGGGCGGCGGCGGAACTGCGCGCCATGCTGAAAGACGGCGGCCCGGTGCCCTCCGCGCCCTTTGACGGCTACGAGGTGCTGGAACCGGCGCGGGATTACAAGAACCGCCATGCCTCGATCCTGCTGGCGATCGAGGCCACGGCAGAAGCCGCGCACCAGGCCCAGGCAGTTTCCGCCTGAATTTCCGGACAATTTTCAGAAAAAAGGCCGCCTTCCGAAGAAGGCGGCCAAGGAAGCATCGCGTGCCGTGTTTGGGGCGTTGAGGCAGACCCCGAAACTCCCAGGGGAATGGGATAAGGCAGGTCGCGCGGAAAGGGACAGGTGCGCGGGATACGGAACGCGAAGCAGGCAGAGGTAAATCCTAGACAAATGCCGGCAGGTGCAGCGCACCGACCAGGATGATGACAAGCGAAACCGCCCCGGCGGCATCCTGAACCAGGCTCAGATCGGCGTGGCGGCGGGTCTTGGTCAGGGCCTTCAGCATGGGGCGTCTCCGTTTGTCTGTTGCCCCTTTGTTCCCATATCGGAAACCTTCTGTAAAGAACTTTCTGCGAACATTTGAGAACAAAATACTGAAGGAGGTGCTAACCCACTGAAATCAAACGAATGGCCTCGTCCTGCCGCATGAGCCAAAGCAGAACTCGCGCCGCCCGGCCCCGCGCCGCGTCCAGCCCCGGGTCGCTGTGCAGCAAGGCACGCGCATCGCTTTGGGCGACCTGCATCAGCGCTGTCTGGCTTTCGAGATCCGCCACCCGAAACCGCGGCAAGCCCGATTGCGCCGTGCCGATCACGTCGCCCGCGCCGCGCATTTCAAGATCGGTTTCCGCAATGACGAACCCGTCTTCGGTATTGCGCAATGTTTCCAGACGCTTGCGCCCCCCCTCGCCAAGCGGCGGCTGATAGAGCAGAAGACAGGTCGAGGCCTGGTCGCCCCGCCCGACGCGCCCGCGCAACTGATGCAATTGCGCGAGGCCAAAGATCTCGGCCCGTTCGATCACCATGATCGTCGCATTGGGCACGTTGACCCCCACCTCGATCACCGTGGTGGCAACCAGCACCGAGGTCTCGCCGGACTGAAACCGCGCCATGGCGGCATCCTTCTCGGCCGGTGGCATCTGGCCGTGCACCAGCCCGACCCGGGTCTCGCCCAAGGCGGCGCGCAACCGCTTGAAGCGCTCCTCGGCGGCAATCAGATCAGAGACCTCGCTTTCCTCGACCAGCGGGCAGACCCAATAGACCTGGCGCCCCTCGTCCGCCGCGGCGCGGATGCGGCCCACGACCTCGTCCAGCCGCTCGGTCGAGACCAGCGCGGTGGTGATCGGCTTGCGTCCCGGCGGCTTTTCATCAAGCACCGAGACATCCATGTCGCCATATTGCGCCAGCGCGAGGCTGCGCGGGATCGGCGTCGCGGTCATCACCAGCACGTCCGCCGCCGACCCCTTGGCCCCCAGCGCAAGCCTCTGACGGACACCAAAGCGGTGCTGCTCGTCGATCACCGCCAGCCGCAGGTCGTGAAACTCGACGTCGTCCTGAAACACCGCGTGGGTGCCGACCAGCACCTGGATTTCGCCGCGCTTCAAGGCGTCCAGCTTGGCCGCCCGCTCCGCCCCCTTGTCGCGCCCGGTCAGGATGTCCAGCACCACACCGGCGCTTTCCGCCAGCGGCTGCAAGCCTTCCAGATGCTGGCGCGCCAGGATTTCGGTCGGCGCCATCATCACGCCCTGACCCTCGGCCTCGACTGCGATCAACAGGGCCATGAAGGCGACAAGCGTCTTTCCCGCGCCCACGTCGCCCTGCAACAACCGGTTCATCCGCAACCCCGACGCCATGTCCGCCGCGATCTCGGATATCGCCCTGTTCTGCGCGCTGGTGGGAACGTAAGGTAGCGATTTCGACACCTTGCGCTGCAAGGCTCCGGTGCCTTTGCTGATGCGCCCCCGGGTTCGGTGGCGGTTTTGCCGTGCCAGCGCCAGGGTCAGTTGATGGGCAAACAACTCATCATAAGCCAGCCGAAGCCGCGCCGGATTGCCGGGCGACAGGGACGCCGCGTCGGTCGGCGTGTGGCAGGCGGTCACCGCCGCGCGCCACTCGGGCCAGCCTTCGCGTTTCAGCAGGCTGCTGTCGATCCATTCGGCAAGGTCCGGCGCGCGTTCCAGCGCGCCCTGGGCGGCCTTGGCCATCAGCTTCTGGGTGACGCCCGCGGTCAGCGGATAGACCGGCTCGAAATCCGGGATCTCGCCGGCCTCGGAGACCGGCAGGATGTGATCGGGATGCACCATCTGGGCGATGCCGTCGAAAAGCTCGACCTTGCCCGACACCACCCGCCGCTGGCCGCTGGGCAGGATGCGTTTGAGGTAATCGCCCTTGGCATGAAAGAACACCAGTTGGAACGAGGTCTGCGCGTCCTGCACATGGATGCGGTAGGCGCCCGAACGGCTGCGCGGCGCCATGTGGCGGCCGACCTCGACCTCGACCGTGACCACGCCGGGCAGATCGGCGCCCTGCACCGTGTCGCGCTTGCGCCGGTCGATGCCGGAATGCGGCAGGGTAAAGAGCAGGTCGCGCGGCGCCTCGATCCCCAGCGCGCCCAGCGCCTTGGCGGTCTTGGGGCCGACGCCGGGCAGGGTTTCCAGCCCGGCGAACAGCGGAAACAGCGGCTCGGGCCGTGTGCTCATGCCTGGCCGATCAGGGCCAGCCAGCCCTCTTCGTCCAGCGTCTCGATGCCCAGTTCCGCCGCCTTCTTGCCCTTCGATCCCGCGCCCGGCCCGGCGACCACCAGGTCGGTCTTCTTCGACACCGAGCCCGAGACCTTGGCGCCCAGCGCCTCGGCCCGCGCCTTGGCCTCGGCGCGGGTCATTTTCTCGAGGCTGCCGGTGAAGACCACGGTCTTGCCCGCGACGGGGCTGCCCTCGACCCTGGGCCGCGCGGCCTGCTGGATGTCGAGCGCCGCGACCAGCCGGTTGATCGCCGCGCGCTCGGCCTCCTGCGCGAAGGCCGAGACCAGCGAGGTGGCCATCACCTGGCCCACGCCGTCGACGGCCAGAAGGTCGTCCCAGGCCGGGCCCTCCATCGCCTGGGCCTCGGTCATCGCCTGGTCGAAAGCCTCCCAGGTGCCGTAATGCGTGGCCAGCAGGTTGGCCGATTGTTCGCCGACATGGCGGATGCCCAGCCCGAAGATCACCCGGCCCAGCGCGATCCTGCGTCGCTCGTCGATGGCATCGAAGAGCTTCTGCGCCGATTTCTCGCCCCAGCCTTCGCGGTTCTTCAACTGCCGCGGACCGGTGCCGTAGCGCTCCTTCAGGGTGAAGATGTCCGCGGGTTCGGCGATCCAGCCGTCGCGGTAGAATTGCTCCACCTGTTTCGCGCCGAGACCTTCGATGTCAAAAGCCGCGCGCGAGACGAAATGTTTCAGCTTTTCAATCTGTTGCGCCGGACAGATCAACCCGCCGGTGCAGCGGCGCACGGCGTCGCCCTCTTCGCGGATCGCCTCGCTGCCGCATTCGGGACAGGTCTCGGGGAAGGCGTAGGGTTCGGCCTCCTCGGGGCGTCTGGAGAGGTCCACATCGGCCACTTTCGGGATCACGTCACCGGCGCGATAGACCTGCACCCAGTCGCCGATGCGGATGTCCTTGCCGTCGCGAAGAACCTCGCCGCGGCTGTCGAGCCCCTTAATGTAATCCTCGTTGTGCAGCGTCGCGTTGGAGACCACGACGCCGCCCACGGTCACCGGCGTCAGCCGCGCCACGGGGGAAAGCGCGCCGGTGCGGCCGACCTGGATGTCGATGGCTTCCAGCCGGGTCCAGGCCAGTTCGGCGGGGAACTTGTGGGCAATCGCCCAGCGCGGCGTGGTGGAGCGGAAGCCGAGCCGGGCCTGCAGGTCGAGCCGGTCGAGCTTGTAGACCACGCCGTCGATGTCATAGCCCAGCGTGGCGCGCTGCGCCTCGATCTTGCGGTAATGGGCCAGCATCTCGGCGGTGTTCTCGCAGCGGCGGGTCAGGGTGTTGGTCTGAAACCCCAATTTTTTCAGACGGTTGATTGCCCCCATCTGGGTCGCGGCCAGCGGTTCGCTGAGCGCGCCCCAGCTATAGGCGAAAAACGCCAGCGGGCGGGTCCGGGTGATCGCGGCGTCGAGTTGTCGCAGGGATCCGGCGGCGGCGTTGCGCGGGTTGGCAAAGGTCTTGGCGCCGGTCTCGGCTTGCCGCGCGTTCAGCGCCTCGAAATCCTCGTGGCGCATGTAGACCTCGCCGCGCACCTCCAGCACTTCGGGCGCGCCGTCAAGCGCGGTCGGGATTGTGGCGATGGTGCGGGCATTGGCGGTGACATTCTCGCCGGTCTCGCCATCGCCGCGGGTGGCGGCGCGCACCAGCCTGCCGGATTCGTAGCGCAGCGAGAGCGACAGGCCGTCGATCTTGGGCTCGGCGGTATAGGCCAGGGGGTCGTCCTCGGGCCAGTTCAGGTAGCGGCGGATGCCGGCATCGAAATCGGTGACATCCTCTTCGGAGAAGGCATTGCCGAGGCTCATCATCCGAACCTCGTGCGCGACCTTGGCAAAACCCTCGGAGGGCGCGGCGCCGATCTGGTCGGAGGGGCTGTCGGCGCGTTTCAGCTCGGGGAAGCGTGCTTCGATCTCGGCATTGCGCCGCTTGAGCGCATCGTAGTCGGCATCGGAGATCTCGGGCGCGTCCCGGGTGTGATAGGCGGCATCGGCCGCGGCCAGCACCTGCGCCAGGTCGGCAAGTTCCGCGCGCGCCTGCGCCCGGGTCAGTTCGGAAACAGCGATCTCGCGCGTCATCGGTCCCCCCGCTTTTGCCCAAGTGATAGGACGCGGACTGCCGGGGGTCCAGATCGGATCGGGTCAGACCGTCACTGGCCGCATCGGGTCAGGCGCGGATGGCAAGGCGGTCGCCGCCGCCATCCATTTCCTTCGGCGCGGGATCGCGCAGCACGTAGCCACGGCCCCAGACGGTTTCGATATAGTTCTCGCCCTCGGTGGCCTGGCTCAGTTTCTTGCGCAACTTGCAGATAAACACGTCAATGATCTTCAATTCCGGTTCATCCATGCCGCCGTAAAGATGATTCAAAAACATTTCTTTTGTCAGCGTCGTCCCTTTGCGCAGGCTGAGCAGTTCCAGCATCTGGTATTCCTTGCCGGTCAGATGCACCGGGCGCCCCCCGACCTCGACCGTCTTGGCATCCAGATCGACGGAAATCATTCCGGTGCGGATAATCGATTGCGAATGGCCCTTGGATCGGCGGATGATCGCGTGGATGCGTGCCACCAGCTCTTCGCGGTGAAACGGCTTGGTCAGATAGTCATCGGCGCCGAAGCCGAAACCCTTGAGCTTGCTCTCGGTATCGTCGGACCCGGAGAGAATGAGGATCGGCGTCTCGATTCGCGCCAGGCGCAACTGGCGCAGAACCTCATGCCCGTTCATGTCCGGCAGGCCCAGATCAAGCAGGATAAGGTCGTAATCATAGAGCTTTGCAAGATCGATCCCCTCTTCCCCGAGATCGGTGCAATAGACGTTCAGATTGGCATGGGTCAGCATCAACTCGATACTTTTCGCCGTTGTCGGATCGTCCTCAACAAGCAACACGCGCATGTACTGTCTCCAATGGGTGGTCCCGTTACCCGCTTAACCTGTACAAGAAAGGTTAACCGACGGTTACCGTATCAGGGGAAAAACCGGAACACAACTCATGGTTGTCGATATTTCTGAAGTGCGGTGGCTTTCAGCGCTTCCTCACCGAATTGCGATACCGCGGTCACCCATTCGCGGAACTCCTCGGCGGAAATTGCGTATTGTTTCTGCGCTTCTTCCTGGGAAATCAATCCGTAAATGACGCCTCTGACGACTGCTGCCTTGCGCGAGGCAACCCAGCGGCGTGTTTCCGCCGGCGGCAGATCGGCGCGGGTCATGACCGACCCATCCGGAAGGGTCACCGCGCGGGGCCCTTCGACTTTCTTCAAGTACATGTCATCCTCGTGCAAGCCTCTGACCCCGAGAATGGGCAGCGGGGCTTAACCGCGGATGAAGGCCACCCTTGAGAGTATCTCGGATTTTCCTATATTCTCGCGGACTTCCCGCAGGAGAATCGCATGTCCGTGCTTGCCGCCGAAAAACTGAACTCGCTGGGCTTTGCCAAGCCGCCGTCCGAGACCCGCGTCGTCGTCGCCATGTCGGGCGGGGTGGATTCCTCGGTCGTGGCGGCGGAACTGGCGCGCGAAGGCTATGACGTGGTGGGCATCACGCTGCAGCTTTACGACCACGGCGCCGCATTGGCCAAGAAGGGTGCCTGCTGCGCCGGCCGCGACATCCACGATGCGCGCCGGGTGGCCGAGGAGATGGGCTTTCCGCATTACGTGCTGGATTACGAGAGCGTGTTCCGCGACGCGGTGATGGACGAATTCGCCGAGAGCTACCTTGGGGGCGCGACGCCCGTGCCCTGCATCCGCTGCAACGAGCGGGTGAAGTTCAAGGACCTGCTGGGCACCGCACGCGATCTCGACGCCGATTGCATGGCGACCGGGCATTACATCCAGCGCAAGATGGGCGCGCAGGGCGCGGAGCTGCACCACGCGGCGGATGCCACCCGCGACCAGAGCTATTTCCTGTTCTCCACCACGCGCGAGCAGTTGGACTACCTGCGCTTTCCGCTGGGTCACCTGACGTCGAAGGCCGAGACCCGGGCGCTGGCGGCACGACACGGGCTGAGCGTGGCAGACAAGCCCGACAGCCAGGACATCTGCTTCGTGCCCGACGGCAATTACGCCGCGGTGATCGAGAAGCTGCGCCCCGGCGCGGCGGAACCGGGCGAGATCGTGCATGCCGATGGCCGGGTGCTGGGCGCGCATCGCGGGGTGATCCATTACACCATCGGCCAGCGGCGGGGCCTGGGCATCGGCGGGCTTTCGGAGCCGCTTTACGTGGTGAAGCTGGACGTGGACGGCAAGCGGGTGGTGGTGGGGCCGAAGGAGCTGCTGTCGACCCGGACGGTGCCGGTGCGCGAGGTCAACTGGCTGGGCGATGGCGGTTTCGCCGACAGCAGGGAGCGCGAGATCTCGGTCAAGGTCCGCTCGACGCGGCCCCCGCGCGAGGCGATCCTGCGGCCGCTTTCCGAGACGCAGGCCGAAGTCGAATTGCTGACCCCCGAAGAGGGCGTCTCGCCCGGCCAGGCCTGCGTCTTCTACGAGACCGGCGGCACCCGGGTGCTGGGCGGCGGCTGGATCTGGCGCGGGGCCTGAACGCTCTTCGAGCCCTTGCGGGCTGTCATCGCGAGGACTGCCCGCAAGGGCTGGACGAGCGGCGCCGTCACTCGGTGACCAGGTCGTAATGTGCGATCCGCCGCTCGGCCACCAGTTCGGCCTCTTCCGGGGCGATATGGGCGCTGTCGTAATCCTCGCCGACGAAAGCCCTGAGCGCCTCGAGATCGCGCCAGACCATGACGAAGGCGAAATCCCGCGGGTGGCCCGCGTGCGGTGCGCCGGGCAGCACCTGGACGCAGCCATCGGTGGATTTCATCAACGGAATGGCGGTTTCGTGGAAGAAGGTGCTGAAGGCGGCCTCCTTGCCCGGATGGGTGGTGACCTGAAAGATGCGCATGATCATGGCGGGCTCCTTTGCTGAGGCGTCAGTATAGCACGGCCCGGGGCCTGCCGGATCGCCGCCGCGATCTGCCTCAATCTCCAGCGCACTCCGGCCCCAGGGAGATCCGCGCCAGCACGCCGCGGTGATCCGAGCCCAGTTCGGGCCGGGCCTTGCGTCCGCCGCCACAGGGCGCGAGCACATGGTCGATCGGCAGCGGCACCCAGCTCCGCCAGAGCGTCGCGCCGATGGGCCGCACCAGATCGCTGCGACTGGCCCGCGCGAAGGCCCGCAGCCGATGGGA
The DNA here is from genome assembly GCA_006226775.1 of Paracoccaceae bacterium. Taxonomy (GTDB): domain Bacteria; phylum Pseudomonadota; class Alphaproteobacteria; order Rhodobacterales; family Rhodobacteraceae; genus Marinovum. The sequence continues at coordinate 3,935 of SBGD01000067.1, read as the reverse complement.
CCAGGGCACCATGTTGAAATCGCCGCCGATCACCACAGGCCCCTCGAGGCCTTCCAGCCGCGCGAGCAACGCCGCGCTGTGCTCGGCCTGCCCGTAGGGCCAGGGCCAGTGCAGGTGGACCGAGACCAGCCAGAACCGCCCCTCTGGGCCCTCCAGCGCAATGGCCGCCATCCCGCGCAGGCAGACCGCCGAGCCCGGCACCGCGGGAAACCGCGCCAGCACCGCCGTGCCGCCGACCCCGCCGCCCGCACAGTGATGCCGGGTGGCGTAATCGGCCCCCGGATCGGCCACCAGCGGCGCATTGCGGCGGCTCACCTCCTGCAGGGTGATGAGGTCCGGCGCGGTCGCGCCGATCTCGGCGCGAAAGGCGGCCGCGTCGATGCCGTCGAACCGCAGGTTCTTCTGGTAGAGCGTCACCGGGTCCTCTGGCACCGGGCCGGGCCAGGTCCAATCGGCCAGCCGCAAGAGCGCCAGCACAACCACCGCCAGCAGCACCAACCCGCGCAGCCAGGCCGGCCATCGCACCCACGCCAGCCCCAGCGCCGCCAGGGCCAGCGCGGGCACCTGCAGCACGGCCAGGGAATCGCCCAAGGGATGCAGCCCGCCCGCCTGGCCCAGAGCCAGAACGGTGAGCGCAACGGCAAGGCTTGCCCCGGCGATGAACCGCATCTTCTCACACCCTCGTGACGCCGCCGCCCCGGCCATGGTCGCGGGCCGCGGCAGGCTCTAGGGTTGCCATAACCGCAGCCGAGGAGGATGCCCATGCCGACCGAACGTTTCACCTTTCCCGGCCATTCCGGCCAGACCCTCGCGGCGCGGCTCGACCTGCCCGAGGGCGCGCCGCTGGCCACCGCGCTTTTTGCCCATTGTTTCACCTGCTCCAAGGACATTCCCGCGGCCCGGCGGATCTCGGGGCGGCTGGCGGCCATGGGGATCGCGGTGCTGCGCTTCGATTTCACCGGGCTGGGCCATTCCGAGGGCGAGTTCAGCAATACCACTTTCACCAGCAACGTCGAGGATCTGCTGGCCGCGGGTGCGGCGCTGGCGGCGCGCGACATGGCGCCGGATCTGCTGATAGGCCATTCGCTGGGCGGCGCGGCGGTGCTGCGCGCGGCGGGGCAGATGGCCCAGGTGCGCGCGGTGGTCACCCTCGGCGCGCCCTTCGATCCGGGCCATGTGACCGGCAATTTCGACGGCGCCCTGGCCGAGATCGCCGAGACGGGCACCGCCGAGGTCGACCTGGGCGGGCGGAAGATCACCATCGGCCAGGCCTTTGTCGAGGATGTCTCGGCGCAGAAGCTGGAACCGGCGATTGCCGGGTTGCGCAAGGCCCTGCTGATCCTGCACGCGCCGCGCGACGCGGTGGTCGGGATCGACAATGCCGCGCGGATCTTTCGCGCCGCCAAGCATCCCAAGAGCTTCGTCACGCTGGACGATGCCGATCACCTGATCACGCGCCCGGCCGATGCCGAATACGCGGCCGAGGTGATTGCCGCCTGGTGCGGCCGCTACCTCGACCTCGCGCCGCCTGCCCCGCCGCCCGGGGCGCCGGAGGGGGTGGTGCGTGTCTCCGAGGCCGCGCCGGACGGGTTCCTGCAGGACGTGACCTCCGGCCCGCATCACCATGCGCTGGCCGACGAGCCCGAGGCCTATGGCGGCACCAACCGCGGCATGTCGCCCTACGGGTTCCTGTCTGCGGGCCTGGGCGCCTGCACCTCGATGACGATCCGCATGTATGCCCGCCGCAAGGGCTGGCCGCTGGCGCATGTCAGCGTCGATGTCAGCCACGACAAGGTGCACGCGCAGGATGCCGGCACCGGGACCGCGACCCGGATCGATACGTTCCACCGGGTGATCCGGCTCGAAGGCGATCTGAGCGAGGACCAGCGCGCGGCACTGATGAAGATCGCCGACAAATGCCCGGTGCATCGCACGCTGGAAGGGACGGCGCAGATCGTCACCGAACTGTCGGACTGACGGCGCCGATCTGTCAACAGATCGGCCCGCGCCAGACCTCCGGCCTGATCCGAACGCCGCCAGGGGTGCGCCACCCCGATCTGTCAACAGATCGGCACCGATCCATCAATGGATCGGCCCGCGCCGAGCCTTCGGAATGATCCGAACACAGCCAGGGGCGCGCCACCCCGATCTGTCAACAGATCGGCACCGATCCATCAATGGATCGGCCCGCGCCGAACCTCCGGCCTGATCCGAACACAGCTAGGGGCGCGCCACCCCGATCTGTCAACAGATCGGAACCGATCCATCAATGGATCGGCCCGCACCGAACCTCAGTCATGATCCGAACGCTGCCAGGGGTGCGCCACCCCGATCTGTCAACAGATCGGCACCGATCCATCAATGGATCGGCCCGCGCCGAACCTCCGGCCTGATCCGAACGGCGCCAGGGGCGCGCCACCCCGATCTGTCAACAGATCGGAACCGATCCATCAATGGATCGGCCCGCCTCGGCTCGGCCTTGTCCCCCCTGCCCCATGAGCGTAAACGCACCTGCGAACGCCACGTCGAAAAGGTCTGCCATGATCCCCCGTTATGCCCGCCCCGAAATGACCGCCATCTGGGACCCCGCCACCAAGTTCCGCATCTGGTACGAGATCGAGGCCCATGCCTGCGACGCGCAGGCCGACCTGGGCGTGGTCCCGCGGGAAAACGCCGAGGCCGTCTGGAAAGCCAAAGACGTCGACTTCGACGTCGCCCGCATCGACGAGATCGAGGCCGTCACCAGGCACGACGTGATCGCCTTCCTCACCCATCTCGCGGAACACGTGGGCTCCGAAGAGGCGCGCTTCGTGCACCAGGGCATGACCTCCTCGGACGTGCTCGACACCTGCTTCAACGTGCAACTGGTGCGCGCGGCGGATGTGCTCATGGTGGGCCTCGACCGCCTGCTCGCCGCGCTCAAGACCCGCGCGATGGAACACAAGATGACCGTGCGCGTCGGCCGCAGCCACGGCATCCATGCCGAGCCCACCACCATGGGCCTGACCTTCGCGCGCTTCTACGCCGAGATGGACCGCAACAAGGCCCGCCTGCTGGCCGCGCGCGACGAGATTGCCACCGGCGCGATCTCCGGCGCCGTCGGCACCTTCGCCAATATCGACCCGGCGGTCGAGGAACACGTCTGCGCCAAGCTCGGCCTCACCCCCGAGCCGATCTCGACCCAGGTGATCCCGCGCGACCGCCATGCGATGTTCTTTGCGATCCTCGGCGTCATCGCGTCGTCGATCGAGAACGTCGCGGTCGAGATCCGCCACATGCAGCGCACCGAGGTGCTGGAGGGGGCCGAGTTCTTCTCGATGGGCCAGAAAGGCTCCTCCGCGATGCCGCACAAGAAGAACCCGGTGCTGACCGAGAACCTGACCGGCCTGGCGCGGTTGGTGCGCATGGCGGTGGTGCCGGCGATGGAGAACGTCGCCCTCTGGCACGAGCGCGACATCTCGCATTCCTCGGTCGAACGCGCCATCGGGCCGGATGCCACCATCACGCTGGACTTTGCCCTGCACCGGCTGGCGGGCGTGGTGGAAAAGATGCTGATCTTCCCCGACAACATGCTGGACAACATGAACAGGTTCCCCGGCCTCGTGATGTCGCAGCGGGTGCTGCTGGCGCTGACCCAGGCCGGCGTGTCGCGCGAGGACGCCTATGCCATGGTGCAGCGCAATGCGCTCCGGGTCTGGGAAGAGCGGGTCGATTTCCGCGAGCAGCTTCTGGCCGACGCGGAGGTGGTCGCGGCACTCGGCAAAGACGGCATCAACGAGAAATTCGACATGGCCTATCACACCAAGCACGTCGACACGATCTTCGACCGCGTCTTCGGCAAGGACTGATCCGCTCACCCCAGGGCGCCCTGCCGCACGGGCGGGGCACCTGCGCCGCCCGCAGCCGCGCGGGCGCAGCCGGACCCCGCGGCCAGC
>SBGD01000073.1 GCA_006226775.1 Paracoccaceae bacterium | reverse complement strand
GGGGTCGCGCGGCTGGCGATCTGCGTGCCGACGCCCGACGGGGTGGTCAACCCGCTGGTACTCTATGCCGCGCGGCTGGCCGGGGTGGACGAGATCTACCGCATCGGCGGGGCGCAGGCGATTGCGGCGCTGGCCTATGGCACGCAGAGTATCGCCCCGGTCGACAAGATCACCGGCCCGGGCAATGCCTATGTCGCCGCGGCCAAGCGCCGGGTCTTCGGCAAGGTCGGCATCGACATGATTGCCGGCCCGTCGGAAATCCTGGTGATCGCCGACCGCGACAACGACCCCGACTGGATCGCCCTCGACCTGATGAGCCAGGCCGAGCACGACGAGAGCGCGCAGGCGCTGCTCATCACCGACGACGCCGCCTTCGGCCAGGCGGTGGCCGAGGCGGTGGACAAGCGGCTGGAAACGCTGGACCGCCGGGCGATTGCCGGGGCAAGCTGGCGCGATTTCGGCGCGGTGATCACCGTGCGCGACCTCGACGAGGCGGCGGCGCTGTCGAACCGGATCGCGCCCGAGCACCTCGAGTTGTGCACCGCCGACCCCGAGGCGCTGAGCGAGAAGATCACCCATGCCGGCGCGATCTTTCTCGGCCAATGGACGCCCGAGGCGATCGGCGACTATGTCGGCGGGCCGAACCACGTGCTGCCCACCGCCCGCTCGGCGCGGTTTTCCTCCGGCCTCTCGGTGCTGGATTTCATGAAACGCACGACGATCTCGAAGATGTCGCCCGACGCGCTGCGTGCCTGCGGCCCGGCGGCCGAGGTGCTGGCGCGGTCGGAAAGTCTCCAAGCGCATGGCCTGTCGGTCACGGCGCGCCTTCGCAAACTCAACGGGTGATCCGAATGACGGTGGTAATCTTTCACAATCCCAGGTGCTCCAAATCCCGCGAAACGCTGGATCTGATTCGCGAAGCGGGCGAGGATCCGGTGGTGGTGCCCTATCTCGAGGCCGGCTGGAACAAGCCGCAGCTCCAGGCGCTTTTCGCGGTGGCCGGGATTGCCGCGCGCGACGCGCTGCGCGGCGGCGCACCGGCCAAGGACCTCGGGCTGCTGGACGAGGGCGTCGGCGAAGACGCGATCCTCGAGGCCATGGTGGCGCATCCCGAACTGGTCGAGCGTCCGCTGGTCTGCTCGCCCAAGGGCGTGAAGATCTGCCGCCCGCCGGAACTGGTCAACGCCCTGCTCTGAGCGCCGCGCAACGAAAAAGGCGGGCCATCATGGCCCGCCTTTGCTGGTTCTCGAGGTGCGGCGCGCCTACTGGATGCGCTGACCATTGGCCAGGACATGGCCCTGTTCGTTGATCTCGATCTTCGAGGTCATCTTGTCGTCGCCCGCCGGCACCGTGAACATGCCCATCATCATGCGCCCGGCCATCGCCTGATCCTCGGGGATCAGCCCCATGGCCACCAGCTTGTCGAGCAGCGCATTGATGCCGGACAACTCGGCGGTCAGCACGCCCTGCGGACGCGGAACCCCGCCAAAGGTCTGCAGGTCGGAATTGTCGAAGCTGAACGCGCCCGAGGCGCTCAGCATGGCACCCAGCGCATCGACCACCAGCGTGTTGAGCGATAGCTCGTGCAATTCGGCGGGCATGTCGGCCCGGGCCATGGCCTGCTGCTGGGCCGGATCGAACAGGTCGAAGAGCATCTTCGCCTTGCCGGTCAGGTCGACCCGGATGGTCGCCGGGTCCCGCGGCAGCTGCGCGCCGGGATCGAACATGTTCCAGATCAGGTCGTTCATCTCGAAATCGGTCAGGTTCACCCCGGCCGCCACATCGGCAGGCTCGGTGGTGCGGGCCACCGGCAGCGCCAGGTTGCCGCCGATCTCGCCGGCCTTCAGCGCCATCGGGAAGGGGATCTCGCCGCCCTGCACCTGCATGTCGTAGCCGCGCACCAGCACGTCATAGGACCAGGCCTCGGGGCTCATCTTCATGTCGAAGGTGCCGCCGGTCGAGGCCGAGGTGAAATTCACCGACTCGTCGTCCTCGACAAAGTTGAACTGGGTGGCACCGCCGCCGTAGGTGAAGCTGCCGTTCATCTTCATCACCGCCATCAGCGCCATCGGATCCTCGGGATCGATGTCCAAGGGCAGGCTGCCGGCGCCGCTGTAGGCCAGGGCGTCGAGATGGCCCTTGAACAGCAGCGTGCTCTCGGCATCGTCGGGGTCGCGGGCGGCGATGTCATAGGTCACCTTGTCGATGGTCATCGACTGCTCGATGTCGCGCATCGTGCCGGTGGCCATCGCCGAGGTGCCCGCCATGCCGGTCAGCACCAGCTCGCCGCGGCCGACCTCGCGCGGGATGGTCTCGCCATCGACCACCAGCTCGTTCAGCGACACCCGGGTGGTGGCCGCCGAATAGGCCCAGGAGGTGGCACCGGGATCGCCCGACACCGTCATCGCCAGGTCGGTGGTCTCGTAGAGCAGGGTCGCCGTCACCTCGTCGCCATCGGCATCGACCGCGAAGGTCACCGGCATGGCCGCCGGCCAGGCCACGTCGACCGCGCCGCCATTGGCGGTAAAGACGATCTCGGGCATCGTCATCGTGATGCTGGTGTCCTCTTCCGGGATCGGCACGGTCATCGAGATATTGCGGACGGTCAGCGTGTCACCGCTCAACGAGTCGCTGGCGGTGACCTCGTAGCCGTAGCCTTCCATATAGCCCTTCAGATCGTCCCAGACCTGCGTGGGGGTGACGTCCGCCGCGGCCGTCCGGGCCAGCAGGACGACCGCCAAAGCCGTCGAACCGGTGAGTGATTTCCAAGAGGTCATGACCAATACGCCTTCCATGTGAATGTCTGGCGACAGCTTCTCTTGCACGCGGGGGGAGGTCAAGAGGGTGCCATTGCCCGGGGCGCCCCGGGGCGCGCGCGGCTGGACGCGGCCGGGACGAGCCGCTACCTAAAGGTGCAACGTGCCCTGTTTGCTGGAGGTTTCCATGTCCGACACGATGTCCGGAAAAAGCGTTCTGATCACCGGTGCCAGCCGCGGCATCGGCGCCGCCGCTGCGCGGGAATTCGCCGGTGCGGGGGCCAATGTGGTGCTGGTGGCGCGCCGCCAGGAAAGCCTGGCGGATCTGGCCGGCGAAATCGGCCCCCGGGCGCTGGCGGTGCCCTGCGACGTCAGCCGCTTCTGGGAGGTCGAGGCGGCGGTCCGCGCCACGGTCGAGGCCTTCGGGCGGCTCGACGTGGTGATCAACAATGCCGGCGCGGTCGAGCCGATCTCGCTGCTGGCAGATTCCGACCCAGAGGCCTGGGGCCATGTGATCGACGTCAACCTCAAGGGCGTCTACCACGGGATGCGCGCCGCCATGCCGGTGATGATCGCCCAGGGCGGCGGCACGCTCCTGACCATTTCCTCCGGTGCCGCCCATGGCCCGGTCGAGGCCTGGAGCCATTACTGCGCCTCCAAGGCCGGCGCCGCCATGCTCACCCGCTCGGCCGACATGGAAGGCCGCGCTCTGGGCATCCGCGCGCTGGGCCTCTCGCCCGGCACCGTGGCCACGGAAATGCAGCGCGAGATCAAGGCCAGCGGCATCAACCCGGTCAGCCAGCTCGACTGGTCGGCGCATATCCCGCCCGAATGGGTGGCCCGGGCGCTGCTCTGGATGGCCGGTCCGGCGGGCGATGCGCACCTGGGCGAGGAGTTGTCGCTGCGCGACGAGGCCTGGCGCCGGCAGCTGGGCCTCGTGCAATGATCGAGCTTGCGCGCGACGGCGGGCTCTGGACCCTCACGCTCAACCGCCCGGACAAGGCCAATTCGCTGACGCCGCAGATGCTGGAAGACATCGCCCGCATCGCCGAAGAGGCCCGCGACGCCCGGGTCCTTGTGCTCACCGGCGCCGGCAAGGTCTTCTCCGCCGGCGCCGATCTCGAGGCCGCCAAGGCCGGTCTCGCCACGTCGGACGTCTGGGAACGGGTCTCCGGCGCCATAGCCCGGCTGCCCGGGCTGACCATCGCCGCGCTCAACGGCACGCTGGCGGGCGGTGCCTTCGGCATGGCGCTGGCCTGCGACCTGCGGATCGCGGTGCCCGAGGCCCGCTTCTTCTACCCGGTGATGAAACTCGGCTACCTGCCGCAGCCCTCCGATCCCGCGCGCCTGGCGGCGCTGGTCGGCCCGGCCCGCGCCCGGCTGATCCTGATGGCGGGCGCCCGCCTGACCGCCGAGGAAGCGCTGGCCTTCGGCCTTGTCGACCGGCTGGTTCCCCGCGACGCCCTCAGCGAGACGCTGCAGACCCTCGCCGCCGACACCCTGGCCGCCGACCGCGAAATCGCCCATGGCATCAAGGCGCTCTGCCAGTCCCCCGCCTGACCGCCCCGGGCTTCATCTTGCCCAAGAAACTCCCGCCGGAGGCTCCCGTCCGCACCACCGGCACACCGCCCCGGACAGCGGGCTCGCATCGCCGCCAAGCCCACCAGACCTGTGCGCCGCAGGCGCGCCTCGGGATCACGCCCCCTCAGCCCGCGGCCAGTTCCGCATCCAGCCAGGCCCGCGCCTCCTCCAGCCCGTCGCGCGGAAACACCCGCAGCCGGGTCGGCAGCAGCCCGCCCACCGCGCGGGCAATCGGGCTGATCCAGCCGATATCGGTCACCAGCGCGATATGGGTGACATGCGGCACCACCTTGATGTCGAAGCGGATCCCCGGCAACAGCACGGAAGGATCGAAACCGGTGAAATGATCGACCACCTCGATCATCTGCACCTTGCCATGGGTCTCGACGAACCTCTCCATCGGCTCGGCAATCGCCAGGTAATCGTCATGGCTGATATGCCCGCTGACGGTGAACTCGCAGCGCCGCTTCTCGGGGATCTCGGTATAGGTCACGGACATGAGGCTCTCCTTTCGCTGCCCCTTTCTCGCACAAGGCGCGCGCCCGCACCCTGATCCGGATCAACCCTTGCGCCGCCCGCCGGCGCTGCGCGCATGGAACCCCGGCGGGCGTTTCGCCACCCAGGCCAGGAACCGCGCCAGCCGCGGATGCGCGCGCAGCGCCGCGATGGTGTGGTAGTCGCGCGCCAGTTCCGCCTCGGTCAGCGTGGCGTGGATCTCGGAATGGCAGATCTGGTGCAGGCGCACCACCGGCCCGCCCTTGCCGCCCTTCAGCCTGGGCACCAGGTGGTGCAGCGATTGCTTCGCCCCCGGCGGAATCGGCCGCCCGCAGAGCGGACAGATCGGATCGTCGTCCTCGCTCATGCCCGAAATCCTAGCGGCGCCGCGGCCAAAATCCAGAGCCTCGGCTTCCCCCGACCCGTCACGCAAGCTTGTCAGCCGGGCCGCGGGCGGGCATCACTCGGACAGGCGCTTTGCAGTACGGGGACAAAAGGATGGAGTTCGATCTCGCCAGCCAGCCGGAGATTGTGCAACAGGCATACGGCTATGCCCTGCAGGGATGGGACCTCGCCAAGACCTGGCTGCTCAGTCCCGAGGCCTGGTCGCAGTTCGGCCTGCTGCTGGTCGCCTGGTTCGCCGCGCGGGTCGTCAATGCCCGGCTGCAACCCGTTCTGACCCGCTGGCTCACCCCGCAGGAGGGGCATCTGGGCCTTCTGGCCAAGGCGCGCCACTTCCTGCGCCAGTTCCTGCCGCTGCTGCTGCCGCTGCTGGCCTATGCCTTCACCGGCATCGGCGAGGCGGTGGTGCGCTCGATCTTCGACAGCGGCGCGGTGATCGCCTTCGGCAAGCGGTTGTTCCTGTTCTTTGCCGTGCGCGCGCTGGTCAACGACATCGTCCAGGACAAGCTCTTCAAGACCATCGGCCGCTACCTGCTGGTGCCGGTCGCGGGGCTCTATGTGCTGGGGTTGCTCGACCTGGTGCAGGACCGCCTGGCCGAGACGATCATCCCGCTGGGCAACCTGTCGTTCTCGGTCCTGTCGCTGGTGCAGTTCATCATCATCGGCGGGGTGATCTTCTGGCTCGGGCGCTGGTCGAACGACCAATCCGCCGCGCTGATCCAGAAGCAGGAGGACATGCGCCCCGCCACCCGGCAACTGGCCGAAAAGGCCGCCGAGATCGCCATCTTCGGCGTCGCCTTCCTGGTCTTCATGAACATCATGGGCATCCCGCTGACCTCGCTGGCGGTGCTGACGGGTGCCCTGGGCGTCGGCATCGGCTTCGGGCTGCAGAAGATCGCTTCGAATTTCATCTCCGGCGTGATCCTGCTGCTCGAGGGCCAGGCCACCGTGGGCGATTACGTCGAGCTTGACGGCGGCGAGGCCGGCACCATCGTCAAGATGACCGCCCGCGCCGCCATTCTCGAAAGCTTCGATGGCCGCTGGATCGTGGTCCCGAACGAGGATTTCATCGTCACCCGCGTGGTCAACTACTCCGACCAGGGCAGCGCCAACCGCTTCGAGGCGCCCTTCTCGGTCAGCTACGACACCGACATCAACACCGTGCCGCCGATCATCGAGGCCGCGGTGGCGACCCATCCCCGGGTGCTCGACGCGCCCTATCCGCCCGATTGCGAATTGCGCGGCTTTGGCGAGTCGGGCGTCGATTTCGCGGTGGAATTCTGGGTCAACGGGCTGGATGACGGGCCCAACAAGTTCACCTCGGATGTGCTCTTCCTGATCTGGAACGCGCTCAAGGACAATGGCATCGAGATTCCCTATCCGCATCGCGTGATCGAGGTGAAAGGCGAGATCCCGGTGCTGACCGACATGGATGCGCCCTCCGACCAGGCTGCGGACGCCCGCAGATGAAGACCGCGGCGCTGGTCATCGGCGGCGGGCCTGCCGGGCTGATGGCGGCCGAGGTGCTGGGGCAGGCGGGGCATTCCGTGCTGCTGGCCGAGGCCCGGCCCTCGCCCGCGCGCAAGTTCCTGATGGCGGGCAAATCCGGGCTGAACCTGACCAGGGCCGAAGCCCCCGAGGCCTTCCTGCGCGCCTATGGCGCGGGGGCCGCGGTGCTGCACCCGATGCTGGCGGCCTTTGGCCCGGACGAGTTGCGCGCCTGGGCCGAGGGGCTGGGCCAGCCTCTGTTCACCGGCCCGACCGGTCGGGTTTTCCCCGAGGCGATGAAGGCCTCGCCGCTGCTGCGCGCCTGGCTGACGCGGCTGGACGGTCTGAGGGTGACGCGCCGGATGCGCTGGCGCTGGCGCGGCTGGGACGGGCCGGCGGCGCTTTTCGACACGCCCGAGGGCGCGCAGCGGGTGACCGCGGAGGTCACCGTGCTCGCGCTGGGCGGGGCAAGCTGGGCGCGGCTGGGATCGGACGGCGCCTGGGCCGGGATCCTCGACGCCGAAGGCGTGGCGCTCGCGCCGTTCAAACCGGCCAACATGGGCCTGAAAGTGCCCTGGTCGGACCACATGACGCCGCGCTTCGGCGCGCCGGTCAAGGGCGTCTGCTGGCACGCGGGCGAGGTGACCAGCCGGGGCGAGGCGGTGATCTCCGCGCGCGGTCTGGAAGGGGGTGGCATCTATGCCATCTCGGCTTCGGTCCGCGACGGCGCGGCGCTGAGCGTCGACCTCGCGCCCGACCTGTCGCAAGAGGCACTTTCGCAGCGGCTGTCGAGGCCGCGCGGCAAGATGTCGGCCGCCAATTTTATCCGTAAGGCCGCGCGGCTCGACCCGGTGCGCCAGGCGCTGCTGATGGAATTCGCCCGCCCGCTGCCCTCCGACCCTTCCGCGCTTGCCGCACGGATAAAGCGCCTGCCGCTGCGCCACGACGGCCCGCGCCCGATGGACGAGGCGATCTCGACCGCCGGCGGCGTCCGCTTCGACGCGCTTGCCCCGGGGCTGGAGCTGATGGCCCGGCCCGGGGTCTTCGTCGCCGGCGAAATGCTCGACTGGGAGGCGCCCACCGGCGGCTACCTGCTGACCGCCTGTTTCGCCACCGGGCACTGGGCCGGGCGTCACGCTTCGGCTTGTCTCGGCGCGCGCGCCGTGTAATCCAGCACCGTCCCTCTCCCCCGGAGCCGCCATGAACGCCGGTATCATCCTTTTGACGCTCGGCTATGTCTTCAGCCAGTTTTTCCGCTCCTTCCTCGCGGTCATGGCCGACGTGCTGGAGCGCGACCTCGGGGCGCTGCCCGAAGACCTGGCGACCGCCTCGGGCACCTGGTTCCTGGTCTTTGCCGCGATGCAGATCCCGGTGGGCTGGGCGCTCGACCGGATCGGACCGCGCCGCACCTCGGCCAGCCTCTTGCTGCTGGGCGGGGCCGGCGGGGCGGCGGCCTTCGCCCTGGCCCAGAGCCCGTCCCACGTGGCCTGGGCCATGGGGCTGATCGGGCTGGGGTGTTCGCCGGTGCTCATGGCCTCGTATTACACCTTCGCGCGGATGTACCGCCCGGCGGTCTTCGCCTCGCTGGCGGCCATCGTGCTGGGGGTCGGCACCCTGGGCAACCTGTTGGGCACCGTGCCGCTGACCCTGCTGGTCGAGGCGATCGGCTGGCGCGAAACCCTCTGGGTGCTGGCGGCGGCGACGGCGGCGATTGCCCTGGCGTTGTTTTTCACGGTCCAGGATCCGCCCCCGGTCGAGACCGAGCAGAAAGGCTCGGTGCTCGACATCCTGGCGATGCCGGCGCTCTGGCTGATCTTTCCGATGATGTTCGTCAACTACGCTGCCGCGGCCGGGCTGCGCGCGGTCTGGATCGGGCCCTACTTGCGCGACGTGCAGGGCATGACGGCCCATGCGGTGGGCCTCGCCACGCTGACCATGGGTGCGGCGATGATCGCCGGAACCTTTGCCTACGGCCCGCTCGACCGGCTGCTCGGCACCCGCAAATGGGTGGTGCTGACGGGCAACGTGGTGGTGGCGCTGGGCTGCGGCGCGCTCTGGCTCTGGCCCGCGCCGGGCGCCTTTGCCGCGGTGGTGCTGTTCTGCATCGTCGGCGCCTTCGGCATGACCTTTCCGCTGGTGCTGGCCCATGGCCGCAGCTTCGTGCCGGCGCACCTGGTGGGGCGGGGGGTGACGCTGATGAACCTCTTCGGCATCGCCGGGGTCGGCATCTTCCAGATGGTGACCGGCAAGGTGCAAAGCGCGGCCGCCGCCCAGGCCCCGGTGGCCGAGAGCTACGGCGCGGTCTTCGCGGTCTTCGCCGCGATCACCGTAGCCGGATTCATTCCCTATGTGTTCAGCCGTGACCGGCTGGACTGAAGACAGCCCCGGTCCTTCTCTGGTTCGGAAATATCCCGGGGGTCCGGGGGCAGAGCCCCCGCGCACGTCCGTGCTGCGCCGCAGGGTGGCCCCTTTCAACTTGGCCCGCAACCCTGTATGACGCGGCGACTTCACCCTGATGCAAAGGAAAGGGAAAGATGGGTTACCGTATCGTCGTCGTTGGTGCCACGGGCAACGTGGGCCACGAAATGCTCAACATCCTTGCCGAGCGGGAATTCCCGGTCGACGAAATCGCCGCGCTGGCCAGCCGCCGGTCGCTGGGCACCGAGGTGAGCTTTGGCGACAAGACCCTCAAGACCCAGGACCTCGACACCTTCGACTTCAAGGGCTGGGACATGGCGCTTTTTGCCATCGGCTCGGATGCCACGAAGAAATACGCGCCGATCGCCGCGGCAGCGGGCTGCGTGGTGATCGACAATTCCTCGCTCTACCGCTACGATCCGGACGTGCCGCTGATCGTGCCGGAATGCAACGCCGACGCGATCCACGGCTATTCCAAGAAGAACATCATCGCCAATCCCAACTGCTCGACCGCGCAGATGGTGGTGGCGCTCAAGCCGCTGCACGACCGCGCCCGGATCAAGCGCGTGGTGGTCTCGACCTACCAGTCGGTGTCTGGCTCGGGCAAGGAGGCCATCGACGAGCTCTGGGACCAGACCAAGGCGGTCTACAACCCGACCGACAACTACCAACGCAAGGTCTATCCGAAGCAGATCGCCTTCAACGTGATTCCGCATATCGACGTCTTCATGGAAGACGGCTCGACCAAGGAAGAGTGGAAGATGGTCGTCGAGACCAAGAAGATCATCGACCCCTCGATCAAGGTCACCGCCACCTGCGTGCGGGTGCCGGTCTTTGTCGGCCATTCGGAAGCGGTGAACATCGAGTTCGAGGACTTCCTCGGCGAGGACGAGGCCCGCGACATCCTGCGCGAGGCCCCGGGCGTCATGGTGATCGACAAGCGCGAGGATGGCGGTTACGTCACGCCGGTCGAATGCGTCGGCGATTTCGCCACCTTCATCAGCCGCATCCGCCAGGATTCGACCATCGACAACGGGATCAACCTGTGGTGCGTCTCCGACAACCTGCGCAAGGGCGCGGCGCTGAACGCGGTGCAGATCGCCGAAACCCTGGGCAACAAGGTCCTGAAGAAGGGCTGAACCGTCGCCCATTGCGTCACTCATGGGGCCGCCGCGAGGCGGCCCTTTTGCGTGGCGCCCGGACATCCGCGACCCCCGCGTCGTCATGGCCCAGGTGACGCTCGACCAGGTGGCGATGGGCATGGCCGGGGAAGGGTGCGTTGAAGCGGCGCATCAGGGTGGAATAGCTGGCGCCGAGTTCCGAGGCCTTGCACAACCGGGTGCCTTCGGGAAAGCTGTGCAGCGCAAGGCCGCCGCCGGCTTCGCGAAAGGCATAGCCCCTGGCTTTCAGACGCGCCTGCAGATCCCCCCAGCCCGCGGCTTCGGCGATCTCGGCGGCGAGGAGTGCCCGCAAGGGCGCGAGGAGCTGCTCATCCGCCCTTGCGGGCGTCTTCGCGGCGCGGCTGGCGCGGCGCAGTTCCGCCGCCAGCGCGTCGCGCAGGATCTGCCCGATCGTGACATCGCGCCTTTGCGCCAGCCGTTGCGCCGCCTGCAACTGCGGCGCCAGCAATTTCAATGTGACCTCGTGAACCTGCATGACGCCACTGTCCCCGAGGAGGGTTAGAAAAGGGTAAACGCACGCCCCGGTGACGCACTTTCAACACTCCCGCAACAATATGTCTCCTGTCGCAGCAATGGCGCAACATCACACCACAGTTGCCACCTTGTTGCCATGTTTCCATGAGATCTTTTCCGTCAGGAGGGCGAGAGCATGTTACATCAACCGGACATCACCCCGCAGACCGACCTGGTCCGGACCCGCTGGCGCGGCGCCCGGGTCAGCAATCGGCTGGACTGTGAAACCGGGGTTCTGCTGCGCGCATTGCTGCAGCCGGTCTTTCAGCAGGCCACGAGCTGGGCCAACCTGCGCCGCAGGTTGTCGCGCAAGGGCTTCGGCCTCGGCTTTCACCAGGGCCGCCTGGTGCTGACCGAGCGCGACAGCGGCGAGCGGATCTGCTCGTGCAAGTTCCTGGGCCACCCGCTCGGGTCGCTGACCTGCCGCTTGGGCAGGGCCAAGGTGCTGGCCGCGCGCGACGGGCTGGGCGGCGGCACGCTGCTGGCGTGATTACCCGCCGACCGGCCGGAATTGATCCGACGCCGGCGTGTATTCCTCGAGCGCGCCCTCGCCGATGCCGGTCCACAAGCCGTGCAGCGTCAGTTCGCCGCTCTCGACCTTTTCGCGCACGAAGGGAAAGGTCATCAGGTTCTCCAGCGAAATCACCACCGCGCGCCGCTCGAGCGCGCGCGCCTGCGGCTCACCGGGCTCGACATCCTTGACCGTGTCATAGCCCGGACGCAGCATCTCCATCCAGCGCCCGATGAACGAGGTCTCTTCCTCCAGCTCCGGCGCCTTGCCCTGGCACATGTCGATGCAGCCCTGCACGCCGCCGCATTGCGAATGGCCCAGCACGATCAGATGCGCCACCTTCAGCACCTTGACCGCGTATTCCACCGTCGCCGAGGTGCCGTGGTGGTCGCCGGTGGGCGCATAGGGCGGCACCAGGTTGGCGATATTGCGGTGGATGAAGAACTCCCCGGTGTCGGCGCCGAAGATCGAGGTGACATGCACCCGCGAGTCGCAGCAGGAGATCACCATGGCGCGCGGCCGCTGGCCTTCGGTCGCCAGGCGCCGGTACCAGGCGGCATTCTCGGCGTAATCCGTCGCTTTCCAGCCCTGATACCGCTGGATCAGGTATTTCGGCAAAGGCTTGGCATAGTGCATCGCGTTCTCCCGTCTGTCCGTTGCCCCCGGTACTACGCAGAAACTGCCGAGAATTCGAGGGATTTTTGGCCTGCGCCGCAAGGTTTTGGGAACCCTTTGACGGCATCTTGCAGCCCAGCCGTGGGGGCCTGAGGAGAAGGGGAAAAACCGTGGAACAGGTACGAATGCTTGCACATGAAGAAGGGGTCCGGCTGGACCAGGACCGGATCGAGGATCTCTATCGCCGGATGGGCGATGAAAGCGCCGAGGACGTGGTCTGCCGCGCGTTGGAGGAGATCGCGGTGCGCATGTCCTATGCCAACAAACTGCATCGGCGCGGCGAGTTGACGGAGATGCGCAAATGCCTGCGGTCGCTGTCGAAGATCGCCGACCAGATCGGCATGACCGCGCTCAGCCGGGTGGCGCGCGATGTCTGCACCTGCATCGACCAGCAGGACACGGTGGCGCTGGCCGCCACGGTATCACGTCTGGCCCGCACCGGAGAGCGGTCGCTGACCGCGATCTGGGACCTGCAGGAATTCATGATGTGAGGGGGCCGGGCGGTCCCGCGGGCGGGGGCCTGCCCCTGCGCCCGGGCCGACACATGAAAGTCACGCGAGGGCCATTGCGGGGGCCTTGCGCGATGCCTAGGCTGCGGGCAAACGTCCCCTCCGAAGCGAGTTATTCATGTCCGACGCAACCCCCCTGATCTTCGCCGATCCCGACACGCCCGCCATTCCTCTGGCGCTGCTGACCGCCGAGGCCTTCGACACCTGGCGCCTGGCGCAGGATGCCAGCGCCCGGGGCTGGGCCGAGGCCAATGGCTTCAAGGCCGGGCCGGGGCAGGTGCTGCTCTTTCCCGGCGACGATGGCACGCCCGAGGCCGCGCTGGGCGGGGTCGGCTCGGCCCGCGATCGCGCGCGTGGCCGCTTTGCCCTGGCCGCGGTGGCGCAGAACCTGCCAGAGGGCACCTATGTGATCGAAAGCGGGCTGCCGCAGGATCCGGGCGATGTCGAGGCCGAGCTTCTGGGCTGGCTGCTCAACGGCTATCGCTTCGAGACATACCGCGAGACTGGCGGCAAGACGGTGATGCTGGTCCCGCCCGAGGACGTCGATACCGTGCGGATCGAGGCGATTGCCGCCGGCGAGGCCCTGACCCGCGATCTGATCAACACGCCGGCCAATGACATGACGCCCGACGGGCTGCAGGCCGCCGCGACCGCGCTGGCCAATGATTATGGCGCAAGCTGCAAGGTGATCGGCGGGGCCGAGCTTCTGGCCGAGAACCTGCCGCTGATCCATGCGGTGGGGCGTGCCTCGGACTGTCCGCCGCGGCTGATCGACATGGCCTGGGGCGAGGCCGGCCCGAAGCTGACGCTGGTGGGCAAGGGGGTCTGTTTCGACACCGGCGGGCTGAACCTCAAGCCCGGCGCCTCGATGGCGCTGATGAAAAAGGACATGGGCGGCGCGGCGACGGTGCTGGGGCTGGCGCGGATGATCATGGCGCTGGACCTGCCCTTGCAATTGCGCGTGCTGATCCCGGCGGTCGAGAATTCGGTCTCGGCCGGGGCCTTCCGCCCGGGCGACATCCTGACCTCGCGCAAGGGGCTGACGGTCGAGATCAACAATACCGACGCCGAGGGGCGGCTGGTGCTGGCCGATGCGCTGGCGCTGGCCTGCGAGGAACCTTCGGACCTGGTCATCTCGATGGCCACCCTGACCGGCGCGGCGCGGGTCGCGGTGGGCCCGGACCTGGCGCCCTTCTATGCCGATGACGCCACCGCCGCCGCGCTCGAGGCCGGCGGGCGCGAGGCGCATGATCCGCTCTGGCGGATGCCCTTCTGGGACCCTTACGAGACGATGATCGAACCGGGGATTGCCGATCTCGACAATGCGCCCAAGGGCGGTTTCGCCGGGTCGATCACCGCCGCGCTGTTCCTGCGCCGCTTCGTCAACGACGACACGCGCTACGCCCATTTCGACATCTACGGCTGGCAGCCCGAGGCCAGGCCGGCGCGCCCCAAGGGCGGTGTCGGCATGGGCGCGCGCGCCATCCTCGCCGCGCTGCCGGAACTGCTGGGGCTGGAGGCCGAGGGGTGAGCATCGACCGGCGCTTGCTGAAGTCCAACGGGCGGGTGGCGCATGTGGCGCTGCGCGGCCAGGTGGCGGCCGCGGCCTTCGCCGAACCCGTGCCGCTGCGCGTCGCCCTGCCGGTGGCCGGGCTCTATTCCCTGCCCGAGGGCGCCCCGCCGCGGCGCGAGCGTGAGCTGGTGCTGCACGAGGTCTTCGAGGCGCTGGAGATCGGCGAGACCTGGGTCTTCGGCGCCGCCGCGCGCGACGGCTACGTCGGCTACATCCGCCGCGCCGCGCTGGCCGAGGCGGCGCCGATCCGGCCCACCCATGTGGTCGCCGCGCGGCAAAGCTATCTCGCGCCGGTGCCGGTGCTGAAGAACAGCGAGGAGATGCTGCCGATCTCCTTCGGAACCGCGCTGGAGTTGGGCGCCACCCATGAGTCCGGCCGCTGGGCCGAGGTCGCGCAACTGCGCGCCGCGCCCGAGGGGCACAAGACCAGCTATACCGCCTATGTGCCGATGGCCCACCTGCGCCCGCTGGCGCAGGCCGAGGCCGATCCGGTCGCCGTGGCCGAGCGGTTTCTCGGCGTGCCCTATCACTGGGGCGGCAATTCCGGCTTCGGCATCGACTGTTCCGGGCTGGTGCAGGCGGCGTGCCTGGCCTGCGCCATTCCCTGTCCGGGGGATTCGGACCTGCAGGAGGCCGCGCTGGGCCGGACCCTGCCGCCTGATGCCGCCTTGCAGCGCGGCGATCTGCTGTTCTGGAAAGGTCATGTCGCCTGGGTCGCCGGGCCGGACCTTCTGCTGCACGCCAATGCCCATCACATGGCGGTGGCGCGTGAGCCTCTGGCGGCGGCGCTGGCGCGAATCGAGGCGCAGGGCGACGGGCAGGTTACCCGCCGCGCGCGGCTGGCACCGGGCGGATGATGGCCCGGAGAAAACTGCCCTGATGGCGGGTCAAAGGGGTTTGAAGGCCGGGCAGGCCCCGCTTTCGCTTGGCCTTTCACACCGGCGAGGCCCGTGTCTAGAGCTTGCTGTCCTGGGCGCGCAACTGGCGGGCGCGGGTCAGGATGGCGTCCTCGATGGCGCGCAGGGTTTCGGCGCTGACCGGGCCCGCGCGGGTCTGCAGCGCAAGGTTCAGCGAGCGCGCATCCAGCGCCGGATCGGTCACGTAGACCGTGGCGCGATAGGACCGCCCGCCGCCCGGCGGCGTGCCATAGCCGGTGACGATGACCCCGGTGAAGGGATCGACCGAGGCCACCGGGAGGAAATCCAGCACCTCGAGCGAGGCGTTCCAGATGTACTTGTTGACCCTTCCGATGCGCGACCGGTCCTGCGGGCCGCGGAAGAAATCCCAGACCGTCGACTGCGGACGCCCGCCCGACCCGTAGATCTCGGTCTCCAGGGCCTCGTCCGCGCTTTTGCCGGGGGTGAACTGTGCGCCGCAGGCAGAGAGCGCAAAGGCAGCCCCGGCCAGAAGAATCGCGGCCTTTCTGGAAATCGCGGTCATCACTCGGCTCCTGCGCACTCGGTTCCGTTCACGTCAGGCCCCTCAATACAAGCCGGGGGCAGGGACGACAAGATGCTCATTCACCGTCATTTCCGCCCGGTTTCGGGCAGGAACACCGGCTTGATGGCAAAGGTGCGACCGGGCCCCGGAATTCTTGTGACAATTGCGCATCACTCCCTGCCTTGTTGCGGCCACACATGGGGCACCCGCTTGCATCAAGAGGCCCTCAGGGTGCAAGACACACCCATCAAAGCCGGGCGACCGGTTTGGTACGTGCTACAAGACACATGAGGGAAACAATGAAAAATATCCTGTTTGCTACCACCGCATTGGTCGCAACCGCCGGCTTCGCCCAGGCAGAAGTCACTGGCTCCGGCGCTGGTACCATCGACATCACCGGTAAGGCCGAAATCGGCGTCTTCGGCGGTGAGTTCTTCACCACGAACGTGCTGGGCCAGGTCAACGGCAACGACGAGATCGTCACGCAGTTCCACACCGACATCGACGTGACCTTCAAGATGGAAGGCACTGCCGACAACGGTCTGACCTTCGGCGCGACCGTTGACCTCGACGAAGGCGGCGCGATCTCGAACGCGACCCAGAACGACGCTGACGACGGCGGCGCAACCTTCTTCATCTCCGGCGGCGGCGCAACCCTGACCATGGGTGACACCGACGGCGCATTCGACAAGGCGATGCGCGAAGTGTCGTATGCCGGCGGCTCGATCCAGGACAACGAAGAGCACATCGCTTGGGGTGGCTTCGGCAACAACGGTCTCGACGGCTTCTATGACGGCCAGATCGCGCGTTTCGACTATTCGTTCGACACCGTGACCGCATCGCTGTCGGCTGAAATCGACGACTCCGGCAACGACGACCCGGTCTGGGGTCTCGGCGTGCGTTACGAAGGTGACCTGAGCGGTGTTGCTCTGGGCGTTGGCCTCGGCTTCCAGGCCGTGAACGACGACAACTACACCTTCTTCGGCACCGCCTTCTCGGGCGACCTGTCGATCATCGGTCTGTCGGTTGACGCCGGCTTCTCGAACGGTGTGACCACCGGCTTCACCTACACCGTGGCAGACGCCGACGGCACCGAAGCCAACCACGTTGGTCTGGGCGTTGCCTACGAGATGAACGCGCTGGCAATCGGCCTGAACTACGGCCGCAACACCTTCGACGGCGACGTGCACTCCTCGGGTGTCGGCCTTGCCGCCGAATACGACATGGGTGGCGGTCTCGCAGCTCAGCTGGGCTACAACCACAACACCCTGCACGAGGACTTCACCTCGGGTAGCGACGAGTCGTACAACACCTGGTCGCTCGGCCTGGCAATGTCGTTCTAAGAACGATCCACGCCTTATTCAGGGAAGAGCGGGTCTTCGGACCCGCTCTTTTCTTTTGCGGGGTCCGTTTTCTTTCGGACGGCGTTTTGCTAACCCGAACTGCGAAAGGGCAGGGCGTTTCCTGCAACAGGAGGCCGTGATGGGTTTGAGCGATATCCAGGACCGTATCCGCAAGGCCGAGGCAGCGGCGGGCCGCGCCGAGGGCAGCGCGACGCTGATTGCCGTGTCCAAGCAGCAACCGCCCGCCCGGGTCGAGGCGATCCTGCAAGAGGGCCACCGGGTCTTTGGCGAGAACCGGGTGCAGGAGGCGGCAGAGAAATGGCCCGCCTACCGCGAACGGTTCGACGGCATCGCGCTGCACCTGATCGGCCCGCTGCAGACCAACAAGGCGCGGCAGGCGATGGATCTTGCCCAGGCCATCCATTCCGTCGACCGCCCGAAACTGGCCGCCACCCTGGCGCGGCTGGCGCAGGAGCGTGGCGCCTGCCCGGAGCTGTTCGTGCAGGTCAACACCGGGGAAGAGCCGCAGAAGGCCGGGGTCCTGCCCGCCGATGTCGACGGGTTCGTCGCCGAATGCCGCAGGCTCGATCTGCCGGTGCGCGGGCTGATGTGCATTCCGCCGATCGACGAAGAACCCAGCCTGCATTTCGCCATGCTGGCGAAATTCGCCGCGCGCAACGGGCTCGAGGGGCTGTCGATGGGCATGTCCGGCGACTTCGAGACGGCGATTTCCTTCGGGGCGACCCATGTCCGCGTCGGCGCGGCCATATTCGGCGCGCGGGCGGCGCAGGGCTGAGGCGGCCGATCTGACGCCTATCCGAAAGGATAGGGCGCCTCTCCATTCGGACAGGCCAATATCCGAGTTCCCCTCCTGTATGGTAGCGGATCTTGTGCGACACAGGGCGCATGGGGATCGCCCGGGTGCGACCTTGCCGCGGCAAGACGGGCGATAGCGGACGTTTCGAACGTTCAGCGTTCATCATTCACGGAACAGACCGCAGGCGGGCCTCTGGGAGGCGGGCCCGCCCGCCCTCACCCGGCGCGGCGCGGTCGGCCCGGAGATCGGCAAGCCGCTCCGCCAGAACCCCGAACTGCGCAAAGGGCACCCCGGCGCGGGCGGCCTCCTCCAAGGCGATCAAGGCACGGCGCAGGTCCGCCTGGCCGAAGACCGCGGCGGTTCCGGCCAGCCGGTGACAGCGCCGGGCAATGTCGGCGCGGTCCTCGGGCAGGCTGGCCAACCATGCGAGCAATTCCTCGGTTTCCCGGTCGAAACGCGCGCGCAACCCGGGCGGGATATCGTCGGGCGGCGTGTCCTCTGTCGCCGTCGGCACCGCTCCCAGCCTGGCCAGAAGGCGGATGAGCCGGTCCTTCTGCAAGGGCTTGGTCAGGATGGTCGAGAGCCCGGCGGCGCGAAACCGGTCGCGGTCCTCGGGCCGGACATTGGCGGTCAGCGCCACGATCGGCGTTTTTGCCGAGGCCCCGCCAGAACTGCGGATGGCGCACGCCGCGGCCAGGCCGTCCATCTCGGGCATGGCGATATCCATCAGGATCAGGTCGAAGGCCTCGGCCGTGGCAGCCGCGACCCCTTCGCGCCCGGTGCGGGCCGGGGTGACGCTGTGCCCGAGCCGGGAAATCATGTCGCGGGCAACGTCGAGGTTGATGGCATTGTCCTCGACCACGAGGATGCGCAGGCGCTCCGGCGCGGCGGTCTCCGCGGGGCTTTCCTCGGCGGGGCGCAGGATCGGCAGGCGCACCCAGAACACGCTGCCCTGGCCAAGGGTGCTTTCCCCGCCGATCTCGCCCGCCATTGCCTGCACCAGCCGCCGCGCGATCCCGAGGCCCAGACCGGTGCCCCCGGCGATCCGCCCGAAGGAGGCATCGGTGGTGCGGAAATCGTCGAAGACATGCGGCAGGTCCGCCGCGGCGATCCCGGCGCCGGTGTCGATGACGCGGAACTCGATCTCGCCGCGCGCCTCGGTCCGGGCGTCGACTTCGACCTCGACCCGGACCTCGCCGTGCCGGGTGAATTTCAGCGCATTCGACACGAGGTTGAGCAGGATTTGCTGCAAGGCCGCGCGGTCGGCGCAAATCCGTCGCTCCGGCGTGCCCACCCAGGCCCAGCTGAGGCGATTGCCCTGGGCCAGCGCGTGGCTGTCCTGGCTGTCGACAATGTCCTGCAAGAGCCGGTCCACCTCCAGCGACTCCTGCGTCAGGGCGATCCGGCCGGGGGTGAAACGCGCCAGGTCGAGCACGGACTCCACATGGTCCAGCAGCACGCGGCCCGAGACGCCCATGTTGCGCACGAAGCGGGCCTGATCGGCGTCGAGATCGCTGTCTTCCAGCAGCGCGACATTGCCGAGGATGCCGTTGAGCGGGGTGCGGATCTCGTGGCTCATCACCGCCAGGAAATCGGCCTTGGCCTTTTCGCCGGCCAGCGCGCGGTCGCGGGCCTCGGCCAGCGCGCGCCCGTGGTGCAGCGCCTGCCGGCCGACGCGGTGCGAATACCACGCCAGAAACCCGAGCACGCCGACCAGCGCCAGCGCCACCACCGCCAGCCGGGTGAGCGTGCGCCGGATCGCCATGCGCCGGTCGTCCATCACCGCGGCGAACTGCATCAGCCCCGAGACCGTCAGCCGCCGCAGGGCGTGCCGCAGGGTCGCGGCGCTGTCGCTCAGGTCCGGCAGTGCGGCGATCAGCGCCGGATCCGCGGCATCCATCCGCGGCGCGGCGGCGTCCAGGAAGGTGCGGATCTCGGTCAGCGCCGCGTCGAACTCGGGCTGCGCGCGCATGTCGGAATAGATCGGCCCGGCCTCCAGCGTCCCGACGCGGCTGTAGAAGATGTCGAACTCCAGCCGCACCGCCTCGAGGTCGGGGGGATCGCTGTGCCGCGCGCGCGCGAGTGCGGCCTGGAATTCGAGGAATTCGACCTCGGATTGCGACAGGCTCCATTGCACGTTGTCGGTGCTGTTGCCGGCCAGCGCGCGTAGCTCACCGGCCAGTTGCGCCGCCAGGATGCCGGTGATCAGCGCGCAGACCAGCGCCAGGGCGGTCAGAAGCCCGGCGCCGAAACGGTGAATGAGGCCCGTCTGTTCCATGGCGCGAAGTCTAGGCGAGAACCATCCGGGGCGGAATGGCGTTACTCGCGGATCTCCATCCGGTCGAGTTGCCAGATGCTGCGCGAATAGATCACCTCCGAGCGATAATCGACAGAGGCATCAAAGGGATAGATCACCCAGAGCGGCCCCTTGTCGCGCCGCGACATCGGCGCGCCGTTCATCCCGTAGGCCAGCAGCGCGCCCTCGGGCGTCGCGTCGCTTGCCGGGATCTCGACCGTGTAGTCGTTGATCGCCCGGGCCGCGACGGTGCTGCCGCTTGCGCCGACATGCGCCAGCAGCACGTCGAGCGAGACGCCGGTGAAGCGGATCGCGCCCTCGGTCCAGATCGTCGAGGTCGTCACCTCGCGCGCATCGAGCGCGCGCAGCATGTCGAGGTCGAAGCGCGCCTCATCCCCGGCGTTGTGATGCGCAATGGCGCCGGAAACGGTGAGGATCACCGGGCCCTCGGGGTCGCGCAGGTGGTCGGCCCCCGCCGCCGGGGCGAGGCAGGCCAGGGTGAGCCCGGCAAGAAAGGTGCGACGGCAAGCCCGGGATGTCATCGGCGGTCTCCCACGTGGTGTTTGCCTTGTTACACGATCCCGCGGGCGGTGCATCCTTCCGAACGGATGTTGACCTATCCTTTCGGATAGGTGGTCGCGCCTTCAGTCGAAGCCGATGGAAACCGTGCCGAAGGGGCCGAAATCCGCCAGGGCCTGCGTGCCCGGCGGGCATTCGACCGGCCGGATGAAGCTGCCCGACAGGATCACCTGCCCGGCGTCGATCCTCTGGCCATGTTGCGCCATCCGCCGCGCCAGCCAGAGCACGCTTGCCACCGGATCGTTCAGCACCCCGGCGCCAAGGCCAGTTTCCTCGACAATGCCGTCGCGGCTGACAATCGCGCCGATCCAGCGCAGATCGACGGCCCTAGGGTCATGCCGCTCGGCGCCCAGCACGATGCCGGCATTGGCGGCATTGTCGCTGATGGTGTCGAAGATCCGGCGCGGCGTGCCGGTTTCGGGATCGGCGCGCAGGATGCGGGTGTCGAGAATCTCGAGGCTGGGCGAAACGTGATCCGTCGCCGCCAGCACATCGTCGCGGCTGAGGTCGGCGCCGCCAAGCGGGGCCTTCATGACAAAGGCGATCTCGGCCTCGATGCGGGGCTGGATGAAGCGGCCGCGGGGCACGCTGGCGCCGGTGTCGAAGGCCATGTCGTCGAACAGCACGCCGCTGTCGGGAATGTCGATGCCCAGCGCCTGCTGCATGGCGCGCGAGGTCAACCCGATCTTCCAGCCGATCACCCGGCGGCCCTGGGCCAGTTTCTGCGCCATCAGCGCGGTCTGGATCGCATAGGCGTCGTCCATGGTGATCGCGGGGTGGCGCAGGCTCAGCAGGCCGATCTGCGTGCCGGTCTGTTCGGCGCGCAGAAGATCGGCGGCGGCCTGCTGGATCTGCTCCGGCGTCATGCCTCGTCCTCGACCGTGTTGCGCAGGGCGCCCAGGCCCTCGGCGCTGACCACGATCTCGTCGCCGGGCACCAGGAACTTCGGCGGATCGAAGCGCGCGCCCGCGCCGGTGGGGGTGCCGGTGACGATGATGTCGCCGGGGGCCAGCGTGGTGAAGGTCGAGATATAGGCGATCTGCCGGCGGATCGGGAACAGCATCCGCGCGGTGCGGTCGTCCTGGCGCAAATCGCCGTTGACATGCGTGGTCAGCCGCACGTCGTCCAGTTGCGCGGCATGGGTGAAGGGCACAAGCCCCGGCCCCATGGCGCCGGAACGGTCCCAGTTCTTGCCCTGGGTGACGTTGAATTTCGCATGGCGCACCCAGTCGCGAATGGTGCCTTCGTTGCACAGCGTCAGCGCGCAGATATGGTCGTAGGCCTCGGCCTCGGCAATGCGCCGCCCGGGTGTGCCGATCACCACCGCGATCTCGCCCTCGTAGTCCAGTTGCGGGCTTTCCGGCGGGCGGATCAGCGGCTGGCCGTGGCCGGTGAAACTCTCGGGGAAACGGATGAAAAGCGACATGTTGGGCGGCGCGTCCTTCCCGTCGCGGTACTCGGCATTGCGGTCGGGAAAGTTGACGCCGACGCAGATGATCTTGCCCGGTCGGGGGATCGGCGGCAGGTAGCTGACATCCCGGTGCTCGGGTGCGCGCCCCACGGCGGCCTGCGCGAGATCCTTGAGCGCGCAGGCCTCGATCACCTCCTTCAGGGTCGGATACTGCGGGAAATCGGGCGAGAGCGGCACGATCCCGGCGGCAGTCTCGATGCCGTAGAAGGTCTCGCCTTCGGCGCGGTAGGTCACGAAACGCATCTGTCAAAGCTCCTTGCGGGCGATTTCGGTGATGACGTCGAAGGCCAGCGCCACGTCTTCTTCGGTGCAGTCGAACTGGCCGGCCTGAAAGCGGATCGCCTTGGCCCCGCCCACCAGCGTCTGGGTCAGGTAGATGCGGCCATCGTCGTTGATCGTGTCGACCAGCCGCTGGTTCAGCGCGTCGAGGTCATCCTCGGCCACGCCCGCGGGGCGATAGCGGAAGGTAAAGAGCGACAGCACCGGCGGCGTGACGATCTCGATATCGGGCTCGGCGCCCAGCCGGTCGCAAAGCGCCTGCGACCAGGCGACGTGATTGCGCAGCCGCGTGCGCAGCCCTTCCAGCCCGTAGCTGCGCAGCAGGAACCAGATCTTCAGCGCGCGGAAGCGGCGGCCCAGCGGGATCGACCATTCGGAGTAATTGGTGATGCCGTCGGCGCCATGGGTCAGAAGGTACTCGGGGCGGATGGCCAGCGTATGGATCAGCGCCTCGCTGTCGCGCACGAATTGCACCGAGCAATCGAACTGCGCGCCCAGCCACTTGTGCGGGTTGAAGACGACGCTGTCCGCCCGCTCGATCCCTTGCCACAGCGTGCGGAACTCCGGGCAGATCATCGCCGACCCGGCCCAGGCGGCATCGACATGCAGGTAGAGCCCGTGATCCTGCGCCACGTCGGCCACCGCGTCGATGTCATCGCAGGCCCCGGTCGAGGTGCCGCCGGTGCAGGCGACGATGCCCGCGGGCCTCAGCCCGGCGGCGAGGTCCGCCTCCACCGCCTTGCGCAGGGCCGCCGGGTCCATGCCGCGCAGCGGGCCTTGGGTGGGGATGCGCACAAGGTTGTCCTGGCCGATGCCGGAAAACCAGATGGCGCGGTCGATCGAGCTGTGCACCTCGTCCGAGCAATAGATCCGCAGGGGCGTCTGGCCGAACAGACCCTCCTCCTTGCCTTTGAAGTTGAGCGCGCACTCGCGCATGGTCAGCACCGCGGCCAGGGTCGCGGTCGAGGCGCTGTCCTGGATCGCGCCGGTGACATCGCCGGGCAGGCCGAGCGCATCGCGCAGCCAGAGGATCATCCGGGTTTCCATCTCGGTGGCGGCGGGCGAGGTCTGCCAGAGCATGCATTGCGGCGCGATCACCGTGGTCAGGAACTCTGCCAGCATCGAGGGCGGTGCGGCATTGGCCGGGAAATAGGCGAAGAAGCGCGGATGCTGCCAATGGGTGAGGCCGGGCATCACGATCTTCTCGAAATCCTCGAGGATCGCTGCCATGTCCTCGCCGGTCTCGGGCGGGGTGGCGGGCAATTGGCCGAAGATCTCGCCCGGCTTGGTCCGGGCCCGCACCGGCCGGTCGCGCAGGGTCTCGTGGTAGCCCGCGCCCCAGTCGGCGATCTTGCGCCCGTGGCGGGCAAAGGTTTTCCAGTCCATGACGTTCCCCGTTCTGTTGCGCGGCGACAGGCGTTACGGTGCGATGATCGGCTGCGCCTTGAGCGCACTGTCGCGCAATTCCGCGCCGTCGAACAGGCTGCCTTGCTCGAACCAGCTTTTCGGCGCGGGCGCCCCCCAGAGGGTCTGGCGCTGGGGGTCCTTGAGGTCCCACTTGATCGGCTCGAGGTCGGGATCTACGGTCTGGTAGTCCGAGCAGTAGATCTCGATCCGGTGGCCGTCGGGGTCGCGGACATAGAGGAAGAAGGCGTTGGAAATGCCGTGTCGGCCCGGCCCGCGCTCGATGTTCGACACGTAGCCGGTGGTGGCCATCAGGTCGCAGAGGTCGATGATATTGAGCGGATTGGGCACCCAGAAGGCGGTGTGATGCAACCGCGGCCCGGTGCCATTGGTGAAGGCCACGTCATGCACGCCGCCCTTGCGGTGCATCCAGGCGGCCCAGCATTTGCCGCTGTCCGCGTCCTCGGTGTATTCGGTGACGCGAAAGCCGATCCGGTTGTAGAAGGCGACCGAGGCGTCGACGTCCGACGAGAACATGTTGAAATGGTCGATCCGGAGCGGCTTGACGCCCTTGTAGAGCCGGTACTGCTGATGGATCGGGTCGAGCCGGTCCATGTGGACGTAGAATTCCAGCGGAATGCCGAAGGCATCGCGGGTGCGCAGGGTGCGGCCCTGGTAGGGGCGGGTGACCCAGTCCACCGGCAGGCCCTCGGTTTCGAACCAGGCGGCGGCCTTGTCGAGGTCGGGGGTGTCGTAGAGCTTGAAGCCGAGCACGCCGACCGAAGGGGTCTCGGCCTTGACCAGCGCGATGCAATGGTGGCCGCGTTCCTCCATGGCGCGCAGGTAGATGGTGCTGTCATCCTCGTCGGTGACCTGCAGGCCCAGGGTGTCGACATAGAAGGCGCGCGAGGCGGCGAGGTCGGTGACGCGGTATTCGACGTGGCTCAGGCGGAGGATGTTGAACGGCGGGTAGAGGACCGGGGCGGGTACGGGCATGGGCCGAGCTCCTGTGACATTGTGCGCCTGCGGCGCGCTCTTTTGGTTTGTACGAGGGGCTCTGCCCCTCGCGCTCCCCGGAGTTTTCCCGGCAAGATGAAGATCAGGCGCCGAGACGGGGGATCGGGTGGTGGCCCAGGGCGAGGCCGATGTGTTTCTGTTCCATGTAGAAGTCGAAGGACCAGTCGCCGCCGTCGCGGCCGATGCCGCTGGCCTTGACCCCGCCGAAGGGGGTGGGCAGGTGGCGGACGTTTTCCGAGTTCACCCAGATCATGCCCGCTTCCATCTGGTGGGTGAAGCGCAGGGCGCGGGAGAGGTCGTTGGTCCAGACATAGCCGGTCAGCCCGTATTGGGTGCCATTGGCGATCTCCAGCGCCTCGTCTTCGGTTTTGAAGCGCAGGGCGGTGAGGACGGGGCCGAAGATCTCCTCCTGCGCGATGCGCATGTCCTGGGTGGCGCCGGTGAAGAGGGTGGGTTTGACGAACCAGCCGGTCTTGCCCTGGCGCGCGCCGCCGGCGGCGATGGTGGCGCCGTCCTGCCTGGCGATGTCGAAGTAGGAGGTGACCTTGTCGAAATGGGTCTTGTGGATCAGCGGGCCGATCTCGGTGGCCGGATCGAGCGGGTGGCCGACGCGGAGGGTGTTGATGCGCCGGATGAGCCTTGCCTCGAAGTCGTCGGCGATGGTGTCCTGCACCAGCAGGCGCGAGGACGAGGTGCAGCGTTCGCCGTTGAGCGAGAAGATCATGAAGATCGCCGCATCGAGCGCGCGGTCGAGGTCGGCATCGTCGAAGACCACCACGGGGTTCTTGCCGCCCAGCTCGAAATGCACGCGTTTGAGCGTGTCGGCGCCCTGTTTCATGATCATCGAGCCGGTTTTCGATTCGCCGACGAAGGCGATGGCGCGGATCGCGGGGTGCTCGGTCAGGGCGCGGCCTGCGTCCTCACCCATGCCGTTGACCAGGTTCCAGACGCCGGGGGGCAGGCCGGCCTCTTCGGCGATCTCCATCAGGATGCGGGCGGTGAGCGGCGAGAATTCCGCCGGTTTGTGGACCACGGTGCAGCCGGCCGCCAGCGCCGGGGCGATTTTCCAGGTCGAGAGCATGAAGGGCGTGTTCCAGGGCGTGATGACGCCCACCGGGCCGATCGGCACCCGGGTGGTGAGGTTCATCAGCGTGGGCGAGGGCAGGCTCTGGCCGTCACGGGCCGCGGGCGCGCGGTCGGCGAAGAAGCGGAAGTTCTCGGCGCCGCGGAGCGCGGCCTTGGACATGAAGCGCAGCGCCTGGCCGGTGTCCCAGCATTCGCAGAGCGCGATTTCCTCGGCCCGGGCGGTGATGCCGTCGGCAATGGCGTGCAGGATTGTCCTGCGCTCGGTGGCGGGCATGTCGCGCCAGGCGGGAAAGGCGGCTTTGGCGGCGCGGGCGGCGGCGTCGATGTCTTCGGCGCCGCCCCTGGCGACGGTGCAGATCAGGCTTTCGTCCACCGGGGATCGGGTCTCGAACCTGGCGCCGGAGGCGGCGGGCAGGGCCTTGCCGCCGATCTGGTTCAGGATGCCGCTGTCGCGGAAGCGGGCGAGGTAGCCATCGAGCTTGGCGAGGTTGCGGTCGAGATCGGACATGTCAGGATGTCTCCAGGTGGTCGCGGATGGTGCCGGTCTTGGGCGAAAGCTCGGGGTCGATGTCGCGCATCTCCAGCGAGAGGGCGATGGGCCGCTGCGCCATCACCGGCGCGATGAAGGCCTGGGCGGCGTCAAAGATGCGCTGGGTGGCGTCTTTCTTCACCGCGTCGGGACGACCGCCGCGCAGGCGGATCGAGATGTCGATGAAGCCATGCGCCGGGTTGCCGTCGGCGATGGCGTAGTGATCGACCCTTGTGGCGCGGACGCGGATGCCGGGGGTGGGGAAGGCCTCGATCCCGGCGGCTGCCTGGCGCAGGTGCTCGCAAAACCCCTGGAAATCCAGCGCCTCTTCCAGGTTGCCGGAATATTCGACGATGACATGCGGCACGGGTTTTCCTTCCAATTTATTTGCGATGTTAAGTAAATACGGCCCGCCTGTCAATCAATTTGCTGGCAGGGGGTTAACCCAGCGGATACACCGGGGACATGACCGACAAACCCGCCGATCTGCCGCCCGTCGACCTGCCGCCCACGGCGGCATCCTTGCCGATCGCGATGATTCGCGCCCGCGAAAAGCTGATGTTGCCGATCCGCGAGATGCTGCAGGCCAGCGGATTGACCGAGCAGCAATGGCGCATCCTGCGGGTGCTGGAGGAATACGGTGCCCAGGATGCGACCCAGTTGGCCGAGCGGTCGAGCCTGTTGATGCCCAGCCAGACCAGGATCGTGCAGAACCTGTCGGAAAAGGGGCTGGTGACGCGGCAGACCAATCCCGCCGACCGTCGCAGGCAGGTGGTGACGATCACTGCCAAGGGCCGCCAGATCCTCGTCGACAATGCCGAGGAGGCGCGCGCCATCGCCGCCCAGGTGCGCGAGGCGCTGGGCGAGGACAAGGTGCGCCAGCTTCTGGCGCTGCTGGATGACATCGTGCGGATGTAGCCCCGGCTTTTCCCTTGCATCAGGGCCGGTGCTGCCGCAGAACATGCGCGATATTTGCGGGAGACTTTCATGAAGATTGCAATGCTCGGCACCGGCTATGTCGGACTTGTCTCGGGGGTCTGTTTTTCGGATTTCGGCCATGACGTGATCTGCGTCGACAAGGACCCGCGCAAGATCGAGCGGCTCAAAATGGGCGAGGTTCCGATCTACGAACCCGGGCTCGACCATCTGATGGCGCGCAATGTCGAGGCGGGGCGGCTGTCCTTCACGCTGGATCTGGCCGAGGCGCTGGAGGGGGCCGAGGCGGTCTTCATCGCCGTCGGCACGCCGACCCGGCGCGGCGATGGCCATGCTGACCTGACCTACGTGATGGCCGCCGCGCGCGAGATTGCGCAGACCGCCAAGGGCTATCTTGTCGTGGTCACCAAGTCGACCGTGCCGGTGGGCACCAATCGCAAGGTGGCCGAGGTGATGCGCGAGGCCAATCCCGATCTCGACTTCGATGTCGCCTCGAACCCGGAATTCCTGCGCGAAGGCGCCGCGATCGACGATTTCATGAAGCCCGACCGGGTGGTGGTGGGCGTCCAGACCGAGCGCGCGGCGAAGGTCATGGAAGAG
This sequence comes from Paracoccaceae bacterium, assembly GCA_006226775.1. Lineage (GTDB taxonomy): Bacteria > Pseudomonadota > Alphaproteobacteria > Rhodobacterales > Rhodobacteraceae > Marinovum. The sequence continues at coordinate 77,815 of SBGD01000073.1, read as the reverse complement.
ATTTACCGTCCGCTCTACCTGCGCGATTTCCCGATCATCACCACCGACCTGGAATCGGCGGAGATGATCAAATACGCCGCCAATGCCTTTCTCGCCACCAAGATCACCTTCATCAACGAGGTCGCGGCGCTCTGCGAAAAGGTCGGCGCCGACGTCAAGCAGGTGTCGCGCGGCATGGGCATGGACGGGCGCATCGGCAACAAGTTCCTGCACGCCGGGCCCGGCTATGGCGGCTCATGCTTTCCCAAGGATACCAAGGCCCTGGCGCGGATCGGCCAGGAGCATGCCAGCCCGATGCAGATCACCGAGGCGGTCATCCAGATCAACGAGGAGGTCAAGCGCCGCATGGTCGAAAAGCTGCGCGACCTTTGCGACGGCAGCTTCAATGGCAAGACCATTGCGGTGCTCGGCGTGACCTTCAAGCCCAATACCGACGACATGCGTGACGCGCCCTCGCTGACCATCGTGCCCGCCCTCGTGGGGGGCGGCGCCAAGGTGCGGGTCAGCGATCCGGAGGGCCGCCGCGAGGGCGAGGCGCTGCTGCCCGGGGTGAGCTGGTACGCCGATGCCTACGAGGCCGCGGCGGGCGCCGACCTGCTGGTGATCCTGACCGAATGGAACGCGTTCCGCGCGCTGGATCTCGAGCGGATCTCGGGCGATATGGCGGTGCCGAAGATGGCCGACCTGCGCAACATCTACTCGGCGGATGTGGCCAGGAAGGCCGGGTTCAGCGATTACATCTCCATCGGGCGCGGCCGCGAAGCCCGGATCATGGAGGGCTGAGCCATTCCCCGCGCGCTTGTCACCGGCTCGGCCGGGTTCATCGGCTACCACCTCTGCCAGCGGCTGTTGCAGGACGGCTACGAGGTCGTGGGTTTCGACGGGATGACCGACTACTACGACGTCGCCCTGAAGGAACGCCGCCAGGCGATGCTGCTGCAATCGCCGGGCTTCCGGGCGGTCAATGCGCTGCTCGAATCCGAGGGCGTGTTGCAGGACCTGGTGGCCGAGGCGCAGCCCGACATCATCGTCCACCTCGCCGCCCAGGCCGGGGTGCGCTATTCCATCGACAATCCGCGGGCCTACGTCGATGCCAACCTGATCGGCACCTTCAACCTTCTCGAAGCGGTGCGCGCCACGCCGTGCCGACATCTGCTGATCGCCTCGACCTCCTCGGTCTTCGGCGCCAATACCGAGATGCCCTATGCCGAGACCCACAAGGCCGACAGCCAGATGTCGTTCTACGCCGCGACCAAGAAGGCGACCGAGGCGATGGCGCATTCCTACGCCCATCTCTACGACATGCCGGTCACCATGTTCCGCTTCTTCACCGTTTACGGGCCCTGGGGGCGGCCCGACATGGCGCATTTCAAGTTCACCCGCGCGATCCTGAACGGCGAGGCGATCGACGTCTACAACCACGGCGACATGCGCCGCGACTTCACCTATATCGACGACCTGGTCGAGGGCATCCGCCTGCTGATCGACGCGGTGCCGCAGCGGCCCGCGGACCCGGCAGGGATCGCCCCGGGCGACAGCCTGTCCGCCGTGGCGCCTTGGCGGGTGGTGAACATCGGCAATTCCGAGCCGGTGCCGCTGATGGATTTCATCGAGGCCATCGAAGGCGCCACCGGGCGCGTGGCCGAGAAGAATTTCCTGCCGATGCAGCCCGGCGACGTGCCCGCGACCTGGGCCGATGCCACGCTCTTGCAGTCGCTCACCGGCTATGCGCCGAAAACCGACCTGCGCGAGGGCGTGGGCCGCTTCGTGGCCTGGTATCGCGACTATTACGGCGTCTGATCCGTCGATCCGGGGGACGGATCGACGCGGTTTCGATTGCGGTTATGGGTGAGGCGCGGGCAAGGCGCGCAGGGCGACCCGGTGCCGCGCCCCACCCTTGAGACCAGGCTCAGCCGGTTGCGCCAAGCGCCACGACGGCGATCATCTCGACCCGCATTCCGGGACGGGCCAGGGCGACTCCGCCGGTTGCGCGGGCCGGCGGGGCGACCCGGTCGACCCATTCGTCCCAGACCGCGTTCATGCCCTGGAAATCAGACATGTCGGCGAGCCAGACCTGAACCGAGGCGATGTCGGCCTTGGTCGCGCCAAGCTCTTCGACCACCTTGTCCATCTTGCTCAGGACCTGCCGGGTCTGTTCGGTGATATCGGCGCCCAGATCGTCGGGCACCTGTCCGGCGAGGAAGGCAATATTGCCGATGCAGACGGCCTGGCTCATGCGCGGGCCGGGGGAGAGGCGTTCAAGTGTCATGGGGGGTCCTTTCTGTTCAGTCGTTGTCGCCAAGCGTCGATCCGGCACCGGCGCGGGATTGCTCCGAGGCCGGGACGGTGGTGCGCATGGCAAAGGCGTTGAGCGCGGCGATGGTATCCGCGCTGGTCTTGGTGTGGCGCGCGGTCTGCGCGGGCGGGTTTTTCAGCGCGCCTTCGCGGGCGGTCAGCGTCAGGTCCGCCGCTTGGCCCGAGAGCATCTCGGTTGCGGTCTGCATCCAGGTGTCGCTGGCATCGATGCAGGCCGTGACCTGCGCAGAGGTCACCGTGACCAGCACCTTGTTAAGGCGCGCAATCTCGGCCAGGAACGGCAAAAGGAGGATCGGATGGTCCACCATGCCCAGCGTGATCGAACAGCCCGCCAGCGGCCCCTGCGCCAACGCGGCGTGATCGCAGAGCGTGGCGCCCAGCACGATGGGGCAGAGCGTTCCGCCGCCCGCGGCACGCCAGTCGCCGGGGGTGACCCTGGGGCAAAGCTCGGCCCAGGCGCGGCCCTGGGCCTGCTCGAGATGCGCGGCAAGATGCGCGGGGCCGTCGATGCCATGGGCGGCCAGCCAGGCGGCGGCGAACCCGGCCTCTTCGGCCATGCCCCAGCTCATGCCGGCGCCGCGCGCGGCCTTCATGCAAAGCGAGGCGACCTCGTTGCGCGACAGCGGCGCGGGCTTGGCGTCCCGGAAGAACGGGGTGGAATCGCCGCGCGTCTGGTCATGGGGTACGGGTGTCATCGGGATGTCTCCGCCTTGATGTCGTCGGGATAGGGCGCGCCCTGGAATAGGTTGATGCGCACCCAGCGATCCGACCTCGGGTCGAACTGGCTTGCGCCGAAAAACGCCAGCTTGCAGCGCAACAGGTCGATGGGCAGCATGTCGTCGGCGATCAGGTTGTCCTGCACCTCCGCGAAGGGATGGGCCCGGGTGATCTGGGCGCGGCGCACCGCATAGCGGTGTTCGGGGTGGGCCAGCAGCAGCGAGGCCACCGGCGTGGCATCGTCCATTTCCCGCACCGTGGCGTAAAGCTCGCTGGCGAGGCGCGCGATGCACAGGGGCTGTTCCAGCGTCGCGCCGTCCTCGGTGGCGCGGTCGCCCAGGCGGGGTTCGAGCTTTTCCTCGGAGACGTACCAGAAGCGGGCGGTGTTCTCCGGCGTGGTGAAATCGATGGCCAGCGCCCAGGCATAATCGGTCTCGAGGATGCCGCGCAGCTCGCCGACGGTCATTGCGCCCGAAAGACGGAACGACGCGGCCTCATCGGCGCACATCCGGTCGGCGAGATCGTCCACCAGCGCGCCATGCGGCTCGAGCATCAGCGACAAGAGCGCCTCCTGTCCTTCGAGGGTCAGCGCGCTTTCGCCCCAGGTCCAGAGCTCATCCCAGGGGTGCGGCTGGCGGAAATCCCAAGTCGCAAAGGTCTGTTTCAGCAGGTCGAGATCGCCGCGCAGATCGCGCAGCTTGGGCACCTGGACCGGGTGCTCGGAGCGCCAGGCCTTTGCGTTGTCAATGGCGGCCACCACGACCTCTTGCAGGTGCGATACGGCGGCTTGGCTGGCGCTTTGCTGGGCGCGCACGCGCGCCAGCGCCTCTTCGCGGGCGGTCATCCAGTTGTTGAGCAGGACCGGGTGGCGCACGATGAACGGCGCCATGCCCAGCCCGGTGGAATTGCCGACCCCGAGGGAGCGGCGGATCTCGGGGTCGAGCCTGACGGCCCGTGCGCCGCCCTTGACGGCGGCCATGTGCTCGGCCAGATCGACGGTGAAGGCGCGGATCAGCCAGACGGTCAGCATCTCGACCTGGAAGGGCGCGGCCAGTTCCGGGCGCGCGGCAATGTCGTCGCGGTCGGCCGCACCGAATTTGCCCGAGCCGTAGACCGCGGTGGTCCGCATCAGGTAGCCCACGGCGGCGATCTCTTCCGCCTCGGGCTGATGGCCCGCCGCCAGCGCGTCGATGACATGGGCAAAGAGCCGGACCGAGCGGTTGGCGCGCGCCAGCGTCAATTCCTTGACACTGATCCGACCGGCCTCCTGCAAGGGGACGTTGTCGGCCAGACGGGCGATATCCTCCGGCGTCGGGTCGCCGTCGAACAGGGTAAAGGTGGCGTCCCAGGCGGTGGCGATCACCCGGTCCGAGCGCATTTCGGGCGGCAGGTCATGGGCAAAGGCGACAAGGCTGTAGGTCCGCTCGGCGCCCGTGACGCGGTAGACCGCGTGGCCCACGCCCCTGGCGTCGACGCTCCAGACCGGGCGGTCCATCTGCCAATCCTCGCCTGCCAGCCGCCGCAGCAGCACGCGCAGAAAGGACAGGCGGGTCGGGTGGCCGCTGCCCATCCGGGCAAGGCGCATGACCTCGGAGGCCGGGCGCCGGTAGCGGGCGGTCTCGGGGGCCGCAGTCGGTTGAATGAGAGACATCTCGGGTTCTCCTGGATAGCAGGGACGTCGAAGGCAAGGCGCGGGGGGCGGTGTGACGCGCCGGCGGCGCATCACACCAGGGGCGATCAGGCGCGGACCTGCTCGGGCGCTCGGCCCAGCATCAGGGTAATCCGCAGCGCATCCCAAAGCGAGGGCAGCAGGATCAGCGACACCGGCACCGCGGTGATCACGATGAAGCTCTGCAGCTTGCCGATGCCACCGGCCCCGGTCGAGATCAGGATCAGCGCCATCACCCCCATCACCAGGCCCCAGAAGGCGCGCAGCCCGGACGAAGGTTCCCCGGTGGTCATGGTGGAGGAGATCACGTAGCTCATCGAGTCGCTGGTGGTGGCGACAAAGCACATGGTCAGCACCAGGAACAGGATCGACAGCAGATAGCCCATCGGCATTGCATCGGTGATCGCCAGCAGCCCGGCGGGCAGGTTGAAGCCCTCGAAGGGGCCGGAAATGACACCCGGTTCGGCAATCTCGAAGAAGATGCCCGAGCCGCCGATGATGGTGAACCAGAAGTTGGTGAGGATCGGCGCTATGATCGACAGCATGAGGATGATCTGACGGATCGAGCGGCCGCGGCTGATGCGGGCGATGAAGATCGCCATCAGCGGCCCGTAGCCCATGAACCAGCCCCAGAAGAACACCGTCCACCAGCCCAGCCAGCCCGGATCGCCGAACAGCCCGGCATCGCCGCGATAGAGCGTCAGGTCGAAGAAGTGGGTCAGGTAGACCTCCATGCCGCCGAAGAAGCCCGCAAAGATCTCGGTGGTCGGCCCGGCCACCAGCATGAAGACCAGCAGCGCCACGGCGAGGATCACGTTGATCTGCGACAAAAGCTTGATGCCCTTGGCCAGCCCGGTGATCGCCGACACGGTATAGACCGCCACAAGCGCCAGCACCGCAATCGCCTGGGTGACGAAGGTGTCGGGAATGCCGGTCAACTCGTTGAGCCCGTAGGACATCTGCAGGCCGAGGAAACCGATCGGTCCGACCGTGCCCGCAACCACCGCGATGACACAGGAGGCATCGGCGATCAGCCCGATGGGGCCGTGCAGCGCGCGTTCCTTGAACACCGGGTAAAGCAGCGTGCGCGGCTCGAGCGGCAGGCCCTTGTCGTAGTGGTAGTGCATCAGCATGACCGTGGTCAGCGACCCGAGGATAGCCCAGGCCAGGAAACCCCAGTGCAGGAAGCTCTGCGCCAGCGCCGCATTGGCAATGGCCTGCTTGTCCTCGCCCAGGTCGCCGAAGACCGGCGGCGTGGACAGGAAATGCGCGATCGGCTCGCCCGCGGCCCAGAACACGCCACCGCCCGCAAGCAGGGTGCACATGATCATCGCCCCCCAGCTGAAGGTGCTGAATTCCGGCTTGCTCAGCCCGCCCATCAGGGTTCTGGACCCGGGCAGGACGCAGAGCAGAAGGCCGATCAGGAAGGTCGCCAGCAGCAGGATCTGCCAGTAGAGGCCGAAGTATCGCGCAGAAAAGTTGAACCCGGCGTCGACCAGCGCCGAAAGCCCGTCGATGTCAAAGAAGGCATAGGCGCAGAACAGGGCGATGAAGCCGCCGGTGATGGCGAACAGCGCCTTGTCGATCCTCCCGGATGCGGCGCTGTTCGTGGGGGTGTTGGTATCGGTCACTGTTGTTCCTCCCGAAACAGATTGAATGTGGTGCCTTACTCGGCGGCGCGTCTGGTCTGCCCGGCGCGCGCAGCCTGTGCGCCGAAGCTCTTGTCGAAAAAGGCGTGCCAGTTGGTGCCCATCACGCCGTCGGTGGTGGCCTCGTCCAGCCCGGCGGCACGCAGGCCGCCGCGGATCGCGGCAAGGTCGCGGTTGTCGTGGAACCAGGCGGGCATGGGCGGAAAGCCGGGGTTGTCGGCGCTGCCTTCGCCATAGTCGATGGTCTTGGTCCAGCGCCCGACGCGCATCCATTCGACGATTGAATCGGGCTGGTCCTGGCAAAGATCGGTGCCGATCCCGACATTGCCCGGCCCCACCAGGTCCACCGCCAGCGCCGCCATGTCGCACCACGATTGCAGCGTGCAGGCGCTGCCGTCCTTCAGGTGATGCGGATAGGTCGAGAGCCCGAGGAACCCGCCGCTTTGCCCCAGGGCGCGCAGCAGCGCGTCGGACTTGTTGCGCAGCGCGGCGTGCCAGCTGGCCGGGTTGGCATGGGTGATGGCGATCGGGCGGGTCGAATGCTCGATCGCCTCGAAGGTCGAGCGTTCGCCGGAATGGCTCATGTCCACCACCAGCCCGACGCGGTTCATCTCGCTCACCACGGCGCGGCCCATGCGGGTCAGGCCGGTGTCCTCGTCCTCGTAACAGCCCGAGGCCAGCAGCGACTGGTTGTTGTAGGTCAGCTGCATGAAGCGCAGGCCCAGCGTGTGCAGCACCTCGACCAGCCCGATGTCATCCTCGATGCAGGACGGGTTCTGCGAGCCGAAGAAGATCGCGGTGCGCCCGGTGTCGCGCGCAAGCTGCACGTCCGCGGCGGTCCGGCCCTGGAAGATCAGGTCGGGGTATTGCTCGAACCAGCGGTTCCACTTCTCGATCACCAGCACCGTCTCGCGGAACATCTCGTGATAGGTGATGGTGACGTGGACCGCGTCCACGCCCCCTTCGCGCATCTGGCGGAAGATCTTCTCCGACCAGTTGGCATATTGCAGCCCGTCGATCAGAAAGCTCATTGCGGCTCTCCGGCAAAGACGTAGGCCGTCTTGACGGTGGTGTAGAACTCCGCCGCGTAGGATCCCTGCTCGCGCGGGCCAAAGCTCGAGGCACCGCGCCCGCCAAAGGGCACGTGGTAGTCGGTGCCCGCGGTCGGCAGGTTCACCATGACGCAGCCGGCGCGCATGTTGGCGCGGAAGTGGCTGGCGCGGGCCAGCGACTTGGTCACGATGCCGGCGGTCAGGCCGAACTGGGTGTCATTGGCGATGGACAGCGCCTCTTCGTAGCTGTCGGCGGATTGCACGGCGGTGATCGGCGCGAACATCTCTTCGCGGTTGATCCGCATGTCGTTTTTCGTTCCAGCGAAGACCGCGGGCGCCATGTAATAGCCCTCGGTCGGCATGTCGGGCCGGTCGCCGCCGCAGAGCAGCTCGGCCCCTTCGGATTTGCCGATCTCGATGTAGTCAAGGTTCTGCTTGAGCTGGCTTTCGCTGACCACGGGGCCGATCTGGGTGCCGTCCTCGAGCGCGTGACCCACCTTCAGGGCCTTGGCCGCAACCACCAGCTTTTCGACAAAGGCGTCGTGGATCGACGCATGCACGATCAACCGGCTGGCGGCGGTGCATTTCTGCCCGGTCGCGCCAAAGGCAGACCCGGCGGCAAGGGTGACGGCCAGATCCAGATCCGCGTCATCCATGACGATCAGCGGGTTCTTCGACCCCATCTCCATCTGCACCTTGGTCATGTTCTGCACGGCCGCCGCCGCGATCCCGCGTCCCACCGGCACCGAGCCGGTGAAGCTGATGGCATTGACCAACGGGCTTTCCACCAGGCGCTGCCCCACATCGCGGCCCGGACCGGCGACGAGGTTGAACAGACCCTTGGGGATGTCCTGGCGCGCGATGATCTCGGTCAGGGCGATGGCGCTGGCGGGGGTGACGTTGGCGGGTTTCCAGACCACGGCGTTGCCGAAGGCCAGTGCGGGCGCGATCTTCCACGCCGGGGTAGCGACCGGGAAGTTCCAGGGGCTGATGATGGCGACAACGCCGACAGGTTCGCGGCGCACGTCGATCTCGATGCCGGGGCGGACGCTCTCGGCCAAGTCGCCCTGGTTGCGCAGGGTCTCGGCGGCGAAGTAGGTGAAGAACTGCCCGGCGCGGTAGACCTCGCCCTTGCCCTCGGCCAGCGGCTTGCCCTCTTCACGCGACAGCATGCGGCCGATTTCCTCGGCCCGCGCCATCAACTCGGTGCCGATCGCCATCAGCACGTCATGGCGCTTCTGGATGCCGGCGGCCCACCACAGCGGCTGGGCGCGCTGTGCGGCGTTCAGGGCGGCGTCAAGCTGGGCGGCGTCGGCCTGGGCATACATCCCGATCAGATCGGAGGTGTCGGAAGGATTGCGGTTTTCGATCTGCGCGGCGCCGTCGGTCCAGCTGCCATCGATATAGAGTTGCGTGCGAAGGGTCATGAGTCTCTCCTGATTGCTGGCAATTGGTGTACCCGCCGCGCACAAATTCAGTTAGACTGAATTAAATGAACCTTTCTTCAGGATTTCTGAATGCACATCAAACTCGAGATGCTACGCACCTTCTGCGTCGTGGCCGACCGGGGCACGCTTTCCGGGGCGGCCAAGGTCCTGCGGCGCACGCCCTCGGCGGTTTCGATGGTTCTGTCGCAACTGGAAGAGGAGATCGGCGCCCCGCTGTTCGAGACCGACCGCAAGAGCCGCCTGACGCCACTGGGCCTGCTGGTGCTGGAGGAAAGCCAGCGCGCCACGGATGTCTTCGACAAGAGCCTCGAGGCGATCGGGCGGCATGCGATCTCGCTGGTCGGCACCGTGCGCATCGCGGCGGTGCCCTCGGCGGCGGTGGCGCTTCTGCCCGAGGTGGTCAACCGGTTCCGTGCCAGCCACCCGGATGTCCGCATCGAGATCAGCGATGTCGACAGCGCCGCGGTGCGCCGCCGCATCCTGCGCGACGAGGCCGATATCGGGATCCTGTCGGCCCAGCCCGGCGATCCGCAGGAGGGCGAGCAGATTTTCAGCGATGATCTGGGGATCGTCTGCGCCGCCGGGGGCCCGGTGCACAGCGCGCACCTGCAAAGCGAGGGGAAGTCCGACTGGAGCCTGCTGCGGCATGAACCGCTGGTGGCAAATCCGCTGTGCCGGCTGGTGGATGCCCCGGTGGTTCGGGAGCTGCTGGCCACAAGCACGCTCGAGGCGCGCAATACCACCGCGATCCTGTCTTTCGTCAGGCGTGGCCTGGGGGCGAGCATCCTGCCGTTCGACGCGGTCCGCGATCAGCCGGACGGGGTCGAGTTCTTCGTGCCGTCAGATCCGCTGACCCGCCGCGAATTGCGCAAGATCAAGCAGAACAAGGAGCGCATGAGCGCGCCGGTAGCCGCCTTCTGGGCGCTGCTGAAGACAAGTTGAGGGGCATCCCGCCGCGCGTTCGCCTGCATCGGCTCGCGCCTGCATCGGCTCTCGTGGGTGCGGCCACCCGGCGGCTTGGGTCCGGGTGGCGCATCTTCGGTCAAGGCCCCGCGTAGGTGCCTTCACCGGGGGCCGGTGAAGGCGTCCGGGGTCAGGCCACCGACCAGCGCTCCATCCAGCGCTCGCCGTCCTGGTCGAAGTTCGAGGCCATCTCGCCATGCACGACGCGGCTTGACGTGGCGAAGGCCCAGTTGGCGAACATCGGCAGGATGGTCCCGCCGTCCTGCGCCACGATCTGCTGCATCTCGCCATACATCTCGCGGCGCTTGGCCTCGTCCAGCTCGGCGCGGGCCTGTACCAGCAGTTCGTCGAACCGCGCATTGGTCCAGAAACTGTCGTTCCAGGCCGCGCCGCCCTTGAAGGCGGTGGTGAAGATCTGGTCTTCGGTGGGACGGCCGCCCCAGTAGACCGCGCTGAACTCGTCCTTCATCCAGACATCGGACCAGTAGCCATCGTTCGGCACCCGCTTGGTGTCGATGGTGATCCCGGCCTTGGCCGCCGAGTTCTGGTAGAGCGTGGCCGCATCGACCGCGCCGGGAAAGGCCGCATCGGCCGCCGACAGCCGCACGGTCAACCCGTCAAGCCCGGCCTCCTTGAGGTGGAACTTCGCCTTGTCGGGGTCGAAGGTGGTCTGCGGAATGTCGGGATTGTGGAACCGGTAGCTGGGCCCGATGGGCTGGTCGTTGCCCACGGTGCCATGGCCGAACAGGATCTTGTCGACCAGCTCCTGCCGGTCGATGGCGTATTTCAGCGCCATCCGCACGTTGGGGTCATTGTAGGGCGCCAGGTCCGTGCGCGCCGCGAAGCTGTAGTATTGCGGGCCGGGGATCGAATGGATGGTGATCGCCGGATTGCGGCCCAGAAGCGCCGCCGTCTTGAGATCGAGCTTGTCGATGGCATCGACCTCGCCCGAGGCAAGCGCCGTCGTCCGGGCGTTCACGTCGACGATCGACAGCATCTCGACCGTCTGCAGGAAGCCGCGGTCCTGGTTCCAGTCGTCCGCGTACCGCTCGAACCGCGCCACGACGCCGGGGTTGAACTCCACCAGCTTGTAGGGCCCGCAACCGTCGCCGGACCGCCAGTCGATGCCGCCCGCACCATCCGCGGGACAGATCGCCATGTGGTAGTCGGTGAAGATGAAGGGGAAATCGGCGCTGCCATCCTCGAGCTCGAAGACCACCGTGTCGTCGCCTTCCTTGGTGATCTCGACGATGGGCGCGACAAGCGGCTTGGCCACCGAGGTGGAGTCGTCGCCGCGGTGATGGTTGATCGACGCGATCACGTCGTCCAGCGTGACCGGCTTGCCGGAGTGGAAGGTCATGCCCTGGCGGATCTTGAACCGCCAGGTCCTGGCGTCCGGCGTGGCCTCCCAGCTTTCGGCCACATCCGGCTCGGGCGAGCCATCGGTCGCCACCTTGGTGAGATAGCCGTTCATCCCGAAGCTCAGCGCGATCACGAAACCGTTGGTCCAGGTCGCGGGATCGAGCGTGTCGCCGGTCTGGCCATGGCCCTTGGCCACCCGCAGCGTGCCGCCGCGCTGCTGCTGCGCGCGCGCGGGCGAAAGCCCCAGCAGCGTGCCCGCCGAGGCAAGCCCGGCGACGGCGGCGGTGGTGCCGAGAAAGGCGCGGCGGGTTGGTCGGTGAAGTCTGTTCGATCTTGTCATCTGGCTCATGCTCCCTGTTTTCATTGTCACGGCGATCATATCGCACTGGCGGCATCTCGAAAGTCAAATCCGGAGATCCCGCCCGAACGCCGTCCCCGCGCTTGCCCCGCTCGGTCTGACGGAAGGCAAACTCGACCGAGGTCTGGCCGTTTTCGACCGGCTGAAGCCCAAGTCGGCGCGGTCCTGCGCAGGTGTCCCGGACGCCGGGCAAGGCATCGCGGATCGCGGACACCCATCATACTAACCAGAGAACGCCGGCGCGAGAAACCTCTGTTTCCTCCCGCATCCCGTTCCGGGCGGAGGAAATGACCTGAAAATTCAGCAGGAAACCCATGTTTCCCTGGTGACCCCGGCAGGATTCGAACCTGCAACCTGCCCCTTAGGAGGGGGCTGCTCTATCCAGTTGAGCCACGGGGCCGCCGACCCCCACATAACGCGGCAGAAACCTGCTGTCAGCCGCGAAAAACGCCTGCGCCGGAAAACGGCGGGCGCGGTGTTGTCGACCGGCATCGCGGCGAAGGGGCCCTCTGGCGGGCCGGTTTGCGGCCAAATGCAAGGCCCGCTTCGGGGTCTGCCGCGGCCGGGGCGCGCATCAACTTGATAACCGCCTCGCGAATGCACTAGTCTGGCGGCAGATTTATTCGGGAATATTCCAGTGACATCAGAGAATAACCGCCCGCTGACGCTTCGCGACGTGTCCGAGGCTTCGGGCGTATCGGAAATGACGGTGAGCCGGGTGCTGCGCAACCGCGGTGACGTCAGTGCCGCGACACGGCAAAAGGTGCTCGAGGCGGCCAAGCAGCTGGGCTATGTCCCGAACAAGATCGCCGGCGCTCTGGCCAGCCAGCGGGTGAACCTGGTGGCGGTCATCATCCCCTCGCTGTCGAACATGGTCTTTCCCGAAGTGCTGAGCGCGATCAGCGGCGTGCTGGAACAGACCGACCTGCAGCCGGTGGTGGGCGTCACCGACTACCTGCCGGAAAAGGAAGAGCGGGTGCTCTTCGAGATGCTGTCCTGGCGGCCCTCGGGGGTGATCATCGCCGGGCTGGAGCGGTCGGAGGCCTCGCGCGCCATGCTCAAGGCCTCGGGCATCCCGGTGATCGAGATCATGGATACCGACGGCACGCCGGTCGATGCCGCCGTGGGCATCTCGCACCGCCGGGCCGGGCGGCAGATGGCCAAGGCGATCCTCAAGCAGGGCTTCGAGAACATCGGCTTCATGGGCACCAAGATGCCGCTGGACCACCGCGCGCGCAAACGCTTCGAGGGCTTTACCGAGGAACTGGCCCGCAACGGGGTCGAGGTCATGGACCAGGAATTCTATTCCGGCGGCTCGGCGCTTGCCAAGGGGCGCGAGATGACCAGGACGATGATGGAGCGCTCGCCAGACCTCGATTTTCTCTATTATTCCAACGATATGATCGGGGCGGGCGGGCTCTTGTGGCTGATGGAGCAGGGTTGGGACATTCCCGGCCGGATCGGCCTCGCGGGGTTCAACGGGGTCGAACTGCTGCAGGGGCTGCCGCGGCAACTGGCCACCATGGACGCCTGCCGCCGCGACATCGGCCGCAAGGCGGCGCAGATCCTCGTCGACCGGCTGGACGACAAGGACGAGGGCGGCCAGCGGATCTTCGAGATGACGCCCAAGATCAGCTTTGGCGATACGCTGAAGCGCTACTGACCTGCCGCGCCCGGTCTGGCCCGGGTCTGCAAGGAGGCGCCGGTGCCCGCAAGCAAGCTCGACAATGCGACGGCGCGGCGGCTGTTCCTGCACCGCCATGCGCTGGCCGAGCCGCCCGAAGGCCCGGCGCAGGGGGCGGATCTGGGCCGGCTGATCCACCGGCTGGGCTTCGTGCAACTCGACTCGATCAATACCGTGGCGCGGGCGCATGACCTGATCCTCTTTGCCCGCCGCCCGCGCTATCGCCCGGCTCATCTCGGGGCGCTGCATGCCCCCGGTCGCGCGGTCTTCGAGCATTGGACCCATGATGCGGCGGTGATTCCGATGGAGTTCTACCCCGCCTGGGCGCTGAAACGCCGCCGCGATGCGCAGACCCTGCGCCAGCGCTACCGCGACTGGCAAAGGCATGAATTCGAGGCGGAATTCGACCGGGTCTTGGGCATGATCCGCGACACCGGCCCGGTCTGCAGCAACGACCTGGGCCCCGATACGCCGCGCAAGTCCGGCGGCTGGTGGAACTGGCATCCGGGCAAGACCGCGCTGGAATACCTCTGGCGCACCGGCACGCTCGAGATCTGTCACCGCGCCGGGTTTCGCAAGTATTACGACCTGTCCGAGCGGGTGGTGCCCGAGGCGCTGCGCGCCGCCGAATGGGGCGAGGCCGAGACCATCGACTGGCTAATGCGCGGCGCGCTCGACCGGCTGGGCTTTGCCACCAGCGGCGAGCTGGCCGCCTTCTGGGACATCGTGACGGTCAAGGAAGCCCGCGCCTGGTGCGCCGCGGCGCTTGACCGCGGCGAGGTGGTGCCGGTGGCGGTCGCCGGGGCGGATGGCACCTGGCGCGCCCATGTCGCCTTTGCCGATATCGCCGAGGCCGCCGACCGGGCCCCGGCGCCGCCCGGCCGCCTGCGGGTGCTCAGCCCCTTCGATCCGGCCCTGCGCGACCGCAACCGCGCCGAGCGGCTGTTCGGTTTCCGCTACCGGATCGAGGTCTTCGTGCCCGAGGCCAAACGGCGCTATGGCTACTACGTCTTTCCGCTGCTCGAAGGCGACCGGCTTGTCGGGCGGATCGACATGAAGGCCGACCGCAAGGCCGGTGTGCTCAAGGTCACCGGGCTCTGGCCCGAGCCGGGGGTGGCTTTCGGCGCCACGCGGCTGGCCCGGCTCGAGGCGGAGCTGCGCCGGATTGCCCGTTTGGCCGAGGTCGAGGCGGTGGTTTTCGCCCCGGGCTGGCTGCGCGAGGCGGGCGGCTGACCTCGGCTGTCGCGATGCCGTGTCCGGGCGGTCACAGGCCGGCCGGCCCATCGGCAAGATTGCGCCGGGGCGCGGGGCATGGCGCAGCCCCGGAAATCGGGGCTGTCCTGTCCGAAGGGCGCGCGCATGCGGGGGTTTCGGAGCCGGAAACGCGGGAGGAGATGGAGACAGGCACCGGGGCAGGCGCGGCGGGAACGATCAAAGCCGATGGGCCCAATGTGCATTTCCCGGGCGCTTCTGTCAGGAGAAAGACGGGGGATGATCGTTATCCTTGATGAGATTCAAGAGCTTATGGTGCGCGCCACATACGACGGAAGTCTGGCGGGCAAGGGGCGAGGGCATCTTCGCGCCATGACGCGCAGGCTCGGGCGCGCCGGAATGGCGTTGCTGAGCGCCGTGGTCCGCGCCCCGGAGCGCCGCCGTTGCGAGCCGACCCAAAGCGCGCCCCGGGCCTGCCTGCGCCGCCATCGCCTGCTATGCGCGGCATGCAAGGCAGGGTCTCACCCCCCACCTCTGGAAACAAATGCTGCACCTGCATAGTATCTGATCCTGAGACAGGCCGGGGCCCCCCGGCCGAGAAAGGATCGAGATCATGGCACAAGCTACCACGAATATTCACGTCGAAACGCCGGGCCTGCTGGCACGGATCTGGAACTACTTCGTGCAGACTGCCGCGAACAACCCGCGGCTGCGCAAGGTCGACTACCTGCGCTCGCTTTCGGACGAAGAACTGGCCGCCCGCGGCATCCGCCGCGACCGGATCGTGCACCACGTCTTTGCCGACACGATGTACACCTGACCGGCCAGCAAGGCCTTGTTCCGGCCTCCCGGCTGCCTGACGGCGGCGGGCGGGTCGGGCGCACGAGACACCGGCCCGGTCCGAACGACCGGGCCGGTTTGCGTTTCAGGCTTTGCCCAGCGCCCGCACCCGCGCAAAGGCCGGGCGCGCGCGCAGGGTTGACAGGTATTGCGCCAGGGGCGGCTCCGGCTCGGGGAACCGCGCGGAAATCGCCCAGTTGCAGCAATGGGTCATCAGGATGTCCGGCAGGGTCATCACCTCGCCCATGAAGAACGGCCCGGCGATGCGGTCGCTCAGCCGCGCGATATTGCGGGCATATTCGGCTTTCAGGCTGTCCTTGATCTGCGGCACCCGCTGGTCTTCGGGCAGCACGAAGGTATGCCGCGAGGCGGTCCAGAGCAGGGCGTCAACCTCGTCCAGGATGGCGCAGGTGATCCCGTCCTGGCGCGCGCGCTCGAGGCTGCCGGCCGGATAGGTCAGGGCGCCATGCCTGTCGGCAAGATAGGTCATGATGGCGGTGGAATCGGTCAGTGCCGTACCTTCGGCGATCAGCACCGGCACCTTGCCCGAGGGGTTATGCGCACGAACCTCGTCGGACCCGGGACGCGCCGGGAGATGTTCATAAGGCGCGCCCAGTTCTTCGAGCATCCAGAGCACGCGAAACGTGCGGCTGACGACGCTTCCGATCACGGTATACATCTGCGATCCCCCCAAAGGTTTTGCGCAAGGTAGGGTCTCGGGCGGTGAAACCGCAACCGGAATGTCGGGAGGCGGTGAAGCGCCGGTTGTCCATCCCCTCGCGACGTCATCCCGGGCTTGACCCGGGATCTCCCGACAAACGACCCATGAGATCCCGGGTCAAGCCCGGGATGACGGAGGGCGAAGACCTGCCTGCGCCGCCAAGGGCTCTGACACCCGCTAGCGGCTGGCCCCCAGCATCGCCAGGCGGATCAGCATCCGCTCGACCAGCGCCATGGCCGGGGCGTTCTGGCTGGCCGAGCGCAGGTGCAGGTCGGTGTCGGTGAGCAGCGAGATCGCCTGGTCGAGCCTGGGGGCGCCCCAGTTCTGCGCCTGCCGCGTCATCCGGTCGCGGCGCGGGCCGAAGATCGGCGGGCGCATCGCGGCAATGCCGCGCGCCGCGCCCTCGGGATGCGAGGCGGCGGCATGGAGCGCGCGGAAATGGCGCATCGTGGCAATCACCAGCGCCACCGGCTGCACGCCCTGCGCCGCCAATCGAGACAGCATCGGCCCGATCTCGCGGGTGCGGGCCTCGGCGACGATGGCCAGCACGTCGTCCAGCTCGGCCTCGGTCGAGACCGGCGCCACCGCCGCCACGTCCTCGGGCGTGACCGGAGTGGTATCGCCGTGCTTGTAGAGCGCCAGCTTCTCCAGCGTCTGGCGGAAATCGCCGGGATCGAGCGCCCGCGACAGCGCGGTGATGTCCTCCAGCGCCGGGCCGCCGGGGCGCAGGCCGGCGCGGGTCAGCTCGGCCTCGATCTCGGCGCGCGAGGGCGGATCGTCGTAGATCGCCGCGGCATAGGCGTTGGGATGGGCCTCGAAGGCCTTGCGCAGCTTCGACGTGGCCTTGAGCTGGCCCGCGGTGACGACGATCTGGGCATCGCCCGGCGCCCAGTCCTGCAGCGCGGCGAGGATCGCCGGGGCGGCGGCATCGGTGGCCTCCTCGACAAAGGCGACGCGGGGGCCGGGAAAGAAGCCGATGGCCTTGACCGCATCGATCAGCAGCGTCGGCTCGCGCCGCAGGTCGCCGCCGGGAATGCGGGTCAGGCGCATTTCCGCCTCGCCCTCGGGGCCGATCAGCGCGGCAATCGCCTCCTGCCGCTTGAGCGCCACGCGCATCGCATCGGCGCCGAAGATCAGCAGGCCGGTGCGGGCGGGATCGGGGCGGGCGAAATAGCCGGCGGCGTCGCGGGGGGAAAGTTTCATGGCCTCAGAGATCGGGCGCGGCAAGCACCAGCCGTTCGATCACCTGGTCGGCCAGCGCGATCATCAGCCGGTCCTGCGCGTCGCGCTGCGCCGCCAGCGTCGACACGGTCGAGCCCGAGGCGGAATAGGCGGTGAAGTTGTGCACCGTGCCGCTGTCGATCTCGCTCTGGTCGGCGGCGCGCTGCAGGGCATAAGTGGTGTTGCCGATGATGTGATAGCGGGTGAGCTGGCCGTCCGAGGTGCTGCCCAGGCTCTCCTGGCTGAACTTGATCCGCAGGGCCAGCCTATAGGGCGCGTCTTCGCCGCCCTTGCCCAGCCGTTCCTCGATCCGGCGGGTCACGAGGTAGCCGAAGTGGTTTTCGGGCTCCTGGACCAGGATCGCGTTCTGCAGCCGGCTGGCGGCGCCGCCGGTGCCATAGGCCGGCGCAAAGCCGCAGCCGGCCAGCGCCGCGGCGGCCGCGCCCAGCAGGAACTCTCGTCTAGACAACCACATTCACGATCCGTCCCGGCACCACGATGACCTTTTTCGGCGTGCCGCCGTCCAGGGCCTTCTGCACAGCTTCGTGGCCCATGACGAGTTTTTCAACCTCTTCCTTGCTGGCATCCGCCGCCACGCTGATTTCCGCCCGCCGCTTGCCGTTGATCTGGATCGGCAGGGTGACGCTGTCCTCGACCAGCATCGCCGCATCGGCCTCGGGCCAGGGCGCGTCGATGACAAGGCCCGTGCCGCCCAGCAGGGCCCAGATCTCCTCGGACAGATGCGGGGTCATCGGCGACATCAGGTGGGCCAGGGTGCGGGTGGCCTGGCGCTTCGCCTCAGACCCGGCCTGCGATTTGGCCAGCGTGTTGGTGAAGGCATAGAGCCGGGCGATGGCAGCGTTGAAGCCGAAGCTCTCGATGCCCAGGGTCACGTCGCGGATGGTCTTGTGCATCTCTTTCAGCAGCGCCTCATCGGCCCCTTGCGGGCCCTCTTCGGCCTGGGCCGCGTCGGTGGCCAGCCGATGGACCCGGGCCAGGTGCTTGGCCGCGGCATCGGCGCCGGAGGCGGTCCATTCCACGTCACGCTCGGGCGGGCTGTCCGACAGGACGAACCAGCGCGCGGTATCGGCGCCGAAGGACGAGATGATCGCCAGCGGGTCGACCACGTTGTTCTTCGACTTCGACATCTTGGCCGAGGGGATCACCTCGACCGCCTCGCCGGTGGCCTTGACGACGACCGCGCCGTCGCGCTCCTCGACATCCGCCGGGTAGTGATAGACCGGGCGGCCATTCTGCGCCTTGGTGGCATAGATCGCATGGGTCACCATGCCCTGGGTGAACAGAGCATCGAAGGGCTCCTTGCACTTTTCGGGCAGGTGGCCGGTGATGTGCATGGCACGGGCAAAGAAACGCGAATAGAGCAGGTGCAGGATCGCGTGCTCGATGCCGCCGATATACTGGTCGACGTTCATCCAGTAGTCCGCCGCCGCCATGTCGGTCGGCGTGTCGGCATGCGGCGCGGTGAAGCGCGCGAAATACCACGACGAATCGACGAAGGTATCCATCGTATCGGTCTCGCGCTGGGCCTTGCCGCCACAGGCGGGGCAGGCACAATCGCGCCAGGTCGGGTGGCGGGCCAGCGGGTTGCCGGGGTTGGTCAGGTCGAGCGGCTTGTCGCCTTCGTCATAGGGCAGTTCGACCGGCAGGTTCTCCTTCTTCTCGGGCACCACGCCGCAGGTCTCGCAATGCACCACCGGGATCGGGCAGCCCCAGTAGCGCTGCCGCGACAGGCCCCAGTCGCGCAGCCGGTACTTGGTGACACCCTGGCCCACGCCATTGGCCTCGCAAAAGGCGATGGCGGCGTCGATGGCCTCGTCGCCGGTGGCGTCCTCGTCCCAGGCGAAGGGTTTCAGCCAATGCACCTTCTCGGATTTCGGCGGCACATAGGCCTCGCCGCTTTGCTCGGGCGGGATGTGATCGCCGGATAGCGGCGCGAAGGTCGAGATCACCGGCAGGTCGTACTTGCGCACGAAGTCGAGGTCGCGCTGGTCATGCGCCGGGCAGCCGAAGACCGCGCCGGTGCCATAGTCCATCAGGATGAAGTTGGCGACGTAGACGGGAAGTTCCCAGGCGGTGTCGAAGGGGTGGCGGACGCGCAGTCCGGTGTCGAAGCCCTTCTTCTCGGCCTTCTCCAGCGCTTCCTCGGTGGTGCCGCCCTTGCGGCACTCGGCGATGAAGGCGGCCAGCTTGGGATTGTCCTTCTCGAGCTGCCGGGCCAGCGGGTGATCCGGTGAGATGCCGAGGAAAGACGCGCCCAGCAGCGTGTCGGGGCGGGTGGTATAGACCTCGATCCGGTCATGGCCCTCGGGGCCGTCGATCAGACCGAAGGCGAATTGCAAGCCCCGCGACTTGCCGATCCAGTTCTGCTGCATCAGCTTGACCTTGGCGGGCCAGTCGTCCAGCCCCTCGATGGCCTCGAGCAGTTCCTCGGCCATGTCGGAGATGCGGAAGAACCATTGCGTCAACTCGCGCCGCTCGACCTCGGCGCCCGAGCGCCAGCCCTTGCCGTCGATCACCTGTTCATTGGCCAGCACGGTCATGTCCACCGGATCCCAGTTGACCACCGCGTTCTTGCGATAGACCAG
Source organism: Paracoccaceae bacterium (assembly GCA_006226775.1). Classification (GTDB taxonomy): domain Bacteria; phylum Pseudomonadota; class Alphaproteobacteria; order Rhodobacterales; family Rhodobacteraceae; genus Marinovum. The sequence goes on along the minus strand of SBGD01000073.1, from coordinate 57,997 downwards.
CCCGGCCTCGAGGAAATCGAGAAACAGCGCCTGCTGCTGGCCGTAATACTCCGGGTCGCAGGTGGCGAACATCCGGGACCAGTCGAGCGAGAGGCCCAGCGGCTTCATCTGCTCGACCATGGTGTCGATATTGCCGTAGGTCCAGTCCTTGGGATGGCCGCCGCTGGCAATCGCGGCATTCTCGGCCGGCATGCCGAAGGCGTCGAACCCCATCGGGTGCAGCACGTTGTGGCCGGTCGAGATCTTGTAGCGCGCGATCACGTCGCCCATGGTGTAGTTGCGCACATGGCCCATGTGCAGCTTGCCCGAGGGATAGGGGAACATCTCGAGCACGTAGTACTTCGGCTTGCCGCCCTCCATGGTGGCGGTGAAGGTTCCGGCCTTGTCCCAGGCCTCCTGCCATTTCGCCTCGATCGAGGCGGCATCATAGCGCGACATATGCTTCTTTCCCTTGCGCGGCCCTGCGGTTCCCTGCGGGTGATATTGCCTGAGCGCGCCTGCGTCCAGTCGATTGCGGCGGTGGCGCGACGGCTGGACCTCACCGGCGCGAGCGCTTACCCTGCCGCCGACATCGAAAGGCCCCCAGACCATGAGCGACACGACAGAGCCCGCCTACCAGGTGCTCGCCCGGAAGTACCGGCCCGAAACCTTTGCCGATCTCGTCGGCCAGGACGCCATGGTGCGCACGCTGAAGAACGCCTTTGCCACGGGCCGCATCGCGCAGGCCTTCATGATGACCGGCATCCGCGGCACCGGCAAGACGACGACGGCGCGGATCATCGCCAAGGGGATGAACTGCATCGGGCCGGACGGGCAGGGCCAGCCCACGACCGAGCCCTGCGGCGCCTGCGAGCATTGCGTGGCGATCTCGGAAGGCCGCCACGTCGACGTGCTCGAGATGGACGCGGCGTCCAATACCGGGGTCGACGACATCCGCTCGACGGTGATCGACAGCGTGGCCTATGCGCCCAGCGCCGCGCGCTACAAGGTCTATATCATCGACGAAGTCCACATGCTGTCGAAATCGGCCTTCAACGCGCTGCTGAAAACGCTGGAAGAACCACCTGCGCATGTGAAGTTCATCTTTGCCACCACCGAGATTCGCAAGGTGCCGGTGACGGTGCTGTCGCGCTGCCAGCGCTTCGACCTGCGCCGGATCGAGCCCGAGGACATGATCGCCATGCTGCGCCGCATCGCCACCGGCGAGGGCGCCGAGATCGCCGACGAGGCGCTGGCGCTGCTGATCCGCGCCGCCGAAGGCTCGGCCCGCGATGCCACCTCGCTGCTCGACCAGGCGATTTCCCATGGCGCGGGCGAGACCACGGCGGAGCAAGTGCGCGCCATGCTGGGGCTGGCCGACCGCGGGCGGGTGATGGACCTTTTCGACCTGGTGATGAAGGGCGATGCGGCGGGCGCGCTGACCGAGCTTTCGGCGCAATATGCCGATGGCGCCGACCCGATGGCGGTGCTGCGCGACCTGGCCGAGGTAACGCATTGGATCTCGGTGGTCAAGATCACCCCTGATGCCGCCGAAGACCCGACCATCGGCCCTGACGAGCGCAGGCGGGGCCAGCAGATGGCCGCCGCCCTGCCGATGCGCGCGCTGTCGCGGATGTGGCAGATGCTGCTGAAGGCGATCGAGGAGGTCTCGCTGGCGCCCAATGCGATGATGGCCGCGGAAATGGCGCTGATCCGGCTGACCCATGTGGCCGACCTGCCCAGCCCCGAGGAACTGATCCGCAAGCTGGGCGAGGCGCCGGTGCCGCCCCCGCCCTCGGGGGGCGGCGGCGCACCCAGTGCCCGCAGCGCCTTGACCCGGGCGCAGGGCACGCCCCGCGCCACCCATCCCGGCCCCTCGGGCCCGTCGGCCCTTGGCGGCAATACCGTCACCGCCCTTGCCACCGACCAGGCGCTGGCGCGCTATCCCACCTTCGAGCATGTGATCGAGCTGATCCGCTCGAACCGCGACGTCAAGCTGCTGGTCGAGGTCGAGGCCGGCGTGCGCCTCGCCGCCTATCAGCCCGGAAGGATCGAGTTCACGCCCACGGACAACGCCCCGCCCGACCTGGCCCAGCGGTTGGGCAGCGCGCTGCAACGCTGGACCGGCAATCGCTGGGCGGTGATCCTGGTCAACGACTCCGCGACGCCGACCATCGTCGAGATCCGCGATGCCGACCGCCTGGCGCTCGAGGCCCGGGCCGCCGCGCATCCGCTGGTGCAGGCGGCGATGGCGACCTTCCCCAATGCGAAGATCACCGCCATCCACACCGCCGAGGCGGCCGAGGCCGAAGCCCAGGCCGAGGCGCTGGAGGAAGTGGCCGACGAATGGGATCCCTTCGAGGAGGAGTGAGCCCTGCGCGCAAACCGGGCAGGGGGGGAACCCACCCGGCGGCGCGCCCCGACAGGAAACCGCAGCCTCCCCTTGCCGCCACGCCATGGCGCCCGTATCTAGACCCCAAGCGACAGACAGGAGTGAGCGATGTTCAAAGGCCTCGGAAACCTCGGCGACATGGCCGGGATGATGAAGAAAGCCCAGGCGATGCAGACCCGCATGGCCCAGATGCAGGAAGACCTGCACAATATCACCGTCACCGGGGAAAGCGGCGCGGGCCTCGTCAAGGCCACCGCCAGCGCCAAGGGCGAATTGAAGGGGCTGGACATCGACCCGTCGATCTTCAACGGCGACGACAAGGAAGTGGTCGAGGACCTGATCCTCGCGGCGATCAAGGATGCCCAGTCCCGTGCCGCCGAACGCGCCGAGCAGGAAATGGGCAAGATCACCGAGGAACTGGGCCTGCCCAAAGACATGAAGCTGCCGTTCTGAGGCGATGGGGCTGCGGCGCGTCTTCCTCGCCTTCTGCGCCCTGATCGCGGCCGGGCCGGTCGCGGCCCAGGCCTGGGCCACCCGCGCGGTCTGTGACGTGCCCGCGCCCGAGGTCCACGAGGGGGCCTTCGCCCCCGCCACCGAGGACGACCTCGCCCAGGCGGCGCGCGCCATGGTCAATGCCCGGGGCCGGTTCTGGCGGCTGACCTCGCCCGAGGGCGCGGTGTCGCATCTCTGGGGCACGATGCATTCCGCCGACCGCCACGTCCTCGACCTGCCCGACCTGTTGAAAAAGCGCATTGCCGAGGCCCGGCTGGTGGCGCTGGAGATCGACCCGGTGCTGCCCTCGCGCGCCGCCTTCGAGGCGCAGTTCGAGCGCAGCGACTGGTTCCGCCGGGGCGATGAACTGCCCCTGGCCGAGACCGGCATCGACCCCCGCGTCCTCGACTGGATCCGCCTGCGCACCGAGGGGCTGGGCTGGGGCCATGACGCCCCCGAGCGGCTGACGCCCGGCGCGCTGGCCGAGCTTCTGCTGTCTGACCCGTGCAACGATTTCTCCTCCGGGGTGCTGCCGGTGCAGGACGGGCGCATCCAGATGCTGGCGCTGATCGCCGGGGTGCCGGTGAAGCCGCTGGAAGACCCCGACCGCATTCGTCGTCACCTCGACGCGCCGGGCAACGAAGGCTTCGCGGTGGATTTCCTCGATATCTACGGCGGCTATCTCAATCCGGCGACCACCCGGCAGGTGCGCGCCACCAATATCGCGCTCTATCTTGAGGGCCGGATCGGCATGATGCTGGCCTGGGACCGCGCCTATATGGCCGATCTTTTCGGCGATGGCGGGGCGCGCCTGGCGCGGGTCAACCGCTACCTGCTTGACGCGCGCAACCGCCAGTTCGTCGACCGCATCCAGGGAGAGCTGGCACAGGGCGGGGTGCTGATCGCGGTGGGCAGTTTCCACCTGCCGGGCCGGCAGGGCATGATCGCGCTGCTGCGCGACCGGGGCTACAGCGTCACCCGCATCCCGCTGCCCGGCGAGGTGCGGAAATGAAGGCGACCCGCGACATCGACGCGCTGATCGAGCTGATGGCGAAACTGCCGGGGCTGGGCCCGCGTTCCGCCCGCCGCGCGGTGCTGCACCTGATCCGCAAGCGCGCCTTGCAGATGGCGCCGCTGGCCGACCTGATGACCCAGGTGGCCGCCACGGCCCGCGAATGCCTGAACTGCGGCAATATCGGCACCTCGGACATCTGCGACATCTGCGAGAGCGACAAGCGCGCCAACGGCATGATCTGCGTGGTCGAGGACGTGGCCGATCTCTGGGCGATGGAGCGCTCGGGCGTCTTCAAGGGCCGCTACCATGTGCTGGGCGGCACCCTTTCGGCGCTGGACGGGGTGGGGCCGGAGGACCTGTCGATCCCGCGCCTCGTCGACCGTATCGCCACCGAGGGCATCACCGAGGTGATCCTGGCGCTCAACGCCACCATCGACGGCCAGACCACGGCGCATTACATCGCCGACCAGTTGCAGGACCGGGTGCTGCTGACCTCGCTGGCGCAGGGCGTGCCGATCGGCGGCGAGCTGGATTACCTCGACGACGGGACGATCAGCGCGGCGCTGACGGCGCGCAAGGCCGTGTAGCGCGCCGCCGCTCAGGACCCGTCGCTGAAGAAGGTGAACAAGGCCCGCACATCCCCCACGGCGCCCAGCCCGGTGCCGCCGAACCCGAAGCGATCACCGCCGACCGCGCCCATCTTCGTGCCGTTCAGCGAGACCGCGACCGTGTCGCCCTCTTCCTCGAGCACGAGGTGATTGACCCCGTCTGCCGAAAACGCATCGCTGGATTGCTGGCTCAGCGCGCGAAAGCCCGAGCTGTCGCGGCGATAGATCGTCAGCACGCCCTGCGCGTCCAGCGTGACAAGGTGGTAGAGATCGCGCGTCGCGTTCAGCCCGTAAAGCAGGCCCGCGGCGCCTTTGCTCTCGGGATGGATGCTCACGCCGGCCTCGATCCGGCGGCGGCCTTCGGTGCCGGGCGCGGGGGCGACGAAGTAATAGCGGATCGCGCCGGGATCGCCGATGTTCTCGATCTCGAAACTGTCGCCGGTGTTGACGAAACGCCAGGTCTCGTCCTGACCGCTGGCGGGCAGATGCGGCGTCAATGAGTCGAAACCGGCGCCGGGCGATTGCGCCAACGCCGCACCTGCGGTCAGAAACACCCAGCACAGAAGCGCCGGGAGGAAGCGGGCGGCATTGATCGGAAGACGCATGGCAATTCCCTTCTCGAAGGCATTGAGACAGGCCTGTCACGGTAAGATCTTGCGCGCGCCGATCAAGCCCCTTTCGTCGGGCCCGCCTGGCCGTGCCGAATGTCACGCACCGCGGTCTTTCCTGCCGATCCGAGGTTCCTCCCCCCGCACAATCCGCGTAATATTCGCATGATGCCGCCCCCAGACGATCACCGCCAGCACCACGCACAAAACCACCATCGACCCATACCCCAGCCCCCAGGCCCACAAAGGCGCCAATGCCGCCGCCAGCAAAGCCGAAGCCGAGGAAATCCGCGTCAGCACCGCGCCCACGACCCATGTGGCACAGGCCGCCAGCCCCAGCGGGAAGGCCAGCCCGAGCAGAAGCCCGAGGAAGGTCGCCACGCCCTTGCCGCCCTTGAACCCCAGCCAGACCGGGAAGCAATGGCCCAGGAAGGCGCAGAGCCCGGCCAGTTGCGCCGCGTCCTCGCCGGCGAATTGCCGCGCGATCAGCACCGCCGCGGCGCCCTTGAACGAATCCAGCACCAGCGTCGCCAGCGCCGCCGGCTTGTTGCCGGTGCGCAGCACGTTGGTGGCGCCGATATTGCCCGAGCCGATCTGGCGCAGGTCGCCCAAGCCCAGCGCGCGGGCGATCACCATGCCGAAGGGGATCGAGCCCAGCAGATAGCCCAGCGCGGCCCAGAGGATCAGGCCCGACAGGGCGGTCTCGAATAGCGGCATCAGGGATCTCCGAAAATGCGGTTGCCGCCGACGAAGGTGGCCAGCACCCGGCCTTGCATCCGCGCGCCGTCGAACGGGGTGTTCTTGGATTTCGAGTGCAGCTTCCAGCGATCGAGCACGAAGGGCACCTCCGGGTCGAAGAGCACCAGGTCGGCGGGTGCGTCCGGCGCCAGCCGCCCGGCCTCGAGCCCCAGCCGCCTCGCCGGGTTGAGGCTGAGCGCGCGAAAGAGTTGCGGCAGCGACAATGCGCCCGCGTGATAGAGCCGCAGCGCGGCGGGCAGCAGCGTCTCGAGCGCGACCGCGCCGCTGGCGGCCTCCTCGAAGGGCAGGCGCTTGCTCTCCTCGTCCTGCGGCGTGTGCATCGAGGAAATCACGTCGATCACCCCGCTGCGCAGCGCCTCGAGCACCGCCTGGCGGTCGTCCTCGGCCCGCAGTGGCGGTTTCAGCTTGAAGAAGGTGCGGTAGTCGGCCACGTCCATCTCGTTCAGGGTCAGGTGGTGGATGCCGACCCCGGCGCTGACATCCAGCCCGTTGGCCTTGGCGCGTTCCAGCGCGGGCAGGGCGCGGGCGGTGGTGATCTGGTCGAAATGCACGGCCGCGCCGGTCATTTCGACCAGCGCGATGTCGCGGTCGAGCCCCATGCGCTCGGCCATGGGCGAGACCGCGGGCAGACCGCGCAGCGAGGCGAACTTGCCCGAGGTGGCGACGGCCCCGGCGGTGAGCCCCGGGTCCTGCGGATGCAGCATGACCAGCGCGCCCAGCGCGCGGGCATAGGCCAGCGCGCGGCTGAGCACCTTGGTATTGGTCACCACGGTGTCGCAGTCGGAAAAGGCCACGGCGCCGGCATCGCGCAGAAAGCCGATCTCGGTCATCTCGCGGCCTTCGCGGCGCTTGGTGAGGGCGGCCATGTGGCGCACGTTGACGGCGGCGTCCGAGGCGGCGCGGCGGGCGACGAATTCCAGCGTTTCGGGGCTGTCGATCACCGGCGAGGTATCGGGGCGGGTGACGATGGTGGTCACCCCGCCGGCGGCCGCGGCGCGGCCCGCCGAGGCATAGCTTTCCTTGTGCCGCTCGCCCGGTTCGCAGACCTTGACACCGATGTCGACGATGCCGGGGGCGAGGCACTTGCCGCGGCAGTCGCGGACCTCATCGGCCCCTGGCGGGTCCTCTTCGGCAGGCCCGGTCGCGGTGATCCGGCCCTGCGACAGGTGCAGCCAGCCGGGGGTGTCGGTCCCGGCCTCGGGGTCGATCAGCCGGGCGTTTCTCAGCAGCAGGGAGGTCATGCGGGGCGTCCTTGGCGAGGGCGGTTTCGGGGCAGGGCGAAGCGCGCGCGGCTCATGCCGCGATCCAGGTCATCACCGCGACCAGCGCGAACATCACCAGCAGGGCGACCAGCGCCACCTTGCCCGAGGTCTTCGGGTCATTGGGCTCTTGCATCGCGGCCTCTCTGGATGTCGGTCATCAGCCGCAGCACGGGCCGGGGATCGGCAATCCGCTCGAAGCCGATGTTCACCCGGCGGCTGCGCTTGCCGGTGTGGCGGTATTCATGGGCGAACCAGATCGACCCGGGCGGGCCATCCTCGAGTTGCAGCGCGGTATCGGCGGTGATCGGATAGCTTTTCAGCCCCCGCCCCCTGATCGGCAGGTCGGTGGCAATGAAGGCCCGCTCCGAGGTCAGGGTGTACCAGGTGCGCCGGCGCCGGAAGCCGGGCCAGAACAGCGCATGCAGCGTGACCCCGGCGCCGACCGCGAAATGCAGCAGCCCGAACATCCAGAACCCGCCGGGCCCGCTGGCGGCCAGCACCATCCAGATCACCGCGAAGCCGGCAAAGAACACCCCGAAGACCGCGACGGCGATCTGCCCGATGGCCAGGTGAAAGCCGCCGTCCGGGCGGCCCTGCCAGAGGATCGTCTCGCCGGGGTTCAGGATGTCGTCCCAGCCGGATTGCGCGCTCATCGCACCGCCTCCGAGATGGTCTCCGCCACGGCGGCGGGGGCCTTGAGGTACTTGATCAGGTGCTTGTCGCCCGCATGGGTGACGACCTGCACCGCACTCAGGATCGGGCGGGCCCTGTCGATCTGGCGCAAGGGCAGCACCAGCTTGCCGCAGCTCAGCGTGCCCTCGTCCAGCACCCAGACGCGGGTCAGCTCTTCCGAGGCCATGTACCAGCCGCGGATCGCGATGGCGGCAAAGCCGGCCACGGCGCCGGTCCAGACATGCGGGTTATGGGCGATCCAGAGCACCAGCATGGCGCCGGCCATGGCGATCGAGGCCATGACGATGTGATCGCGCAGGTAGATCTCGCGCTCGGGGCGAAAGCTCTGCGCGCTCATCGCAGGGCCCAGACCAGCAGCGCCAGCGCCACGAGCGCCACGACCCCGCCGACGATCCAGCCCGGCCGCGGCCGGGGGCCCGCGGGCGCGACCTCGACCGGCGGGTCGGCGACCGCGCCGGTGGCGGTCTCGCTGCGCAGTTTCTCCAGCGGCACCTGGTCGCGCGGCTCGCCGAAGGTGGCGATCCAGCGCAGCGGGCGGGTGACGCGCAGGGTCTGGCCCAGCCCCTCGAAAGCGGCCGAGCGCAGCACGATCACCCGGCCCTTGACCCGGTCGAGCTGGGCGCGGTGGGGGGCCAGCTCGTCCTCGGGAATGCCATGGCCCTCGGCCAGGTAATCGGCCAGCGGCAAGCCGCCAAGGTCGTTCATGTCGAACAGGTCGATATGATCGGGGTCGATCGCCGTGGCGCCGGTCATGGATTTCAGCGCCGCGGCGTCGTTTTCCAGCAGCGCTTCGGCCTCGTCCAGCGCCAGGTCCAGGGTAAAGACCCGCACCAGCCCGTGTTCTCCGGGTTGAATTTCCAGAAGATCGCTCACACCATCACCCCCTGCGGTTCCGCGGCGGCATTGCGCACCAGCAGGTCCATCGCCGCCATGCGCACCGCCACCCCCATTTCCACCTGTTCCTGGATCACCGAGCGGTTGATGTCATCGGCAATCTCGCCGTCGATCTCGACACCGCGGTTCATCGGGCCGGGATGCATGACGATGGCGTCGGGCTTGGCATGGCTCAGCTTTTCGGCGTCCAGCCCGTAGCGGTGGTAGTATTCGCGCTCCGAGGGGATGAAGCCGCCGTCCATCCGCTCGCGCTGAAGCCGCAGCATCATCACCACGTCGACATTCTTCAATCCTTCGCGCATGTCGTCATAGACCTCGACCCCGAAGTCGGCGATCCCCGCGGGCAGCAGCGTCGGCGGGGCGACCAGGCGCACCCGGTTCTCCATCTTGCCCAGCAGCAGGATGTTCGAGCGCGCCACCCGCGAATGGGCGATGTCGCCGCAGATCGCGATGGAGAGCCGGTGCAGCCGCCCCTTGGCGCGGCGGATGGTCAGCGCGTCGAGCAGCGCCTGGGTGGGATGCTCGTGCCTTCCGTCGCCGGCATTGAGCACCGCGCAGTTCACCTTCTGCGCCAGGAGATCCACAGCGCCCGATTGCGGATGGCGCACCACCAGAAGATCGGGGTGCATGGCATTGAGCGTCAGCGCGGTGTCGATCAGGGTTTCGCCCTTCTTGATCGACGAGGCCTGCATCGCCATGTTCATCACGTCCGCGCCCAGCCGCTTGCCGGCCAGCTCGAAACTCGCCTGGGTGCGGGTGGAATTCTCGAAGAACATGTTGATCTGGGTGCGCCCGGCCAGCACCTCGGCGTGGCGCGCCTTCTGCCGGTTGAAGCGGACGTAATCGTCGGCCAGGTCGAGAAGGGTGGTGATCTCGGACGGGTGGAGCGGTTCGATGCCGAGAAGATGGCGCTGGGTGAACGTCATGGCCTGCTCCTGTCCTTGCCGGCCCCGGTTATAGGTGGCGCGCGACGGGCGTTCAATGGGCGCACTCGGGCCAGACGGCAGGATTGCGTATTTTTCGACGAGAAGAAGCTGGGGCGTTTTCCTTTGCCGCGCGGGGGGGTAGGATCGGAGACCATGGACTATCACGAACATATCGCCCTGCGCGCGGCGCTGGACTGGCAGATCGAGGCCGGGGTGCTGGACACCATCGGCGAGACGCCGGTGGACCGCTATGCCCTGGTGCCGCCCGCGCCCGACCAGCCGAAGACGCCCGCAAGGGCGGAGGAGGCGCCCGGTCCCGCGCCCGCCCCCGCCGAGGTCGATCCGGTCGAGGCCGCAAGGCGCAGCGCCGGGGCCGCGGCCGACCTGCCCGGTCTCAGGGCGGCGCTGGAGGCATTTGCCCATTGCGACCTCCGGCGCGGCGCCCGCAACCTGGTGTTCTGCGACGGCACCCCCGGCGCGCGGGTGATGATCATCGGCGAGGCCCCGGGCCGCGAGGAGGACCGCGTCGGCAAGCCCTTCGTGGGCCGGGCCGGGCAATTGCTCGACCGGATGCTGGCGGCGATCGGGCTCAGCCGCGCCGAGAGCGTCTATATCACCAACGTCCTGCCCTGGCGCCCGCCGCAGAACCGCGACCCGAAACCCGACGAGATCGCCATGATGCGGCCCTTCATGGCGCGGCACGTGGCGCTGGCCGCGCCCGACCTGCTGGTCCTGGTGGGAAATATCTCCTGCGACGCCGGGCTGGGGCGGCGCGGCATCACCCGGCTGCGCGGCACCTGGACCGAGGCCTACGGCAAGCCCGCCCTGCCGATGTTCCATCCCGCCTACCTGCTGCGCCAGCCGGCCATGAAACGCGAGGCCTGGGCCGATCTTCTGTCGCTGAAAGCGCGGCTGGAGGGGCTGGAGTGAGGGCGCGGGGTCTGTCAACGGATCGGCACCGATCCATCGATGGATCGGGCGGCACAACACAAAAGGTGAGACCATGAGCGGGATCGACGAGACCAGGGCCTTCATTCCGGTGCGGATCGCCGTGCTGACCGTCAGCGACAGCCGCACGCCCGAGAGCGACAAGTCCGGCGATACCCTGGCCGCAAGGATCGAGGGGGCCGGCCATCACCTTGCCGCCCGCCTGATCCTGCCCGACGAGCGCGCCGCCATCGCCCAGCAATTGCGCGCCTGGTGCGCCGACCCGGCGATCGACGTGGTGATCTCGACCGGCGGCACCGGGCTGACCGGGCGCGATGTCACCGTCGAGGCGCACCGCGACGTCTACGAAAAGGAGATCGAGGCCTTCGCCACCGTCTTCACCCATGTCTCGATGGCCAAGATCGGCACCTCCGCCGTGCAGTCACGCGCCACCGGCGGGGTGGCGAATGGCACCTATCTCTTTGCCCTGCCGGGATCGCCCGGCGCCTGCCGCGATGCCTGGGACGAGATCCTGCGCCTGCAACTCGATTATCGCCACATGCCGTGTAACTTTGTCGAGATCATGCCGCGTTTGGACGAGCATCAGCGACGGAAATAGCCGATACTCGCGTATCACAGGGGCAAGTTCGCGTTTGGCTTGGCGCCGAACGCGGCTACATTCGGGTTGTTGTCTATTTCAAGGGCTTGTCTCTGATGCGTTTCCTTCGTCAAAGCCTCATGGGTCTGTTCCTGCTGGCCGTCACGCTGGGCATTCTGGTCTATGCCGGCGACCTGGTGCGCGACGCGGTCGAGGCGCGGCTGACCCAGGAACGCCGGGCGCCCCAGGCGCGCGAACGGGTCTTCGCGGTCAACGTGCTGCGCGCCGAGGCCGGCGACGTGACCCCGGTGCTCACCGCCTTCGGCGAGGTGCAAAGCCGCCGCGCGCTGGAAGTGCGCGCCGCCACCGCGGGCCGGATCGTCGAACTGGCCGAGAGTTTCGAGGAAGGCGGCCATGTCCGCGAGGGCCAGTTGCTGGTCCAGATCGATACCGGCGATGCCGAACTGGTGGTCAACCGCGTGCGCTCGGACATCATCGATGCGCGCGCCGAACAGGCCGAGGCCGAGGTCGCGCTGATCCTCGCGCAGGACGAGCTTTCGGCGGCGCAGGAACAGGCGGACCTGCGCGAAAAGGCCTTTGCCCGCGCCCAGGACCTGCAACGCCGCGGCGCCGGCACCGCGGCCAGCGTCGAGACCGCGGAACTGGCGGCCTCCTCGGCGCGCGCCGCGGTGCTGACCCGCCGCCAGGCGGTGGCCCAGGCCGAAAGCCGGGTGAGCCAGGCCGCCACAGCGCTGGAACGCGCCGAAATCGCCCTGGCCGAGGCGCAAAGGCGGCTCGACGACACCCGCATCACCGCGCGCTTCACCGGCACCCTGTCCGAGGTCAACGCCGTCGAGGGCCGCCTGGTGTCGAACAACGAACAACTGGCGCGGCTGGTCGATCCGCAGGCGCTGGAGGTGTCCTTCCGGGTCTCGACCGCGCAATATGCCCGGCTGCTGGACCCTTCCGGCGGGCTGACCCGGGCGCCGGTCACCGTCACGCTTGACGTGATGGGCACCGGGCTGGTGACCCAGGGCACGCTGGTGCGCGATTCGGCGGCGGTGGGCACGGGCCAGACCGGCCGCCTGCTCTTTGCCCGGCTGGATGCGCCCAAGGGGCTGAAGCCCGGCGATTTCGTCACCGTGGAGATCGAGGAGCCGGACCTGCGCCGCGTGGTGCGCCTGCCGGCCTCGGCGCTGGACGCGGCGAACGAGGTGCTGGTGCTGGGCGAGGACGACCGGCTCGAGGCCATCGCGGTGACGCTGCTGCGACGGCAGGGCGACGATGTGCTGGTGCGCGCCCGCGGCCTGACGGGCCGCGAGGTGGTGGCCGAACGCACGCCGCTGCTGGGCGCGGGCATCAAGGTGCGCCCGCTGCGCCCCGGCGCCGCGCTGCAGGTGCCCGACGAGCCCGAGATGCTGGAGCTTTCCGAAGAGCGCAAGGCGCGGATCCGCGCCTTTGTCGAAACGAACGAGCGGATGCCGGACGAGGCCAAGGCGCGCATTCTGGCGCAGCTGGACCAGCCCCAGGTCCCGGCGCGCATGGTCGCGCAGATCGAGGCGCGGATGGGGGGATGAGGATGATTGGTCTGGGCCGTTCTCCTTGGAATTTGCCGGCGCGGAGTCAAGGCGACGCCGCCGCGCATCGCCGAGGCGCCCCCACGCGGCGGCGATACGGTGATGCCGGGTGCGTCGCTCAAAGGTCTTCCGGATTTGACGAGATAAAGTACACCGCCCGTCCGTCGGATCGCCACCGCGCGCGTCGGCAATGCGCGGCTCGTCGTCCGATTGCAACAAGGGTGGCGCCATGACCCGCGACATCGGCCCCGGACCCGGCGGCCTCCTGTCCTATTTCACCCGCCATAGGACGCTGGCGAACCTGCTCATGGTGCTGCTCCTGGCCGCCGGGGTCATGGCCGGGCCGAAGATGCGCGCACAGTTCTTTCCCGACGTGGTCGTCAACGAGGTCGATGTCTCGGTCACCTGGGAGGGCGCCGGGGCGGAAGACGTGGATGCCGCCATCGTGCAGATCCTGGAACCGGCGCTGCTGGCGGTGGAGGGCGTGGAAAGCGCCAGTTCCACCAGCCGCGAGGGCCGCGCCAGCATCGCGCTGGAATTCGAGCCCGGCTGGGACATGGCGCGCGCCGGCGACGACGTGCAGGCCGCGGTCGATGCCGTCAACACCCTGCCGGACGAGGCCGACGACGCCAGCGTGCGCTGGGGCGGCTGGCGCGACCGGGTGACCGACGTGGTGATCACCGGGCCGGTCGCGGTCGACCAGCTGGGCCGCTTTGCCGACGAATTCATCGTCCGGCTCTTTGCCGAGGGCGTCACCCGCACCACCATCCGCGGGCTGGCGGCGCCGCAGATCGTGGTCGAGGTGCCCTCGGTCAAGCTGATCCAGCATGACGTGACCATGGCCCAGATCGCCGCGGCCATCGCCGCCGAGGTCGATACCGATCCGGCCGGCGACGTGACCAGCGCCAATACCCGCGTCCGCACCGGGGTGGAAAAGCGTAGCGCGCCGCAGATCGAGGCCATTGCCCTGCGCTCGAACCCGGATGGATCGAAGCTGACCATCGGCGATGTGGCGCTGGTGCGGGTCGAGGGCATCGACCGCGACCGCAGCTATTTCGTCGGCGCCAACCCGGCGCTCTCGGTGCGGGTCGACCGCTCGGACCAGGGCGATGCGATCGCCATCCAGCGCACCGTGGAAGAGGTGGCCGAGGCGCTGCAGGCGACCCTGCCCGAAGGCACCACGGTCGAGCTGATCCGCACCCGGGCCGAGGCGATCACCGGGCGGCTCAACATCCTGCTCGACAACGGCCTGCTGGGGCTGTCGCTGGTGCTGGGGCTGCTGTTCCTGTTTCTCAATGCGCGCACCGCCTTATGGGTGGCGGCGGGCATCCCGGTGGCCATGGCGGCGACCATCGCGCTGATGTACCTGGGCGGGCTGACGCTGAACATGATCTCGCTCTTTGCGCTGATCATCACCCTGGGCATCGTGGTGGACGATGCCATCGTGGTGGGCGAACATGCCGATTTCCGCTACCGGCGGCTGGGCGAGGCGCCGGTGGTCGCGGCCGAGAAGGCCGCCCGGCGCATGGCCATGCCGGTCTTTGCCTCGACGCTGACCACGGTGATCGCCTTCTTCGGGCTGACCGCCATCGGCGGGCGCTTCGGCGACATGATCTCGGACATTCCGTTTACCGTGATCGTGGTGCTGCTGGCCTCGCTGGTCGAGTGCTTCCTGATCCTGCCCAACCACATGGCCCATGCGCTGACCCACCAGGACAAGGACCATTGGTACGACCTGCCCAGCCGGGTGGTGAACCGCGGTTTCCGCTGGGTGCGCGACGTGATCTTCCGGCGGATCATGATGCTCGTGGTGCGCGCGCGCTACGCGGTGCTGGCCGGGGCGCTGCTGCTGCTGGCGGGGCAGGCGGCGCTGTTCATCCGCGGCGACATCCAGTGGCGGTTCTTCAACTCGCCCGAGCAATCCTCGGTCACCGGCAATTTCGCCATGGTGCCGGGGGCGACGAAACAGGACACGCTGGAAATGATGCGCGAGATGCAGCGCGCGACCGAGGATCTTGGCCGGCAATACGAGGAGCGCTATGGGCGCAACCCGCTCGACTACGTGATCGCCGAGATCGGCGGCAATGCCGGGCGCGGCCTCTCGGGCACCGACACCAAGGAAAGCTATCAGCTGGGCGCGATCTCGATCGAGCTGATCGAGCCGGACTTGCGGCCCTATTCCAGCTTTCAGTTCGTCGGCGACCTGCAGGAGGCGGTGGGCCGTCACCCGATGCTGGAAACCGTGAGCTTTCGCGGCTGGCGCTCGGGACCCGGCGGCGATGCGCTGGACGTGCAATTCTATGGCGCCGCCTCCGAGGTGCTGAAACAGGCCTCCGAAGACCTCAAGTCCGCGCTGGCGCGCTTTCCCGAGGTCTCGGCGGTCGAGGACAACCTCGCCTATGACAAGGAAGAGCTGATCCTCGAATTGACGCCCCAGGGCCAGGCGCTGGGCTTTACCATCGACGCGCTGGGCACGGTGCTGCGGCACCGGCTGAATGGCATCGAGGCGGCGACCTATCCCGACGGGCCACGGTCCGCCGCGATCCGCGTGGAACTGCCCGAGGGCGAGTTGACCGCCGATTTCCTCGAACGCACCCAGTTGCGCGCGACCAGTGGCAGCTACGTGCCGCTGGCCGATATCGTCTCGGTCGAGCGGCGCACCGGGTTCTCCACCGTGCGGCGGGAAAACGGTATCCGGCTGATCTCGGTCACCGGTGATCTGTCCGAGGACGATCCGGCCCGCGCCCAGGAGATCCAGGAGATCCTGCAAGGCGAGATCCTGCCGCAGATCGCCGCCGAGCGGCAGATCGACTACCGGATTTCCGGCCTGAGCGAGCAGGAGGGCCAGTTCCTCACCGATGCGCGCAACGGGCTGATCCTGGTTCTGCTGGGCATCTACCTGGTGCTGGCCTGGGTCTTTGCCAGCTGGACCCGGCCGGTGGTTGTGATGGCGATCATTCCCTTCGGGCTGGTCGGCACGATCTATGGCCACAACTACTGGGAGGTGCCGCTGTCGATGTTCACCGTGGTGGGGATGCTGGGCATGACCGGGATCATCATCAACGATTCCATCGTGCTGGTCTCGACCATCGACGAATATGCCGAAGACCGCGGGCTCGTCCCCTCGATCATCGAAGGCGCGGCGGACCGCTTGCGCCCGGTGTTCCTGACCACGGCGACGACGGTTCTGGGGCTGGCGCCGCTGCTCTTCGAGCGGTCGTCGCAGGCGCAGTTCCTGAAACCCACGGTGATCACGCTGGTCTATGGCCTGGGGTTCGGGATGTTCCTGGTGCTGCTGGTGGTGCCGGCGCTGATCGCGATCCAGCAGGACCTGGGGCGGACGGTCGCCACCCTGCGGCGCGGCTGGCACTTCCGCGCGGGCCGGGTGCGGGCGCTCCTGGTGCTGGCCACCCTGGCGGTGCTGGGCTGGCTGGCCGCAACCCTGGGCGCGGTGGCGGTGACCGGCGGCCTGCCGGGGGCGCTGCGGGCCGTGCTGCCGGCGGGATGGCTGCCCGAGCAGATGAGCATGAGCGCGGCGCTGGGGCTCTACCTGGCGGGGGCGGCGGCGCTGGTGCTGGTGACCTATGTCGTCGCGGTGCTGTCGGTCGGCATAGCGCGCGGCAAGCACCGAAAGGCGCAACGGGCGGATGCCGGGGCCTGAGGGCCATGACCGGCGCTGTGCTGCGCCCGGCGGTCATTCGCTCTTGCGCCGCGCCTGGTCGGACAGCGGGATGATCTGCGGCGGGCGGGCGATGCGGGCCTCGTGCCGGGCGATCCATTCCGGCAGATGCTCGGCCGGCATCGGCGCGGCAATGCCGAAACCCTGCACATGGGCGCAGCCCAGTTGCGCCAGCAGCGCGTTCTCGCCCACGGTTTCCACCCCCTCGGCCAGGGTGTCGAGGTCCAGCTTCTCGGCCATGGTCAGGATCGTGGTCACCATGCGCTGCTGGTCGGGATCGATGTCGCAGCGGGTGACGAAGGAGCGGTCGATCTTCAGCCGGTCGATGGCAAAGCGCCGCAGCGAGGTGATCGAGGCATGGCCGGTGCCGAAATCGTCCAGGTCGATGCGGCAGCCCAGTTTGGCGATCTCGGCGATATTGCGGGTGATGATGTCGTCCGGCGCGCCGGCGACCACATGTTCGAGGATCTCGACCGCCAGCCGGTCGGGGCAGAGGCCGAAGCGGTCAAGCTCCCATTTCAGGCGCTGGGGCAGGCGCGGATTGCGCAGCTCGTCGGTGGCGAAATTGACCCCGATCTGCGGCACTTCGATGCCCTCGCGGTCGAGGTCGCGCAGGGTGCTGAGCGCGTGGAACAGGATCACCTCGCCCAGCCGCTCGGTCAGGCCGGCCGCCTCGAGCGCGGGCAGGAAATCGCCGGGCGGGATCAGCCCGCGGACCGGGTGAATCCAGCGCGCCAGCGCCTCGAGCCCGGTGATCTTGCCGGTGTCGGTCGAGATCTGCGGCTGGAACCAGGCGCAGATCTGGCCGTCGTCCAATGCGCGCGCGGCCTCGTCGATCAGCGCCACGCGCTTGCGGTGGCTGCGCTGGAAATCGGGCGAAAAGGCGCGGATCGCCGCGGGTCCGTGGCGGCGCGCCTCGTGCAGCGCGGCATGGCCGGCCTCGAGCAGTGCCGCAGCCCCCGGGCCGGGCGCGCGCGCGGCAATGCAAAAGCCGACGCAGGCCGAGACATAGACCGGCGCATT
This sequence comes from Paracoccaceae bacterium, assembly GCA_006226775.1. Taxonomy (GTDB): domain Bacteria; phylum Pseudomonadota; class Alphaproteobacteria; order Rhodobacterales; family Rhodobacteraceae; genus Marinovum. Next base: position 40,565 of record SBGD01000073.1, on the reverse strand, counting down.
GTCGATGCGCACCGGTTCTTCCAGCTCGTTCTGGATGCGCACCGCCATCTGCAACGCGGTTTCCAGGTCGATGCGGCGGATCGGCTCGAGCACGATGCAGATGCGCCAGTCGCCCAGCCGCGCGGCCCGGTCGGCGCCGCGCATCGCCGCCTTGATCCGCGTCGCCAGGGTATCGATCACCCGGTCGCAGGCCGCGCTGCCGAACCGGTCGATCAAGTCGCCGGTCTCGTCGACCTCGATCATGAAGATCGCCGAGGTGCGCCCCTCGGCCCGGCAGGCCTCCAACACGGCCTCGATGCGCGCCTCGAACCCCTCCTTCAGCTCGAGCCCGGTGACCGGATCGAGCGTGGCGCGCCCCGGCTGCGTCGCGCCGAACCCCAGGATCGCCAGCCAGATCAGCGGCGCGCCGATGGCCAGCACCGCCAGCACCGCTTCGCCCCCCGCCCAATAGCCGCCAAGGGCGAGGATCGGGAACAGCGCCGGGATGACCGGGTTGGCCGTCAGGGCGCGCAGGCTGCGCCCGAGAGGCGGAAGAGTGACCGGCATGTGCAATCCGTCCGAGCAGTGTCCTTTGCCCGCAACCTATGCGGCAACGGCTCACTCAGGCGTTAACGCAGCCGCGGAACCTGTCCGGCGTTTGAGTCGAATTTGTCCGAAGACCGCGTCAGCCCGGCGAAATCGAACAATCCCGCGTCGAGCAGATGCGAGGGCCGGGCGTTCATCAGCGCGCGGAACATGACCTGGCGGCGGCCGGGGCTGTTTCTCTCCCAGCCGTCGAGGATCGCCTTGACCTGCTGGCGTTGCAGCCCGTCCTGGCTGCCGCAGAGATCGCAAGGGATGATCGGGTATTGCATGGCGCGGGCGAATTTCTCGCAATCGGCCTCGGCCACGAAGGCCAGCGGGCGATAGACGAAGAGATCGCCCTCCTCGTTCACCAGTTTCGGCGGCATGGTGGCCAGTCGCCCGCCGTGAAAGAGGTTCATGAAGAAGGTCTCGAGAATGTCGTCGCGGTGATGGCCCAGCACGACCGCCGAACAGCCCTCTTCGCGGGCGATGCGGTAGAGATTGCCGCGCCGCAGCCGCGAACAGAGCGCGCAATAGGTCCGGCCCGCGGGCACCTTGTCCTTCACGATGGAATAGGTGTCCTGGTACTCGATCCGGTGCGGCACGGCCATCTTTTCAAGGAATTCCGGCAGGACCGTGGCGGGGAAATTCGGCTGGCCCTGGTCGAGGTTGCAGGCCAGCAGCTCGACCGGCAGCAGCCCGCGCCATTGCAGTTCGTGCAGCACCGCCAGGAGCGTGTAGCTGTCCTTGCCACCGGAGAGACAGACCAGCCACTTTGGCTTTTGCGCCTCTTCGCCGCGGCGCGATCCCGCGTCGATCATTTCGAAGTGCTCGACCGCCTCGCGCGTCTGGCGCACGATGCGTTTGCGCAGTTTCCGGAACTCCGTCGAGGTGGGAGCGCCGGCAAAGAGCGGATGGATATCGTCTGGGGAGTCGAGCATGCGCGCGGTTTAGGCGGGATTGCGTGTCCTGGCAAGCGGGTCCGATCCATCGATGGATCGGTGCCGATCCGTTGACGGATCGGGGGCTCGGTCGGGGGAGCGTTGCCGTCTTGGCCTCGTGGAGTGCGCGCTGCGGCAGGGGGCGCCGATCCATTGATGGATCGGGACCGATCTGTTGACAGATCGGGCGCGCTCAGTCGGGGACGTTGTCGATCCCGCCCCGGCCCCAGGGATGGCAGCGCAGGATGCGGCGCAGGGACAGCCAGCCGCCTTTCACCCCACCGTGCTTCTCGAAGGCTTCCAGCGCATAGGCCGAGCAGGTCGGGTGATAGCGGCAATTGTGCCCGACCCAGGGCGAAAAGATCAGCCGATAGGCGCGCACCGGCAGCGACAGGGTCCAGGCCAGCGGGCTCATCGCTCCGGCCCATGCACCTTGCGCAGGGCATGGCGCAGATCGCCCCGCAGATCGGCAAAGTCACGCGCGGCGGTCTCGCCCGCCTTGCCGATCAGCACGTAGTCCCAGCCGGGTCGGCCCAGGTCGGGCAACTCCAGCCGCGCGATCTCGCGCAGGCGGCGCTTGGCGCGGTTGCGCGCGACGGCATTGCCGACCTTCTTGGAACAGGTGAACCCCACGCCGATCGCCGGATCGTCGTCGCGCCGGTCGCGGGCCTGCAACAGGAAGCCTGCGGTGCCCTGGCGACGCGCCCGCGCCGCGGCAAGAAACTGCCGCCGTTTCGACAGCACGCGCAGCCCGGGACACGACAAAACCGCCGGGACAGGCGATCCCGGCGTGGCATCGGTGCCAGTCTCGGGGGCCTCCGGCGGTGTCATCTGGGTCGGGTCGGTGAGGGCTTACGCGCTCAGCGACTTCCGGCCACGCGCGCGGCGGGCGTTGAGGATCTTGCGACCCGCTTTCGTGGCCATGCGCGCACGAAAGCCATGGCGCCGCTTGCGCACGAGGTTCGAGGGTTGAAAGGTGCGTTTCATCGCTCCGTCTCCGATATTCTGGGCCGCACGCGGGGTCACGTCATTCGGGCACGCGGATTCGCGGGCGGCGGCAATTTGAAGTCCGTGCTATAGGGGGGCTCGGCGCCCGAGTCAAACCCCGATCGCGCCTGATCCGCAGCCCTTGCAACAAATTTTGCCGCGGGCGTCGGGAAATGTTTCAATACCGCATCACCCCGGCGAAATCACGGGAAAACCCGTCACCTTGCATCAATGCGGCGTGATCGCCCGCTGCCCGCTCTGGCCAAGCGGCCATGTCTTGACCAGAAACGTGACATCGCCCCCAGGAAACCCATCAGCATGACCGATATGACATCCCATGAGCCGAAACCGGGCCTCGCCCGGCACCTGCCACTGCTTGCCATCGCCCTCGTGGCGGTGATCGGCTTCTTTACCCTGCGCGACTATCTCACCTTCGAGACCCTGCGCGACAACCGCGAGGTGCTGATCGGCTGGCGCGACGGCCATTACGCGCTGGTGGCGCTGGGGTTTGTCGCGATCTACGTGACGATCGTCGCCTTCTCGCTGCCCGGTGCGGCGGTGGCCTCGGTCACCGGCGGCTTTCTCTTCGGGCTGGTCGCGGGCACCGGGCTGAACGTGATCTCGGCCACCATCGGCGCGGTGGCGATCTTTCTCGCCGCGCGCTGCGGGCTGGGGCAGGCGCTGAATGCGCGGCTCGAGGCCTCGGAGGGCACGGTGGCCCGGCTCAAGGACGGGTTGCGCGACAACGAGGTCAGCGTGCTGCTGCTGATCCGGCTGGTGCCCGCGGTGCCCTTTTTCGTCGCCAACCTCTTGCCCGCGCTGGTCGGCGTGAAGTTCCGCAACTTCGTCTGGACCACCGCGGTCGGCATCATTCCCGGGGCCATCGTCTTCACCTGGATCGGCGTCGGGCTGGGCGAGGTTTTCGACCGTGGCGAAAGCCCCGATCTGAGCCTTTTGTGGGAGCCGCATATCCTCGGGCCGCTGCTGGCGCTCTCGGGCCTGGCCGCACTGCCCATCGTGATCCGCGCGTTGCGCGGCAAGAAGGACCTCTGAGCCCATGGACAAGATCACAACCGACCTGCTGGTGATCGGTGCCGGCTCCGGCGGGCTCTCGGTCGCCGCGGGGGCCGTGCAGATGGGCGCCCGCGTGGTGCTGCTGGAAGGCGGCGAGATGGGCGGCGATTGCCTGAACTACGGCTGCGTGCCCTCCAAGGCGCTGATCGCCAGCGGCAAGGCGGCCCATGCCCAGAGCCACGCCAGCGCCTATGGCATCGCCGACGTGGAGCCTCGGGTGGATTACGCCGCCGCCAAGGACCACGTCGCCGATGTGATCGCCCAGATCGCCCCGGTGGACTCGCAAGAGCGCTTCGAGGGCCTCGGCGTCCGGGTGATCCGGGAGTTTGGCCGCTTTGTCTCTGAAACCGAAGTGCAGGCGGGCGCGCACGTCATCTCGGCCCGCCGCATCGTCATTGCCACCGGGTCATCGCCGCTGGTGCCGCCGATCCCGGGGCTGGACACGGTGCCCTACGAGACCAACGAGACGCTGTTCAAACTGCGCGAGCGCCCCGAGCACCTCTTGATCATCGGCGGCGGGCCCATCGGCATGGAGATGGCCCAGGCGCACCGGAGGCTGGGCTGCGCGGTCACGGTAATCGAAGGCATGAAGGCGCTGGGCAAGGATGATCCGGAAACCGCGGGGATCGTGCTCGACCAATTGCGCGCCGAGGGCATCGAGATCGCCGAGGATGCCATGGCCGCTGAAATCCGCGGCGAAGCCGGCGCCATCGAGGTCGAGGTCAAGGACGGACGCGTCTTCAAGGGCTCTCACCTGCTGATGGCGGTCGGACGCACACCCAATACCGAGCGGCTGGACCTCGACAAGGCCGGGATCGAGACCACCAAGGCGGGCATCAAGGTCGACGCCGGTCTCAAGACCACCAACCCCAAGGTCTATGCCATCGGCGACGTGGCGGGCGGGCTGCAATTCACCCATGTGGCAGGCTACCATGCCTCGGTGCTGATCCGCTCGGCGCTCTTCGGCCTGCCGGCCAAGACGACCACCGCGCATATCCCCTGGGCCACCTATACCGACCCGGAACTGGCACAGGTCGGGCTGACCGAGGCCCAGGCGCGCGACGAACATGGGGCGAAGCTGGAGGTCATCCGCTTCGACTTCCACCACAACGACCGGCTGATCGCCGAGCGCAAGGCCAGAGGCCTGATCAAGGCGATGGTGGTCAAGGGCCGCCCCGTGGGCGTCTCGATTGCCGGGCACCAGGCGGGGGAACTGGCCAACCTCTGGTCGCTGGTCATCGCCAACAAGCTGAAAATGAAACACGTTGCCGCCATGGTCTCGCCCTATCCCACGGTGGGCGAGATCAACAAACGCGTCGCCGGGGCCTATTTCTCACCGAGGTTGTTTGATAATCAGGTGGTTAAGCGCGTTGTACGCCTGGTGCAGCGCTGGGTGCCGTAAAGGTGGCGTATGCTCAATTCGCTCTCGGGGCGATTTCTGATCCTGACGACCGTCTTCGTGATGCTGGCGGAAGTGCTGGTCTTCGTGCCCTCGGTGGCGCGCTTCCGGCAGGATTACCTGCTGGGGCATCTCGAACGGGCGCAGATCGCCTCGCTGTCGCTGCTTGCCAATGACGTCATCGACCGCGACCTCGAAGAGGAACTGCTGCGCAATGCCGGGGTCTACAACGTGGTGCTGCGCCGCGACGAGGCGCGGCAGCTGATCCTGTCCTCGCCGATGCCGCGGCCGATCGATGCCACCTACGACCTGCGCGACCCCTCGGCCCTGACCCTGATCCTCGACGCGCTGAGGCGGCTGGCCGATCCCGAGCCGCGCATCATCCGGGTGATCGGCAACCCGCTGCGCGACGCCGGCCTGCTGATCGAGGTGTCGATGGAGACCGCGCCGCTGCGCATGGCGATGATCGACTACGGGCTGCGCATCCTGTTTCTCTCGGCGGTGATCTCGATCGCCACCGCCTTCCTGCTGTTTCTGGCGGTGCGGGTCTTCCTGGTCCGGCCGATCAAGCAGCTGGTGACCCAGATGGCGACCTATGCCGCCGCACCCGAGGATGGCCGCCGGATCATCCAGCCCTCGGCGGGCGTGCGCGAGCTGCGCGAGGCCGAGGAAGCGCTGCAATCGATGGAAACCGAGCTGACCCATGCGCTGAAACAGAAGGAACGCCTGGCGCAACTGGGGGGTGCCGTGGCGCGGGTGAGCCATGACCTGCGCAATATCCTCACCTCGGCGCAGCTTTTCACCGACCGGATCGAGATGTCGCAGGACCCCACGGTGCGGCGGCTGGCGCCCAAGCTGGTCAATTCGATCACCCGCGCGGTCAACCTCTGCGAAAGCACGCTGGCCTTCGGCCGGGCCGAGGAACCGGCACCGGTGCTGACCCGCATCCAGTTGGCCGAACTGGTGTCCGACGTGGTGGAGGGCGAGCGGCTGGCCACCGGCGACGCCGACCTGAGCTTTTCCGAGGATGTGCCGGCCAGCCTGCGGGTGCGCGCCGACGCCGAGCAGCTTTACCGCGTGCTGGCCAACCTGGTGCGCAACGCCCGCCAGGCGATCACCGCCACCGGCACCCCGGGCGAGATCAACATCTGCGCCGAGGAGGGCGAGGAGGCCTGGGTGATCCGCGTCACCGACACCGGCCCGGGCCTGCCGCCCAAGGCGCAGGAGTACCTGTTCCAGGCCTTCTCCGGCGGTGCGCGCAAGGGCGGCAGCGGGCTGGGCCTGGCCATCGCCGCCGAACTGATCCGCGGCCACGGCGGCACGCTCGAGTTGATCCGGACCGGGCCGGACGGCACGGTTTTCGAGATCTGCCTGCCGCGGGGAGAGTTGTGATTTCCTGCAAATTCGCTCTTGCAAACCCCTCGGCCCTGACTTAAACCCCGCCTCCACGGACCGATAGCTCAGCTGGATAGAGTACCTGACTACGAATCAGGGGGTCGGGGGTTCGAATCCTCCTCGGTCCGCCACCCACACCATAAGGCGATGAAATTTCAGGGAATTTTTCTGGAATTTACACCTTGTCCGGAACTTTTTACACCGTTCCGGTCTTGTTCTGTTCCCATTACAGCCCGCCGCCGGTCCATCGACTCGGTGTAATGCGCGATTTCCTTCAGCGTGGCGTGGCCCGTCCAGGAGCCGATCTGGTGCGTCGTGGCGCCCGCTTCAGCGAGGAAGACGGCACGGCTCTTGCGCAGCCCGTGCGCGGTCTTTTGCACGCCGGCCTCGATCGCGGCTTCCCGGATCATTGTCCCCAGCGCCTTGTCTGACCGCGTGCTGCCTTGGGCCGTCGCGAGGAACGTCATGTGCGCCTGGTCTGTTCCGGCCAGCGCCCTGTGCATCGCGTCCCGCTCTGCGGCCATGTCCGCGGCGTAGGCTGGCAGGGCGCAGGTCCAGGGCACGTAGGCGGCGCCGCCGGTCTTACCTTGGCTGTAGGCCAGCACGCCGTCGCGCCCGACCATGCCCGGGCCGATCAGCACGGCATCGCTGATCCGTGCACCGGTCCAGTGCAGCACCTCGAATGCGGCACGCTTTGTCGTGCCGATGGGCCAGCGGGCGCGGAAGGCGTCGATTTCGTCGGGCGTCCAGGGCGGGTGGCCTTCGGTCTGTCGGGTTGGCGCGCGCACCGTGAAGGACGGATCCTCGGCCAGCATCCCCCGATCCATTGCCACCCGGAACAGCATCCGCCAGGCCTTCAGGCGCAGCGCGGGTGCGGCGGCGCCTGTCACGTCCTTCCGAACGTGCTTTGCCTCGATCGCGGCGGCCTTCACGTCGCCATAGCGCGCTGCCATGTCCTTGTACTGGCGCAAAAGGCCCGCCCGATATCCCCGGCTGAGCGGTGTCAGGTGCGGGCTGGCCTCGACCAGGTTGCACAGCTCGGCCAGTGACCCGGGCCGCTGTGCGGGCACGGTGGAGCTGCCCTTGGCCTCGGCATAGGCTCGCAGGAAGTCCGGGTGGTCGTGCGGCAGGTCGGGCATCCTCACCAGCGGCTGGCCCTTGCGGCGGAAATACCAGATCGTCCGGTCTCCGCTTTTGCGGGGGGTGAGGTTCGGCAGCATCACTCCGCTGCGATCCCGAAAGCGTCGTCGGGGCATGGGAAATCCTTTTTGCCCGACGATAGAGTGGCGTCCGTTCCCGCGACAACGATTCGGAGCGTCCCGTCCCGCGTGATCTCGATGGCCTGCACCGTCATTCCGGAATCCTTCGCCGCCTCAAGGGCGTTGCGGATGACGGGCTGTGAGGGGCGCGGCGCGGGCATGGATCAGTATTTCCCCCCGGTTTGGCGAAAGGCCCACTGGGCTAATGCCGCGCCAAGAACGGCGGGCCACAGGATGCTGTCTAGGAGCTTCCCAGGATAAGCGAACGCGCCGCCGAGGTAGAGGACGGTCAGGAAGGCGCTCATCCCGGCACCGCGAAGAGATCAGGCGTTTCCGTGCAGCGAGCCGAGTCCCAGGGCATGAACATTGCGCATTGCTTTGCCTCGATGCCATCCATCGGGATCAGTATGTTGAGCACGCTTGCCAGAGCTTCGTTGGCGTCTTTGCCCACGGCTTCATAGTTGTGCAAGATATGTGCATCCATGACTGGGCAACCACCTCCGTCCGGATCCATGTGGCGACAGTGGTCGCAGTAGCGTGCCTGATAAATCTCGGCCGATGTGCCGTTCGGGAAATAGCCCATCACGCCATTTCCCCGCACCCGCGCCCGATCGCGCCGGTGTCGTCTGGCGCCACGAACTGTTCCCAGTGCACCCAGCCACCGGGGCAGTGAAATCCCCATTCGCGGACCTTGGGCCCGGTGATGAACAGCGTCTCCGCCGGGCGCCCGTCGATCAATTCCAGCCGGTGGGCGAAGTCGGGGCCGCGATAGACGCATTCGCCGGCACGGATCAGGCGGCTGCCTTCGGGCGTGACCTCGGTCATCATTCCTTTGGTCATGAGAGAGAAGCTGGGCCAGGGGTGATCGTGCAGCGCGCGGTCATCGTCGTCGCGCAGGATGTGGTGATAGTAGACGTTGAACGTCTCGTTCCGGGGCAGCAGGTACCAGCGCAGCATGTAGGGGCGGTCCGCGGTGCCGATGATGAAATCCGGCGTTCGGGTCGGTTTCAGGGTGGCCAGCGGCATCGGCTGGGCGAGGGGTGGCGTGGTCATAGCTGGGACTCCAGGTAGCGGATCAATGCGCCGTGCAGTTGGGTGGCTTCGGGGTCGGAAGGAGCTGCGTCCACGAGCAGGCGCAGGGCATCGGCCAAGTGTGTGATGGTTTCTGGGGAAAGCGGTGCGCCTTCCCGAGCAGCCTCGATCATGTCGAGCGTGGCGGTCGTGGCCCCGGAAGCGGCGGCCAGCAGTTTCGATCTGATTTCCGGCGTCATGTCAGGCCCTTTTCGGTGGCGGTGGCTTCGTCTGTGGTGAGCGTGATCGTCTGGCCGCGCGCCGGGTCGGCGGGGTCGATCTCGCAGCGGGATTTCGGGATCCAGATGTCCGGCCCGTCCTCGGCTTCGCGGATGCAGACCGCGCCGTCCGTCTGGTGCTGGAACTGGACCGACAAGTCGATGATGTTGGACTTCACGCCTCACCCTCCCAGCCGATCGGCATCTTGAACCCTGCCGCGTTCCGGTGCCCGCCGCCGCCGTAGCCCTTGGCGATTTCGGACACGTCGAGGCCGTCGCCGCGCGAGCGCAGGGAAAAGGCGCGCCCCTCGGGGCCGTCGAAGTAGACGGCGGCAAAGGGGTTGCCCTCGGCCAGCGTTCCGGCGGCGTCACTGGCCATGGAATATGGCGTGTTCGCCACCGGCACCTTGTGCCCGCCGATCACCATGGTCCGTGTGGTCAGGTCCAAGGCGGCGCGAACGTCGCGGTCGTGCTTGCGAAGGATGGCCGCGCCTTCGTCGGCCATTTGGTCAAGATCCGCATCTGCCTGCATCCGAGCGGCGAACTCGTGCCATTGGTCGAAGGTCATGTCGTGTGAGGCAATGACCGCAGAGATTTCGCGTGACCGGTCCAGTTTCCATGTCCAGAGGTCGCGGTCGGCAACGTAGTCGACCAATTGCGGGCGCGCGCCGCCGCAGAAGTAATCCCATGCCATCTGTGCGCCGCTGCGGTTCATGTCGAACAGCGCGGCGGGGTTCCCGGCCACGGCGCGGTGGGCATCCCAGCCGCCCGCTGGATAGGGCAGGTTCAGCAGGTCTTCCTGCGCGGTCTTGTGATGGTCGAGAACCAGGATGGAGCGGGCGTCCAGCGCCATGCGTTCCAGCACCGGGCGCTTGTAGCTGAAATCCACGATGATCACGTCGGCGCCGGTCACCTCTGGCGGTTCGCTGCCGTAGCTGGCCGGGAGGTAATCGACGGCATCGCCGAGCGCCTCACGCACGCACCAGGCGGCAGTGAAGCCATCGGCGCAGTTGCCGTGATAGATGCAGATGGTTCTGGTCATGTGGCGTCTCCGGGGTGAGCTGGCGCGTAGGGCTGTACGGGCAGCGGCGTCCAGTGGGTGTGATAGCCGGGCCATCCGCCAACATCGAAACTAGCGGCGGGTTTCTCGCCTGTATCGCGGTGCGTGTGGCACTCGACGGTGTGGCCGAGGTCCAGAGGCGATCCGATATAGGGCGCTTCGCCCAGCCATCCGTTGCCGTCCCAGCACCACCAGAGCACGTCGCCGTGGTCTTCGTGCCATTCATTGAGGGGGCGCGGCACACGGGTCGCATCGCGCGGCGGTTCGGTCAAAGGGCTCATCGGCGCGTCTCCGGGGGTTCAGGACTCGGTTTCGACGGGTTCGACTGAGGGCATGACTTCGCCCTTGTCGCCCATCGCCTCGATGCCTGCTTTTTCGCTGTAAAGCTGAACCAGGGTTCTCTGGTTTGCGATGTGCGCTTCAATGATTGGCCGACACATCGAGAACGGCACATTGAATATTCGGTGACCGGACGACCCCGAAGGGACGCCAAGCTGCAATCCATCGTGCCGACGCCCGAAGGCATCGCGGATGTCCTTCTGGTCAAACGACGAATTGGACATAGCCGCCTCGACATCTTCGAGCAGCTTTTCCGCCGTCTCGATCTCACGGTGCGCGAAAGCAATTGCTCGCGCTGTTTCCATAGATACTGGCATAGTGGATTTCCTTTGGTTCGGGTCTGTTGTCCGTCGCTGGCCCCTGACGCGCAGGGGCCAGAAAGAGACATCAGGCCTCGGGGCTGCCGTAGAACAGCGGCAGGCTGGTCTCGTCGCGGGCCTCGGTTGCGGCTTCCTCGAACGCGGCCTCGAAGGCCTTCTCGGGGTTGTAGACCGTCAGGATGAACTTCACGCTCGCGCCGCTCTTGCGGTAGCGGAAGCGCACCGGCATGCGGTAGGGCGCGCCGCCGCGGAACACCGGGATGGTGATGATGATCAGGTTCGGGATGTTCAGCGGCTTGCCGTCTGCGGTCTTGTGTTCGTTCAGGAACTGGATCTCGGCCTCGCCGGAGTCACGGTTGGTCGTGACCTTCAGGTCCGAGGTCTCGTGGACCTGGAACTGCCGCGACATGGCCAGCAACTGGTGCAGCTGACCGAAGCGGCCTTCGATCTGTTGCGCGGTGCGGATCAGGCGGTTTTCCCACGGGGCCAGCTTGTCGCTTTCCTTGCCCGCGATGATGCCCGGCGACGGGTCCATCACGTCCTTGGCGTGGGCCTCGATGAACTCGCCCATCTGATCCTTTTCGAGCGGCTGGCCGGAGACGGCCGTCCACGCTTTCCATTCGTCGGACAGCGGGAACTTGTAGAGGCCGCGGTGGTGGCAATGGCGTGCGGCACCGTCGCCCGTGGTGGGGTCGATCGTGCCGGCGCCTTCGCCGTGATAGTCGGCGATGCAGGTCAGCGACGGTTGGGTCATGTCGGGATTGGCAAAGAGCGCGCTGGTCTCGCCCTTGAACCGGTTGGTCCAGTCGATCAGGCTGGCCAGCGTTTCCAGCCTGGCGGTGCCCTTGCGGTGGAACGGCTTCACGCGCTCCGCAATGGCGTGCAGCGCAGGCGTGAAGTCCTCAACGGTGCGCCCGCGCGGGAGAGAGACGAGAAAGGGCTCGCCGGGCTGGTGATGCTCCGCGAACGTGAGCGCGTCGGCGTGGCCGATGTCTTCCATCACCTTGCGCATGGTTTCCGCAGGGTTCTCGCCGGGGATGGTGGTTTGGGGGTCAGTCATGTGGGTGTCCTTTCTGGGGGAGTTTGGGGGGTAATCATCCGCAGCGCGTGAGGCGCGGCGAGTGGTGATATGTCGATCAGATCAGCCGCTACGGCGGCGTCGGCTCTGGCTTGATCGGGGGTGGCGCGGCACCCGCCGATCACGATGCCGCCATAGGCGCAGCCGTAGAAGCCCAACGGCCCGGCGAGAACTTGCACAGCCGTTGCGTTGCGGCGTTCCGTGATGGATGTGGGTTCAGGGAGAGGCACTTCGTGCCCTCAATCCACATCCCGCACTTCGCCGGTTTCCGGGTCGTGCGGGGTGACGTCGCGCACTGGCTGGTGCATGCGGGCGAGGAGGGGCGAGTAAAGGGTCAGTTCGCCCTTGTCGTTGATGTAGGCGGTGGCGCTGGAGGGCGGTGCCTTCGGGCCCTTGAACTCGGCCTTGGCCCCCATCGAGACGTCGCCGGACTTGCCGAGCGCGTAGCTGATCTTGATGGTCATCGTTCCGTCGCAGCCCTTCGAGCCGTGTTCCGCCGAATGTTCCAGCAGCTCGATCTGCAGCTTGCGGTGACCGTCCATCACTTCCGCCAGAAAGTCTCCGCCGTCGAACAGCGCGAGGATCTGTTCCAGAGACCGCAGCTTGTACGGGTCGTGTTGCTCGGGCACCTGGGCCTCGGGGGGCTTCTTCTTGGTCATCACGTCTGGGGTCCTTTCTGTTTCACGCGGGTCTGCCGTGCGGCTTCGAGGGTTTCGGCGTCGTTGCGGTCAACGGGCTAGGTGCAGCCGAACTTGTCGTAAGCGGTCCAGCCGCTGGGGGTTTCGGTGGCGTAGGCGCCAATGGCATCGCGTTCGGGCATGGTCTGTCTCCTGCCTATCGGGGTTGCGGAATTTTGCCGGTGAAGGCGTCGACCTCGGTGCGCAGCCGGTCGAAGGCTTCGCGTGCGGCGGGGTCGGTGTTGAGCTCACGCCGGCTGGCAATCCCACATTCCCGGCGCAGGAACGCCGCGGCGGTGTCCTTGTCCTGGGAAAGCTGGCCGGTGCGCTCAGCGACAAACGCCTGAAACCCCGGATCGTTGCAGAGGATGCCCGCCATCTGGGCGGCGTCCCGGCGGGTCACAACAGCCACCAGATCAGCGCCACGCCGGACCCGCAGACCGCGATGCAGGGCAAGACGAAGAACCAGAAGAAGATCCAGCGGTCATTGGGGACGCAGGGCTGCGTGGGTGCCTGTCTGGTGGCGTCCTGCGTCCCCTCTGCGGCGCGAAAGCGCCGTTCCGGAGTGGAACTGGTGGTGGCGAAATCAGTTGGCCTCATGTGCTTCCAACCCCCATTCGATCAAGGTGCGCACGGCTTCGCTGAAAGACACACCTGCGGCGTCCCGATAGGCGTTCACAGCGTCGATCTGGTCGGGATCGAAGTAGATCGGCACGCCCTTTTTGCGTCCTCGTGTGTGACCGGCGACGTCCGTCATGCGGCTTGCTCCTGTGTGAGGGCGTATCCGCCCCATTGATCGGCCATTGCCTCGGCCAGGCCCGGAAAGGTCCGGCTGCGCTCTTTCCAGCGCTCGGGGCCGGGCGGCATGCGGTGGACACGCGACCATTTGCGGTGCGCCTCGGTGCCGGGCTTCGGCGGGTCGAGGCGGTCGGTCGGTTCCAGCGGTGGCAGGCCGCGCAGATAAAGCCCGGTGGCCTTGAAGGCCGGATCCCCAAACCACCACGGCTGCACCGTCTGGGCGGCGGGCCGGAAATTCTCGATCCGCTCTTTCGCGTGGCGGTGCATCACCGGGTTCTCGACGGCCACGCGCGGGATCGGGGCATTCCAGCAGGCGGAAAACAGCGCCGCGCCCGCATCCAGCTCGGCCCACATCTCGGCCTTGCTGCGCCCGGTCGGCGGGACATGCAGCCAGCGCACGCCGCTGTTGCAGAGCCGGGTACAGGGCGGATGCGCGACCATGAGCAAGTCCCAGCCGTCACCCAGTACGTCGCGCACGTCACAGATCATGTGCCGGTTGCTGCGGTCCTCGGCAGGCAGGAGGTCACAGGACCATGCGTCGTGCCCGCGGCGCAGGAAGGCGTTGCGCACTCGGCCCGAGGTCTCGCAGCCGATGAGGACGCGCAGCGGGGTCACGCCGCTTCCCCCTGCACGATGGCCAGCAGGTCACCCGCGCGGTCGCGTTCCTCCACATCCGGGCTCAGGTCGATCACCGTCTGGCAGGCGCGCGACAGGGCCGCGTCGTCGTGGCTGGTCACATCGGCAATCACGGCGCGGGCGCGGCGGAGGTCGGCGGAGGTTTCGAGGGGGTGGGTCATGCGGTGTCTCTCAGCGCCTTGCGCAGCATCGATGCGATGGTCCGCGGGGGGATGACTTCGGCCTCGGCCTGATCTGCGATGCGGGTGCAGGCGGCGCGCAGCGGGTCCGGCAGGGTGTCGTCGGTGCCTTTCGCCGGGGCCGTCATGCCGCGTCCACCTGACTGATCTGGGCCAGCGCATGACGCGCGGCTGTGCGGAGATAGTCGTGGGGGCAAAAGGCGAGGATATCGGTGCAGTGCCGCCGCAGCTTGCGGATCTCATAGGGCCCGCCCGCGTTGATGAAATCGCAGGCGTCGAGCCAGCGGCGGGTCTGTTCTTCCGGGCTCAGGTCCAGCGACAGGGCAGGCGCGCGGCGCGCGGCGCGGCGCCAGGCCAGAAGCTCTGACGCCATGTGCGGCACCACGGCCAGCAGATGCGCCTCCTGCGAGCTGGGCGCGGGCGCATACGCCGAGTCCGGGGGATTGGCGAGCTTGCGGAGCGTGTCTTCGGGAATATGCATGGGTGTGCCTCGTCTGGTGAACGAGTACAGTTATGCGATTTGCATAATGCTAGGTCAATGCAAAAGTGACATTTGCATTGATCGCGCATAACCACGCGCGCCTACGGGGGAGAATCAATTGCTTGAATCGATTAGTTGTGCTTTGTTTTTATTGAATTTGTTTAGGGGTTCGTCATGACCAATTTTTCAATGGCCCGCGGATTGGCTGGATTGTTTTCTGTGCTCGGATGGATTGTCGTTGTCGGCGCAGTTGTGATGCTGGCCGCGACTCGTGCCGAAAGTTTCGAGGCCATTGTGACTGGAGTTATCTTGGCCGGAAGCGGGTGCCTGTTAGTTGCAACGGGGCAAATCCTTTTGGCGCAGATCGTGACGGCGGAAAGCACTGAACGTCTGCTGGCTGTCATGCAGGCCAGGCCGGTCAGCGAACCTTCTCCGGCGAAGGTGACCACGGTGCAGCTCAGTCCAGCCGACGTCCCGCCGTCTTCGGATTTGCCTGAAGAAAGCTGGTCCTATTTCGATACCTACAAGGGATACAAGGTCGAGCAGGTCGATGGCAAAAGCCTTTATCGTACCGATGGGCGGACGTTCACCAGTCTCGACGGAATGCAGCGGTACGTTAATGGTCGGACCTGAATGCTCCTGCGGGTGCTCCCCTGATTGAGCCGATCACTGTTCCCACGATGCCCTCGTCTTGGTCAGGTTCAAGGGCCGGTTCTCCGTATGGTGGAAGCGGCCCGCCGGTAGATGAGAGCCGAAAGGTCGTGGCGTCGATTCCTTGGCTGTCCACGATGCGAGACACGACAATGGTGCCTGGCGGCGGGTCGATCGTGGAAAGGTCGACAAAAACGATGTCACCACGCATCAATGCAAGGGTCGGATAGTCGCGAGGCACAAACAGTGTTGTTGTGCTGCGCGCGGTTGGTGCGAGTTGCCCCAAAAGGCGTTCAAGCACAAGGCGCAAGCTATCGGTCGGCGCGTGGTATTCGCCAAGCGATTCTGAAAACCCCTTTGGCTGAGGTTTCGGGCTGTCGGACTCGGATTTTCCGGTCAAAAGCCAGACTTCAGTTACCTTGAACGCGTCCGCGTATTTTTTGACATCGTGGGTTTTCATTCCGCGATGTCCGTTTTCGTGGCCAGCATATGTTGGATATTTCCAGCCGAAAGCCTTTGCGGCATCTGCCACTGTGGCAAACCCGGCATTGATCCGAGCCTGACGCAAGCGCTCGTGTGGGTCTCTGAGGTCTTTCATGTTTCGCGGGTAGCATGGCTGCCCGGTGGAAAGGCGTTGACAATGCATAATGCGATTTGCATAACCACTAGACATGGAACACCTTCTCCACATCTGGCCAACGGTCCAGTCCATCGCGGACGACATTGGCGCCAAGTACCAGACAGTCGCCGGTTGGAAGACCCGGCGCGTCCCGCCCGCGCGCTTCGCTGAACTGATCAACGCGGCGCGCAGGCGGGGGTTTCTTCTGACGTTCGAGCATTTGACGGGCGAGTTGACCGCCGCCCCGCAACCAATTCCCGTTCCGCGCGAGGATGCCGCATGAACAGGCGTTCGGGCTTACTCCGACTCTCGGCGTTTTTCTTGTCGTTTCCTCTTGTCTTCGCGGAAGGCTTTTCGAACCTGAAAAACACACCGTTGAAGGCGAGGTACATATCCATTCCATGGCTCGACGCAGTGGTCTTGGATGGCTGCAAGTCCGAAGACGCCGAATTCCGCGTCGATCTCGTTGACCAATCTCACAACGTTCATCAAGTCGGCAGTCGCGCCGGTTGCGCAGAATTGAACCTTGTCCCAATCGGGCCAATGACTGTCTGCACAATAGTGAATGGCCTGATCCTGCAGTCCGTAGGCGCTCTGATGCAGGGTTTCGACGTCTTGAAACGCCTGAAGTTGCTCGGTTTTGCAGGTGTGAAAATCGGCAGTCAAATGGTGGTGGTGAAGACTGCAAAATTCGTCGGCATGGGAAGTCGGGAGAGGATCCGCGCATGCCGTTCCGCCGATCAATACCATGGTGCCGACAAATGCGCGCATCATCGGTTTGTTCCTTATAGCCGAAAGTCCTCGGTACGGTGGCTGAAGCTCGGCAGAATCGCAAACGGTTCCTGTGTTCCATGCCCCGAGCATCCCCCCAACCCTGAGTCTCACCAAGCAAACGAGGTTTCCGATGGCTGACAGGCTGGTGTCCGCAATCTTTTCCGGCATGGTCCGGCGGCTCGGCGGGGTCGAGGCCGCGACGGCGGTTCTGGCCGCCCACACCGGCGCGGCCTCGAAAGGCACGGTAAGCAAGATGTGCACTGCCGGCGCCTGCGTCACCATCGAGGCGGCGCGGGCGATCGAGGATGCGCTTGGAGAGTATCCCCTGACGCGCTGGATGCATGATCGCACCGAGCGCGCGGCCCCCACCAGCGGCGCGGGGCTCAAGGCGCTGCTGGCCGACAGTTCGCTGGCCAATGGCGCCGCGCATGCCGCGCTGATCCGGGCGCTGTCACCGGACAGTCCCTCGGGCGAGAACCTGAGCCAAGGTGAGCGCGCCGAGGTGTTGTCGAGCATGCGCCACGCCCGAGACGTTCTTGACGGCTTGATTGCCGAGGCGGAGGGCATGGAATGAGCGGGTGCATCGTCCAGGTCTGGTTCGAGGTCGATTCCGAGCATCGCAGCAAGCGGGCGCCGTTCCGGATCATCGAAACCGAGCTGCCCGACTTTCAGGCGTTCTGCCAGATGGTCGAGGCGGACCGGTTGATCGGCGGCGATATCCTCTGGACCCGCCGCACCGAAGGCGGCGTGCAGGAGATCGTCCGGCGCGTGCCCTGCGCCTTTCGCGGGCAGGCGGTCATTCGGTGCGAACTGCCAACATGGCGGTTTCAGGAGGGCAGCGCATGACGGCGGACAGGCCCCGCAACGACGATCTGACCGCGTTGGAAATCCTGCACGGGCGCGAGGTGCTGGGCTTGTCGATGCGGGAAGCCGCGGTGCGTGTCGGTGTGTCGCGCAACACGGCAATCGGGCTGGTCAAGCGCATCAACGAGGCGGCGGATGCCGTGCCCTGCAGATGTCGGCGCAAGGCCAACCGCGACGGCGGCATGGCAAGCAGATGGTGGGCGCAATGAGCGTCCCGGGGTCCTCTCAGGTCGCAGCGGGTATGGGGCGCTGTGGCCACCTTGGCGCGCGGGGCGTGACATCCCGCGCGCCCTTTTTCCGGGGGATCCTGTAAATGCCGAACCGAGCCCGCGATCTTCCGCCCTTGCCGCCGATCGAAGACCCGTCCGAGCTGGACCCCTGGCAGTGCCGGAAGCTCTGGATCGCGGCGCTGGTGGTCAAGCTCAACATCGCCTTCGGCGGCCCGGACCCGTCGCTGGGCCAACAGAAGAAGCATGCCCGTGCGGCGGAGCGCCGCCGCATGCTGGAATGGTTGGGCAGCCCGGAGTTCCACGCGGAATGCGCGCTGGCCGGGGTCGATGGCGACTGGCTGCTCTGGGGTGTGTCCCGCCCGGGGTTCGATCCGGCGCGCCTGACCCGGCTGTCGGTGCATTCGATGGGCCGACCCGGGCCGAAGGTGGCGGCATGAGTGCACCATCGTCAAAGGCCCTGTTTCGCGCTACCAAGCCAAAACGTCGGCATCCCGCGCAGAAAATGCTTGGCGAGTGGCCGGAAGCGCAGCGCGACGACCCGTTGCGAGACCCGATGGACTATGACCCGACGCCACCGGATGCCACGGCTGCCTTTTTGGCTGCGGAAGGCGCGCGGCTACGGGAAATCGGCGGACCCGTCTGGGAACCGGCGGTTGGCGGTGGTCACATGGCCGATGAGCTCGCGCGTCATGGTTTCGATGTTATTGGGTCAGACTTGGTTGACCGGGGTTGGTCGGGTGTACAGCTCCGTAGCTTTTATGACTTCAATACGGCGCCGGCGGACATTCTCATCACCAACCCGCCTTATTGCGAGATCAGCGCCAGAGACGGGCATGGTCGATGGCTGCGCCATGTGCAGAACCTTGGTGTTCGCTACGCGGCGATGCTTCTCAATTGGGACTGGATCGCAGCAAGGCAGAACGGGATGGATGCCCTGCATGCCAGTTTCCCGGTGAGCCGAGCCTATGTCTGCTGCTGGAAAATTGATTTCCGGGGTGGTGGATCGCCGCCGCAGCGCAACGGGTGGCTGGTCTGGGACGCCGATTGGCGCGGCGAGACAGCCCTTCGTCGGTTGTTTCGAGACGGGCCTGATGCACGGCAGGGAGGGTTATTCTGATGTCATCCGTTACAATTCGCGGCCGCGACTTTGCCGATGCCGAAGAGGCTGCAAGGGCCTTTGGTGTCAAGGTCGATACCATCCGCAGGGTGCGGGCCATGGGCAAGCTCGACCGGGTTGGTCTTCCGCGAGGAACAAGGCTGGAGCGGATCAAGGTCCGCGGCAAGCGCTTTGTCAGCGTCCGGGCGGCGGCGGATTTCTTCGGCGTCTCGCCGAAAACCGTCTATGGCTGGATTGCCGCCGAGGCGCGCGGCGAAACGCTCAAACCGGTGCACTGGAAGGCCAATTCCCGGCCCGTGCGTGTCGGGGCCTGGACGTTTCCGTCGATCAACCGGGCCGAACGTCTCCTGGGTCTTCCGCGGGGCACGTTTGCGCGCAAGGACAGCGCCGCCAGGACCGAGGCCATTCTTGGCGCGGCCATGCGCTATCCCGGCCATCCCGCCAGCGAGGCGATCACATGACCTATCCACGCGAGGACATCGAGAGAATTGGAGATGCCGCGATGGCGCAGGCCTTGGCGCCTCTGTCCTGGCCAGCGATCCGCGACAGGATCCAGCATCTGGATTTCTGTGCCTTGGGTGGCGTGTCCACCGATGCCACGCTGATCGCCGCATTGGCCGTGGCCGTCTATAACGCCAAGGAGGCCGGGTCGTGACAGCTCACCTTCGCGCCGTTCCGGACGGCGATCTGCCCGTCTATCCGATATCCGCCGCCGAACGGCTGGATTCGCATTTCTTCGTGCCCTGGAACCTCAAGCGCTGGCGCGGCAGTGATTTTCGCCGCAGCGGTTATCAGGACCCCGAGGTCGGGTTCTATGGCATGGAGTTGTTCTTCCTGTCGCAGGATGAGACACCGATCGGCACGCTGCCCGCCGATGATGAGGCGCTTGCCTTCCTCCTGCGGATGCCCGTCACCCGCTGGAACGAACTGAGCGGTCGGCCCGTGTCGCCGCTGCATGGCTGGTCCCGGGTGGTCTGCGACAACGGGCATGTGCGTCTGGCACATCCAGTGGTGCAGGAGGTGGCCGTCGAGGCCCTGGGCTCACGCAAGCGCAACGACGCCCGCAATGCAGATGAACGCATGCGCAAGCGGCTGGGCACCATCGTGGGCCATCTGACCAAGAGCATCACCGGCGGCGCACGCATTGCCGCCAGCGAAGAACAGGTCAACGCGATCAGCGACTGGATCGAGGCCAAGTATCCCGGCGGCAGTGCCACGCTGAAGCGGGTCAGGGAGGCGCTGAATGACCTGTCCTCGCGCGTCTGAAAGTCCTTTCAAAATCTTCCAGAAATCTTCCGCCGGAAGAAATGAAAAAGTTTTGCGCGGTTTTTGGAAGTTTTTATTTTTTCCGAAAACCGCGCGGCTGAAAGGACAAGAGAAGAAATCAAAGGACAAGGAAAACAGGCCGCCCGGAAGTTTCTGCCGGGTTTGCCTGTGGATAAGTCGGAGATTGCAGAGAAAGGGGTGGCAGCGATGGAAGGGCAGGCGCTGAAGGAAGGCAGGGCACGGGTGCGGGCGCACCTGGTCGATTATCTTGAGCATCCAACACGCGGCATGATGCGCAAGCCGGGTGTATCGCTGACCGATCACGCCGCCTTTCTCGACCGCCTGCAGAACCGGCTGGCCTATATGACCGCTGCCAATCTCCGCTGCCTTGCAGAGCAATGCATCCGGGATGCAGGTGGGAAGCATCGCAACCGGTGGCCCGGCGAAGTCACCATCATCAACCGGGCGTCAATGCTGCAGACCCCACCGGGCAGCGTGTCGCGGCTTGTGCGCACCTATCTGCAATCGGCGGCGGGGCAGGCCGCCATGGCGGCAGGATATGAAGTCGAGCTGTTCGACTACCTGCGCGCCTATGGCGTGCCCTCGGGGGAGCGGGCTTTCGATCTCATGCGCGACAAGGCTGGGGCCGAACGCGGCAGGCGCGCCCGCATCCGCCGCGAGGTCGATGCCGGTGTGGCCAGCCCGTCCGAGGTGGCCGAGGTCGAGTTGTTCCTGCGCAAGCGGGCCAAGGTACGGGACATAATCACCGCAGGGCAGGAGGCCGAACAGGCATGAGGGACATTTTTCAGGACATCTGGGACCGGGCCGAACGACGCGAGACCTGGCAAGCCGAAGAGGCGCGGCGCATTGCCGAAGTACGGGCAAGGGGCGTGGTGCCGGGCGACTGCGGGCCTGTGTCCGAGGCACCCGCCCGAGGGGCCTTTACCGTGACAGACACACAGGCGATGTATCCCGATGGCCAAGACGGCTGGGTCCAGAAGCCTGCGGGCTATCGCGGACGCAAGACGCTGGCCCAGATGGATCCTCTGGATGTGTTGGAGGCGCTGGCGCGAAAGCGGATGTTCAGCCCGACACAGAAGGCGATGGCCCGGCACTACCGGAGCCTGACGCAGGATTATGCCACGAAGGGCGTGCGCTGTTCGTCGCTCGAAAGGTCGGGTGGCGGCGGCGACGGGACCGGCTACATCGAGGCGGTGCTGCGCCAATCCCGGGAGTTGGACCTGCTGCACGCCCGGATCGGGCGCGGGGTAGTCCTTCCGGTCAAGCGCGAAGGGTCGAACCGTCGCCCGATCACCGCCCGCGAACTGGTCGATGGTATTTGCATCTACGGTCGCACACCCACGGATGTGCTCAAGGCGAACGGCTGGGCGGCCAAGGGGGCACAGCGGGCGCATGTGGTGGCCGCGCTGCGCGAGGCGCTGGATCGCATGACAGGACCGCTCAGAGGCCGCACGGCACATTTCTGCGCGTTCGGGTGAAAAAGGTATTTGGCTATTAGGTCCGCGATCCGGTACAAATTGTGCATCATCTGGAAATGCGCCGGTCGAAGCACCGGTCAGGAATACACCGCGAGAGGGTTCCCGATGTCGTAAGGCATACCCAGCAGAACGACCATAAGTCCAGTGTAGGACCAGTGGGAAGTGGAGACCAGACTTATCGGGATAGGTCTGGTCTTTGCGATTCAGGTGACAGTCATGGCACGCAAGGTCTGCAGCGCGGCAGGATGTGAAGAGCTTGCCATCGAAGGGCGTGGTTTGTGCGAAGAGCATCAGGCCCGAGCGGATCAGCGAAGGAAGGAACGCGCCGCAGCTGCGCAGCGCACGCCCTGGGCTGCAGCGGCCCGCAAGCTCTATGCACATCCCGACTGGAAACGGATGGCGAAGAACTTCCTTCGCAAGCATCCGCTCTGTGTCGATTGCGAAGAGTTGGGCGTGGTCGAACCGGCAACGGACGTGGACCACATCGTTCCGCATCGCGGGGATCGTCGGAAGTTCTGGGATCAGTCGAACTGGCAGGCGCTCTGTCATCGCTGCCACAGCCGAAAGACGGCCCGCGAGGTGTTTCACAGGCGGTGACCGGGGGTACCTCGAAAATCGAGCCCTTGGGCGCCTGACCGATCGCCCTCCCTCACTTTTTGTGCGGGGGGAATTGAGGAAAAAAGCCCAAAGGAAAAGGGGGTATCATGAAAGGGGCCAAGCCCACGATCAGCAATGTCATCCCGATGAAGGGGGATGTGCAGCGGCCTGTGCCGGATGCGCCGGACATGATGTCGGACGGGGGCAAGGCTGTCTGGGAGAGGCTGGCGCCGGAGATGGTGCGGCGGGAACGGCTGGAACCGCACCATGAGGACATGTTCGCCGCCTATTGCGAGGTGACGGCGGATGTGATCGAGCTGTCTTCGAACATCGCGATGTTGGGGCGGACCTATACCGTCAAGACCCGCAACGGGATGCAGCAGAAGAAGACGGCCGACTGGCAGGCGCGCCAGGACGCTCTGGCGAACATGCAGCGGTTGGGCGCGCTCTTCGGTATGTCGCCGGTGGACGACAAGCGGCTGGCGGACACATCGCAGGGCGATCTGTTCGAGGCCATGGTCAAACAGATCAATGGATCCAATTGACCACCCGGTTTCGCGATACGCGACGGATGTCATCGAGGGCAAGGTCGTGGCGGGCGAGCTGGTGCGGCTCGCCTGCGAGCGGCACCTGCTGGACCTCGAGACCGGCGCCGACCGGGGGCTCTATTTCGATTGCCGCTCTGCCAGTGCGATCCTGAACTTCGCGGGGCTGATTCAGCACACGACCGGCGAGATGGCCGGAACGCCGCTGCACCTCGAACCGTGGCAGCAGTTTCGGCACGGGTCGGTCTTTGGCTGGAAGCACGTTGAGACCGGCAAGCGCCGGTTCAAATCGACCTATCACCAGGTCGGGAAGAAGAACGGCAAGACCACCGATACAGCGGTGCCGATGCTGTTCACTCAGCTCTTCGACGGCGAGGCTGCACCGCAGGGCTATTGCGCGGCCACCACGCGCGATCAGGCGGGCCTGCTGTTCAAGGAACTCAAGCGCATGGTGCGGGCCTCTCCTGCGCTGTCGCAATTCATGAAGGTCTGGCAGGCCTCGATCACCTGTGACAGGACCGAGGGCGCGATTGCCTGTCTCAGTCGCGACGGCAATTCGGCAGACGGCATCAACCCGCATTTCGCCGCCCGCGATGAGGTTCACCGCTGGACCGACCGGGAACTGGCCGAGATCGTCGTCAACTCGATGCTGGCGCGCTCGCAACCGATCGACTGGGCGATCACCACGGCAGGCGCCGACCGCGCGTCGATCTGTGGCGAGACACGCACCTATTCGGAAAAGGTTCTGCGCGGAGACGTACAGGACGATGGGTTCTTCGCCTATGTGGCGGAACCGCCAGAGGATTGCGACCCGAGCGACCCTGCCGCCTGGGCGATGGGCAACCCGAACTTGGGCGTGTCGTTCCAGAAAGAGGATTTCGCGCGCATCTATGAAAAGGCGCTGGTCATACAGGGCCAGATGCCGAACTTTCGTCGGCTGCACCTGAACCTCTGGACCGAAGGCGCGCAAAGCTGGATCGGACGCGATATCTGGGACCGTGGCGCGGCGTCCGAGCCGTTCGACCCGGCAATGCTTTATGGCCGAAAGGCCTGGGTTGGGATCGACCTGTCGCGGACAACCGACACCACAGCAATCGCGGTGGCAGTTCCGATGAACGGACTGATCTACCTGATCGTCTATACCTTCCTGCCGGAGGGGCCCAAGGGGTTCATTGTCCGGGCGCAGACCGAAAAACGCGAGTTCGTGCAGTGGCGCGATGAAGGCTGGCTCGAGGTCCACCGGGGCGGCGTGATCGATGAAGAGCAGATCATCGAGCGGATGAAGTGGATCAAGTCGAAGTTCGATGTGCAGGAAGTCGCCTATGACCGGTACGGCATGAAGAACATCCGGGACGCTCTGGAAAAGATGCGGCTTCTGGTTGTCGAACACGGGCAGGGCTACGTGTCGATGTCCGTTCCGACCAAGCGGTTCGAGGAATGCGTGATGAAGAACCGGATCCGCCATGGCGGCAACCCGGTGCTGGCATGGGCGGTCAGCAACATCATGCTGGATGAGGACGCAGCGGAAAACGTCAAGCCGAACAAGAAAAAGTCGGTTGGTCGCATCGATGCGGCGGTCGCGGCGATCATGGCGCTGGGACGTGCCGAGTTCGGGGAACAGAAGCGCAAGGCAAGGGAAATCCTGATCGTATGAAACTGTTCGGACTGGAAATCACCCGCGACCGTGGCGGCGCGCCGGCCGCACACCGGGTCGAGCCGCCGCTGCGACGGGCGCATGGTGAGGTGCGCAGCAGTGGCGCGCAGGCCGCGGCGGGCCAGTCCCGCGCGCTGACCGAAATCGGTTTTGTCGCGCAAGGCGCGGTCAACCCGATTTTGCCGCGCGTGGCACCCGAGACGGCAGAGGCCTATGCCACCGTCTTTGCCTGCTGCAACAACCTCGCGGGCGATCATGCCAAGGTGCCGCTGAAGCTGTTCCAGCGGCGCGGCGGCGGGATCGAGGACCGGGTGCGGGACCATCCGGCAGAGTACCTGCTGAACGTCGAGTCCTCGCCCGGGGTCGCGGCCAAGCTGCTGCGCTATGCGTTGGTCTATGCCTGGGCGCTGCGCGGCAACAGCTATGCCTATGCGCCGCGCGACGGTGGCGGCGAGTTGACCATGCTGGAACTGCCGAAGACCCTGACCGCGACGATGTTGTCCTCGGGCCGGTCCCGGTTCTACCAGTTCGAGGATGGGGCCGAGGTGTTGCGCACCGTGCCGTCGCGCTCGATGGCCCATTTGCGTTATGCGGCACTGGATGGCTGGACCGGGCGGTCTCCTGTGCGGGTGGCCGGAGAAAGCGTCGGGCTGGCGCTGGCCGGTCAAAGGGCGGCGGCACGCACGGCCAGCGGCGGGGTCGCCAAGGCAGTCATCAAGCTTGATGATATGTATGAGAGCGATGAAGACCGCGAACGCAACGCGATGCGGGTCAAGTCGCAGATCACCGATCCGCAGGCGGACGGGATCCCCGTCATGGGGCCGGGTGAGGACATCAAGAGCCTCGACCTGAGCGCCGCCGATCAGGAGCTATTGTCGAGCCGCAAGTTCGACCGGGAGCAGGTTGCCGCGATCTACCGCATGCCGCCGTCGAAGCTTCAGATGCTGGAACACGGGGTCAAGGCCAACGGCGAGCAGCAGGCCATCGACTACCTGACCGACTGCCTGCTGCACTGGTCCTCGCTTTTCGAGGCGCAACTGGCGCTGGCGGTGCTGACCGAGGATGAGCGCAAATCCGGCCTGTTCTTCCGGCACGATTTCGGCGCGCTCCTGCAGCCGACCGTCAAGGATCAGTACGAGGCCCTGACCAAGGCCGTGGGCGGGCCGATCCTCGCGCCAGATGAAGGTCGCGCCAAGCTGGGGCTCAAACCAATCAAGGGCGGCGACAGGCTGAACCCGGCACCGAACATGACCCGCAATGAAAGCGCGGCGGATGATGGTGGCGAGGAAGAGGAAGGAAACGACGATGAGTGACATCAAGGCAGGGACCATCTTGGGCGGCGGCGCCATGGCCGCATGGCCGGAACGTGCGCAGCCGATGCTGAACATGGTGTTGACGGAACAACAAGCCGCGGGCGGCATGTCCGTCACCATCGAATGTGGCGAACGGTTCGTTTTGCACCGGGGCGTTGCCATCGTTCCGGTGCGCGGGCTCCTGAATCCGAACGCCTTCATGCTGGAACGCTGGCTGGGGTGGACTACCTACCAAGGGCTTGAGGACACCATGGCGTTTCTGGCGGGCAGTGAGGACGTGTCCGCGATCATTCCGGTGTTTGACACGCCGGGTGGCTTCGTCCTGGGGCTGCAGGGTGCCGCGCAGGCAATTGCCGCCGCGGCCAAGGTGAAGCCGGTGCATGGCGTCGTGCATCCTCTGGCTGCCTCGGCGGGATACTGGCTGGCCAGCCAGTGCCGCGACATCGTTTTGACGCCGGGTTCCGAGGTCGGGTCCGTGGGCGTGGTGACCGGGCTCAGCACGCCGCAGGAAACGGGCATGGATGGTTGGCGCGATTTCGTGATCACTTCGGCCCATGCCGGGGCAAAGCGGCCCGATCCGGCGACGGAACGCGGCGCGGCGATGGTGCAGGCGGACCTTGATGCGCTTGAAGCTGATTTCCTGGCCGCCGTTGCAGCCGGGCGCGGCATCGCTGTTGATGATTTGCCGGAAACCATGTCGCGCAGCGGTGACCCGGCAGAGGGTGCCGCGATGTTCTGGGGCGCGGAAGCGCAGCGCCGGGGGCTTGTCGACACGCTGGAAACCTATGCCGACGCCATGGCCCGGCTGACCGCCGCATACGCGCCGAAACCCCGGAAATCGGCCCGTGCCCGCGCGGCTCAGGTCGAGGCGGCAAGGGCCGTCGCGGAAAGCTGACCAAACCCGAAAAGTAAGCGGGCCGTTGCCCGTTCCTCGATCCCTGCTGGAAGCGGCGGGGCAAATCGGCTGCGCATGACGCGCGGCGTTCCTGGCGAAAAGGAGACCAATGCCATGGATATCAACGACCTGCGCCGCAAGCGGAAGGAAGCTGCGGCCAACATGAGCAAGGCCGCAGAAAAGCTGACCGAGCTTGAGGACGCGTCCGATGTGACCGATCAGGAGGCGCATGCAACGGCCCTGGCCGAAGCACAGGCGGCTTTTGACGCGGCCAAGGCCGAGCATGCCAAGTTCGACAAACAGGTGAAGCGCGCCGAAGAGATCGAGTCGGCTGAAGCGCAGGCCGCGCAGTCCGAGGTTGATGGCGATGAGGGCCGCCAGCAGCAGGGCGGTGCCCCGGCGCAGGCCAAGGAACCCGGCCTGCGCTTCGGTGCGATGTTGCGCACCCTTGCCGCTGCAGGTGGCAACCCGCGCATGGCGCGCGAGATCGCGGCAGAGAACGGCCAGTCCGGTCTCTTTGCCTCGCAGAACGTGACCAACTCGGAAGCGGGTGGTGTCCTGGTGCCCGAAGACGTGGCCACCGAAGTGATCGAGCTTCTGCGTCCGCAGGCGGTTGTCATGGCGATGGGGCCGCGGTTTATCCCGATGCCCAACGGCAACTTCACTCAGAACCGGCGCGCCACCGGCGCGACCTTCTCCTATACCGGGGAGAATGACGATATCGGCGTCACCGGCTACACCTATGGCCAGATGAAGCTGTCGGCCAAGAAGATGAGCGGCATCATCCCGATTTCGAACGACCTGATCACCATGGCCTCGACCGCCGCAGACCGCATGGTGCGTGACGATGCGCTGGCGGATGCCGGCGTGCATGTCGACCGCTACTTCCTGCGCGGTTCGGGCACCGACTTCGCACCGAAGGGCCTTCGCTATCAGCTTGTCGGAACGGCGCTGGAAACTCTGAACATCCTGACGATGACCGCCACGCCGACCCTGCAGAAGGTCGACAACGACCTGGGCCGGTTGGAGCTGGCCCTGAAGAACCAGAACGTCAACGTATCGGAAGCGCACTGGATCCTGTCGCCGCGCACGGAAATCTACCTGATGAACTTGCGCGACGGCAACGGCAACAAGGCCTATCCGGAAATGGCCGATGGTCGTTTGCGCGGCAAGCCGTACCACGTCACCACCGAGATCCCCGACAACCTCGGGTCCGGTGGCGACGAGTCCGAAGTGATGCTGGTCAACCCGCGTCACGTGGTTGTCGGCGAGACCAACGGCATCAACATCGCGATGTCGTCCGAGGCGGCCTACAAGGACAGCAACGGCACGATGCAATCTGCGTTCTCGCGCGACGAGACGCTGATGCGCATGATCCTGCAGCACGATCTGGGTCTCCGGCAGCTTGCCGGTCTGGCGATCCTGACCGGTGTGACCTGGAACCCGACCGCGTAACGCGGCCGCCCTGACATCCCACGCATTCCTCCGGACGTCACGCGGCGGCCGGGGCCATCCAAAGGAGCAAGACAATGCAACAGATTCGCGACATCGGCGCACTGATTTCCTGCGTCCGCGCCATTGCCAATACCGCGCTGACGGCAGCGGGTTCTGGCGACAATACCGAGGTGACGGGTTCGATCATCGACCGCTATGCCATCGGCACGCCGCAATCGGCGGTTCTGGCCATCCCGTTCACCGCGGCGTTGGACGAAGATGAAACCCTGACGATCAGCTACACCATCAACGATGGTGCTGAATCCGACCTCGGGGATGAGGCGGAGTTGACCACCGGCTCTGTCGTGGCCGCGACCGGGCCGAGCGGCGGCGGCACCGTGACCGGTTGTGTCGAGATCGACCTCTTCATCGGTGGGGCCGGTCGCTACATCCGCCCGGATGTGACGCCGGACCTCAGCCGTGGCGCCACTGACACCGCCGCCATTTCGGGCATCATGGTGTTTGGCGGTGCAGAAAGGCTGCCGCAATGAAGAACGTTCGTTTCGTGAAGAACTGGCGCCAGTACCAGCGGGGTGAGCGCGCCAGTTTCGTCGATGAGATCGCCGCCCAGCTCATGGCGGGTGACGATCCGGTTGCGGTTGATCCCGATTCACCGCGCGCGCGTGTGGCGTCTGTCGAGCCCGATGGCGACGATGGCGCCTCGGGTGCCGGCAAGGGTGACCCGGCATCCGACATCAAGACCGAGGGCGACGATGGCGCATCGAAATCGGGTGCATCGAAATCCGTGGCCAGTTCCGGCGAACCGCCGGTGCAAGGCAAGCGCAAGTAAGGCGAGGGCGTCCCGATGCGGTATATCGGCGATACGGACAAGGTTCAGGCGGTCAGCGCGGCGGAGTATCGCCGTGCCACCGCTGTTCTCGAGGGTGACCTGTCCGATGACACCGAGATCGACGCGCTCCTGCAAGCCGCGCAGGAGGCAGTTGAGACCGCAACGGGTCGCCCGCTGGCACCCGGCGCCTATGAATTCACGGTGCCCTTTCCCGGCTGGCGGCGCTGGTATTTCCCGTGTCTTCCGGTCACTGCGCTGGATGACCTCACCCTGTTCGAAACCGACACCGGCGATGCCGCCGTGCCGGACTTGACCGGGGTGCGGATCGTGCGCGGGTCGGATGAGCCGCAGCTGCTGTTGCCCAGCGATTGGGACGGGTTCGACGTCGAGGCGGATACGCTGCGCATCCAGGCCACGATAGGCGCGGTTGCGGGCAGCCCGGAGACAAAGACGCTCAAGCGCGCGATCATCATGGTGGCCAAGCAATGGTTCATAGATGGGGTCAGCGTCGGCGAACACGACGCCATGCCGCAACTGGCCTTCGGCGCGCTGCGGCTGATCAAACAGGTGCGGTATCGCCGCCCTTTCACCTTCTGCGAGGCCTGAGACATGGGCGTGCTTCTGCATGAGCGGGTCCGCTTCGATGCCCGGGCCGCCGTCGATGACGGTGCGGGAAACGAGAACAGCGGTGACTGGGAAGAACTGTGCGAGGCCTATGCCGACATCGAGGAACGCGCGGGAGCCGAGACGCCCGAAGGCGGCCGGATGCTGGCGACACGCGCCTGCACGATCCGCGTGCGGCGCAACCTGAACACCGTGCAGATCACGACAGATCACCGGGCCTATGCGCGCGGCGAGCCCTGGCGGATCCTGTCGGTGGCCCGTGACCGCAAGGCCGGGTTGCTTGTCATCGCCTGCGAGGCCGGGGGCGCGCCGTGAGTCGCTATGTCAAGGGTGCGGATCGGGTCCGTCGCAAGATGACGCAACTGACGCGCGCGGTGGAAACAGAAGTCGAGCGCGCGATCGAAAAGAACGGCGATGACCTGGCGCGAGGGGCAAGGGTGCTGCACCCGGGCGATGGCGCCACGCGGGCCGAGATCAAGGGGCGTAAGCTGGCCGATGGCGGATACCTGGTCGACATGGGGAGCAAGGCGAAGGTGACCGAGGGTGACCGGGGGCCGCGGCCCTATATCAACCCGGTGCTCAAGGCCTTTTCCAAGCGGCACAAGGGCCGGGTAAGGCGTGCGGTCAACAAGGCCGTCAAGCGGGTGTTCGGCTGATGGTCGACGTTGCCTATCAGTTGCAGCGCGGTCTGGTCGCGGCGCTCAAGGCCGATTCCGGGGTTGCCGCCCTTGTCGCTGGTCGGGTCTGGGATGAGCCGAAGGCCAGGCCGACGCATCCCTACGTGCGGATCGGCACCATCGAGGTGCAGCCCTATCGCACGACCGGCTGCCGCGCCTGGCTGGCCACCTTTGCCATCGAGTCGCATTCCCGCCCGCAACAAGGGCGGGTCGAGGCGGCGCGCATTGGGGCGGCGGTGATCGCGGCGCTGAACGAAAACGAGGCCGCGCTGAGTGTCACCGGCCTGATCGTGTCGCGTCTGCACTTCCTGACCGAGTCCACCGGGCCGGGCAGGACCGAACGCAGCAAGCAATCGAACGCGCTGTTCGAGGTCGTGCTTGATGAGGCGCCCTGACGCCGGGGGCGCTGCATTCCTTTTGACGGCGGGACATCAACGGAGATGAGACATGGCGAAACAACCGGGTCGGACCTACCTGATCAAGATCGGTGACGGCGAATCGAGCGAAGCCTTTTCCACGTTGTGCGGTCTGACCACCAAGGGCCTCACGATCAACAACAATTTCTATGATAACACGACCGCAGCTTGCGGGGCGGAAGCGGGCGCGCTGTGGCGCAGCGCGCGGACGGGCATCAAGTCGATAAGTTTCAGCGGTGATGGCCTTCTGGAAGACGAAGACGCGGAAAAGCGGCTGATTGCCGTGGCCATGGCCGCGGACGCAGTGGCAAATTTTCAGGTCATTGTTCCGGGGCTCGGTACATTCGCGGGTGCTTTCGGGGTCGAAGCCAACGAGATCGGTGCGGAAATGGAGGGTGACATCAACTATGCGATCTCCATGACGTCTGTTGGCGCTCCCACCTTCACCGAAGAATCCTGATGGCCATCGCAAAGACCGGCGTGTTCCGCGACACGGTGGGCGGGCAGGAGCGCCCGCTCAAGCTGCGCAACGGCGAGATCGAGCGTTTCGAGGACCAGTATGCGCCGCTGGGCCTCTTCGATCTGTTCGACCAGTTGGTCGGACGCGGGCCAGGGCCGCAGGTCCGCTGCGTGCGCGACATCGTGGCGTTAGGGCTGGTCGGCGGCGGCATGTCGGACCGTGCCGCCGACGAGCTGATTGCTGACCTCGGCCCGGAACAAAACCGGGCGCTGCGGGAAACCGCGCGGCGGCTGGTCGGGGTGACCTTTTTCCCGGTCATTCTTGAGGGCGACGGCAAAAAAAAAGCGGATGGATCGGACGCGGACCCGGAAAACGGGACAGCGACGGTCGATACGACACCCGAACCCGAATCCGAAACCTCTGTGGAGTGACACAGGGGCGTCTGACACCCGCCGAGGTACGGGAAATGACGCCCGCTGAAACCGCGCTCTTCGTCGAAGGATGGAACGCGGAAAACCGCTCTGAACAGCAGGTCAACGCGCCCAGCCGTGATGAGCTTGAGGCACTGAAAGCGAAGTACCCCGATGGCTGATGACACCGACCGTATTGAGATCCTGCTGCGCGCCCAGCACCGGGATTTCCGCCGCGCAATCGACCGGTCGAACAAGCTTCTGGCGAAGTTCGAAAAAGACGCCGACCGCCATATGTCGCGCAGCCAGAAGGCGATTGATTCGCGGCTGGCGGCAATGGGCGGCAGTATCAAGACCTTTGCCGCAGGCGCGGTCGGTGGACTTCTGGCCGGCGCGCTGGCCATGGTCACGTCCGAGGCGGCGCAGACCGTGCGCGGTGTCGCGGCCATTGGCGACGAGGCGCGGCGCTCGGGTCTTGGCGTCCAGCAGTTCCAGGAACTGTCTTTCGTGGCGCAACAATCGCGGATTCCCATCGATTCCCTGATCGATGGGATGAAGGAACTGAACCTGCGCGCCGACGAATTCGTGACCACGGGGCAGGGTCCGGCGGCAGAGGCCTTTGCCCGCCTCGGGCTGGGTGCGAAGGACCTGAAGGAAGGGTTGAAGGACCCATCCGAACTTTTGCTCGACGTGATCGACCGGATGGAAGACCTCGACCGTGCGGCGCAAATTCGGGTGGCCGACGAGATTTTCGGCGGCACCGGCGGCGAGCGCTTTGTCGAACTGATGGCGCGGGGCGACGATGGCATCCGCCAGTTGATGACGCGGGCGCATGAGCTGGGCGTCGTGATGGATGCCGAGACCATCGAAAAGGCGGCGGAACTGGACCGAAAGTTCGGGGAAATACAGACCCGGGTTTCGACGCTGGCCAAGATTGCGGTGGTCGAGCTTGGCGCGGCCATCCAGGACGCGTTCACGATCGATGCGGATGAGTTGGACCGTTCGCTGTCACGCATCGAAGATGCGGCGCGAGTGTTGGGCGATATCGAGTACAGCCCTGATTCCGCCGCGCTTGGGGGGCAGGCGCAGGACATCGAGGACCTTGCCGTCGCGCATCAGGCGCTGGCGGCGCAAGCGCGCGACATGGCGCGTGCGCTCGAGGATGCGGCGTTCTCGCTGAATGACCAGGGATATTCCCGCGCGGCAATCGATCTGTTCAACCTGGCGGAAGGGGCGGAGGGTGTGGCGCGCGCCTTCGAGGATGGCCGCACTGATGGCGCAGCGTTTCGTGACGAGTTGATGCGGGTTGCGACCGAGGCCGACACGGTGACCGGGGCGCTTGACAACATCAACACCGTGGAATTCACCACGGTCGTTTCGCGCATCGGAGCGATCATCGGTGCTTTGCAGGCGGCGATCAACAAGGCGGTCGAACTGCAACAAGTAGGCGATGCACCGGCGCCGCAAGCGCCCGGAATGACGCCCAGACCCTATGGTCCGATCGACTATCGTTTGCCACAGAGGACTTTCGCACCCACTGAATCCGTTCGCCCGCAATTGCCATCAGTCGATGCATCCTTCGGGACCGGTGGCGGCGGCGGCGGGGGAGGTCGGTCGCGCGGCGGCGGTGGCCGTGGCGGATCGGGTTCGGTCAGCGAATACAGGCGCGAGGTCGAGGCCACGAAAGAGGCCATCATCGAGCTCCAGGTCGAGGCCGAGGCGCTGGCGGCGGTGGCGGACTCAGGGCTCGAGCTGGGCGATGCGATGGAATACGCCCGCAAGCGCGCGGAGCTTCTGGTCGCGGCCCAGAAGGACGGGCGGGCGATCACGCCGGAACTGACGGCGGAAATCGACAAGCTGGCGATGTCGCACATGGAGGCGGCACTGGCGGCCGAGGAACACGCCGACCGGCTGGAAAAGGTCCGCGACGATGCCAAGAAGGGCATGGATGCGCTGGACGACATGTTCTTGTCGATCGTCGATGGCTCGAAAAGTGCGGTCGACGTGCTGCGCGACCTGGTCTTGCAGATCGCCAAGGTGCAGATTTCCAATGGCCTGCAGGGCTTGGCCGAGGGCTCGCCCCTGGTGGGCTTCCTCGGATCTCTGCTGACGCCGCGCGCCACTGGCGGGCCGATGCGCAAGGGCAATGCCTATCGAATAAACGAGCACACGCCCCGTGAAGAGGTCTTCGTGCCCGGGGCCAATGGCGCAATGCTGAACGTGCCCCAGGCGCAGGCGGCGCTGGCCAGGCGTGACGGAGCGAGCCGCGGCGGGACGAGCGTGGCGATCAGCATGCCAATCGATGCCCGTGGCGCGCAGGAGGGCGTGGCGGAACAGATCGAACGGGCCCTTGTGCGGCACATGCCGGAAATCGAAAAGCGCACGGTCGCGGCAGCCTACAAGGCCAACAGCGAGGTGCCGTTCCGGTGAGCGTGCTTGTCTATCCCTTTCCGCCGGTCGGTTTCAAAGGCTGGGAATGGACCACTGATTATCCGGTCCAGTCCAGCCGCTCGGGAATCTCGGGGGCGGCCTATCTGAGCGAGGCGGGTCGAGCCCGGCGCATGGTCACACTGGACGTGTCCGGAACGGGGACAGGCAACCGCGGTGCGGGATATGTCGAGGCGCTGAAGGCGCTGCTAAAAGGGCGCAACTGCGTCAGGCTCTATTCCTGCGGTATCTTCGCCACCGAAGACCGGCAGTCGACGCGGTTGCTCTGGTCCGCAGGTGATGTCGATCTCAATTGGACCGCCAGCGGAACCGACATGCGTTGGTATGACGGGCGGGTCATTTACGGCACGACCGGAACGGACAGCGATGGGTACAACATCGTCACCCTCAGCAATGCGCCGCCGAGTGTCACCGTCGCCAATCCCGGCGAGTTCCTGACCATCTTTGCCGATGCCGATGACACGACCGGCGAGACGATCATGATCCTGAACCACGCGGTGTCCGACGAAAACGGTGACGCCGTGGTGCGGGTTCTCGATGACAGCCTGTCGTCGCATATCAATGCGCGCGTGAACCTGGGGACTCGTGACACCGGGGTGTTCCGGGCGCTTGAAATGCCAAGATCGGTACGGCCGATCGAGGGTGATTTCTCATATGTCTGGAATTTCGAGGAGGTCTTCGCCGACGAGGTTGGAGGCTTCACGGAATTGCCGTCGCCATGGGGCACGCCATGACCGGTCGCGTGCGTGAGATCCACGCCGACACTTATGCGGCGATCAGCGATCCGGCGGGGTTCTTTCCGATCGTGCTGGCCTATGTCGACTGGCCGGATGCGCCGATCCGCGTGCATACCAACCGGGGTGATATTTCATGGGATGGCGAGACCTGGGCCGGGATTGGCAACATCAGCGACATTGCCTTGCCCGCCGACCGGCTTGGCATGGCAGCGCAGGAGGCTGCGTTCTCGTTGCGCGGCGTTGGCGACGATCTGGACGATTACCTTGAGGATGACCCGCGCGGCCGGGTGGCGCGGTTCTGGTTCTGCGCGGTGACCGAACGGGATGGAAGCACCCTGATCGGTGAGCCGTTTCTGATCTTCTCGGGTGCGATCAACGGGTTGAAGGACCTGACCGAGTTCATGGAAATCGGCTATTCGCGCGGCGCCATGGTGCCGCTGGTGTCCGGCCCGTCGCAGCGGTCCAGCTACTCGGCGTTTCACAGCCATGAGGATCAGAATGCGCTCTATCCCGCGGATACCGCGGGGCGATTCCTGATCAACATCGAGCGCGAGGCGGAGCGCCTGCGATGGCCCGCCTGATCACGCCGGATGACGCCGTGGGCGCGGCGTTGGATGCCATGGCCGGGCCGTTCGGGTGGAAGGGCGCGGCGGACTGTGGTGCGACAGCCTGCGCGGCCTTCCAGGCGCTGACAGGGGTCGACCTGATGCGCGGGTTGCGGGGCAGGTACGTCGACAGGCGCGGCGCCATGGCCATCATCCGCGCGGCGGGCGGCTTCGTGGCTTTGTGGCATGGCCAGGCGCGCGGGGCTGGCATCTCACCGGGTCCGGAGTGCTGCGGATCGATCGGGATCATCAGGCCGCAGAACGCACGCGTGCTGGGCCTGTGTGTCGAGCCCGGGCTCTGGGCTGCAAAAGCGATGCGAGGCGCGATGTTCTGCGAGGTGGACTCCGAGGTGTGCTGGAATGCGTAAGTGGCTGCTGATCTCGACGGCGATAGTCAGCGTCAGCATTGCCCCGACGCCGGCGGATGCGGCGCCGCTCATTGGTGCGGTGTCGGCGCTGGCCACGTGGTTCGGGGGGCTGTCGATCCTGGCGCAGGCGGCGATAAGGATCGGCGCGGGCGTGCTGATTTCCGCGTTGCTACAGTCGCGGCAGCAGGTGCCGGACCAGCCAAGCCTCAAGCGCGAGTTGCCGTTGCCGACTTCGACGCCTGCAAAGCGGACGGTATTCGGGCACTGCAAGATGACCGGGACGCCGCTGGTGTGGCGTGTCGACGGCGGTGGTCTTTATGGCTGCATCCTGTTCAATTCAGAGCCGTCCGCCGGAACGAACCTGAAGATCACGGTGGACGGCCGGGAATCGGCCTTTGCCCTGCGCACGTCCGGAACCGAGATCGATCCGCAGCCGGGCGGAGAAAACAAACTATTCGACTTTTCGTCGGACGGCGAGTTGGTCAAGATCAAGGAGAGCTTCCCGGATTGGGATGCAAACGAAGCACAGTTCGTTGCCTGGCTCGGGCTCGGGGATCAGACCAGCCCGCCCGACACGATCCTGGCCGAGATGTCGTCGCATTTTGCCGCCACCGATGGGTTCACCGGATGGACGGTGCTTTGGGTGCGCATGTCCGCCGGGGGGTCGGAGAGCAAGCGACCGAGGCGCTGGCCGAACGTGCCGCCGCAGATCACGCTGGAGATGGACTGGACCAGGACGTGGGACCCGGATGATGAGGCGCAGGACCCGGATGATCCGGATACCTGGGATTTCGGCGAAAACCAGACCCGGAACCTGCTGCACGCCGTGCGGTTCAACCCGATCCGGCGGTATGACGGTGAAAACCTCCTGACAGAGACGTTCACCGGAGCCTTGGCGCTGGCGGATGAGGATGTCGTGAAATGGTATGCCTCACAGGACGCGGGCGAGACGGTCACCGAAAAACGCTACCGTGTCGCCGGGGTGATCGACTGGAGCAAGGGCGAGCTGAAGGACTTGCTCCAGCCCATGGTGGATGCCGGCGGGGGTGTCCTGAGCATTTCGGAAGGCCGCATGGCCTATATCCCCGGCGAATACCAGGCGTCGGTCTACACGATGACCGATGTCCTTCGAGATCAACAAATCGACTTCGACCGCTACGGCAGCCGGCGCGAGGTGCCCTACGCGTTGAAGGCCACCTGGACGGCAGAAGAACGGCAGTACGAAACAGCGGAGCTTGCGCCCTGGCTGGTGCCGAATGGATCGCCGAACACGGATGACGTGGAGTCGGTGGCCTATCCGATGGTGCCGAGCGGGACGCAAGCGCAACGGTTGATCAAGCGGGAAGCCATCCGGCGCGGGTTGCAGAAGAAATTGTCGTGCACCCTGCCGCCGTCCGCGGCCAAGTTGGTTGCCGGGTCGACCGTGACCGGAAACTGCCCGGCGCCCTTTACCCGCCTGAATGGCGAATGGCGGGTCGAGGAAGCGCATCCGGCGGCGTGGCTGATGGACCGGGACAGCGGAAAGGTCGCGATCCACGTGCCAGTGGTCATGTCGGAATATTCCCAGGATATCGAGGCCTGGGACCCGGAAACAGACGAACGCGAGATCCTCACGGCTGACCTGGTGTCGAGCGCGAACACGCTCGGCACGGTGGAGAACCTGGTGGCCTACACGGTCGAAGTGGACAGCGGCGGCGCGGTCGTGCTGATGATCGAATACAGCTTCGACGCCGAAACCGACTTTGTGGTCAATGAATACATCGTCGAGTGGAAGCTTTCGGAAGATGATGATTACACCAATCGGCAGTTGCTTCTTCCCGAGAATGTGAACGCGAGTGGCAAGATGACCGGCTCTTTCGGCCCGGTCACATTCGGCGTGAGTTATGACCTTCGTGCGGTCGCGGACGGGCCGACCAGTTTCGGTCTCTATTCCTATGCCCTGGGCATCATCGCCGGTCTTGAGGTCAGCGGCGCCAGTGCCACCGCCGGGACCAACGCCGGAACCCTGACGGTCGACTTCACGGCCCCGGATAGCGGCTATTTCGAGGGCGTGCGCCTCTATCGCGCAGCGGTCGGACAGCCGTTTTCCTCGGCGGTGCAGGTCGGCGCTGACGTCGAGGTCGCGGCGGGTGCGGCGCACTCAATCGAGTTCGGGGATCCGAACCCGGGCAACCTCTACGCAGATGGGGGTTTCGACGCCTCCGGGTCGCACACGATGACGGGCGGCTGGTCTGTCACCGGCGGCGTGGCGGCGCATAGCAACCCCGGCGCGGCGGGCACGATTACGCAGGCTATCGCGGAGTTGACGGCGGGCGACACCTACCGGTTCAGCGTCACGGTCGGCGGCACGGACACCGGCGTCGTCGGCAACTTCCGCCTCGTCGGCACGACCGATGTAGACGGCGACAACCTCGATAGCACGGGGATGCATCGGCAGGACCTGGTTGCGCCTGCGGGTGTCACCGACGCGGGGCTCTGGGCGGCGGACAACAAGGCTTTGTCGGTCGATCTCCTGGTGATCCACGGGGTTGACAGCGACGACATCCCGCTCGGCGCGGCGGATTTCTGGATCGTGCCCTACGCCGCCACAGGCACCAACGGCACGCCGACCGCGCTCGGCACGAAAACAATCACCTAAGTCGAGGTAGCAAAATGGTTGCACCCACGTTCTCGTTGCCGACAACCGGCACCGATCCCAAGACTACAACCAAGGCAACGCTTGAGCAGGCGGTGCAGATCGTGCTCGATGCGCTCCAGGAAAGCATCGACACGACGGCGCTTGCGGGGGCTATCGGCACGGGGACGGTTTATCAATCGACCGCCGCGGGACTGGCCGACACGTCAGACGGCGACACCTTCATGGTCGCGGCCTCGGGCCAGCTTACCGCCTACCTCAATGATGGCGGCAGCGAAACCGAGCTTGCGACCCTGCCGACGCAGACGCAGGTGGACAACGCGCGCGCGGCTTTGGCTCGGCGGTTCGAGGAGGTCGGCGACATGACCGGGGATGCGCTGCTGACCTATACCGGTGGCAGCGTGTACACGGTTGCCGCCGGTGATGTGATCGAGGCGCAGGGCTTCCGCTACGAGGTCGCGGTGTCCGGCACATCCGACCACGACCTGACCACGGCGGGCGGCGTGAAGCTGTACTTTGCGCCCGAGGATGCTGGTGTCCCCGTGACAGCCGCGAATGGCGACAACACCGACACCACAGACAGCGCCTCGGCCATGGTGTCTGCCCTGTCTGCGTCCTCTGCCATCGTTCCGGTTGGCACGTTCAAAATGAAACCAACCGGCACTTCGCCTTTTCTGTTTGGCAACTCGGCGGTCAATAACATTTATCGAGCCGTAGCGCTGACCACCTCGGATCGCGCTATCCGAGGCCATGGCACCGTGCATGGCATCAGCCGGGATAGTGTGGGCGCGACCGACATCCAGCCGGTTTTCTGCACGGATAAGAACGCCGATGTCGGCGACATCAGGAATTTGTCTTTTGAGGGCGTCGGCTTCGACCCGGAAAACGACGCGGATATGACCAACAGCAACCAGCGCTTTGCGTATCTGGTTGGTGTGGACCGGGTGCGTTTCTACGACACGTACTGCCGGTCGAGCGGTAACCGCCGCGGGTATTATGCTCACATCCAGAACAGCCGGAATGTGCAAATTATCGGCCACACGCATCAAAAGGTGACAGGGGGCATCAACACACGGTACATTGACAACCTCGTCATGGCCGGGTGCCTGTTCGACGACTTCTCCGAGGCCATCGACCTGGACGGCACATCCAACCGGGCAATTGTCGCTGCAACCGCGTTCGAAAGCACGTCACGCTCCAACCAGGCGATTGACGTGAATTCGCAGGTCGATGGCGTTTTCACCGGGCTGACGTTCGCGAACCTCGGCAACATTGCGACCATCAACTACAAATACACGACGCCGGATAATTATGCCGATTACGTCGATAACGAGACCCCCACCAGCCTCACGCCCTCGCAACGGATTGTGTTCCAGGGGTTCACGGGGACGGAAATCGGGGCAAGCGTTACCCCCTCACTGTATATCGGTGAGGACCGGGCCGAGAATGACGCGTGGGCCGGGTATCGCCCGGTGCATGACATCCTGGTGTCCGATTTCTTCATGAAGGACGCGAGTTACATCGAGGTGCAGGAGGCACAAAACCTGCGCCTCAGTCGGTTTGGAATGGAGGATGTGATTGCGCCAGTTGCGCGCCCTGCGGCGATCTGGGCGCAGTCACAGTCCGGTGACGACAACGAGGTGCAGGACAGCGACCTTGATCTTGCAATTGAGCATGGGCGCATCACCGGATCGGAGCGCGGCGCGGTACGTATCTCGAACCCGTCGCGCGTGTCGATCTTTGATCTCTACCTGCGCGACAACGATACCGAGGCAAGTGCAGAACCAGCGGTCCGCCTGACCGCATTGCAAGGGCGCGGCGCGGCGGTATTTGTCGACGGGCTGGACACCGATGGGGGTGTGACAATCAACGGCGACAGGACGTTGGTCAGCGCGTGGGCGGGGTCCACGGCCTATGTCGTCAACGAGATTGTCGAAAACGGCGGGCTCTTTTACCGCTGCACCACGGCGGGCACGAGCGCGTCCAGCGGCGGGCCGACCACGAAGGCGGTCGGCATCACGGACGGCACGGTCACCTGGGAGTGGTTGCCCGAGCCGTTCAGCATCATCTGGGGGCCGAACAACCGCCTCAAGCCGGGCGCGGCGCTGACCCTGCAAGGCGATGCCCACACCCACATCCACGGCAAGACCGTTGTCGTGCCCATCGGGGATATTGCGGCGACGGCCAATAAGACGGTCATCGCGTATATTGCCGAGCGCCGGTGTCGGATTGCACGGGCGACGTTCATGGTGACGGCTGGCATCACGGCGGATGGGAGTAATTACCGTGGCGCGCTACTCAAGAGCCGTCTCGACGGGGTGGAGCAAAGCATCGGCTCCTGGTCCACGGTCGCTACGTCCGTGGCAGCATATGAGCAGACCGACTTGGGCATGACAGCGAC
>SBGD01000003.1 GCA_006226775.1 Paracoccaceae bacterium | reverse complement strand
TCGCCGTCGCCGCCGTAAAGCAGGTCGACCCCGGTATTGCCGTAGAGCGTGTCATCGCCCGCATCGCCGTAAAGCGTGTCGGCGCCGGTGCCGCCGATCAGGTGGTCATGGCCCTCGCCGCCGTAGAGCAGGTCGAAGGCGCTGTCGCCGTTGATCTGGTCGTTGCCGCTGTCGCCGTGAAGCGTATCGGCGCCGGTGCCGCCGCTCAGGGTGTCATTGCCGGTCGCGCCGTGGATCTCGTCATGCCCGGCGCCGCCGTCGATCCGGTCGTGGCCCGCGCCGCCGTCGAGCATGTCGTTATGCGCGCCGCCCGACAGGGTGTCGTTGCCCGCCAGCCCCGAGATGGTATCGGCCCCCTCGGTGCCCGACAGCGCGTCATGGCCCGAGGTGCCGGTGATCGGCCCGCCCGTATCGCCGCCTGTGTCGTCGCCCGTATCGCCTCCAGTGTCGTCGTCATCGTCGCCGCCGGTGTTGTCGCCGCCCGTGTCCTCGTCCCCGGTGTCGCCGCCGTCGCCGGTGTCGTCGCCCGTATCGTCCCCGGTCTCTCCCCCGGTATCGTCGCCGCTGCCCGGGCTGGTGCCCGGCGCCAGTCCCAGCATGTCGGTGGCGAGGAAATCCTCCAGCGTCAGGCTCTGGCCGTCGGCGGTTTCCAGGATCAGCAGCTCGTCGCCGAAGTGGATCGCGGCGCCATTGGCAAGCGGGTCGATCTCGACCTGGTCGAGGGTGTAGATCGCCCCCCAGCCGGAGAGGTCCACCCGGTCGGTGCCGGGGGTGAAATCGGTGATCCGGTCGGTCTGGCCATCGGCGGCCAGCACGAAGACATCCGCCCCCGCCCCGCCGGTCAGCCGGTCCGAGCCGGCGCCGTCGAAAAGCACGTCCTCGCCGGAGGTCCCGACCAGGGTCTCGGCGGCATCGGTGCCGGTCAGCACCGTGCCGGCGGCATCGAACTCGATGGTCAGATGGGTCAGCCCGGCCTCGCTCTGCGAGGCGGCAAAGACGTGCAGCACGTTGCCCTCGACCGCAAGCTCCAGCGCCGAGACATTCATCAGCGTGCTGTCCAGGCCATCGGCAATGGTGTCGAGATGCACCAGCTGGCCATTGGGCAGGATCAGAAACAGGCTCAGCCCGTCATCGGCGCCGCCCGCGACCAGGTAGTCATGGCCCGCCACCTCGGCGGTCTCCAGCACCGTCAGCCCGCCAAAGCGCGTGCCCAGGTCGTCGAGCAGGTGGCTGCGCAGCTCCAGCGTGCCCCCGGCGCCGACCTCGAAGACGGTGAGCGAGCCGCTGCCCGCCGCGCCGAGGATCACCAGCGTGGTGCCGCCGACCTCGGCCACCACCAGCGCGGTGGGGTTGTAGATGCCGATGCCCTCGGCCGCACCCAGGCTGGCGGTGGCGGTCAGCTGGCCGCTGTCCGACACCCGGTAGAGCGTGAGCCCCTGGTCCGCCCCGCCCGAGGCCAGGGCGACGTAGCTCGTGCCCGCCACCTCCAGCCCGGCCAGCGCCGCGGGCGCCCCGGCATAGGTGCCGCTGGTGTCGCCGCGAAAATGGCTGCTGTCGAGCGTGCCCTCGGCGCCCGGGGTCAGGGTGTAGAGCCCTCCGCTCCCGGGCAGGGCGGCGATATAGACCCGCCCGCCCGCCAGGTCGAGCGGCAGCATCAGCGCGCTCATCCCCGGCTGGCCCTGGTTGTTGAGATAGACCGAGGCGCCCTCGCCCGGCACCAGCCGGTCGAGGGTTTCCGCGCGCACCGCCCAGGACTGTCCCGCCGCGGTCCAGCCGACCAGGTCGGTGCCCACCGGGTCATTGCCCGCGGCCGAAAGCTGCCCGCCCGCGAGATCGAAGGAGGCCAGGCTCTGGCCGCCCTGGCTTTCGACCAGCAGCGTGGTCGTGCCCCCCGTTTGCGTGATCCAGAAGCCGGGCGCCCGCGCGTCCTGCAATATTCCCGTGCCGAGCACCCGCTCGACGGCAAAGCCGGCCATCGTTCCTCACCCCTTCCCGAAAACCCGGGACAAGGGATGCAGGGCCGCCGGGGACAGGAGCGGACGGAACTGTGGTGAAAGCGCGGAGAGCGCCGCCGATTTTACGAAAATGCAGGCGGCGCACCCCGGCGGGGCCGGGTTATGGCGTTTCGGGAAAACCCTGAATCGCCATAACCCTGCCACGCCTTCGGCGCTCTCGGGCTTTTGGCGATGCCTGATGGATCGGGGATTTCCCGAAACGCTTTATTTCCGGGCTTTCTTCATGTTGACGCCGTGCTGGGAAATGGCGTCTTCGAGATCCTCGTAGAAGGTCAGCACCCCGTCCTCCAGCACCGCGCCATAGTCGCAGAGGTTGCGGATCTCGGCGATGGAATGGGTCACCACGATGGCCGAGGACGAGGCCATCCGGTCCTTGAAGACCGCCGCACTCTTCGCCCGGAACGAGGAATCGCCGACCGAGGTCACCTCGTCCACCAGGTAGGTGTCGAACTTGATCCCCATCGAGATGCCGAAGGCCAGCCGCGAACGCATCCCCGAGGAATAGGAGCGCACCGGCATGTGGTAATGCCCGCCCAGCTCGGCGAAATCGCCGACGAAGGCGAGCAGCGCCTCGGTATCCACCCCGTAGATCCGGGCGATGAAGCGCACGTTCTGCGCCCCGGTCAGGTCGCGGTGGAAGGTGCCGGCAAAGCCCACCGGAAAGGAGATCTCGCCATCGGTCAGGATCTCGCCGCCGTCGGGCGGGAAATTGCCGGCGATCATCTGCAGCAGGGTGGACTTGCCCGCGCCGTTGCGGCCCAGAAGCCCCACCGCCTTGCCGGTGGGAAAGACCGCGTTGATGTCGCGGGCGACGTATTTCCTTCCGCGGCGCGAGGGAAAGCTCTTGGTCAGGTTGCGCAGTTCGATCATCGCGCTCAGCGGCGGTCCCGCAGGCTGTAATAGACCAGCACGAGGATGCACCAGCTGCCGAAGAGCAGCAGCGCACAGAGCCCCAGGATCAGCTCCCGGCGGGGATATTCGGGGCTTTCGGCCAGGGTCGGCTGGACAAAGGCGGCCAGGTAGCGGCTCTGCCGCTGGGCATTGGCCTGGGCGGCGTCGAAGTTCGACAGCGCCGAGGTGTACTTGTTCTCGGCAAACTCGCGCTCGACGGTGAGCCGTTCGAATTCCGCCACCACGTCGGCATAGTCGCCGGCCTCCCCCTCGCTGCCGCCGCTGCCGAATTTCAGCCGTTCCTCGCGGATGCGCTCGCGGATCGCGGCGATCCGGCGTTCGGCCTGGACGACGCGGGGGTCGTCGTCGCGGGCGGTCTCGCGCAGCAGGTCGTAGTCGATCAGCTCGCGGCCCAGCATCTGCTGCAGCGAGCCCAGGAGCCCCATCTGCACCTGGATATCGGCATCCGGGTTGACGATCTGGTTGCGCGACCGGAAGGCGGTCAGCGCCTGGCGCGCGGTGCTGAGCTGGGTCAGCGCGGCGGCGAGTTCCTCGCGCGCATAGCGCATCGCATCCTCGCGGGCGATGGCCGAGAGCGCGTTGATCATGCGCGAGCTTTCGGCAAAGATCTCCTCGGCGATGCGTTTCGAGATCTGCGGGTCGAAGCTGCGCACCTGCACCTCGATCAGCCCGGTGCCCGGCGCATAGGAGATCTGCACCATGCGCCGCCAGTA
Organism: Paracoccaceae bacterium; assembly: GCA_006226775.1. GTDB lineage: Bacteria > Pseudomonadota > Alphaproteobacteria > Rhodobacterales > Rhodobacteraceae > Marinovum. The sequence continues at coordinate 2,591 of SBGD01000003.1, read as the reverse complement.
ATCCAGCAGGTCCTCGATCGAGGCGCCGGGAACGAGGGCAAAGATCGGGTCGGTCTCGTAGGGGGCGGCATAAAGCCCGCGCAGGTCGAGCCTTTCGTCGATCTTGCCCACCAGCTCCTGCGACTGGATGAACTCGAACAGCACGTCGCTGTCGGACGAACTGGCCGAGGAGAGGTTGGTCAGCCCGCCCAGCAGATCCACCGCCGAGGGGGCCTCCTCGCGGCGCACGGTGAAGGCCACCGAGGAGGCATATTGATCCTGCGCCTGGGTCCAGAGGTAATAGGCCGCCACGCCAAGCGGCGCCAGCACGAGAAACAGGAAGGACACCAGGATGCCCAGGTGCCGCCGCCGCGGACGCGCCGGGGGCGCGGGCGGGGCCACGGGGATCTTTTTCGGCGCCGGTTTCTTGGCCGGGGGGGCCTTGGCGGGTGCTGCCGTGGCCGGGGGGGCCGCCTTTGCCGTCTGGTCCGGGGGCGATTGATCATTCATCACGTATGTGGTCCAAAGGCATGGTCAAATATCGCCTGTCTATAGGGCAGATGGAGTCATGCCGCAATGACAGCCTCGCCGGACCCCGCCATTGTGCAACCTCGCAGCCCGCTGGGACCGCCGCGGTCCAGCGGCAGCACCGGACGGGTGGTGGGTGCGCTGATCCTGCGCGAGATGTCCACCACCTATGGCCGCTCGCCGGGCGGCTACATCTGGGCCATCCTCGAGCCGGTGGGGATGATCGCCATCCTCGCGGCGGGCCTGTCGATCCTGTTCCGGGCGCCGTCGCTGGGGACGAATTTCCTGCTGTTCTATGCCGCGGGCCTGCTGCCGCTGCGGTTCTTTCAGAACCTGTCGCAATCGGCGGGCATGGCGATCCAGTTCAACCGGGCGCTGATGGCCTATCCGCGGGTGACCTATGTCGACACCATCCTGGCGCGGGTGATCCTGGCCATCCTGACCCAGACCATGGTGGTGCTGATCATCTTCGGCGGCATCTTCCTGACCCAGGACATCCGCGAGAACGTCGACCTGGCGCCGGTGATCGAGGGCTTTCTGCTCGCGATCACGCTGGGGGTGGGGCTGGGCACCTTCAACTGCTTCATGTTCCTGCGCTTTGCCTTGTGGAAAAGCCTCTGGGGCATCGTGACGCGGCCGCTGATGCTGATCTCGGGGGTGTTCTACATCTACGAGGACCTGCCGCGCATCGGCCAGGACATCCTGTGGTACAACCCGCTGATGCATATCACCGGCATCGTACGCTCGGGGATCTATTCGACCTATGATCCCACCTATGTCTCCTGGGTCTACGTGCTGCTGTTCGGGCTGATCCCGATGATCTTCGGCACCCTGCTGCTGTGGCGCTACGGCCGCGACATCCTGCAGCGCTGAGCGCGGTGCCGGTACCGGGGCAGGGGGATAGCGATTGCCTTTCCGGCCCGAGTTTGCCATTTCCGCGGGGCATTTACGGCCTCTCCGGCCGGGGCCTGTCGCCCGCAGCGGCGCGGGTCCGGCCGGATGACCACAGATCGAGGAATTGAAAGCGCATGTGCGGAATTGTCGGTGTCCTGGGAAACCATCAGGCCTCCCCCATTTTGATCGAAGGGCTGAAACGGCTCGAATACCGCGGCTATGACAGTGCCGGGATCGCCACGGTGAACGAGGGCCGGCTCGAGCGGCGCCGCAGCCTCGGCAAGCTGGTCAACCTCTCGGACAAGCTGGTGCATGAGCCGCTGGCCGGCACCTCGGGCATCGGCCATACCCGCTGGGCCACCCATGGCGCGGCCAATACCGCCAATGCCCATCCCCATCAGCGCGGCCGCGTGGCGGTTGTCCACAATGGCATCATCGAGAATTACCGCGCCCTGCGCGCCCGTCTGGAAACCCACCAGATCACCCCGGAAACCGAGACCGACACCGAAACCGTCGCCATGCTCTGCGACTGGCACATGTCCCAGGGCCTGGCCCCGGTCGAGGCCGCCAAGGCGACGATCTCGGACCTGGAGGGCGCCTATGCGCTGTGTTTCCTGTTCGACGGCGAGGACGACCTGATCGTCGCCGCCCGCAAGGGCAGCCCGCTGGCCATCGGCTGGGGCGAGGGCGAGATGTTCGTCGGATCCGACGCGCTGGCACTGGCGCCGATGACCAATGAGATCACCTATCTCGAGGAGGGCGACATCGCCATTGTCACCCGCGCCGGGGCCGAGTTCCTCGACGCCGCACAGCAGCCGGTGACCCGCCCCCGCAAGACCGTCGATCTCGACATCAGCATGGCCGACAAGGCCGGCCATCGCCATTACATGTCCAAGGAGATCGCCGAACAGCCCAACGTGCTGGCCAATGCCCTGAAATACTACACCATGGACCGCGAGGGCCGGCACCTGCTGGAAGAGGGGGTGGATTTCACCGCTTATGACCGCATCGTCATGGTGGCCTGCGGCACCGCCTCGCTGGCCTGCTTCGTGTCGAAATACTGGTTCGAGCAGATCGCGCGGATCCCCGTCGAGGTCGATATCGCCTCGGAGTTCCGCTACCGCGAGCCGCCGCTCGATGCCCGCACCCTGACGCTGTTCGTCAGCCAGTCGGGCGAGACCGCCGATACG
>SBGD01000022.1 GCA_006226775.1 Paracoccaceae bacterium | reverse complement strand
GGCGCGCGCAAGCCCGGGCACAATCCGCGGGTGACCTCGGGGCTGGGGGTGATTCCGCGCGTGGTGGCGGGCGGGCGCACCATCTACCGCGGCAAGCTGTCGCTGGCCGAGGCCGAGGCGCGAATCGACCGCTACTGGCGGCCCTATCACCAGGAATTGCAGCAGCTTCTGGACGAGGCGCAGGAGCGTTTCGGCGAAGCCATCCTCGTCGATTGCCATTCCATGCCGCACGAGGCGCTGGAACCGATTGCCCGCGCCGGTGCGCGCCGCCCCGAGGTGGTGATCGGCGACCGATTCGGCGCCTCCGCCAGCGAGGCGGTGGTCGACCGGATCGAGCAGGCCTTCCAGAACGCCGGTCTGGCGGTGGTGCGCAATGCGCCCTTTGCCGGGGCCTACGTGGCGCAGCACTACGGTCGCCCCTCGCGGCGCCAACATGCCGTGCAGGTCGAGATCGACCGGGCGATCTACATGAACGAACAGGCGATTCGCCCGAACGCCAATTTCCAGGCCTTCCGCAAGCTGCTGCGCGGCGTCGTGGCCGAGATCGCCGCCACCGGCGCCCGGGAGATGCCGCTGGCGGCGGAATAAAGCGTCAAGGTCGATGATCTGCGACACCTGTCCCGGCCTCCGCGCCGGGACCTTCTGGCCAGCGCCGGCCATGAGGCCCCGGATCAGGTCCGGGGCGCGCGGTCTGCGCCCTACCGCAGCGCCCGCCCCTTGAGAATCGCATCCGGCCCGAATCGGGCGCGAATCGCATCCGTGGCCCGCTCTGCCCCGGCGCGGCGCGCGGCACCGGGGTCGAGAAGGTCGGGCGCGCGGTCGGCCTCGCCCGCCGGGACAAGCTGGGAAATGCCGCAGCCCAGAAGCCGGTAAGGCCCGTTGTCGCCCACCGCATCGAACAGCGCCCGGGCGGTGCGATAGATGGTGTCGGCCATCTGGGTCGCGTCGCGCAGGCTTTGCCGCCGGGTCACCGTCTTGAACCGCGCGGTCTTCAGCTTCAGCGTCACCACCAGCCCGGCCTTGTCCTTGGCCTTGGCGCGGTCGGCGACCTTTTCCGCCATGCGCCAGAGATGGCCGTCCAGCAGGTCGGGGTCGGAGGTGTCCTCGAAGAAGGTGGTCTCGTTCGAGATCGACTTGACCGGCGCATTGGCCGAGACCCGTCGGTGATCCTCGCCCCGCGCCAGGTGCCAGAGCCGCGTGCCCATCGCCCCGAAGCGCGCCGCGAGGTCGCGTTCGTCCCAGCGGCGCAGGTCGGTGAAGGTATGGATGCCCGCGCGCTCGAGCGTTTCCTGCGCCGCCGGGCCGACGCCCCAGATCAGCCGCACCGGCTTGTCGCGCAGGAAGGCCTCGGTCTCGGCGCGGCCGATCACCGAGAACCCGTGCGGCTTGTCGAGATCCGAGGCGATCTTGGCGAGGAACTTGTTGTGGCTCAGCCCGATCGAGCCGGTGATGCCCAGCTCCCGCCGCATCCGGCGCACCAGCCGCGCCAGCATGACCGCGGGCGGCGCGCCGTGCAGTCGCGCGGTGCCGGTGAGGTCGAGAAAGGCCTCGTCCAGCGACAGCGGTTCGACCACCGGGGTGAGCTCGTCCATCATCGCGCGGATGGCGCGCGAGACCTCGACATAGGCCTGCATCCGCGGCTTGATGACCACCGCCTCGGGGCAGAGTTTCAGCGCCTGGAACATCGGCATGGCCGAGCGCACGCCGCGGATGCGCGCGACGTAGCAGGCGGTCGAGACCACGCCGCGCCGGCCACCGCCGATGATCACCGGCTTGTGGGCCAGCGAGGGGTCGTCGCGTTTCTCGACGCTGGCATAGAAGGCGTCGCAATCCATGTGGGCGATGGTGAGGCTGTAAAGCTCGTCATGCGCGGTCACGCGCCGCGACCGGCAGGCGGGACAGGCGGCGCCGCTCTCGAAGTCTCTCAGGCAATCACGGCAAAGGGACGGCATGGGGGTGGTCCAGGTGAGAAGACACCATATATACCCCTCCGGAGGCGTCAGAGCGAGAGGCGAGATGGAGATTTCCGAATTTGCAGGGGCGAAGGTGGCGCTGTTTCTCGGCGATCAGCTTCTGGTGATCCGGCGCGACGACCGCCCGGACATCCCCTGGCCCGATCATCTTGACCTGCCCGGCGGCGGGCGCGATCCCGGCGAGACGCCGGAGGAATGCGTGGTGCGCGAAACCCGCGAGGAGGTCGGCCTGACGGTGCGCGCCGACCAGCTGATCCTGGTGCGCGCCTATGAGCGGCCGAACGGGCTGATGGTGTTTTTCGCCGCCCATCTGCCGGCGGCGGCGGTGGAACAGGTGGTGCTGGGCGACGAGGGGCAGGGCTGGATGCTGATGGATCCGGAGGTCTTTGCCGCCCATGCCGAGACCGTGCCGCATTTCCGCGCGCAGGTGCTGACTTATCTTGCTCGCGCGCGCGCCGATGTGCCGGTGTCTTGAGCATGTCGCGCTGGCGCTGCCCTGCCGTTCGAGCGGGGTCCCAGGCGCGTTAACAGCGGCAAAGCCGCCGCGCATCGCCGGGCCGCCCACCGGCCCGGCGATTTGGGTGCCGTTGGCGCGTCGCTCGGAACTTATTCGGATTTGGTGAGATAAAGGGCGCCGCACAATGGTCGGATCGCCGCGCCGCGGCCCGTCGATGCGCGGCTTGCGCTTGGATTGAGGCGGCAGGTCAGAGCGCCACCCTGGCGTCTCCCGCAATGGTCCGGGTGCGGGCGTCGATGATCGCCTGGCTCGCCACGTTCGAGCCGGTGGGATACATCGCATGCGCCGCGGGATCGTCATGGGTGACCTCGGCAATCCAGCTGACCATGGCCAGACCCTCGGCATCGGGGCGCGAGATCGGGTAGATCACCATCCGCTGGCGATGGGGTCCCAGGCCGACGAAAAACGACCCGGTGCGGATCGGCCGGGCGCGGGTGGTGCCGCGCCACATCACCGCGCCGCCCCGCCGATCCCGCCGCCCGCGATCATCCCATGAGGTTGGGTCAGCGCCGTCTGCCTGGTGCTGCCCCTCCGGTTTTGCCCGGCAGGGCGGGGCTGGCGAGCGGCTTGGCCATTGTGGCGCGCGACGCTGCGTGTCAAGGAACCGGCATGGATGAGCCTTTCGAGATATTCCTGGCCTGCGCCCCGGGGCTGGAGCCGATGCTGCGCGACGAGGCCGTCGAGGCCGGGTTCGACAAGCCCGCCTGCGTGCCGGGCGGAGTGATATTGCGCGGCCACTGGGCCGAGGTCTGGCGCGCCAACCTGATGTTGCGCGGCGCCAGCCGGGTGCTGGCGCGGATCGGCGAATTCCGGGCGATGCACCTGGCGCAACTCGACAAGCGGGCGCGCAAGATGGACTGGGGTGCGGTGCTGCGCCCTGACGTGCCGGTCAAGGTCGAGGCGAGTTGCCGCAAGTCGCGGATATACCACGCCGGGGCGGCGGCGCAGCGGGTCACCGGCGCGCTGGAGGCGGCGGGGATACAAGTGACAACCGAGGCCGATCTGGTGGTGCGGGCGCGGATCGAGGACGATCTGTGCACCTTCAGCGTCGATACCTCGGGCGAGTTGCTGCACCGGCGCGGCCACAAGCCCGGCGTCGGCAAGGCGCCGATGCGCGAGACCCTGGCGGCGCTCTTTTTGCGCGCGGCCGGGTTTGACGGGCGGATGCCGGTGATCGATCCGATGTGCGGCTCGGGCACCTTCGTGATCGAGGCGGCGGAGATCGCGCTGGGGCTGGCGCCGGGCCGCTCGCGCCGCTTTGCCTTCGAGCGGCTGGCGAGCTTCGACCCCGAGGCCTGGGCCGCGATGAAGGCCGGGGTCACCGGGCGCGAGGCTGAGAGCCTTTATCGCGGCTCGGACCGCAACGCCGGGGCGATCGCCATGGCGCAGGAGAATGCCGCGCGCGCCGGGGTGGGTGCCATCGCCGATTTCACCCATCACGTGCTCAGCGATCTGCCGGGGCCCGAGGGCGCGCGCGGGCTGGTCATCGTCAACCCGCCCTATGGCGGGCGGATCGGCAACAAGAAGCTGCTCTATGCGCTTTACGGCAGTTTCGGCAAGGTGATGCAGGACCGTTTCGGCGGCTGGCGCGTCGGGCTGGTGACCAGCGAGGCGGGGCTGGCCAAGGCGACCGGGCTGGGCCTGAGCCCCGGTCCGGTGGTCGATCACGGCGGCATCAAGGTCCGGCTTTACGCGGGCAAGGTTACCGGCTGAGCGCCGAGGGCGGCGGTTGACAGGGCCGCGGCAAATCGCCATCCTTATTTTGGTATACCATTTTCGGGGGAAACATGCCGCAATCTGCGATTACGGTCATCGGGCTTGGCTCGATGGGCATGGGCATGGCGCGCATTCTGGTGGGCGCCGGGTTCGAGGTTTACGGACAGGATATCAGCGAGGACAGGCTTGCGGCCTTCGAGGCCGCGGGCGGCAGACGCGCGCCCCTGGCCGAGGCGCTGGCGGCCAGCCGGGTGGTGGTCAGCGTGGTGCTGAACGCGGCGCAGACCGAGGCGGTGCTGAGCGATTGCGCGCCGCAGATGGGTCCGGGCGCGGTCTTCGTCTCCTGCGCCACGGTGCCGCCGGAGTTCGCGCGGCAGATGGCCGATAAGGCCGAGGCCGCGGGGCTGCACTATCTCGACGCGCCGATCAGCGGCGGGGCGGTGGGGGCCGAGACCGGCACCCTGTCGATCATGGCCTCGGGCAGTGCCGCGGCTTTCGACGTGGCGATGCCCGCGCTCGAGGCGATGTCGAAGGTGGTCTACCGCCTGGGCGACACGGCGGGCGCGGGCAGTGCCATGAAGGCGGTGAACCAGCTTCTGGCCGGCGTTCACCTGACCGCCATGGGCGAGGCGCTGAATTTCGCCGCAAGCCAGGGGCTCGACCTGGGCAAGGTCACCGAGATCATCACCAATTCGGCGGGCAATTCCTGGATGTTCCAGAATCGCGCGCCGCATGTGGTCGAGAACGACTATGCGCCGCGCTCGATGGTCGACATCTGGCCCAAGGACCTGGGCATTGTCTGCGACATCGCGGCGACCGGCAATGTGCCGGTGCCGCTGACCGAGGTGGCGCTGCGGCAATACCGCAAGGCCTCCGAAGCCGGGGACGGGGCGATTGACGACGCCGCGGTCACCCGGGTCTATGCCCGCGCCTGCGGGGTAAAGCTGCCGGGGGACGTGTGATGCTGCTGGGCTGTATCGGCGACGATTTCACCGGGTCGTCGGACCTGGGCAATACGCTGGTCAAACAGGGGATGCGCACGGTGCAATACGTGGGCGTGCCCTCGGGCGATGCCGCGGGGGATGTCGAGGCCGGGGTGGTGGCGTTGAAATCCCGCTCGATCCCGGTGACCGAGGCGGTGGCACAATCGCTGGCGGCGCTGGAGTGGTTGCAGGCCCAGGGCTGTCGGCAGTTCCTGTTCAAGTATTGCTCGACCTTCGATTCGACGCCCGAGGGCAATATCGGCCCGGTGGCCGAGGCGCTGGCCGATGCGCTGGGCGCGTCGCGGGTGATCGTCTGTCCGGCGTTTCCGGCGACGGGACGCTCGGTCTACATGGGGCATCTGTTCGTCGGCGACCGGCTGCTGAATGAAAGCGGCATGGAAAACCACCCGCTGACCCCGATGACCGACCCTGACCTGCGCCGCTGGCTGGCGCTGCAATGCACCGGCAGCGTCGGGCACGTCCCGGCGCAGGTGGTGGCCGCGGGGCCGGAAGCGATTGCCGCAAGGTTGACCGAAGAGACCGACAAGGGCCACCGATTGATCGTGGCGGATGCGATTCACGACGGCGACCTCCTGGCGCTGGGCCGTGCGGCGAAGGACCTGCCGCTGCTGACCGGCGGGTCGGGGATTGCCATGGGCCTGCCGGGGAATTTCGCCGATGCCGGGCTTCTGGCGGGCACTGCCGCGGACTGGCAGGGCCAGGCGGGGCCGGTGGCGGTGCTCTCGGGGTCGTGCTCCAATGCAACGCGCGACCAGATCGCGCTGCACGCCCAGGACAACCCGGCGCGCGAGATCACGGCGGAATCCGCCATGGCGGGCGAGGTCACCGCCGAAGGGCTGGCCGACTGGGTGATGGCCGAGCAGGCCGGGGGCATTCCGCTGGTCTATTCCTCGGCCACGCCCGAGGTGGTGCGCGCGGCGCAGGAGACCTATGGCCGCGCGGCGGTGGCCGACAAGCTGGAAGGGCTGATGGCCGCTCTGGCGCAGGCGCTGGTGGCGCGCGGGGTGACGCGGCTGATCGTCGCGGGGGGCGAGACCTCGGGCGCGGTGGTCGAGGCGCTGGCGCCGGAGAGTTTCCGCATCGGGCCCGAGATCGACCCCGGCGTGCCGGTGGTGCGCCCGTCCGAGACGCTTGTGCTGGCGCTGAAATCCGGCAACTTCGGGGCCCGGGATTTCTTTGCCAAGGCCGCCCGGCAGATGGAGCAGGGCGGATGAGCGAGGCGAAGCTGCGCGAGGCGATCTGCGCCCAGGCGGCCTCGCTGTTCCAGCGCGGGCTGACCGGCGGGGCGACCGGCAATATCTCGGCGAGGTGCGCGGATGGCGGGCTGCTGGTCACCCCCACCGGCGCCAGCTTCGGCGCGCTCGATCCGGGCCGCCTTTCGCGGTTCGATGCGCAGGGGGCGCATGTCTCGGGCGACAGGCCGACCAAGGAAATGCCCCTGCATTCGGCGTTCTACGACACCCGGGCCCAGGCGGGCGCGGTGGTGCATATCCATTCGACCCATTCGGTGGCCCTGTCGATGATGCCCGACGCGGACGCGGACAACTTCCTGCCGCCGCTGACGCCCTATGCGATCATGCGGCTGGGCAAGGTCAAGCTGCTGCCCTTCTTCGTGCCCGGCGACCCGGCGATGGGCGACGCGGTGCGCGGCCTTGCGGGGCGGCGCAGCGCGGTGATGCTGGCCAATCACGGACCGGTGGTGGCGGCGAAAGACCTTGAAGCCGCGGTCCATGCGATGGAAGAATTGGAAGAGACGGCGAAGCTGGCAATGCTGCTGCGCGGGGTGCCCGCGCGGGTGCTGACCGAGGCGCAGGTGGGCCAGGTGGTGCGCAAATTTGACGTGGAGTGGGACTGATGCGGTTTTCTGCCAATATCGGCTTTCTGTATACCGATCTGCCGTTGCCCGAGCGCATTCGCGCCGCCAAGGCCGATGGTTTCGACGCGGTGGAATGCCATTTCCCCTATGAGGTCGATCCCGGCGAGATCAAGGCCGCCATGGACGAGACCGGGTTGCCGATGCTGGGGCTGAACACCCGGCCGGGCGAGAGCTTCGGTTATCTCGCCATGCCCGGCCAGGAGACCGAGGCGCGCGCCGCGATCGACGAGGCGGTGGCCTATGCCGCCAGGATCGGCGCCGGGGCGGTGCATGTCATGGCCGGCAAGAGCGGCGGCGGCACGGCGGCGGAACGGGTCTACCGCGAGAACCTGCGCCATGCCTGCGACGCCGCGGGCACCGAGGGGCTGACCGTGCTGATCGAGCCGATCAACCACCGCGACGCGCCGGGCTATCACCTCTACACGGTCGAGCATGGCGCCGAGATCATCGGCGGGCTCGAGGCGGATAACCTGCGGCTGATGTTCGACTGCTACCACACCCAGATCATGCAGGGCGACCTCGTGACCCGGCTGCGCGCGCACCGCGAGGTGATCGGCCATGTCCAGATCGCCGCCGTGCCCGACCGGGGCGAGCCCGAGGCCGGCGAGGTGCATTACCTCAACCTCCTGCGCGAGCTTGCGGCGCTGGGCTGGACCGCGCCGGTGGGCGCCGAGTACAAGCCGCGCTCGGGCAAGGTGAGCGACGGGATCTCATGGCTGGCGGCGTTTCGCGCTGCCCTGAACGGAAGGAAGTGAATGTGAGCAAGGTACTGGCCATCGGGCCCTATTCCGAAAGCGAACTGGCGGCGCACCAGGAGCAGTTGGGCTGTCTCTATGTCGCCGTTCCGGGCGAGATTGCCGGGTTGTCCGAGGCCGAGCGCGCCGGGATCGTCGCGGTGGCCTACAAGGGGTATCATGCCTTTGGCGCCGAGGCGATGGACCAGCTTCCGGCGCTGGGCGTGGTGGCGAATTACGGCGTCGGCTATGACGCCATCGACGTGGCGGCGGCGGATGCGCGCGGCGTGAAGGTGACCAATACGCCGGATGTGCTGAACGACGACGTGGCCGATCTGGCCGTTGCCATGTGGCTGATGCAGGGGCGCGAGATGGAGCAGGCCTCGGCCTGGGCGCGTTCGGGGAAATGGGTGGAAAAGCCCTATCGGCTGACCCGCAAGCTGAGCGGCTCGAAGGTGGGCATCGTGGGCCTCGGCCGTATCGGGCGCGACATTGCCGACCGGCTGGCGGCCTTCAAGACCGAGATCCACTACCACGCGCGTTCCGAGAAAGAGACCCCGGGCTGGACCTATCACGCCGATCCGGTGGCGCTGGCGAAAGCGGTGGATTTCCTCTTCGTCGCGCTGGTGGGCGGCAAGGCGACCGAGAACTACGTCTCGAAAGAGGTGATCGAAGCGCTGGGGCCGCGCGGCGTCATCATCAACATCTCGCGCGGGACGACGGTGGACGAGGGCGCGCTGCTCGACGCGCTGGAAAGCGGGAAGCTGGCCGGCGCCGGGCTGGACGTGTTTCTGAACGAGCCCGATATCGACCAGCGCTTCTATGCGCTCGACAACGTGGTGATCCAGCCGCACCAGGGCTCGGGCACGGTGGAGACCCGCGCCGCCATGGCGCAATTGCAGCGCGACAATATCAAGGCGCACCTGGCGGGCGAGGCGCTGAAGACGCCGGTGAACTGACGTGCGGGGGCATTGCTGCCGGTCGGTCGGGTCAGGCATGGAGCCGCGCGTCGGCATGACGCGCGGCGGCTTCGCCGCTGTTCACGCGCGGGGGGCAAACGCGCCCTGCAGCGTCAGCCCGCCGGTTTGTCGTCCTCGAGGTAATAGCGGATATTGTCCTCGAAGCTCTCGTCCGCCTGAAGGCCCAGCTTCACGGATTTCTCTGGCCGCAGGTCGAAGCGCCAGCCCTTGACGATGGCCTGAATCTCCGGCTGCCCCTCCCAGCGGATCAGCTTGGCGGGCTCCGGCCCTGCCACCGCGGTCATCGCGTCGATCAGCTGGCGGATGGTCCACATCCGGCCCGGCATCATCATCGCGCGGTTCTGGCCCAGGTCCTCTTCGGCGATCTCGGCGCCGCGGATCAGGTTCTCGACGCATTTGCGCGGGCTGAGGTAGTAATGCGGGAAGTCCTCGTCCACCGGGCAGACCGCCTCCTGGCCGTTCAGCGGCTCGCGCAGGATCGAGGACATGAAGGAGGACGCCGCGCGGTTCGGCTTGCCCGGACGGACCGAAATCGTCGGCAGGCGGAAGCCGCGCCCATCGAGGAATCCCTTGCGCGAAAAATCCGTGAGCAAAAGCTCACCCATGGCCTTTTGCGCGCCGTAGGAGGTTTGCGGGTTGAGGAAGGTATGGTCGGTGATCGGGTCGGGCACCTCGCCGCCGTAGACCGCGATCGAGGAGGTGAAGACCACCACCGGCTTGGTGCCCAATTCGCGGCAGCGCTGAAAGACGTTGAGCGCGCCGAAGAGGTTGATGTTCATGCCGTCGTCGAACTCTTCCTCCGCATGGGCCGAGACCACGGCAGCGAGGAGGTAGACCACATCCGTTTCCGCCGTCAGGCAGGCGGCGATGGAGTCGGGGTCGGTGATGTTGCAGCGGGTCGTCTCGATCTGCATCGGGCCGTCGACCGGCGCCGGATCGACGATATCGGCCAGTGTGATCTTCGCGATCTCCTGCCCTCGCAGGGTGCCGCGCGCGGCCAGCGCCGCGGCCAGTTTCTGGCCGACGACACCGCCGCCGCCAATGATGAGCACGTTCATGAAAAGCCTCCCTTGTCGAAAATTTGCGGCACCAGCGCGCCGCGCGCCTGGATGACCTCTGCCGCCAACCGCATGGCGCGGTCGGCCGATTGCTCCAGCGTGTGGCCGGTGGCCAGCGAGGCCAGCAGCCCGGCGGCAAAGCTGTCGCCCGCCGCGGTGGTATCGACCGGCGTCACCTTTTGCGGCTGGTGCGTGGTGACGCCGCTGGCCTCGCTCCAGACCGTCAAGGGCCCGCCGCCGTCCTTGACCGCGATCAGCTTCGCGCCGCCCTTGCGGTAACGTTTTATGGTGTCCTCGGGCGTGGCATCGCCGAAGAGCGCGGTTTCCTCGTCAAACGACGGCAGCACCACGTCGGCCACCGAGGCGCCCAGCGTCAACCCGTCGCGCATCGCGTCCTCGCTGCCCCAGAGCCGGGGCCGCAGGTTGGTGTCGAAGGCCACCTGGGCACCCGCCGCGCGGGCCTCGGCGAGGATCTCGCAGAAGGTCTGGCGTTGCTCGGGCGGCAGGATCGCCAGGGTGATGCCGGAGAAATGCAGGATGTCGCGGCCCCGGGTGATGCCGCGCAGCCAGTCCGGGTCTTCCGCCAGCGCCCGCGCCGCGGATTGCCCGCGCCAGTAGGAAAAGCTGCGTTCGCCGTCCTGTAGCGAGATCATGTAGAGCCCGACGGTACGGTCCTCGAGCCTGCGCAGGGTCGCGGTGTCGACGCCCTGGCCGGCCATGTACTGCGCCATCTCGTCCGAGATCGCATCGCTGCCGATGCAGGATCCGTAGGAGACGGTCCAGGCCTCGGGCAAAAGCCGCCGGGCGTACCAGGCGGTGTTGAAGGTGTCGCCGGCAAAGCCGACACGGCTGAGGCCGTCGCCCGCCGGCGCGATCTCGACCATGCATTCGCCAAGGGCGAGGAAACCGGGCATCACAGCAGCCCCCGCCCGGCGAGATTGCGCATCAGCGCGGCGGTGCCGAAGGTCCATTCCGGGCACTCGGTCGACAGCCGCACGGTGTTGCGCAGAGAGCCGAGTGATTGCTCGGAAATGGTGACGATGTCGCCCAGGTGGTGGGTGAAGCCCTGGCCCGGTGCGTCACGGTCCTTGATCGGCGCGAACATGGTGCCGAGGAAGAGAAAGAAGCCGTCCGGGTACTGGTGATGCCGCCCGATCGCCTGTTTCACCAGGTCCGCGGGGTCGCGGCTGATCTTGGTCATGGAGGACGCGCCGTCGAGCACGAAACCGTCCTCGCCCTCGACCTTCATGGTGAGTTCGGCGCGGCGCACATCGTCCAGCGTGTAGCCATCGTCGAAGAGCCGCAGGAAGGGGCCGATGGCGCAGGAGGCATTGTTGTCCTTGGCCTTGCCCAGAAGCAGCGCCGAGCGGCCCTCGACATCGCGCAGGTTGACGTCATTGCCCAGGGTCGCGCCGCGGATCTGGCCGCGGGAATTGACCGCCAGCACGATCTCGGGCTCGGGGTTGTTCCAGTTCGACACCGGGTGCAGGCCCACGCTGGCGCCCCAGCCGACCGAGGCCATGGGCTGCGACTTGGTGAAGATCTCGGCGTCCGGGCCGATGCCGACCTCGAGGTATTGCGACCAGAGCCCCTCCTTCAGCAGCACCTTCTTGACCTGCATCGCCTTGTCCGAGCCGGGTTCAATGCCCGAGAGGGAGGAGCCGATCACCTCGCCCACCTTGGCGCGGATGTCGCGCGCGCGGTCGGCGTCGCCTGCTGCCTGTTCCTCGATCACCCGTTCGACCATCGATTCGGCGAAGGTCACCCCCGAGGCCTTGATCGCCTGCAGATCGAGCGGCGCCAGAAGGTGCATCACGTCCTCGCCCGCCGCTTCGCGGGTGCCGGCCACCAGGTTGCCCAGCGTGCCGATCTCTTCCCCGGTCAGCCCGCGCAGATGGCCCACCGGGTCGTCCATTTCCAGCAGGTCGCGCATGGTGGGCGCGGTCGGGCTGGTGATGTCCACCACCGTATCGCCGCGCAGCGTCACCAGCGCCGGGCCGATGCCGGGCCGCCAGACGCGGCCGACGAAACAGGCCTCGGGGTGCTGGTTGTTCTGAGGGAGCATGTACGCCTCCGTTTAATTGCCCGGCGGCAGAAGCTTGCCGGGGTTGAGGATGTTGTTCGGGTCGAACGCCGTCTTGATCGCGCGCATGTAGGTCAGCGCGGACCCATGTTCGCGCTGCATGTAGGCCTGTTTGCCGATGCCGATACCATGTTCACCCGAGACCGTGCCACCCAGAGACAGCGCCAGGTCGTTCAATTCGTTCACGAAGTCCTTGCAGCGTTTGAGTTCCTCCGCATCGTCGGGATCGACCCGCAGACCGCAGTGGAAATTGCCGTCGCCCACGTGGCCGACGATGGTGCAGGTGAGGCCCAGCGCGCGGGTCCGGTCCTCGGCCCGGACCACCGCTTCGGCCAGTTTCGAGATCGGCACGCAGATGTCGGTCGCCATGGTCCGCTTGCCCGGCTCGAGCGCGCTGGTGGCGTAGTGGCCGCCGTGGCGCATGGCCCAGAGCCTGGTGCGATCCTCGGGCTTTTTGGCATGGACGAAGCCGGTGGCGCCGAAGTCTGCCGCGATCTCGCCGAAGGCCTTGGCCTGTTCGGCGACCCCGGCGGGCGAGCCGTGGAATTCCAGAAAGAGGTGCGGTTTCTCGGGCAGGCCGGCGTCGTTGTGGATGTTGAAGCCGCGGACCATCATGTCGTTGACCAGCTCGATCCGCGCCATGGGGATGCCCGACTGGATCGTCAGGATCACGCAGTTCACCGCCGCCTCGACGCTCTCGAACCGGCAGGTGGCGGCGCTGACCGCCTCGGGCTGGCCCTGGAGTTTCAGCGTCACCTCGGTGATAATGCCCAGCGTGCCTTCGGAGCCGATCAGCAGATGCGTGAGGTCATAGCCGGTCGCGGATTTGCGCGCCTGGGAACCGGTGCGGATCACCGTGCCGTCGGCCATCACCGCTTCCAATGCCAGAATATTCTCGCGCATGGTGCCATAGCGCACCGCCATGGTGCCGCTGGCGCGGGTCGCCGCCATGCCGCCGATCGAGGCATTGGCGCCGGGGTCGATGGGAAAGAACAGCCCGGTTGCGCGCAGCTCGGTGTTCAGCTCCTCTCGGGTGATACCGGGCTGGACGACGCAATTCAGATCCGCGTCGTTGACCGCCAGCACCTTGTTCATCCGCATCATGTCGAGGCTGAGGCCGCCCTTGATCGGCAGGTGCTGGCCCTCCAGCGACGAGCCGATGGCATAGGGCGTGATCGGACAATCGTGGGCGTTGCAGATGCGCACAATTTCCGCCACTTCCTCGGTGCTTTCCGGGAAGGCCACGGCGTCGGGCAGGGCCAGCGGGTACCAGGCTTCGTTGCGCCCGTGCTGGTCGCGGTGGCTCTCGCCGGTGGTCAGCCGGTCGCCCAGCAGGGCGCGCAGCGCGTCGATGGCCGCCGCGTGGGCCATCATTTGCCCCATTTCAGCACCAGCGGGTCGAGCGGCGTGATCAACTCGATCAGCATCGACGCGGTGGCGGGGTGCAGCGGCGGGATCGGGTGGCGGCAGAAGGCCGATTTGATGACGCCGCCCTCGACCATCGCGTGCTTGGCCGAGCGGAAGCCGCCCTGCCGGTTCTCGTGGTTGATCGCGGGCAAGACGCGGGCATAGCCGTCGATGGCCTTCTGCCGCTCTCTGGCGAGGAAATCGCGCACCACCGGGCCGATCTGGTCGGGGATCATGGCAGAGGTCATGCAGCCGGTGGCGCCTGCGTCGAGGTCGGCCAGCAGCGAGATGCCTTCCTCGCCGTCGAAGGGGCCCTCGATGGCATCGCCGCCCTGTTCGACCAACTCGCGCAGCTTGGCGGCGGTCTGCGGGCACTCGATCTTGAAGAGCTTCACCATCTCGATCTCGCGCGCCATCCGCAGCAACAGCGGCACCGGCAGGTCGACGCCGGAAAGCGGCGCGTCCTGCAACATGATCGGGATGCCGACCTCGCCCACGGCGGCAAATTGCTCGTAGGTCTGCTGCGCCGTGCCCTTGAGCAGCGCGCCATGATAGGGCGCCATCATCATCACGATATCGGCGCCCTGGTCCTTGGCCCGCTGCGCGCGGTCGACGACGATGGGCGTGGCGAAATGCGAGACCGTGACGATCATCGGCACCCGGCCCGCAACATGCTCGAGGCTCAGCCGCGTCAGCCTCTCGCGCTCGTCATCGGTGATCAGGAATTGTTCCGAGAAATTGGCGAGGATGCAGATCCCGTCGACCCCCATGTCGATGATGCAATCGAGCACCCGCTTCATGCCGTCGTAATCGACGCTGCCGTCATCGTGAAAGGGCGTGGGGGCGACCGGCCAGATGCCGGTATAGGGTTTTGCGGTCATGAGACGGCTCCTGTTGCAGAAAGAATGGCCAGCGCGACGACGCCCACCATGGCCAGCGCCATGCCGTAGTTGATCGCGCGCTGGGTGCGCTCGGGCAGGTTCAGCCGGTGCAGCGCGGCCCCGGCCCAGAGCCAGCCCAGGTGGATCGGCACCCAGATCAGGTTGATGATGACAAGTTTCAGCCCGGTTTCGATGGCAAGGCTGGCGGGATGAAAGGCAAAGCCGGTGATCAGCGCGGTGCTGACCGCATAGGCCTTGGGATTGATCGCCTGCAAGAGCAGCCCCGCGCCCACGCCGGGCGCGCTGCGGGCCTCGATGAAGGCGATGCGCGACCCGGCAAAGGCGATGCGGGCGGCGAGATAGAGCAGGTAGGCGACCGAGGCGGCCATCAGCACCTCGCGCACCACCGGCACCGACAGGACGATGGCGGCCAGCCCGGTGATCACCGCCAGGGTAACCATGTTGGAGCCGAGAAACAGCCCGGTGAGGTACGAAAGCCCCGGCCGGAAGCCGTAAGCCGCGCCGACCCCGGCAGCCGAGAGCACCCCGGGCCCGGGCGTCACGATCAGCAGGAAGACGGCGGCGGCAAAGGTGAGCATCAGGCGAAGTCCAACTGGACCTTCATGGATTGCGCCTTGTCCGAGGCGGTGGCAAAGGCGGTCTCGTAGTCCGCCAGCGCAAAGGTATGGGTGAGCAGCGCCGAGGGGTCGATCAGGCCTTTCTGCATCAGGTCGACGGCAATGGCGAACTCCTCGTGAAAGCGGAAGGACCCGCGCAGGTCCAGCTCCTTGGCGGTCAGCGCCATCATCGGCAGCGACATGTCGCCCGAGAGGCCCAGTTGCACGATCACGCCGCGCGGGCGCAGGGCGGCAATGCCCCCGGCCAGCGCCGGTTGCGCGCCGGAGCATTCGAAGAGCACGTCCAGGTGTCCCTTGCCGCTGGAATAGGGCGCCAGGGCCTCGGGGTCGGTCAGCGTGTTGAGCGTCACGTCGGCCCCGGCCTTTTCGGCAAAGCCCAGCGCCGCATCGGCAATGTCGCAGGCGATGATCTCGGAGGCCCCGGCACGGCGCGCCGCCATGATCGCCAGCACGCCGATCGGCCCGCAGCCCGTCACCAGAACGCGCCGCCCCAGCATCTCGCCGCCGCGCCGCACCGCGTGCAGGCCTACCGAGAGCGGCTCGGCCATGGCCGCCTGCGCCGGGGTCAGCCCCTCGGCCTTCACGCATTGGCGGGCGTCGGCGATCAATTCCTCGCGGAAGGCGCCCTGGATATGCGGAAACGGCATGGCGGAGCCATAAAACCGCATGTTCAGGCATTGGTTGGGCAAGCCGCGCAGGCATTCGGTGCAGCCGCCACAGGGCCGCGAGGGCGAGACGGCGACCAGGTCGCCCTCCTTCAGCCCTTCGATCCCGGAGCCCAGCGCGGTGACATGGCCCGAAACCTCGTGGCCCAGCACCATCGGTTCGCGCAACCGCACCGGGCCGAAACCGCCGTGGTTGTAGTAATGCAGGTCCGAGCCGCAAATGCCGCCGCGGGCCAGGCGGATGGCGACTTCGCCCTCGCCCGGGCCGCGGGTCTCGAAATCGGCAAGCTTCAGGTCAAGCGCGCCATGGGCGTATAGAGCCTTCATGTTTCCCCCCGGAAAATCCTGTCTGCGATGGCCACGGAAAGGCGGCTTGATTCGACGCCGTTTTGGTATACCATTTTCCATGTGGCGGGTATCGGCCCGCATTGTCAACCGCGCGACCCATGCGCGGACGAGGGAGATTGCATGACACTTTTCGATCTGACGGGCCGGACAGCCCTGATCACCGGGTCATCGCTGGGGATCGGCCGCGCGCTGGCCTCGGGGCTGGCCCAGGCGGGGGCGCGCATCGTGATGAACGCGAGGAATGCCGCGCGGCTGGATGAGGCCGCCGAGGCCCTGCGCGGCGAGGGCGCCACGGTGGACACGCTGGCCTTCGACGTGACCGATGTCGAGGCGGTGCGCGACGCGGTGGATGGGTTCGAGGCCGCGCATGGCGGTATCGACATCCTGATCAACAACGCCGGGATGCAGCACCGCGCGCCGCTCGAGGATTTTCCGCCCGAGATGTTCGAGACGCTGATGACGACCAACGTGACCTCGGCCTTCTATGTCGGCCAGGCGGTGGCGCGGCACATGATCGGGCGCGGCAAGGGCCGGATCATCAATATCGCCTCTGTCCAGGCCGCTCTGGCACGGCCCGGCATCGCGCCCTACACCGCGACCAAGGGCGCGATTGCCAACCTGACCAAGGGGATGGCGACGGACTGGGCGAAGCACGGGCTGAACTGCAACGCCATTGCGCCGGGCTATTTCGACACGCCCTTGAACGCGGCGCTGGTGGCGGACCCGGAGTTTTCCGCCTGGCTGGAGAAACGCACGCCCGCGGGGCGCTGGGGCAAGGTCGAGGAACTGGTCGGCGCGGCGGTCTTTCTGGCCTCGGATGCCTCGAGCTTCGTGAACGGACACACGCTTTATGTCGATGGCGGCATCACGGCGAGCCTTTGAGGAGAGTGACATGAGCAAACCTGTAATCGGCTTCATCGGCGTCGGCCTGATGGGCCACGGCATGGCGAAGAACATCCTCGAAGGCGGCTACGCGCTTCACATCAAGGGCAACCGCAACCGCGTGCCGGTCGACGACCTGGTGGCGCGGGGTGCTACCGAGGTGGCCAGTCCGAAGGCCATGGCCGAGGCCTGCGACATCATCCACATCTGCCTGTCGAACTCGCCCCAGGTCGAGGCGGTGTTTCATGGTGACGACGGCATTCTTGCCGGGATGCGCGAGGGGCTGATCGTGGTCGATGCGACCACCGCCGATCCGGTCTCGACCCTGAAACTGGCGGCGGAGCTGGAGGCCCGGGGCGGTGCCATGGTCGATGCCCCGCTGGGCCGGACGCCGAAGGAGGCGGAGGCGGGCGAATTGGACGTGATGGTCGGCTGCGACGATGCGACCTGGGAGAAGGTGCGCCCGGTGATCGCCTGCTGGGGCGGCAATATCAACCGCATCGGGCCGGTGGGCAGCGGCCACAAGATGAAGCTGATCATGAATTTCATCTCGATGGGCTATGCGTCGCTGTTTGCCGAGGCGACGGTGCTGGCGGCCAGGGTGGGCATCAGCCCGCAGGACGTGAACCGCGTGATCGGCACCTCGCGGCTGGGCAACGGCTTCTTCGACACCTTCATGAAATACACCGTCGGCCGCGACCGCGACGCGCACAAGTTCACCATCGCCAATGCCGGCAAGGATGTGCGCTATGTCAACAACATGGCCAATGACGCCGGCGTGGTGAACGTGATGGCCAGCGCGGTGAAGCACTACTTCACCCATGTCGAGGCCACCGGCCACGGCGGGGACTACGTGCCGATGCTGAGCGATCACGTGGCACGGCTGAACGGGATGGACATGGAGGAGGAGGTGCGCAAGGGGGCGGGGAAAGGTGCGCAGTGAATGCGCACCCTACGAAGGGAGGAAGGGATGCTGACCGAAGGGCAGAAGGCGTTCTACGCCGAGCAGGGCTATCTGAAGGTCGAGAGCGTGGTGACGCCGGAGGAACTGGCGCGGCTGCAGGAGATCACCCATGGGTTGATCGAGGCCTCGCGGGGGGTGACCGAGAGCAACGAGGTCTATGATCTGGACGAGGGCCACGGGCCGGACAGCCCGCGGCTGACCCGGATCAAGCTGCCGCACAAGCAGCACGCCTATTACGACCAGATCCTGAAGAACTCGGGCGTGACGCAGGTCTTGCGCGATCTGCTGGGCGACAATGCCACGCTGCTGACCGCCAAGCTGAACACCAAGGCGCCGGGCGGCGGGGCGGCGGTGGAATGGCACCAGGACTGGGCCTTCTATCCGCATACCAACGACGATCTGCTGGCCTTCGGGTTGATGCTGGAGGATGTGACGCCGGACAACGGGCCCTTGCAGGTCATCCCCGGCTCGCATCGCGGCCCGGTGCTGAGCCATCACGCCAACGGCGTGTTCTGCGGCGCGGTCGATCCCGACGATCCCGAGTTCCAGGCCGGGAAGATCGTCACCCTGACCGGCAAGGCCGGCCACATGACGGTGCATCACGCGCGCACCCTGCATGGCTCGGCCCCGAATGTGAGCGATCGGGCGCGGCTGATCCTGTTCTACGAGATTGCCCGCGCCGATGCCTGGCCGATCCTCGGCGCCAATTCCTATATCCATGCGCTGGGGCAGGAACGGTTCTGGGCGGATTTGCAGGACCGCACGATCCTCGGCGAGCCCTGCCTCGTGCCGCGGGTCGAGAAGGTGCCGGTGCGGATGCCCCTGCCGCCGGCGCCCGATGCCTCGTCGATCTTCAAGACGCAGAAATCCGGCGGCGCGAAAAGCGCGTTTCGCAGCGCGATGTAGGGCGCCGCTGTCGCGTGGCACGGCAGCCTGGCGTCGCGCGGGCCGGGAGGCCCCGGCTCAGGGCCGGGGCGGGACCGCTCTAACGCGGGCGCAGGGTTGCCTTGGCGAGGTCGACCAGTTCGACGATCGAGCGCACCTGCAGCTTTTCGAGGATGCGCGCCCGGTGGTGATCGACGGTCCGGGGGCTGATGTCGAGAAAGCGGCCGATCGCCTTGCTGGTGGTCTCGCCGGGATGATCGAGGATGCATTCCACGATCTCGCGTTCGCGCGCGGTCAGGTTTTCCAGCCGCCGCGCCACGTCGCTTTCGCGCGAGGCGACGGTCAGCTCATGCGCGGCGCGGGCGCAGGCGGTCTCGATCCGTTCGACCAGCCCCGACAGGCGGAACGGTTTTTCCAGGAAATCGACCGCGCCGCCCTTCATCGCCTGCACCGATTCCGGGATGCCGCCGTGACCGGTGATGAAGATCACCGGCAGGGTGATCCCGCTGGCGTTCATATGCGCCTGCAATTCCAGCCCGTTCATCCCCGGCAGCCCGTAGTCCAGCACCAGGCAGCCGGCGCGCGCCGGATCATAGGCGGCGAGGAACTCGGCGGCGGAGCCGAAGGCCTCGACCGTGTAGTCGCGCATCTCGAGCGCGCGGGTCAGGGAGGTGCGAATTGCCTCGTCGTCGTCGACGACGAAGACGACCGTCTCGGATGTGCTCATGCCGCCTCGGTTCCTGGCTTGCGGTTGGTGCCGGGATCGCCCGGCAGGGTAAAGACGAAACGCGCCCCGCCGCGATGGTCCGCATCGTGCCAGAGCTTGCCGTCATTGGCCTCGACAATAGAGCGGCAGATCGACAAGCCCAGCCCCATGCCCTTGGGCTTGGTGGTCTCGAACTCGGAAAACAGCGTGACATCCGCCGCCACGCCCGGCCCGGTATCGCTCACCTCGACGCGCACCCGGGCGCCGTCGCGCCGGGTGCGCACGGTGACGCGGCGATCGGCGGTGTCGCTGGCGGCAATGGCCTCGACCCCGTTGCGCAGCAGGTTGACCAGCACCTGCGCCACCTGGGTGCGGTTGGCCTCGACCAGCGTCTCGCCCTCGGTCTCGATGCCGATGCGCACCCCGGCCTCGGTCGCCTCGGGCAGGACAAGACGGCGCGACTGGTCGATCAGCTCGGCCAGGTCAAAGACCACCCGGTTCGACGTGTCCTTGCGGATGAAGCTGCGCATGGCGCGGATGATGTCGCCGGCGCGCAGGGCCTGGGCCTCGATCTCCTCGAGGATGGGGCGCAGGTCATCGCCCCGGGCCGCGCCGCGTTCGGCGGCGATCAGCGCGGCATCGGCGTTCTGGGCAATCGCCGCCAGCGGCTGGTTCAGCTCATGCGCCAGCCCCGAGGCCATCTGGCCCATCATGTGCCCGCGCGCCAGTTGCGACAGGTCGCGGCTGAGCTGGCGGATCTGCTTTTCCTGGCTCTTGGTGCCGGTGACGTCATCGACCATGGCCACCGAGTAAAGCGCCTCGTCGCCCTCGTTGCGCACCACGAAGGCATCGAGCCGGACCCAGATGTCGGCGCCGTCCTTGCGCCGCCAGCGCATCTCCTGGTGCACCGGCAGCTCGCCGTCCTGGCCCGCGGCCATCAGCGCCCGGCCCTCGTCGGTCATGTCGATGGCCACGTCGCCCAGGCGCAGGTGGCGCAGTTCCTCGGCATCGTAGCCGGTCAATTCGCAGAACTTCGGGTTGACCCGGATGAAGGCGCCGGTTTCGGGCGCGATATGGGCAATCGCGCGCGAGGCCAGCTCGATGGTCTGGCCATACTCGAACTCGGTCTGCCGCCGGGCGACGATCTCCTGCATCAGCGCGGCATTGGCGCGCTCGAGCTCCTTGAAGGTGCGCGGCGGCGGTTCCGAGGGGTCCAGCTCGCCCTGCGAGATCAGCGCCGAGCGCACGGCGAAGGCGCGCACCGGGCGGTAGATGTAATTGGCCATCGCCAGCCCGATCAGCGCGGTGATCGCCGCCACTGTAACGGCGATCCAGATGTTGAAATAGCGGTTGGCCTTGATCCCGGCGGTGAAATCGTCCTCGGGCGCATAGACGGCGATGGTCCAGGGCAGGTTGTCGCCGATCACCGGCTTGACCAGCGAGACGAAGACATTGCCCTGGTAGGTGAACTGCGACGACAATTCGCCCGGCATGGTCTCGGACCCCGGCTGGTAGAGCGAGGAAAAGGCGGTGCGGGCAATCGGATCCTCCAGCTCCCAGATCTTGGCAAAGCGCAGGGTGCCGTCGGCGCCCAGGGTGCTGATGACCTCCTGGTCGGGGTGGGCGATGACATCGCCGTTGCGGTGGATGATCAGCGCCTTGCCGGTGGCGCCGACCCGCAGCCGCGACAGGAATTCCGAGATGTCGCTGATCTCGATATCCACCCCCATCACCCCGGTCACCCGGCCGGTGCCGTCGATCACCGGCGAGGCGAGGGTGATGCCGGGTTTCTGCGAGGAAAAGAAGATATAGGGGTCGGTCCAGATCGTGTCCCGCTCTGCCGAGGCGCGGATATACCAGGGCCGGGTGCGGGGATCGAAGGTATCCTCGGGGTCGGGCCTGCGGGTGACGATGCCGTAGTCGTCGTCGCGCCAGACATAATGCGTGCGGCGCGTGCCCTCCTCGACCTGGATGAACTTCGAGCGATAGGAGGCCGCGCCATCGCTGCGCATCACGTAGACGAATTCGCCCTCGGCATTGCCGTGGAAAATCCCCGAGAATTGCGGCGACAATTGCAATTGCTGAAAGAACAGCTGTTCAAGCAATTGCGGATTGTCGCTGGCCACCACGTCATTCTGCGCCAGGTTGGCGGCCAGTTCCGCCGCGCCGTGGGCGGGCTGCAGGAAGCCCTTGGAATGCTCGATGGTATTGGTGCCCACATCGTTCAGCAGATCGCGGGCATGGCCGATCAGCGCCCGCTCCGAGCTGAGATAGGAGGTGAAGACCACCATCAGCACGGCCACAAGCTGCAGCCCGGTCAAGCCGATGACAAGAATGGTTCCCAGCGACGGTTTCACGATGGCGGCATCTTTTGCTGTGTCATGGCCGCAGGATGCACCAGCCCGGCGGGTTCGTAAATCTCTTCGCGGCGCATTGGCCCGCGGGAAAGCGCCACCCCCGGGGCGGCAGACCCATAGGCAACATTGCCTAGGCAATCACGCGTATTTCCGCCAGCGGTGTTTTGCCGCAAGATAGGGGTGTCCGCAATTCCGGGCACCCGTGAGTTAACGAGTGGATTTCGTTTCAACTTCAAAAAGACCTTTCTGTCCGCTTCACTATCCCCGTGAGTGTATCTGGCGCCCGGCTTCCACCGGGCGCCAATTTTTTGCGCCCGAGCCCCGCGGCTTTCGCCCGCGCGGTCTTTCGCTTTGCCGGCCATGGGTCTACATCTGCGCCGCATGACCCATGACCTTCCCTCGCTGGCCGCAGCACTCGACCATGGGTTCGACACGGTGATCGACGTGCGCAGCCCGGCGGAATTCGCCGAAGACCACATCCCCGGCGCGATCAACCTGCCCGTGCTGGACGATGCCGAGCGCGCCCGCGTCGGCACCATCTACAAGCAGGTCTCGCCCTTCGAGGCGCGCAAGATCGGTGCCGCGCTGGTGTTTCGCAATGCCGCCGCCCATATGGCCGGGCCGCTGGCGGATCGTCCGGCGGCGTGGAAACCGCTGGTCTATTGCTGGCGCGGCGGCCAGCGCTCGGGCGCTTTTGCCTGGATGCTGCGCGAGGTCGGCTGGCGCGCCCTGGCGGTGACCGGCGGCTATCGCAGCTATCGGCGGCTGGTGACCGGCACGCTCTACGATTCGACCCTGCCGCATCGGCTGGTGCAGCTGGGCGGCTATACCGGCACCGCCAAGACCGCGCTTCTGCCACTTCTGCAACGCCGCGGCCTGCAGGTGATCGACCTCGAGGGCCTGGCGCGGCACCGCGGCTCGCTTCTGGGGGCCTTGCCCGGCGGCCAGCCCTCGCAGAAGATGTTCGAGACCGAGCTTGCGCAGGCGCTGGTCCGGCTCGATCCCGCGCGCCCGGTGATCGTCGAGGCGGAAAGCAGCAAGATCGGCGCGCTGAACCTGCCGCCCGCGCTCTGGGAGGCGATGAAAGCCGCGCCCTGGATCGAGGTGACGGCGCCCTTGGAGGCGCGCGCGGCCTATCTCGACGCCGCCTATGACGACATCCTGTCGGATGCCGCGCGGCTGCGGGCCCAGTTGGCGCCGCTGCGGTTCCATCGCGGTCATGCGCTGGTGGACAGCTGGGACGCGCTGATCGCCGAAGGCGCGCGGCGCGATCTCTGCCGTTCGCTGGCGGCGGATCACTACGACCCGGCCTATGACAAGTCGATGCGCGCCACCGCCCCGCAGGTGCTGGCGCGCTTCGAGAGCGCCACGCTGGACGCGGATGCCCTCGACGCGCTGGCCGGTCGCATCGCCGCGCGGCTTCAGGCGATCTCGATCTGAAGCACCCGGTCGGTGATCTGCCCGATCACCGCCGCATCGACCCCCGCCGCCTTCAGCGCTGCCAGTTCCGCCCGGCCATCGCCGCCCACCGCCGCCAGCAGCCCGCCGCCGGTCTGCGGATCGAACAGCAGGTCCGCCTGTGGGCTGTCGGGCGCCTCGGGCAGCACCAGCCGGTTCTCGGCAAACAGCGAGGAGCGGATGCCCGCGGCGGCCAGAGCGACGGCGCCGGGCAGGAAAGGCACCGCGGAAAGGTCCAGCCGCGCCCCGACCCCCGAGGCGGCGCAGATATTGGCCAGGTGCCCCGCCAGCCCGAAGCCCGTGACATCGGTCATCGCATGGGCGCGGCCCAGGATCGCCGCCGCCGCCCCCTGCGGCCGGCACATGGCCTCCAAGGCCGCCGCCACATCCGCCCCCGCCGCCTGCAACGCCATCTCCGCCGCCATCACCACGCCCGAGCCCAAGGGCTTGGTCAGCACCAGCGCATCGCCGGGCCGGGCGCCTTCCAGCGTGATCGGCGGGGCGTCGCAGATCCCGGTCACGGTCAAGCCGATGGTCAGTTCCGCGCCCTGGATGCTGTGCCCGCCCGCCAGCCTTGCGCCGGCCTCGGCCAGCACCGCGCGGGTCTCGGCCAGGATCTCGGTCATGGCGCGTTCGGCCATGGCCTCGCTCTGGCGCGGCAGGATCACCGAGAGCAGCGCCGCCTGCGGGCGCGCGCCCATCGCCCAGACATCGCCCAGCGCGTGCACCGCGGCGATCCGCGCCATCACCGCCGGATCGGCGACCATGGCGCGCAGGTGGTCGGTGCTGATCACCTGTTGCACGCCGCCGGTCTGCAGCACCGCGGCATCGTCGCCCGGGCCGCCGACCTCTCCCAGCGCGCGCATCAGCGCGCCGCGCCCCAGCTTCGATCCGCAGCCGCCACAAAGCGGTTTCGGCCCCAGCTCCTCTGCCATCCCCGCGGCATGGGCCTTGGGCAGCGCCGGGGCGGGCATGGCGGGCAGATCGCGGAACTTCTGCATGAAGCCCTGGTCGATCCGGTCCTTCCAGCGCCAGAGCAGCGGCCCGCCGAGCGCGATCCCGAAGCGGTCGGCCAGCGCCGATTTCCGGCCTAGCGAGATCAGCTTGAGGTAATCGCCCTGCGGCTGATAGCGCCGCTTCGGGGCGCTGCCGGAAAGACAGGCGCGCAGGTTGTAGAACAGCACCGGCGCCTGGCGCACCGCATAGACCCCGGCCTTGGGGCGCGGCGCATGGGTCATATGGGCGCAATCGCCCACCGCAAAGACCGCCGGGTCGGAAGTGCGCAGATGCGCGTCCACCTCGATGAACCCCTCGTGCAACACCAGCCCGCTCATCGCCAGCCAGCCATGCGGAAAGGCCCCCGCCGCGCCGGTGACGAAATCCGCCGCGAGGGTGCTGCCATCGGTGAGCGTCAGCCCTTCTTCCGAGACCGAGGTCACCTCCGCCCCCTCGCGCAGGGTGACACCGCAGGCCGCCAGCGCCCGCCGCAGCCGATCGCCCGCCGCGGGGCGCAGTGCGGAAAAGGCGCGGGCGCGTTCGACCAGCACCACCTCGGCCGCCCGCCCGTCGCCTGTCAGCGCATGGGCCATCGCCATGGCCAGCTCCGCCCCCGCCACGCCCCCGCCCAGCACCGCCACGCGGGCCGGGCCGGACCGCGCGCGGAAGGCCGCCCAGGCATCGGCAAAATCCCCCAGCGGCTTGGCCGGGACGGCGTGTTCGGCAAAGCCCGGCAGGTCGGGCATGGCACTGGTGATGCCGATATCGACCGAGGCGACGTCATAGGCCAGCGGCGCCCGCCCCGGCACATGCACAAGCCGGGCGGCGCTGTCGATGTGCCGCGCGGCGCCCAGCACCACGCGGGCACCGGCAAAACGCGCCAGCCGCACCAGGTCGATGTCCAGCGCGGCGCGGGGATAATGCCCGGCGACATGGCCGGGCAACATGCCGGAATAGGGCGCGGTCGGCCCGGGGTTGATCAGCGTCAGCCGCACGCCGGGCAGCGGGTCCATCCCCCACTTGTGCAGCACCAGCGCATGGCTGTGGCCTCCGCCGATCAGCACGAGGTCGCGGGTCAGCGGCAGGGTCTGGTGCATGAGGGCTCCTCATCCGGCACGGCACAACCGGCGCCGCCCGTGCCCGTCATGCCCAATGCGAAGAAGGCCCGCAAGGGCTTGATGAGCCCCCCGCCGACCCCGGGAACCGGCCTCAGATCGATTCCAGCGCCCGCAGCACGTCGACCAGCCCGGCGCCCTGGAACTCCGCCCGCCGCCCCAGGTCGCTGGCGGTGTCGCAGAGCACCCGCTTGACCCAGCCGGGCTGGCCCTTCATCTCGGGATAGCGCGCCATCAGCATCGCCGCGGCGCCGCTGACATGCGGGGCGGACATGCTGGTGCCGGTGTCCTCGGCCATCTTGCGGGCCGGCGCGGGGGCCAGGATCTTCTCCCCCGGCGCCACCAAGTCGGGTTTCGGCCGGCCGTCGGCGGTGGGGCCACGGCTCGAGAAATAGCTGACCCCGAAGGTATGCGGGCTGACCCGGTGGGTGGAGCCGACGGTGATGACCTTCTCGGCATTGCCCGGATCCATGACCGAGCACCAGGCATAGTCGTCGACCAGCGCCTTGTCGGTGACGACGGTGTGAAACCCGCGGTTGCCCGCCGCCGCCACCACGCAGACGCCGCTGTCGACCAGCCGGTTGGCCTCCTTGCAGACCGGGGTCTGGCCGCAGCCGTAATTGCGCACGTCATGCTTGATCTGCAGGCTGACATTGGCACCATGGATCACCGGCATCTCGCGGGTGCGGTTGAGATAGGCGATGAACTGCAGCGCCGCCATGACGCGGAATTCGTCCGACCGCCCCATGGCGTCACAGACCCGCAGATCGTAGAGCCTTATGTCCGGGCACATGCCCAGGTGGTCGCTCGCCGGGCCCTCTTCCTTGCCCAGCGCGCCCTTGGCGATCCGCGCGCCGAGAATGCCGGCCACATGGGTGCCATGGCCGTTTTCCGGCGCCTGGTAAAGCGCGGTGACATGCGGGACCTGCAGCACCGGCTCCAGGAGCGGCCAGTCGAGGATCTCGCCCGCGTCCAGCCGGTCTTGCACGTCGCGGAGGTAGGCGACGGCGCGCGCGGCGATCTGGGGGTCGGCGATCCGCTCGGCCAGGTCGGCGGTGGTCACGTGATCGTTGGCATTGCCGTTGAGCACATGCAGCATGACCAGCACCGCCTCCTGCAGGCTCTGCGGGCTGTCGGGTTTCCCGGGGTCGATCAGCGCCCGGGCGCTTTCGGTCTGGTCCGGCGGCAGCAGCGATTCGTAATCGCCGTCGAAAAGCCGGGTCAGCCGGGTGAAATCATAGGTGGCCACCACCCGGCTGCGGGTGTCGATGGCGGCGTTGCGCGGCTTGCCCTCTTTGTCGAAGGCCGGGTGGCGGGCGTCGATGCCCGAGTCGATGATGGCCCAGCGGATCTCGCCGGTGGAGATGCGAAAGACGTTCTCGGCGGCATCGACCTTGAGCGTCTGGCGCGACTTGCACGAGGCAAGCTCGGCCGGGCGGTTCAGGTCGATCGACCAGATCGGCGCATCCGCCGCCGCCTGCGCCTGGCCCGCCTGGAGCGCGATCAGCCGGTCCAGCCGCGCGCCGTAATGTTCGAGGATATCGCTCAGGAAGGCGGTGACGAAGGCATGGGTGGCCTCGGCCTCCTCGGCGTCGAGTTCGTTGTCGGTGACATTCAGCAGATGCAGGCAGGCGCGGCGGATAAGCTCCCACCGCCCGGGCGGGGGCGGATCGTCGCCGGTCGCCTCGGTCTTCGCGGCCGCCTGCGCCGCCTGCGCCTTGCGGATCACCATCCAGGCGACGAGGAAACGCCAGAGCGGCGCCATCGGGCTTTCGGCGATCTCGGCCCGCAGGGTGGCAAGGCTGCGGGTGCGCGCCGCCCGCGCAACCGAGGCGCGCCATTCGGCGACCGCGGCGGGATCGAGTCGCTGGAACCAGTAGGTCTGCGGCAGGATCGCCCAGATCATGTCGTCCATGTCGGTCGAGGCGATGACGATGCTGCCGAAGGAATGCAGCGGCGGCGGATCCTCGGGCCGAAAGCTTCGGCAGGCCAGGCGCAGCACCCGCATCGCCTGTTGCGCGCGCACAAGGTAGTTGAGGTCGATCAGCAGGCTGTGGCGGGTGTCGGGCGCCGCGGCAAAGGCCAGCCAGACCGACATGCGGATCGGGTTGTCGCTGAAATGCTGGGTGCTTTCCGAGGCGCCGAAGGTGATCAGCACATCCTCGAGCAGCCGCAGGGCGCGGGATCTTCGGGCGGAATTGGTGTCGGTCTCGGGCATGGGAAACCTCGAAATTCCAGGAGATCAGGGGCAAAAGCCTGCCACAGATCGCCCGTTCGATCCACGCCTCGTTGTGTGAGTATTGCGTGATTCTCCTATAAGGGGTGTCGCGTTGCCCTGTCATGGCGCCAGCGGCACCTCGGCCCAGAAGGCGGCCAGATCGGCCCCGGCCTCACCCTCGAAGACCAGCGCGGCGGGGCCGTCGGGCGCATGCAGCAGCGCGATGCCATGGGGCAGGTCGGCAAATCCGGTCAGCACCAGGATATCGCCCGGCGCCACCAGGCCGATCAGCCCCGCCGGGTCGGCCAGCAACCGGTCGAGGCAGGTGGTCAGTGGGTCGGGCAGGGCGGCCTCGCCACGAAAATGCCGGGTCTCGCCCCGCCCGGCGTAAAGGGCCACCAACACATCCTCGGCGGCAGCGATCAGGTCGGCGTATCTTGCCGAAGGGTCGGGACTGGCCGGGACGAAGCCCAGCGCCTGAAGCACCTGCGCGGGCGCAAGGCCGGAACCGCCGAGTTCCGCCGCGCCCTCGGGGCGGGCGGTCGTGACGGTCAGGGTCACAGCCGCGGGCAGAACCGCTTGCAGGCAGTCCGCCACCTGGCCCGCGTCGGTCTCGGACCGGGCATTCAGCGGCCGGTCAAGCACATCGGCAAAGGCGCGCGCAGGGCCCGCCTCGCCGATAGACACCAGCGCCAGCAGGCGCCCGCCGGCGGCATCGACCCTGAGCAGCGCGCGATGCCCGTCGGAGAGCGTCAAGCGTCGTGGCAACTGGCAGGTTTTGACCTGATCGAGCAGGAAGACAATCGCCTCCTCGCCGCTCTGCGCGGCAAAGCGCAGGTCCGGCGACAGGCCGAAGGCCGCGGTGCGCGCCAGCGCGGCCTGAAGGTCGGGGGCAGGGGGCGGCGGGGACATCTCAGGCCCCGGCATCGGCAGGGCGGGCAAAGAGCGCGCGGGCGGACGCCTCGACCGACGAAAGCGCCGCGCCGGGGGCAAAGAGACCGCAAAGCACCTCGCCCGGATCGACCTGCGACGCGACAAAGACCCGCGTGCCGGTGGGCCCGGCCAGCATCGCACAGCCCGGCGCATCGCGCCTGTCGGGCGCGAAGATCGCGGCTGCCTGGGCGCAGAGCGCCTCGTGATGTTCCTGCCCCAGCTTGACCGCGCTTTCGGCGATCAGCACGGTCCGGGCGGCAACATCGACCAGTTGCAGCATTTCGCAGCCGCTCAGGGCGCGGCGCAGGGTGGCAAGATCGTCTCGTGTCATGACAGCGGCCTCCGGACCCTTTCATGACACCGAACCGGTTAATGTCGGCTTATCCGCCGCGCATCAATGCGCGCTCAACCGGCGGCGGCGGAGGCTGCTCCGGCGCGGCGGATGATCCTTCGGGGGATGACCTTGCCCTGACCGGCGGGGCTGGGCGGGCGTGCAGCGCAGGGTTCCGCCGCGGGGCCGGTGTCCGGCGACAGGGCAACCCCGGGGCTGAAATCGGGCCGCGGCGGCAGGTCGAGCCCGTCGAGCGTGCTTTCGAGAAACCGCACCATATCCGCCGCACCGCTCGATTCGAGCACCGCCTCGTCATCGCGCCCGGCAATGGCCGCGGGCAGGGCGATGGGCAGGACGGCACCGAACTGCGCCCCCGCCTCGCCGCGGACCCGCTGGAGCACCCGGCTGCGGTCGCGCGCGCCCTGCAGCTTGTCGATGCGGGTGATCAGCAGCAGGCTGCGGGCCCAAAGCTCCTCGGGCACCTGGTCCCAGAGCGCGGCCTCCGACTGGCGCCAGGCCTGGCTGGCGGGGGTGCACCAGATCACCAGGTCCACCAGCGGCAGCATATGGGTCCAGAAATCCGGCACCATGCAGGGGTCCGAGGTGCCGGGCATGTCGATCAGGTCGCAGGCATGCAGGAAATCCGCCTGCAGCCGCACCTTGATAAGCTGGGTATTGCCGGGATCGGCGGCGCTCCAGTCGTCCATCGGCAGGGGGTCGCGCGCGCCGGTCTCGGTGATGCGCTGGGCGCGGTCGGGGCCCAGCTTGTACCAGACCGGCGGCAGTTGCGTGGCGGTGACCTGCACCGGAGAGCTTTCGCGCCCCAGAAGCAGGTTGGCCAGCGTGCTCTTGCCCGCGCTGAATTCCCCCATCAGGGCAATGCGTGCCCGGCGCTGCGTGGCGGTGTCGTGGAAATCTATCGTCATTTTGCCGATCTCGTCCTCTTGGGGGGGTGTCATCCGGCGCGTCGGCCGGGGCGATGGGTCCGCGGGGTGCTCTCGGCCAGGCCGAGAACGATGTCGCGCTGGGCGTGGACGAAATCGGCCACCGCCCCGCGCAGCGCCTCGACATGGGGGTCGGCGCAATCGTGGCGCAGGGCGTCGACCACCGGGCCGGTCTCTTCGTGGATCAGCCGGGCGAAATCGTCGGCCAGCGCCTTGAAGCCGCGCCGACGCCGCCAGAACCGCGACCACCAGGTGCCGCGCAGATCCAGCGCGATGGTCTGGCCCAGCGCCACCGGTGGCAGCGCGGCGGGCAGCGGCGGCGGGGCAATCGCCGGCGCGGTGTCGGACAAGTCGAAGGCGGCGCGGAACACCGCGTCGATCTGGCCTGCCGTCTGGTCCAGCACCTCCTGCCCGGCCTTGCCCGCGCCCTGCACGAAGACCTGGTAGGCGGTGCGCAGCAACATGCGCAGCCCGGCGGGATCGTAGGTCCAGACCTGGCTGTCGCCCTGCGCCTCAAGGTGATCCGACAGCGAGGCCGAGGCGCGCGCCAGAAAGGTCCGTCGGGCATTCTCGGTACGGGCGGAAAAGCTCTCCTGCACGCCGTGCAGCTTCTGTTCCAGCGCGGCATAGGCGTCGCGCTCGATCTGCGCGAACCGCTCGGAGATCTCGCCCGGCGCCATGCGGCAGCCGCTGGTCTCGAAGGTGTCGGCATCGCGCTGCGCCTCCTGCGCCGAGATCCCGCAGCGCAGGTTGTCGAGCGCGGTGGCGGCCGCGGCTTCCAGCGCGGCGCCGCTGTCCTGGGCGATCCGCTCGGCAATCGCCCGGCCCAGTGCCGGGACGCCGGACATGGTCCAGATGATCTCCATCGGATCACGCTGCGCCAGGTCGTCGTCGAGATGCGCCTCGGTCCAGGCCATCAGCGCCTCGGCGCTGTCCGCGCCCAGCCGGTCGAGCGAACCCGCCGCGGCATGCGCCGCCCAATGGCCGGAGCCGAAGAGGATCTGCGCATCGGTCGGCCCGTGAAAGCGTTTCAGCGTGCGCTCGATGCTGGCCTTTATCTCGGGCACGTCGCGCACCGGGTCGGTGAGTTCGTCGATGCGGTTGACGAAGATCACGATCTCGCGCGATTTGACGTTGGAAATCAGCCGGATCAGCCCGAGGTCGACCGCCGACAGCGCCTGCGCCGCCGAGAGCACCATGACGCAGAGCCGGCTGTCGCGCAGGGCGTTGATGGTGATCTGCTCGCGGATCATGAAGGTGTCGTTGACCCCCGGCGTGTCCTGGATGCACAGGCCCAGCGGGGTGTCGGCGCCGAACCACAGGTCGGCGGACCGGGTGATATCGGCAAACCGCCCGCGCTTGCGGGTCTCGGAGAACCGGTCGAGGGTCCAGTCGCCGTCGCCCTCCTCCCAGAAGTCGTCGCCGAGGCAGACGTAGCGTTCGATCAATTCCTCGTCGAAGGTGTCGTAGTCATGGGTCTGGCCCAGCAGCATGTGGAACTTCCGCCCCAGCCGCGCCTTGGACTTCGCGCGCATCTCGTCAAGCTGCTGGCGGACCTTGGCCATCTCGTCCTCGGCCCCGGCCCTGGCCGCCAGTTCGCCGACGCGCCCGCCCTGGCGGATCAGCCCGTCCCATTCCTCGTCGCTGAAGAACCGAAAGCTCGAGCGGCGCTCATCCTGCGCGGCGCCGGGTTGCAGGTGCAGCGAGGTGACCACCGAGGTCCAGGGATTGACGTCGGCGGGCAGCAGGTCGGCCCAGCCGACCATGGCATTGACCAGCGTGGTCTTGCCCGCCTTGACCTGGCCGATGAAGGTCACGCCCGGCTCGAACTCGCGGATCTGGCGGCGCAGCTTGCGCGCCTGCGTGGCGATGGCGCGTTCCTCGGTGTCGCAATGGCGGCTGACCTCGGCATCGAGCGCCTGCAGCCTCTCGGCCAGCGGGCGCAGGCCGGCAAAGGGCGATGTCAGGCGGGAGGCCGCGCGGGGGGCGGCGGCGGGCGGTGTATCGGGCTCGGGATATGTCATCTTGATCTGCCTCGGTGTTGTGGTCCTGTCCGGTTGATCCGGTCTCATGCGGCCAGCATGACCTCCATCTCCTGCCGGACCTGCAACAGCAGCCGGGCGGCATCGACGCATTGGCCCGCGCCGCTCTCCATGCGCAGCAGCAGGGCTAGGTCGCGCGCTTCGGTGAACAGAAGGGGAAGTTCGGGCCAGGCCTCTTCCAGGTGGTCGAGATCCCCGGCCCGTTGCGAGAGGGTTTCCAGCAGGGCCTCGGCGCTGGCGAGGAAGGCGTCGTCAGGCTCCGGAGCCTGCCGCAGGGCATCGGCCTCGCTGCGCAGGAGTTGAAACAGCCGCGCCAGTTCGGCCCGCGCCTCGGGGGAAGCGTGGCGCGCGGTGGCGGGATGGGCGATGATCTCGGCGCTCGGCTCGGGCTCTTGATCCGCGATGTCGCAGCCGTAGCGTTGCAGCAGCAGACGCGCGGCGAGGATGTCCTGGGTCGCGGCCTCGTCGATGATGCCGCCCAGGTGGTCGGAAAGGCGTGCCAGCGCCGAAGCACCGTCCCCGGGCCCGACAGGAAACACCGCGTCGAAGCCGGCCTCGGCGGCCTCGGCACAGGGCGCGTCACCGGGGCCGGTCCAGACCAGCAGCGCATGGTTGCGCAGCCGGTCCGGCGCGCCCTGCCACAAGGCCGCCTCGAAGGCCGACCAATCCCGCGTGCACCACAGGCAGATGTCGACCCGCGGCGCGGCCCAGTCGAGCGCGGCGGCGATGTCGTCGGCCTGCGCCTCGCTGGCCACCATCAACAGGCTGCGCCCGGCAAGCTCCGGCGCGGGGGCTTTGATCCCCAGGAAGACCGGCGCCTGCGCCAGCATCGCGGCATCCGGCAGGCCGTCGTGCTCCAGCAGGCTGCCATCGGCCAGCATGGCCCGGGTCGCGCAAACCCCATGCGAAAGCTCCAGCGTCGGCACTGGCTGGGGCATGTCAGACAGCGGCACCCCGCCGAGAGACCCGGCCAGACGTGTCTTTCCCGCGCCGGGCAGGCCGAAGATCCCGACCCGCACCGGCGATGACAGCTTGTCGATCAGCGAGGCGATGCTGCGCTCGGCCCGCGCGGCCGCCTGGCCCGAGGCGCGCAGGGCCCCGAGCGCGGCGATCGCCCGCGGGGTCATCGCGGCGGCACTCATGAGCCGGTCCGCCGCGCATCGGCCAGCCCGCGCCGGTGATCCGCCATGCCGCCGCCAAGGGCCTGCGCCATGCGCGCGATCATGCCTTGCGCGGCGGGGGCCTTCCTGACCCGGATCACCACCAGCGAGGTATTGTCCTGCTCCGGCGCCTCCTGCTTCCGCACCGCATCGAGCAGCGCATCGGCCACCGCCGTGGTGCCGCGCGCGCGGGTGCGCAGGGCGATGGCGCCGATCTGTTCGTCCTCCAGCACGTTCACCCCGTCGCTGGCAAGGATCAGCATGTCGCCCGCCGCCAGCGGAATGGCCTTTTCGGGGCAGTCGATCCGCGGGATCGCGCGCCCGGTCAGCGCCGAGGTCAGGCAGTTGCGGTCGGCATGATCGCGCGCGGCCGCGGCATCGAGTTCGCCGTTTTCCACCATCAGGTCGATCTGCGGCGCCATCGAATGATCCTCGTTGAGCCGCAAGAAGAGGTGGTCGCGCAACAGGTAGAGCGGGCTGTCGCCGACCGAGATCCAGCGCAATTCGCCGCCGAGGATCATCACCGAGGTCAGCGTGCCGCCGGTGTCCTTGCGGATGTGCCCGGCCTCGATATGGCGCTGGAGCCGCCGGTTGGCGCTGTTGAGAGCAGCGCCGAAGATCTCGGGCGCATTGGCGCGCAGCAGCGGGCGGCGGGCCGAGGACAGCAGCAGTTCTCCGAACATCTCTCCGGCGAGGATGCGGCTGGCCAGATCGCCGTCCTCGTGCCCGCCCATGCCGTCCGAGAGCACGGCGATGCCCAGGTCGTCGCGCTGGCAGAAATGCGCGATCACCGCGTCTTCCTGGCGGCTGCGGCAGCCGATGTCCTGGGCCAGCGCGGCCTCTGCGATCAGCTCAGGCATCGGCGTCATCCCCCTGGTCGGTCCAAGCGAAGCTCTCGTCACAGAGCGCCACGAAGCGCAGCACCGTCTTGCCGATGCGGATCGTGTCGCCATGGGCCAGGGTCTCGGTGGTCAGGAGCGGCGCATCGTTGTGGCGCACGATATTGGACTTGCCGCCATGGCCGACATAGGTGCGGTTTTCCTCGTCATCATGGGCGATGGCGACATGGTTCTGGCGCGAGATGGCGGTATCGCCGAAATCCAGCGCGATGGTCTGGTCCGGGTCGCGCCCGATGGTCGAGAGGCCGGTGGTCAGCGTGAAGGACGCGCCGCGGCCGGGGCCTTCGAGCACCACGATCCAGCCGATGGGAAAGCGCGGTG
This sequence comes from Paracoccaceae bacterium, assembly GCA_006226775.1. Taxonomy (GTDB): domain Bacteria; phylum Pseudomonadota; class Alphaproteobacteria; order Rhodobacterales; family Rhodobacteraceae; genus Marinovum. Next base: position 186 of record SBGD01000022.1, on the reverse strand, counting down.
CCCGGGCGGTGGCGGCGACCGGCTCGGCGGCAAAGACATCGCCCGGCCCGCTGTCGTCGTGAAAGCCCAGCAGCCGGGTCTTGGCGCGGGCCGAGGCTGCGCGGGGCCGCGATGGCGCCGGCGGGTCGCCGGCGGCGCGGGCGAGGATCGGGTTGGCACTGTCGGGCGCAAGGGCGCTTGTCGCGG
>SBGD01000023.1 GCA_006226775.1 Paracoccaceae bacterium | reverse complement strand
TCCCCCGCCCCTCGGCCATTTCCCCGCAACAGCCCCCTCCCCAGCGCCCCCTGCTCTTCATCTTGCCGATAAACTCCGGGGGGTCTGGGGGGCTGCCCCCCCAGCCGGTCGACCTGCGCAGGCACGGCGAAACCAAAGCGCCAAGGCCCGCACAAGCCCCCCTACGCCCTTCTATCCCACCACGTTGAAACCCGGCCCATAGGGATAGCCGGTGATGTTCTCGTTGCCACCTTCGGTGATGATCAGGATGTCATGCTCGCGGTAGCCCCCCGCGCCGGGCTGGCCTTCGGGAAGGGTCAGCATCGGCTCCATCGAGATCACCATGCCGGGTTCGAGCACCGTGTCGATATCCTCGCGCAGCTCCAGCCCCGCCTCGCGCCCGTAGTAATGGCTGAGGATGCCGAAGGAATGCCCGTAGCCGAAGGTGCGGTATTGCAGCAGGTCACGCTCGGCGAAGAAATCGTTGATCTTGTGGGTGACGTCTGCGCAGCTGACACCGGGTTTGAGCAGCGACATGCCGTATTCATGCGCCGCCACGTTGGCCTCCCAGACCTTCAGGCTGGCGTCATCCACCTCGCCCAGGAACATGGTGCGCTCCAGCGCGGTGTAATAGCCCGAGATCATCGGGAAGGTGTTCAGCGACAGGATGTCGCCGCGCTGCAGCTTGCGCGCGGTCACCGGGTTGTGGGCGCCGTCGGTATTGAGCCCCGACTGGAACCAGACCCAGGTGTCGCGGTATTCCGCCTCCGGAAAGCGCCTGGCGATCTCCAGTTCCATCGCATCGCGCCCGGCCATGGCGACGTCGATCTCGCGCGTGCCTTCGCGGATCGCCTCCTTGATGGCATAGCCGCCGACATCGGCCACCTGCGCGCCATGGCGGATCAGCGCGATCTCGGCCTCGGACTTGTGCATCCGCTGGCGCATGGTGGCCGGGGCGATGTCACGGCTCTCGCGTGGCTTCAGGAACTCGTCCAGCAGCGCCTTCTGCGCCAGCGAGATGTGATCGCCCTCGTAGCCGACCACTTTGCCGCTGCCGGTCACCGAGAGGATCGCGCGCCAGTAGTTGTTGCGCTGCCAGTCGGTGTAGGTGATGGCGTCGCCATGGCTGCGCCGCCAGGGCTGGGCGGCGTCGATCCCGGCGCTGATGGTGACGCTTTCGCTGGCCGTCACCACGAGGCCATAGGGCCGCCCGAAGGAGCAATAGAGAAAGCCCGAGTAATAGGCGATATTGTGCATCGAGGTGAAGACGCAGGCCTCGACCCCCGCATCGGCCATCAGGGCGCGCAAGCCGGCCAGCCGGGCGTCGTATTCTGCGGGCGCAAAGGGCAACACCCGGTCGCCCTGGTGGAAGCGGTAGAATTCGGGACGGTCCATCGGAACATTCCTTCTCTGTGGCGAATCCGCGAGAAGGATCGATCTCCCCCTCCCGGATACGGAAAAGCAAGACCCCGGCGTGCAGGATGGATGATGGGGCGCGCCTGATGCGCTGGCGACGCCATCGCCTGCCCTGCGCCGGATATGCCCGAAAACCGGCTTTTTGGCAATCCCGGAATGCGGCGCGGCGCCGGCACCCATATGGGGATTTGACAGGTGGCGAAATCGCGCTAAGGTAGAAATCAGTTCTTGGATCGTGATCCGGTTTCCTCTCAATTCATTTCACCCTGCGGGAGAGCCCCGTTGACCCATGGCCAGATGCGGCAGATCGAGGGACTGGTCGACGCCCGGCTGGTGCTGAAGCTCGAGTGGTTCAACCCCGCCGGCTCGATCAAGTGGAAGACCGCGCAGTCGATCCTCGACGCGGCCGAGCGCGAGGGGCGGCTTCATCCCGGCGCGCGGCTGATCGAATCCTCCTCCGGCAACCTCGGCATCGCGCTGGCGGCGCTCTCGGCGGAACGCGGCTACCGTTTCACCTGCGTGGTCGATCCCCATGCGGCGCGGCAATCGGTGGCGACGATCCGCGCCTATGGCGCCGAGATCCACGAGGTGACCGAACGCGATGCCCATGGCGGCTATCTCGGCACCCGCATCGCCCATATCCGCGAGCTTGTGGCGCGCGACCCGGACCTGATCTGGACCAATCAATATGCCAATCCCGCCAACCCGGCGGCGCATTACGATCACACCGGCCCCGAGATCGTGGCGGCCATCGGCGATGTCGATTGCGTGGTGATCGGCGCCGGCACCACCGGCACGCTGATGGGCTGTCTGCGCTATTTCCGCGACCATCACCCCAAGGTGCAGGTGCTGGCGGTGGACAGTCTCGGCTCGCTGACCTTCTCCGGCAGCGCCGGGCCGCGCCATATCCCCGGCCTCGGCACCAGCCGCAGGCCCGAGATCTTCCGGGCCGAGGAGCTGGGCGATGCGATCCTGATTTCCGAGACCGCGGCGGTGCACCTCTGTCACTGGCTGGCGCGCTGCCACGGGCTGCTGGCGGGCGGTTCGACCGGATCGGTGCTGGCCGCCATCGCCGCCTTCCCCGAGATCTTTCCCGCCGGGCGCACCGTCGTCGCCATCTCGCCCGACAGCGGCGAGAAATACCTCGACACGGTCTACAACGCGGCTTGGGTCGCCGACCGCTTCGGGCTGAGCGCCGAGGATCTGGCCTGCGACCCGCGCGAGGTGCTGCCGCAGAAGGTCGCCGCCGAATGACCGGCACCGATCCCGGCCTGCTGCACCCCGAGATGCACCTCGTGCCCGGCGATGCGGTGCGCGCCATCCTGACCGCCCATGCGCGCGCGATCGAGGCTCTGGTGGCGCGGACCTACAGCGCCCATGACCGGGGCGAAACGGTCAATCCCGACAGCTACTTCCTGCGCTTTCCCGACCAGCCCGCCAACCGCATCATCGCCCTGCCCGCCGCGATCGACGCGCCGGAGATGAGCCTCAGCGGCATCAAGTGGATCGCCTCCTATCCCGGCAATACCGCCGCCGGGCTGGCGCGGGCCTCGGCGGTGGTGATCCTGAATTCCCCCGAGACCGGCTATCCCTATGCCATCCTCGAAGGGGCGGCGATTTCCGCCGCCCGCACCGCCGCCTCTGCCGTGCTGGGCGCCGGGGTCTGTTCCGGGCTGGACCGCCGGGCCGAGAGCGTCGCGGTGGTGGGCTGCGGCATCATCGCCCGCACCATCCTCGACCAGTTCCGCACCACCGGCTGGCAGATCGGCACGCTCCTCGCCCATGACCTCGACCCCCGCTCCGCCGCGGCGCTGGTGGCCCATGTGGGCGCCACGCCGGGACCCGAGCCGAGGACAGCGGCAACGCTGGAGGAGGCGCTGGCCGCGCAGATCGTCATCTTCACCACCAGCGCCGGCGCGCCCTATCTCGACCCGGACTGGCGCTTCGGCCCCGGCCAGACTGTGCTCAACATCTCGCTGCGCGACATCGCCCCCCAGCAGATCCTCGCGGCACAGAACGTCTTCGACGATGTCGACCACTGCCTGAAGGCCGGAACCGCGCCGCACCTGGCCGAGCAAAGCGCCGGCAACCGCGATTTCGTCACCGGCACCATCGCCGCGGTCCTCGAGGGCCGCGTGACCCTCTCGCCCGAGACCCCGGTGATCTATTCCCCCTTCGGCATGGGCATCCTCGACCTCGCGCTCGGCGATTTCGTCTACCGCCGCGCCCGCGCGAACGGGACAGCGCTGGAGATCGGCAATTTCTTCGGCGATGTCTCGCGCTGGTAGACTTTGCCCGCTCGATCCGGCCAGTCTGACGCCATGGAGATCACCCTTTACCTCTGCCCCGTGGCGCCACGCGACGATGCGCTCCTGCCCGCCCTCATGCCCCACCTGACGGCGGCAGAGCAGGACCGCGCCCGGCGTTTCGTCGTCCAACCTGCCCGGCGCACCCATGTCATCGCCCATGCGCTGTTGCACCATGCGCTGGCCCGGGCGGGGGTGACGGCGCTTGCCTTTGCCGAGAATGCCCAGGGCAAACCCTTCCTTCCGGGCCAGGTTCTGCACTTCAATCTCAGCCATACCGAGGGGCTGGTCGCCGTCGCCCTGAGCCGCGGCGCCGAGGTCGGCGTGGACGTCGAACTCCAGCGCGACATGCCCGACCGCGAAGGCGTCGCCCGCAGCGTCTTTCGCCCCGAGGAGGTGGCCGGGATGCAGGCCGGCGCCGACCCGGGGGCGCGGTTCTTTCAGGTCTGGACCGTGAAGGAAGCGGTGATGAAGGCCACCGGCCTCGGCTTCTCGCTGCCGCCGCAAGAGATCGGCCTGTCCGGCCCCGCGCCGACCCTCACCACCCTGCCGCCGGAACACGGCGCGCCCGGCGACTGGTGGCTGCACAGCGATTCGTGCGGCCCGCACTGGCTGGCCCTCGCCAGCCGCAGCCCGCCGCCCCGCGTCACGCGCCACGCCTTGCGCCCCGCCGCCCTTATCCCGCGCTGATCCCCTGCCGCGCCATCTCGGGCCAGCCCGCCGGGTCCAGCCCCTTCTGCGTGACGAACCCGTAAAGCCAGCGCTCCAGCCCGAAGCCCATGCAGGCGCTGTCGGCGAGGCCCGCCCCCTGCCGGGTGTTGTAGACCGAGGTATAGAAATCCCGGTGCAGGTTGAAGGACGACACCGCCAGCGGATCCACGCGATGCGGGATATTGAACAGAAGCTCGTATTTGACCTCGCCCATGCGCTGATAGACGATCTTGTCGCGCCCGGTGTCGAGGAAGAACGGATCGTTCGCCAGTTCCAGCGTCACCTCGAGGTCCAGCGCGGCGCAGAGCGCCATGACCTTCTCCATCACCTCGGAACGCAGGCGCACCAGGTCGGCATGACTGCCGAAGAACACGATGTCGCGCACCGAGAAATCCCAGCCGCGTGACAGCGGCGCGAAGCGATTGGCCTCGTAGCGGAAAACGTGGTTCTGCATGGTCAGCACCTTGACCGCGCCCGGCGCCAGTTCCAGATCGCGGTGCTGGCTGTAGCAGGGCAGGCAGACCGCGGGCGTCAGCACATGGCCCGGCGCGGCGGCGTGTTCGGCAAAGCACCCGGTGGGCGGGTCTTGCGCGGCTTGCGCGGTGGAGGACACGGTTTCCAGCACTGGCAGGCTATCGGGAAAATGCGAGCAGAGCGTCACATGCTGCGGGAAGTTGCCGAAATAGCCGACGTCCTGCAACAGCCGGGTCGGCACCATCACCGGGTAATGCTGTTCCTCGGCGCCGAAGTCATCGGCGAAGCCCTTGAAGGTGCGCTCGAAGAACCGAAAGAGCTTCAGCAGCGTGCCATTGATCGCCGTCAACCCGTCGTCGATGAAATGCAGATCGCCGCAAGCCGCCAGTTCCGCGTCGGTGCACCCCGCACCACGCGCGCCGCGATGCGCCCCCAGCACCTTGCGCGCCACCAGCCGATGGGTCCGGCGCATCCCCTCGACGAAGGTTTCCACCTGCTCGGCCGCCGCTTCGGTTTCCACCTCGACCATCAATTCCGCGGTCCGGGCGTCGAATTCCATCGCGCGGATATCCGCGCCGATCGCGCGCAACCCGTCCTCGATGGCGCGCAGGCTGTCGGGCGAGAGCTTCGCCAGCGACAGGGTGCGACGGATCACGCCGGACCCTCCTGGTAGCTGAACCGGGCGATCATGACCTCGAGGATCTGCGTCGTGCCCTCGATCACCTCCATGATGCGGGCATCGCGGAAATACATCTCGAGCGGCGTCTTCGGCCCGATGCCCGCCGCGCCGTGCAATTGCTGGGCGTCCTTCGCCACGCGGCCCACCATGGTCGAGGCGAAATACTTGGCCATGGTCGCCTCCTTCGCCGCGGTCATCGCCCGTTGCCCGCGCGCCACGGCGGCACTCCGGCACATCAGCCGCGCGGCGTGGATCTCGGTGCTCATCCGGGCGATCAACTGCTGGACCAGCTGGAATTCCGCGATCTTCTCGCCGAATTGCGCGCGCCGCTGCACATGGGACAGCGCCGCCTGCCGGCAGGCCTCGGCCAGCCCGACGCAGCCCCAGGCAAGGTTGTGCCGCCCCGATTCGAGCCCGGTCGCCGCCACATGGCTCACCCCGAACCCCGGCTTGCCCAGCAGCGCCTCGCCCGGAAGCCGCACGTCCTCGAGGATGAGCCGCGCCATGGCATACCCCCGGCAGCCCAGCATGTCGGGGATCGGCGCGATGCTCAGGCCCGGCGCCTCGCGCGGCAAAAGCAGCGCCACCGGCCCCGCCGCCGACGCCGCGATCAGCACGAAGAGGTCCGCCGAGGCGCCACAGGTGATCCAGGCCTTTTCGCCACTCACCACCCAACCGTCGCCGTCCACCTCCGCCCGGGTCCTGACAGCCGTGGCATCGCTGCCCACCTCCGGCTCGGTAATGGCGATGGCGCAGCGGGTCGCGCCGCTGGTCAGCAGCGGCCCCCAATGCGCCTTCTGCGCCGCGCTGCCCCAGCGCGCCAGGGCCGAGCCGCCCATGTGATGCACGTTCAGCACGCCCTGCACCGAGGCGCTGGCCCGTCCCAAGGCCTCGTGCAGCGCGCCATGGGCCAAAGCCGCGCCCACCGGATCGCCCTGCGCGCCCGCGGGCCCGCCGAAGGCTTCGGGAAAACCGCTGGCAAAGGCCCCGGCCTCGCGCAGGGCCGCCATGACCGCCTCCGGCACCGCCGCCTCGCGGTCGATCTGGCGGGCAAAGGGGGCGACTTCGGCCTGCGCCACCGCCTGCCAATGGGCGCGGGCCTCGGCCTGCGCCGAGGTCACCTCGGCGGCGATATTCACGCCGCCGCGACCGCGCGCTTGCGCTGGACCAGCGCCGCCACCCGGTCGATCGAACGGAAGTTGTCGATGTCGAGATCATCGCTGTCGACCTCGATACCGAAGGTCACTTCGACGAAATTCACCAGTTGCATGGCGAACATCGAATTGCCGAACCCGGCCTCGAAGATGTCCTGATCATGGGCGATCACGGCGCCGGAAAACGCCTGTGCCATGAACTCGGAAATCTGGTCCTTGATGGCTTTGTCCTGCATCTCAAACTCCCTTTCTGGTCAATAATGGTGGAAGCCCCGCCCCGCCTTGCGCCCGGTCTGGCCGGCATAGACCAGCCGTTTGAGCAGCGGACAGGGGCGGTACTTGGGGTCGTTGAATTCGTCGTAGAGGATGTCGAGCGACAGCTTCACCGTGTCGAGCCCGATCAGGTCGGCGGTCTCGAGCGGCCCCATCTTGTGCCCGAAACAGGTCTTGAACAGCCGGTCGACCTCCTGCACGCCCGCCACGCCTTCGTGGACCAGGAACATCGCCTCGTTGACCATCAGCATCATCACCCGGTTGGTGACGAAACCGGGGCTGTCATTGACCAGGATCGACTGCTTGCCCGCCTGCGCCACCAGCGCTGCGCCCGCGCCCAGCGCAGTGTCGGAGCTATGGGTGCCGCGGATGATCTCGACCATGGGCATCACCGGCGGCGGGTTCATGAAATGCATCCCGATCACCCGTTCGGGATAGGCGCCGAATCCGGCGATGCGGGTGATCGGGATGGCCGAAGTATTGGCCGCCACCGGCACCTCTGCCCCCACCATGGCGTCGATCTCCGCATGGACCTCTGCCTTGGCGGCGACGTTCTCGGTGATGTTCTCGATCACGAAATCCGCCTCGGCCAGCGCCATGAGATCGGTGGTGAAGGTCAGGTTGCCCAGCACCACCTCGCGGTCGGGCAGGGCCTTGTCGAGCATCCGGTACATCCGCGCATTGCCGGCGATATTGGCGCGGGCGGTGTCGAGCGCGCCCTGCGCCGCATCGACCAGCGTGACCGCGTGCCCCGATTGCGCGAAAAGATGCGCAACACCCGCGCCGATCACCCCGCCGCCCACCACGCCCAGCCTGCGGAATGTCCTGTCGCTCATGAGACCGTGTCCTTTTCCAGCGCTCCGCGCGCGATCAGCACCGCGCGCACCCGGTCCACGAGGATGTCGACCGGCTCCAGCCCGTCGAGGGTCAGGTCCGCCGCCGCCCGCGCCGCGGTTTCCGCCGCGGCATAGGCGGCGCGCCCGGCGCCGAGATAGGCGACGAACTGCAGTTCCAGGTCCGACAGCGCCGCGGCCTGCCGGGCATGGGGCGGGTTGTCGGGCAGGCTGGTGATGGTGCGCAGGGACCGCCGCGCCAGGGCGATGTCGGGCGGCAGGTCAATATGCACCGAAAGGTCGACATGGGGTGCTATGGCGGCGCGGGCACTGCCGAAAGGCTCTTCCAGCAGTACGAAATCGGCGGGGCCTTCCTGCGCCGCGCCGCGCAGGGCAAGCGCGCCGCCCTGGCGCAGGGCCTTCAGGTGATCGACCATGGCGGGCGTCTCGATGGCATCGGGGTCGGCGCCGGCATCGAGCCAGTTCTGGATGTCGCCGGGATCGCTGCCCAGCACGATGTAATCGTCGAAATGCATCCGCGTGGTGCGCTCGATCCGTTCGGCCAGCTGGCTGAGCAAGGTGCTTTTGCCCGAGCCGGAGGTGCCGCTGACCGCGATGACGAAAGCGCCCATCACGCCGCCCTCCGCTGGCCCAGCCAGGGCATCTCGAAGACCTCGAGAAACAGCCCGAAGCTGAGCACGGTCAGCAGCGGATCCTCGGGCGCGCCGCCGGTCGGGCGTTCCTCCTCTGCCAGCGCCTTGTGCTTGAGCGCCTCGACCGCGGCGGGGTCGAAATAGCCCTGCGCGCGGATCACCTCGGGGGCCAGCATCTCCTCGATCCAGGGGATTTTGGCACGCAACAGGTAGGCGCTGCCCGGCGCGGCAAAGGCGAATTTCTCGCGCTCGACAATGCCCGGCGGCAGGTAGGGGCGGGCGGTTTCCTTCAGGATGAACTTCTCGACGTAATCGTGCAGCAGAAGGTCGGGCGGCAGGGTGCGGATCACCTCGAACAATTCGACATCGAGGAAGGGAAAGCGGCCCTCGACCGAGTTCGCCATCAGCATCCGGTCGCCGTGATCGCCGACCAGGTGATCGGCCAGCCGCAGTTTCAGATCGAGGTAGGAGCGTTGGTGGACCGGGTGCCGCCCTTCCAGCTTGGAGCCGTCGATCAGCGGCCAGTTGGTGAAGCGGAAACCGTCCATTTCGGCGCGCAATTCGTCGGAATAAAGCGCGCGGCGCTCGGCCTCATGCGCCAGCAGGTCCTTTTCGTAGAGCAGCGTCGGATGGCCCAGCACCTGGCGGCGCAGCGCCTGTTCGGCGGGGCAAGGCGCGCCCCCGCGCCCGGACATCCGGCGGAAGGCATCGTAGCGATAGCCGATGTAGCCGGCGAACAACTCATCCGCGCCCTCGCCGCTCAGCACCACCGGCACGCCGCCGGCGCGCGCAGCCCCGGAAAGCGCCATCGAGGCGGTGTTGTAGGTCTCCTTCACCGGGCATTCGCTGTGCCAGATCGCGCGGCGCAGCGCGCCTTCGATCTCGGCCCTGGGATGGGCGATCCGGTGATGCTGCGCGCCGATATGGCCGGAAACCGCGTCCTGGAAGCGATCCTCGTCGAACATCGGGTCGCCGAAGGTGATCGAGAAGCTGCGGATCGGGTCGGCCACCGCCCGCGCCATCAGGCTGGCGATCAGCGAGGAATCGAGCCCGCCGCTGAGATAGGCGCCGACCGGCACATCGCCCTGCAACCGCCGCCGCACCGCCGCGTCCAATGCGGCCTCCAGCGCGGCGCGGGCGTCCTCGGGCGTCATGTCCTGCACCGCATCCGCGCGCGGGTAGTCCGCATCCCAGTAGGGCGCGATATCCACGCCCGCCGCGTCGATCACGATGCGATGCCCGGCGGGCAGGCTGTGGATGCCCTCGAACATGGTGCGCGGGCTGACCAGCCCGGGCAGCGACAACACCTGGTCGAGCCCGGTCAGATCGACCCGCCGCGAGAGGCCGGGATAGGCGAGGATCGCCTTGATCTCGGAGGCAAAGACGAACTCGCCGCCGATATCGCTGTGAAAGAACGGCGCAATCCCGAAGGGATCGCGGGCACAGAGCATCCGGTTGCGGCGCGCGTCGTAAAGCGCAAAGGCGAACTGGCCGTTGAGCCGATCCAGCAGCCCGTCGCCTTCCTCCTCGTAGAGATGCACCAGCACCTCGACATCGCTGCGGGTGGCAAAGACATGGCCGCGCGCTTCCATCTCGGCGCGCAGCTCGAGGTGATTGAAGATCTCGCCATTGCAGACCACCCGGATGGTGCGGTCCTCGTTGGCGATCGGCTGGTTGCCGGTCTCGAGATCGACGATCGCCAGCCGCCGGAAGCCCAGCGCCGCGCGACCGTCGCCGAAGCTGCCCGCATCATCCGGCCCGCGGTGGCGCAGGGCGCCCTGCATGGCGCCGATCACCCGCGCGGAGGCGCGGCATCCGCCGGAAGGTCTGTATGCGCCGCAGATCCCGCACATCCCGCTGCCCTACCCCCGCGCCATCGCTGCCGGCGCGCTCATGCCGGTTCTCCCACCGGGTCGAGCAATTGCCGCCACTCCTCGGGGCGGGTCTCGGGCAGGGTCTCGGTGGCGAAGGCCTCGAGCACCGGGCGCGGATCCTTCAGCCCGGTGCCGGTGCCCAGAAGCACCACCCGCGCGCCACGCGCAAAGACCCCCTCGCCCGCCAGTCGGACAAAGGCGGCATGGGCGGCGGCGCTGGAGGGCTCGAGGAAGACCCCGTGCCGCGCCGCCATGGTCAGGACGCTGGCGCGGATCTCGGCGTCACCGACCACCACCGCGACGCCCCCGGTGGCGCGCAGCGCCATCACGGCGGCATGGAAATCCTGCGGCTCGGCCACGTCGATACTGTCGGCGATGGTGCCCTGGCCCGAAGCGTCGGGCAGCGCCGGGTCGAAGGCCCGCGCGATGATGGGGGCAGCGGCGGTCTGCACCGCCACCAGCTGCGGCAGGCGCGCGATCACGCCCAGCGCCTGCAATTCGGCGAACCCCTTGGCCATGGCGCTGAGGATATTGCCGTCGCCGGTGGGCACGATCACCCAGTCGGGCGCCTCCCAATCCAGCTGTTCGGCGATCTCGAAGGCGCAGGTCTTCTTGCCTTCGCGGGTAAAGGGGTTGAGGCCGGTGGTCCGGTTCATCGCGCCGATTTCCCGCGCGATCCGGGCGGCAACGCCGCAGGCCTCGGCATAGGAGCCGGCGATCTTGTGCACCCGCGCGCCATAGGCCCGGATCTGCGCCAGTTTCGCCGGTGGCACGGTGGCGGGCACGGTGACGATTACCCGCCGCCCCGCCGCCGCGCCGATGGCCGAGAGCGATGCCGCGGCATTGCCGGTCGAGGCCATGACCAGCGTGTCGATCCCCTGCGCCACGGCGACGGCCACCGCCACTTCGCTGGCGCGGTCCTTGAGCGAGCCGCTGGGATTGCGGGTGTCGTCCTTGAGATGAAGCGCGACGCCGCCCGAGGTCTCGAGATGCAGCAGCGGCGTCCAGCCGACCTTCAGCTTGCCGGCATATTCGGCCCCGACCGGCAGAAGCGCCGCGTAGCGCCAGAGCCCCGGCGCGTCGCTCATGCGGTGAAAGGTTGCGGCATCGGTGTCAGGACGCACCGCCAGGTTGCCGCCGCAGGCACAGGTCTCGCTTCGGGCGGTCAGCGCACAGGCGGCGCCGCAGAGCAGGCATTGCCCGCGCGCCAGCGGCGAGGATAGGGGCGGTCGGTGTGCCGTCACGACAATCCAATCCGTCTTTGGTGCCCGCCAGGGGCACATGAATGTCAGACACGTCCGCAAGCGGGCACAATTCCGCCGGGACAGGGGTGGGGCGTGGCCTGGAAAACCGCCACGCCGCCGTTTCGAAAACTTGTTGGAAACACTTGAAATCAATCGGACAGAGGCGCCGTCAGATGACGCCCGGCGCGCTGTCCGCACCTACATGCGGGGGTCTTGCCCCCTCAGGACATCGCCTTTTTCTTCTCGGCGTCCTTCTGGGCCTTGGCCTCGGACTTGTGAGCGCCTTTCTCGGCCTTGTGCTTTTCCTTGTCGGCCTTGTGCTCGGCCTTCTGGGCCTTGTACTCGGCCTTGTACTTGGCCTTCATCTCGGACTTGTAATCGGATTTCGTCTCGGCCTTCTTGGCTTTGGCTTCATCTTTTTCCATCTAGAATACTCCCTGACAAAGAAGGCTCTACCCTAGCGCGATAAACCTATTCGGACAACAAATTTTTAGGCTCTACCCTGTGTTGATATATTCAAGAAACCGCAAGAGTCGAAAACATTTGACCTTTTTACAACTTAGACGAAAGATGGCCACCAGGAACGGCGCATGATCGGCAAATCAGATCGGCGCCGGGGCCAGAGGCTTACCCGCGACCGGCCCGGCAAGAGGCGCAGGTGCGCGGCGGGCGGCGCCTGCCGGTGATCCGGCGGGACCGGTTTCCAGGGGCCCGGACCGGCCGATGCTGCGCCCTGATTTCGGGCCGGGGCAGGACGGTTCACCATCGGGGTGCGGGCCGGTTTTCCGACCGGTCGAACCCCGGGGGCCCGAATGGTGTTGCGAGTTTTCAGACCTTCCCGCCGTCGGCGGGCCAAAGCGATTCTGTCGGCCTGGCCGACCAGCGATTTGAGGATATCGAATGACGGATACCCGCAGCCTGATCTCCGTTCTTCGTCAGCAAGCAGCGACCCGGGGCGCCGAAACGGCGTTTCGCTTTCTGATCGACGGAGCCCGCAGTGACGCCCAGGTCACCTTTGCCGACCTCGACCGCAGCGCCCGCGCCACCGCCGTGGCCCTTCTGGCCGCCGCCCGGGCGCAGGGCCGCGATCTGCACCAGCAGCCCGTGCTGATCGCCCTGCCCGCCGGGCTGGAGTTTCTGGGCGCGTTTTTCGGCTGTCTCTATGCCGGGGCCATCGCCGTCCCGATCCGCCATCCCCGGCCCAACCGGCCGCTGGACCACAGCCGCAACGTCGCCGCCGACAGCCAAGCGCTGCTGGCCTGGACCACGCCCGAGATGCAGCCCGTGCTCTCCGAGGCGCTGGCGGGCCTGCCGGTCCTGACCCTGGCCGACCTTGCCGATGCCCGCGACTGGCGCGACCCTGGCCTCGGACCGGAGGCGATTGCCAACCTGCAATATACCTCGGGCTCGACCGCCGCCCCCAAGGGCGTGGCGATCAGCCATGGCAATATCCTTGCCAATTCCGCCGAGATGCAGCGGGTCTTTGCCATCGACGCCGCCAGCCGCCTGATGTCCTGGCTGCCGCATTACCACGACCTCGGGCTGCTTTTCGGCTGTGTCCTGCCGGTTCATGCCGGCTGCCGGGGCGAGTTGATGGCCCCCGCCGGGTTTGCCCGCAGGCCCGCCGCCTGGCTCGAGGCGCTCACCGCCGGGCGCATCACCCATTCCGCCGCGCCGAACTTCGGCTACGAGGCCTGTCTCGCCATCCCCGAGGACCGACGCGCGGGCTTCGATCTGAGCGCGCTGGTCGCCCTGCTCAACGGCGCCGAGCCGGTGCGCGCCGAGACCATCGCCGCCTTCCAGCAGGCCTTCGCGCCGCACGGGCTGGGGCCCAGGGTGCAATGCCCGAGCTACGGCATGGCCGAGAACACGCTGGTGACCTCGGCCAATGGCCCCGGTTGCGCGCCGCTGGCGCGGGTCTTCGACGGTGACGCGCTGGCCGCCCGGCGCCTTGTGCCCGCAGGGGCAGAGGACGGGGTGCCCGCAGGGGCGGAGGACGGGCGCACCCGCACGCTTGTCGCCTGCAACGGCACGCGGATGGCCACCGAGGTGGTCATCGCCGATCCCGACACCGGCGCGCCCCTGCCCGATGGCGCGGTCGGCGAGATCTGGCAGGCCGGGCCGCTGGTCGCCCAAGGCTACTGGCGCCGCCCTGATCTGACGACGGCAAGGTTCCACGCCCGCCTGGCCGGGCAGGAGGAGGGGCCGGACTACCTGCGCACCGGCGATCTTGGCGCGCGTTTGGACGGGGCGCTCTACATCCTTGGCCGGATGGATGACGTCATGGTCCTCCGCGGCGTCAATATCAGCCCCGAGGACCTGGAACTGACCGTCGAGGCCTGCGACCCGGCGCTTGAACCCGGCGGCGCGGCGGCCTTTGCCGCCGAGATCGGTGGCGAGTTGCGGCTGGTGATCGCCCATGAGCTGCGCCGCACCGCGCTGCGCACCCTGCGCGCCGGTGGCGAAGAGGCCGGGCGGCTGCGCGATCACCTGATCCGCACCCTGCGCGCCGCGGTCTCGCAGCAGCACGAGCTTGAGATCGGCGCGATCGTCTTTCTCGGCCCCAAGGCCCTGCCCAAGACCCACACCGGAAAGAAGAAACGCCACGCCTGCCGCGCGGGCTTTGCCGATGGCTCGCTGAAAGCCGCGCTGACCTGGGTGGCGCCGAAATATGCCGAAGCCGCCAAGGCCGCGGCGGCAGACACGCCCCCTGCAACCGGCATGACGGACCGTGTCCGCGATCTCTCGGGCTGGCTGCGCCACTATGCCGAAACCCGGATGAACTCCCGCCTGATCGACGAGCGGCGGACGATTCCGCCGCATGTGGTGATGGACATGGGCAACCGCGGCCTGCTGGGCATGATCGCGCCCGAGACCTATGGCGGGCTGGGTCTGAGCAACCGCGAGTTGGCGGTGATGTTCCAGCAGCTTGCGGCGGTCGATACCACTGTCGCCTCCTTCGTGGTGGTCAACAACGCGCTCGGGCTGCGCCCGATCCTGCGCTATGCCACGCCGGAAAATCGCGACGAATTGATGCCGCGGCTGGCGACGGGGCGCGAACTGGCCTCTTTCGCCATGACCGAGGCCGATGCCGGGTCGAACATCCGCAACCTCTCCTCGATCGGCCAGCCCGACGGCAACGGCGGCTGGCGGCTCTGGGGCACCAAGTGGTGGTCCGGCACCGCAAGCTGGGCCGGGGTGATCAATACCTTCGTCACGCTCCAGGGCAGCGAGGGCGAGGCGCGCGGCGTTTCGGGCTTCGTGCTGCGGCAGGGCGCGGAGGGGCTGCGCAACGGGTCCGAAGCGCTGACCATGGGTCTGCGCGGCATGGTGCAGAGCCAGGTGCTGCTGGAGGGCGTGCGGGTCACCGCGCGCGACCGGCTGGGCGATCTGGGCGACGGCATGACCCCGGCCACCAATGCGATGGAATACGGCCGGTTCGCCATTGCCGGCATGGCGCTGGGCATTATCAAGCGCTGCACCCAGCTGATGCTGCGCCATGCTTCGCGGCGCACGATCTCGACCGGCGCATTGATCGACAACCCCGCCACTCGGCTGCGGATTTCCGAGCTAGGGGCCGTCGCGACGGCCGTCGAGGCGCTGATGGAGCTGGTGGCCGACCGGCTGGACCGCGAGGCGCCGGTGCCGATCGACCTCTACTGCGCCTGCAAGACCTCCGGGCCGGAATATGCCTGGCGCGCCGCCGACGGGCTGATCCAGCAACTGGCCGGGCGCGGCTATGTCGAGACCAATATCGCGCCGCAGATCCTGCGCGACGCCCGTGTGCTGCGCATCTTCGAGGGCCCGACCGAGCCGATGCACATGCATATCGGCGCGCGACTGGTGCATATGCCCGAGGAGCTGTGCGGTTTCCTGACCGAGGCCCTGGGCGAGGCCACGCTGGCCACCGACCTGGCCGAAATGGCGCAGGAGATCGCCCAGCGCGGACAGGCGCAGGAGGCGCTTTTCGGCGGGCCGATGCAGGCGCGGCAATGGGCCTACCTGCAGATCGGCGAGATCGCCACCTACGGCATCCTGCGCGCCGCCCTTCGCATCAGGGCGCGGCAGGGCGCGGATGCCGCCCTTGACCGGGCCGAGACCTGGGCCGAGATGCGCGGTCAGGCGCTCAGGGCCCGGGCCTTGGCGGCCACGGCGGGCGAGGCCGCGCTGCTCGACCGCGCGCAGATCGAGGCGCTGGCCGAGGGCTTTGCCGAGACCATCGGCGACATCGAGCAATCCCTGCCCGGCGAGGACCGCGCCCTCGACGGGCTGCTGGCGCGCGCCGGTCAGGCCGCGGCGGCCGCCGCACCGCAGGCCCCGGAGACGCCCCCCGCGCCACCAGCCAGGACCGAGGTGGTCTCCGCCTGGCTCAAACGCTGGATGGCGCGGGAATTCGCGGTGCGGCCCGAGACGATTGCCGACAGCGACCGCTTTGCCGCCTACGGCATGGATTCGGTCGCCGCCATGATGCTGGTCAGCGCGCTGGAGGACTGGACCGGTACCGACCTGCCGCCCACGCTGGTCTGGGATCACCCCTCGGTCGCGGCCATTGCCCGCGCGATTGCCGCCCTGCCCGAGGCCCGGATCGACGGCGCGGGTGCGCCGGCACAGGACGATCTGGCGCTGCTGGCGCGGGTCGACGAGCTCTCCGAGGACGAACTGGCCGCGCTGGTGGCGCGCATGGGATCGAAGGCGGAGGCCGCGGGATGAAACAGGAAACAGAAATTGCCGCGCAGACCTCGAAGGACGCGCTGAAGGCCCAGTTGAAGCAGATCCTGCGCGACCGGATCGGCGTGACCGGCGGTTGGGCGCCGCTTTCCTACGGGCAGGAGGCGCTGTGGTTCCTCTGGACCCTGGCGCCCGACAGCCCGGCCTTCTCCATGGCGCTGCCGCTGACCATCCGCGGGCCGCTGGACCTGGAGCGGCTGCTAGCGGCGCTGGCGGTGCTGGGTGCGCGCCATGCCTGCCTGCGCGCCGAGTTCCGCGCCGAGGGCGGCACGGTGATGCAGCGCGCGAAGCCCGACCATGTGGTCTCCGCCGAGGTGATCGACGCCTCCGGGTTTGGCGCGGCTCAGGTGCAGGCGGCGGTCACCGCGCACGCCCGCGCACCGTTCGACCTGAAGGCCGATGTCACCCTGCGCGCCCGGCTCCTTGCCGTCGCGCCCGGGCATCACGTTCTGTCGCTGGTGCTGCACCATATCACCGGCGACCTGTGGTCGCTGGTGGTGCTGATGGACGAATTGCGCGCGCTTTACGCCGATCCCGAAGCCGCGCTGCCGCCCCTCGACCTGACCTATGAGCACTACCTCCGCGATGAGCGCAGCAAGGGCGCAGCCGGCGGTTTCGCCCCGGCGCTGGCCTATTGGCAGGAGCGTCTGTCCGGCGAATTGCCGCTGCTCGACCTGCCGCGCGATCATCCCCGCCCCCCGGCCCAGACCTTCCGCGGCGCGACCGAATTCCAGTCCATCGATGCCGCGCTTGTCACCGAGGTGGCAGAACTGGCACGCGGCGCGGAGGCGACGCTTTTCATGGCGCTGCTCACCGCCTACCAGGTGCTGCTGCACCGCTATACCGGGCAGAACAGGATCGTCACCGGCACGCCGTTTTCCGGGCGCGGCCAGGCCGGGCTGACCCATGTGATCGGCGATTTCGTCAACATGCTGCCGCTGGTGGCGGACCTCGATCCTGCTCACAGCTTCCGCGACCACCTCACCGCCACCCGCGCCGCGGTGATCGGCGCAATTCAGCACCAGGAGTGTCCCTTCTCGCTGATCGTCGACGCGGTGCAGCCCGCGCGCGACATCTCGCGCCCGCCGATCTTCCAGACCACCTTCGTCTTGCAGAAATTCCAGCGCTACCCGGAGTTGCAGGCCGCCCTCCTGCCCGGCCAGGACGAGCCCCCGGTGCCCTTTGCCGACCTGACGCTCGAGCCCATGCAACTGGCGCAGCAGGACGGCCAGTTCGACCTCAACGTCGAGGCCAAGCGCGACACCCATGGTGCCCTGCAACTGGCCTGGAAATACGCCGCCGACCTGTTCGAACTCGCCACCATCCGCGGCATGGCAGAGGCTTACGAGACGCTCCTGCGCCAGATGGTGGCCACGCCCGACCGCCCGATCGGCGACCTTGCGCTTCTGAACAACGCCGCCGCCGCGCGGGTGATCGCCGAGGGGAAGGGGCCGGAGGTGCCGCCGCCCGGCGAGACCTCGGTCTACGCCCTCTTCGCCGCCCGCGCCGCCGAGACGCCCGAGGCGCCCGCCCTGTCCGAAGGCGACATGACCTTGAGCTACGCGCAGGTGCTGGCCCGGGTCGACCCGCTGGCCCGGGCGCTGGCCGCCCGCGGCGTGGGGCCGGAGGTCATGGTTGCCGTGGCAATGCCGCGCGGGTGCGACCTTGCCGTTGCCCTGCTGGCGGTGATGCGCGCCGGGGGCGCCTTCCTGCCGCTCGCACCCGAGGCGCCCGCCCTGCGGATGCGCCAGGTGCTGGACGACAGCCAAGCGCGGATCGTGCTGACCTCTGCCGCGCTGGCCGATGGGATGGCCGAAAGGCTCGCCGAGTGGCCCGGCGATGCGCCCCAGGTCGCTGCCTTCGAGGCGCTGTCGCGCGACGACAGCCACCATCCGCTGCTCGACACGGTGGCGGGGACCGATCTGGCCTACATGATGTATACCTCCGGCTCGACCGGCAAACCCAAGGGCGTGATGGTCGAACACCTCGGCATGGTGAACCACACGCTGGGCAAGCTGGAGGACCTCGGCTTTACCGCCGCCGACATGCTGGCCCAGAACGCGCCGCAGAGTTTCGACGTGGTGGTCTGGCAAAACCTCGCGCCCCTGGCCTGTGGCGGCGCGGTGCGGATCATTCCCGATGCCCTGGCCGAGGATCCCGCCAAGCTGATCGCTGCCTGCGTGGCGCACGGGGTCACGGTATTGCAGGTGGTGCCCTCGATGATGCGCGCTTTGCTGGAAGAAGCGGAGGCGGACCCTGCCAATCCGCCCGACCTCGGCCGCTTGCGCTGGCTGGTGCCCACCGGCGAGGCGCTGCCCACCGATCTCTGCCGCCGCTGGCTGGCGCTCTATCCGCGGATCCCGATCCTCAACACCTATGGCTCGACCGAGTGCTCCGACGACCAGTGCCATTACCGGCTCGACGCCCTGCGCCGCGCCGATGGCGCCTTGCCGATCATCACCGTCGGTCGCCCGATCCGCAACATGGCGGCCTACGTGCTCGACCGCAACCTCGCCCCGGTGCCCGCGGGCGTGGTGGGCGAGCTCTACATCGGCGGCATCGGCGTCGGGCGCGGCTATCGCGGGCTGCCCGAGCGCACGGCCAAGGCCTTCCTGCCCGATCCCTTCGATCCGCGCCCCGGCGCGCGGCTCTACCGCACCGGCGATCTGGCACGAAGGCGCGCCGACGGGCTGATCGATTTCCTCGGTCGGATCGACAACATGGTCAAGCTGCACGGCGTGCGCATCGACCCGGCCGAGGTGGAAACCGCGCTCAACACCCATCCGGCGATCCGCGGCGCGGTGGTGCGGCCCTATGCCCACCCGGCGGGCGAACAAAGGCTGGTCGGCCATATCGTGGCGCCACCCGGCACCGATCCGGGCGGCATCCGCGCCCATCTGGCCGAGCGTCTGCCGCATGTGATGATCCCCGATCACTTCGTCCGGCTCGACGCGCTGCCGCTGACGCCCAATGGCAAGCTCGACCTCGCCGCCCTGCCCGCCCCCGACTGGCCGGAGCCCGCGCAGGCCGATGCCGTGCCGCCCCGGACCGGGACCGAAGCGGCGATCGCCAAGGTCTGGAAGGCGCTGCTCAAACGCGAGGCCCTGGGCGTAACGGAGGATTTCTTCCACTCGGGAGGCGATTCGATCCGCTCGATCCAGGTCGCCGCGCGTTGCCAGGAAATGGGCCTGCCGGTCGAGGCGCTGGACATCTTCGTCGCCCGCACGGTGGCCGCACTGGCGCAAAAGGTCGACCTGCGACTGGCGACCCGCGACGACAAGGCGGTGCTGAAGGCAACCGCGAAATCCGTGGCCAAGGACATGGCGATGGTCAGCCCCGAATTGATGGCTCTGGCGGCGGGCCTGGTCCGCTTCGACGAGGAGTGAGCCCGATGACCGCGCCCGATGCACTCGATGCCTATCCGCTGTCGCCGATGCAGCAGGGGATGCTGTTTCACACCCTCTCCGCGCCCGGCTCGGATGTCTATGTCCAGCAATTTTCCTGCGCCCTGCACGGCCCGCTGAAGGCCGATCTCTTCCGCGAGGCCTGGGCGCTGGCGCAGGCCCGCCATGCGCCGCTGCGCACCGCCTTCGCCTGGACCGGCCTGCCCGAGCCCTTGCAGGTCGTGGCGCCCCACGCCGCGCTGCCCTTCCGGCGGGCGACGGGCGATGTCGACACCCTGCGCGCCGAGGAACGCGCCCGCGGCTTCGACCTCGCGCGTGCGCCTTTGATGCGGCTGGTGCTGGTCGAGGGGGCCGACCCCGCGCATCATCACCTGATCTGGACCTGGCACCATGCCATCCTCGACGCCTGGTCCGGGCCGCTGCTCTTGGAGGAGGTGCTGGCCAGCTACGATGCGCTGACCCGCGGCATCCGGCCCGCCCTGCCACCGGTGCGCCCCTTCAAGGCGTTCATCGCCTGGCAGAAGGCGCAGGACACCGGCCCCGCCGCCGAATTCTGGCGCGCGCATCTGGAGGGGTTTGCCGCGGCAACACCGCTCGATCTCGGGCCCGCGCAGGCGGCAGCGCGCGACTATGGCCTCGCGTTCCAGCCCTTGTCCGACGACACCCTCGCCCGCCTGCGCGCCGCCGCCCGCGCCGCCGGGGTGACGCTCAACACCTTCGTGCAGGGCGGCTGGGCGCTGCTGCTTTCGCGGCTCTCCGGCTCGGACGATGTGCTTTTCGGCACCGCCGTCGCCGGCCGCCCGCCCGAGATCGCCGGGATCGAGCGGATGGTGGGGCTCTTCATCAACACCCTGCCGCTGCGCGCGCGGATCGGAGAGACCACGCTGCATCCCTGGCTGCGCGGCTTGCAGGCGGATGCCATCGCGGCGCGCCAGGCCGAGCACATGCCGCTGGCCGAGATCCAGGCGCTGAGCGACATGCCCGCCGGTGCGCCGCTGTTCGACAGCTTGCTGGTCTTCGAGGATTTCGCCTTTCAGAACAATGCGCTTTGCGGCGGCGGCGTCACCCTCGGCGCCTCGGACTTCGTCGAACGCGCCAATGTGCCGCTGACCCTGCTGTTCGCCGTGCGCGACGTGAGCGTGATCGGCATCGGCCACGACACCGCGCGCTTCGACCGGGTGATGGCGCTGCGGATCCTGGCGCATCTGGAACAGACCTTGCTGTCGATGGCCGACCTCGGCGATGCGCCTCTGGCGGCGGTCGACCCGATCCCGGCGGACGACCATGCAAGGCTCGACAGCTGGTCGCGCGCCCCGGCGCCCCTGCCAAAGCGCTGCCGATTGCCGGACCTGCCGGTTCCGCAGCTTTTCGAGGCGCAAGCCGCCCGCACCCCCGACGCCACCGCCGCGATCTTTCTCGCACCCGAAGGCGACCAGAGCCTGAGCTATGCCGCCCTGAACACCCGCGCCAATCAACTGGCGGCGCGGTTGCGGGATCTGGGCGTGCAACCACAGGACCGGGTGGCGATCTGTGCCGAGGCCGGGCTGGGCCGGCTGGTCAGCGTGCTGGCGGTGCTCAAGGCCGGGGCGGCCTACGTCCCGCTCGACCCCGCGTTGCCGGACGCGCTGATCGGCGATCTGGTGGCGGATTGCAGCGCGGCGCTTGTGCTGACGCAGGCCGCGCTGGCGGATCGGCTGGCCCCGCTGGGGGTGCCCCTCTGGCGCGTGGCCGAGGACGGCGCGGACAGCGCCGACATGGCCGCCGGGAACCCCGCCCCCGGCCTCATGCCGCAGGACATGGCCTACCTGATCTACACCTCCGGCTCGACCGGGCGACGCAAGGGCGTGGTGATCGAACACCGCGCCCTGCGCCACCTGGTCGAGGCGCAACTGGAGGCCTTCCGCATCGACGCCACCTCGCGCGTGCTTCAATTCGCCTCCTTCAGCTTCGATGCCTCGGTGTCGGAGATCTTCACCGCGCTCTTGTCCGGCGCCTGCCTTTTCATGGCGCCGCGGCAGGTGCTGCTGCCGTCGCGCGAGTTCCTCGCCCTGCTGGCGCGCTGGCGAATCGACACGGTGACGCTGCCGCCCTCGGTGCTGGCGCGGTTGCCCGCGACCGATCTGCCGGACCTCAGAACGCTGGTGACGGCGGGCGAGCCTTGCCCGCCCGACCTCGTGCGGCAATGGCGCGAGGGGCGGCTGTTTCTCAACGCCTATGGCCCGACCGAGGCCACGGTCTGCGCCACCTGTGGCGAGATGCCGGGCGACGGCCGCAAGCCCGCCATCGGTCGGCCCATCGGCGCGGTGCGCGTCCTGATCCTCGACGCACGTATGCGCCCCTGCCCCATCGGCGCCCCCGGCGAGATCTGGATCGGCGGGCCGCAACTGGCGCGGGGCTACTGGCAGCGGCCCGATCTGACGGCGCAGGCCTTTGTCACCCGTGATGGCGAAAGGCTCTATCGCAGCGGCGATCTGGCGCGTGTCCTGCCGACTGGCGAAATCGACTATCTCGGGCGCGCCGACCAGCAGGTCAAGATCCGCGGCTTCCGGGTCGAACCCGGCGAGGTCGAGGCCCTGCTGCGCGCCCGACCCGGCGTCGGCGAGGTCGCGGTGCTGCCCATCGACGACCGGCTGGTCGCCTTCGTGGCGCCGGAGAGCCCCGCGCACCCGCTGGAATGGTGGCCCTCGATCTCGGAATTCCTCGTCTACGACGACATCGCCTATCACGCCATGACCAGCGACGAGCGCCGCAATGGCTCCTACCGCGCCGCGATCGAGGCCGCGGTGCCGGGCAAGGTGGTGCTGGAGGTCGGCACCGGGCCCGAGGCGCTTCTCGCGCGGTTCTGCATCGAGGCGGGGGCGAGAAAGGTCTACGCGGTGGAGCTTCTGGAGGATACTTTCCTGAAGGCCCGGGCCAAGGTCCGCGCGCTGGGGCTGGAGGACCGGATCGCGGTGATCCACGCCGATGCGACACAGGTGGCGTTGCCGGAACGGGCCGAGGTCTGCGTGTCCGAGATCGTCGGCGCCATCGGCAACAGCGAAGGCGCGGCGACGATCCTGAACGCGGTGCGCCGGTTGCTGACCCCGGATGCCCGCTGGATCCCCGAGCGCAGCCGGACGCTGATCGCCCCGGTGGAACTGCCCACGGCGCTGCGCGACAGGCGGGGCTTCGGCGACCTGCAGGCCTCCTACGTCGAGAAGATATTCGCCGATTTCGGCCATCCCTTCGACCTGCGGCTCTGCGCCCGCGGGCTGGGTTACGGCGCGCTGCTGGCCGCGCCCGCGCCCTTCGAGGATTTCGACTATCGCCAGCCGGTCGACCCCGCCTTCGCGCGCGATGCCCGCTTCGAGATCACCCGCACGGGTCGCGTCGACGGCTTCCTGGTCTGGCTGACGCTCGACTGCGGCGCGGGGCCGGTGCTGGATATCCTCAAGCATGAGCATTGCTGGCTGCCGGTGTTCTTCCCGCTTGGTGCCACCAGTATCGACGTCACCCCCGGCGACCGGATCGACGCCCATTGCGCCGCCACGCTCTGCGACGACGGGCTGCACACCGATTACCGCGTCACCGCGCGGATCGGCGCGGTTGATTTCGCCCATGTCAGCCCGCATCACGCCACGTCCTTCCGGCAGGAGCCGTTCAGCGCCGCTTTCCATGCCCCCGATGGCACGCCCCGGCGCATCGCACCTGCCACGCTGGACCCCGAAGCGCTCTTGCAGGCCGCGCGCCAGCACCTGCCCGACTACATGGTGCCCGCCGAGATTGTCCGCATCGACCACCTGCCGCTCTCTTCCGCCGGCAAGGTCGACCGCGCGGCATTGCTGGACCTGCGCAAACCCCAGAGCACGCCGGTCGGGGACGCCGCACCGCAGGGCGCGGGCGAAGACCTGATCGCCTCGATCTGGGCCGGGGTCCTGGGCCGCGCCATCACCGACATCCGGCGCAATTTCTTCGAGCAGGGCGGCACCTCGCTGCTTCTGATGGAGTTGCAGACGAGGATCGGCGCGGCGACCGGCCAGCGGATCGAGATCACCGATCTGTTCAAATACCCCACCATCGCCGAACAGGCGCGCCGCTTCGTCGCGCATGAGGCCACCCGGCCCGACCCCGCCCCGACCGACCGCGCCGCCGCCCGTTCTGCCGCCCGCGGCGGACAGGCCGCGCGCCGCAAGAAGGCCACCGCCCGATGACCACCGCCTTCCCCCCGCCGCAGGACGAGTTCGACGAGGCCGCGATTGCGGTGATCGGCATGGCCTGCCGCCTGCCCGGCGCGCCGGACATCGACGCCTTCTGGGACGTGCTCGCCGAGGGCCGCGACGCCATCACCCGCTTCACCCGCGACGAGTTGCGCGCCGCGGGCATCCCCGAAGCCCGCATCGATTGCCCCGGCTACGTGCCCGCCAAGGGCCTGCTGCCCGAGGCCGACAGCTTCGACGCCGATGTCTTCGGCCTCAGCCCCACCGAGGCCGCGCTGATGGACCCGCAGCAACGGGTCTTCGTCGATTGCGCCTTTGCGGCGCTGGAACACGCGGGCCATGGCGGCACGCCGCCGCAAGGCCCGGTCGGGGTCTTCGGCGGCTCGATCCTCAGCATGTACCTGCTGGAGAACCTCTGGCCCAACCGGGCGCTGGTCAAGGACGCGGGCACCTTCCAGGCGGCGGTGGGCAATGATCCGACGTTTCTGGCCACCCGCACCTCCTACCTGCTCAACCTCACCGGGCCGAGCGTCAGCCTCGGCACCGCCTGCTCCACCTCGCTGGTGGCGGTGCATGTGGCCTGCCAGAGCCTGATCGCGCATGAAAGTGACATGGCGCTGGCCGGGGGCGTGTCGATCCACCTGCCGCTGGTCAGTGGCTACCAACATGCGCCCGACAGCATCCTGTCGCCCGATGGCGCCTGCCGGCCTTTCGATGTGGCGGCCGCGGGCACGGTGTCGAGCGATGGCGCGGGCGTGGTCGTGCTCAAGCGGCTGGCCGATGCGCGGGCGGCGGGCGACACGGTGCATGCGGTGATCTGCGGCTCGGCGATCAACAACGACGGTGCCGACAAGGTGGGGTTCACCGCGCCCAGCGTCTCGCCCCAGGCGCGGGTCATCGCCGAGGCGCAGGACCTGGCCGGCACCCCGCCCGAGACCATCGCGATGATCGAGGCCCATGCCGCGGGCACCGCGATCGGCGATCCGGTGGAAGTGGCGGCATTGGCCGAGGTCTTTGCCGGAGGCGCGCCGGGGGCCTGCGCCTTGGGTTCGGTCAAAAGCAACATCGGCCACGTCGACGCGGCGGCGGGGATTGCCGGGTTGCTCAAGGCGGTGCTGGCGCTGCGGCACCGGGCCGTGCCGCCCTCGGTGCATTTCACCGCGCCCAACCCGCGGCTCGGGCTGGAGCGCACGCCGTTCCGGGTGCCCAGAACACTCGAGCCGCATGACCCGGCGCGCGGCGTCATGCGCGCCGGGGTCAGCTCCTTCGGCATCGGCGGCACCAATTGCCATGTGGTGTTGCAGGAAGCGCCGCCTTCGCAGCCCTGCGGACGCGCGGATCCCGCCGACCTGCTGCTGGTCTCGGCGCCCTCGCCCGAGACGCTGACCCGGACCGCGACGGCGCTGGCCGATCACTTGCGCGCCGGGCCGCCGGACTTGGGGGACCTGTCCCATACGCTGCGCCTCGGGCGCCGGGCGCTGGCCTGCCGCGCCGCCATTGTCGCGGGATCGGTGGAGGAAGCGGCAACGCAGCTTGCCAGTGTCAAAGCGCCCGAGGCCGGCACGCCCCGCGATGCCGCCTTCCTCTTCCCCGGGCTGGGCGACCATTACCCGGCGATGGGGTGGGAGCTTTACTGCCTGGAAGAAGCCTTCCGAGGGGCCGTCGATCACTGCGCCGACCTGCTGCAAACCCATCTCGACGGGGACATCCGCGACGTGCTCTACCCGGGCAAGGACTGGCGCAACGCGGCGCCGGGGATGATCGGCGCGGCGCAGGGCGCGGGCAAGCTGGACCTCAAGGCAATGCTGAAGGGTGCCGGGACACCCGCGCCGTCACCGATGGACCGGCCCTCCGGCGGCCAGCCCGCGATCTTCGTCACCGAATATGCTTTGACGCAGATGCTGGCGGAATGGGGCATCCGCCCGCGTGCCATGGTGGGCTACAGTATCGGCGAATTCGTGGCGGCCTGCGTCGCCGGGGTGATCTCGCTGGCCGATGCCTTGCAGATCGTCGCCGCCCGCGCGCGGCTGATCGAGACGCGCATCGGGCGGGGCGCGATGCTGGCGGTGCCGCTCTCGGCGTCGGACCTGGACCTGCCGGAGCGGCTCTCGCTGGGGGCGATCAGCGGCGAACGGCTGTCGATTGTCTCCGGCCCGGAGGCGCAGATCGACGGCTATCGCGCCGGTCTGGAAACCCGCGGGACCTCGGCCCAGCGCCTGCCCGGCAGCTTTGCCTTTCATTCCGCGATGATGGACGGGATCGTGCCCGACCTGGCCGAGAGGCTGGCGCAGATCCCCCTGTCGCCGCCGCGGATCGCTTGCGTCTCCTGCGTTACCGGCGATTGGCTGAGCGCGGCCGAGGCCACCGACCCCGGCTATTGGGCGCACCACCTCAGCCGCACGGTGCGGTTCCGCGATGCGGTGGAGCATCTGGTGGCCGACCCTGCGCTGGCGCTGCTCGAGCTTGGCCCGGGCCAGTCGCTGACCGCCCATGCCATCGCCATGCGCAGCGCCGCGGGGGCGGAGGTGCCGGTGATCCCGCTGATGAAATGGGCCTATTCGTCAGAGACCGAATGGCGCGCGCTGCTGGCCGGGATCGGGCGCTACTGGGCCGCGGGCGGGGCGCTGGATCCCGAGCGCCTGCTGGCGCGCGACGGGCGGCGGCGGGTGCCCCTGCCCGGCACGGTGCTGGCCCGCGAACGCCACTGGATCGACCCGCCCGAACGGGTCGCGGCCATGCAAGGGCGCAGGCCGGTGGAGGACTGGGTGCTATTGCCCTGCTGGAAGCCCGCGCCGCTCGCCCCGGCTCGCCCCGCGCCCGGCAGCCGCTGGCTGATCCTCGACGACGGCGGGCCGGAGGCCGGGGCGCTCATCGCCGCGCTGCAGGCCGCGGGCTGCGAGGTGATCCGAGGGATCGCCCGCCGCGCCTATGCCCGCCACCCGGACCGCATCGAGATCGATCCCGCCGATCCCACCCACTACACCCGCCTGTTCGAGGACCTGGCGGCAGCCGGCAAGACCCCCGACGGCATCGTGCATTTCTGGGCCTTGGAGCCGCCCGATGCCGGCACCCCGCGTCAGCGGTTCGACGTGGCGCAACAGGCCGGGTTTCATTGCCTGACCCGGCTGATCCGCGCGGCAATGGGGCAGGCCGGGCTGGAGCAGTTGCGCCTTCTTGCAGTGACACGCGGGCTGGCCGCCATGGGCCAGCCGCCCGTCCCCGACCTCGCGCCGCTTCTCGGCCTGCTCAAGGTGGCGCCGCAGGAGCGCCCCGGACTGGATTGCGCCGTGATCGACCTCGCGCCGGGGATGGGTGTGCATGAGGCCGCCGAGGCGCTGCTGGCGGATCTGGCGGCACCGCTCTCCGCGCCGCTGGTCGCCCTTCGCACCGGCCAGCGCTGGGTCGAGGATTACGCCCCGGTCCGCCTGCCCGCACCCGCGACATCTCCGATCCGCGACGGCGGCACCTACCTGATCACCGGCGGGCTGGGCAGCGTCGGCATGGCCATGGCCCGGCACCTGGCGCAGAGCCCGGGCGTACGGCTGGCGCTGCTGGGCCGCACCCCGCTGGCCGAGAGCGCCGACGACCCCCGCACCGCAAGCGTCGCCGACCTGCGCGCCGCGGGGGCGAGGGTGCTGACGCTCGCCGCCGATGTCGCCGACCCCGAAGCGCTCGCCGCTGCCTTCGACACCGCCGAGGCCGGGCTCGGCCCGATCCACGGCGTGTTCCATTGCGCGGGGGCCATCGGCGCCGAGACCTTCTGCGAGATCGCCCGCACCACCGAGGCCGACGCCGCGCGGCAGTTTCACGCCAAGGTCCACGGCACACGCGCGCTGGACCGGGTGCTGGCGACCCGCGAGACCGAGTTCTGCGTGCTCTTTTCCTCGCTGGCCTCGATCCTTGGCGGGCTTGGTTTTGCCTCCTATGCCGCCGCCAACCTGTTTCTCGATGCCTTTGCCCGGTCCAAGGCCGGGCAGGCCGGGCCGCGCTGGCTCAGCATCAACTGGGACGCCTGGCGCACCGGCGAGGTCAAGGCGGCGGTGGCGGGGTTCGGCGGCACGGTCAGCGAGTTCTACATGCTGCCGGAGGAGGCGGCGGCGGTCTGCGACCGGCTGCTGGCGCTGCCCGGCGTGCCGCAGGCGGTTGTGTCCACCGGCGACCTGCAGGCCCGCCTGACCCAATGGGTGACGCGCGCTACCAAGCCGCCGACCATCGCACGCCACAAGCGCAAGGCCTTGAAATCCGCCTATGCCGCGCCGCGCGGTGACACCGAAGCGGTGCTGGCCGAGATCTGGCAGGATCTCTTTTCGCTGGAGCGTATCGGCATCCACGACGACTTTTTCGAGCTGGGCGGGCATTCGCTGCTGGCCACGCAACTCAACGCGCGGATCTTCTCGCGGCTGGGGGCGGAACTGTCGCTGGCGGCGGTCCTGGCGGCGCGCACCATTGCCGACCTGGCGGTGAAGATCGACGCCAGCCGCGCCGCGGGGGCCGAGGACGCGCTGATCGACGGCATGCTGGACGACCTGGCCGACCTCGACCCCGAGGCGCTGGAGCGGTTGCTGTCGGAACCCGAAACCTGAGCAAGGAGGTCGCGATGAACGACGCCGCGCAGCGGATCATGGCGCTTTCACCCCGGCAACGCGCGCTCTTGCGCGACCGGCTGGCGGCGCGCAAGGCGGAAGAGGCACGGACCGGCGAGACCGACGCGCCGCTGTCCTTCGCGCAGGAGCGCTGGATCTTCAACGACCGCATGTCGCCCGGCGACCCGGCACATGCGATCTTCGGCGCGCTGCGGCTAACCGGCGACCTGTCGGAACAAGCCTTGCAGGCCAGTCTCGACGGCATCCTGTCGCGCCACGCGGTGCTGCGCTCGGCCTTCGTCACCCGCGATGGCGAGACGCGGGCGCAGTCGCGCGCTCTGCCGGGGTTTCCTTTGGAGCGGCTCGATCTGACGCAGGACCACCCGGAAGCGGCGCGCGAGGCGCTGTGCCACCGCCGCTACCGCGAGGAGACCGAGACCGGCTTCGACCTGGCCCGCGATCTGCCGATCCGGGCGGTGCTGGTGCGGCTGGGCCCGCGCGCCCATGTGCTGATGGTGACCATGCACCACATCGTCTCGGACGGCTGGTCGCTGGGCATCTTCATGGAGGAATTCGCCCGGATCTACATCGCCGCCGCGCAGGGGCTGGCCCCCGATCTGCCGGTGCTGGCAATCTCCTACGCCGATTTCGCCCGCCGCCAGCGCCGCGAGCTGCCCGGCCCGCGGTTGCAGCGCGGCATGGCCTATTGGCGCGGCCAGCTGGCCGATCCGCCGCCGCTGCTCGACCTGCCGCCCGATCTGCCCGGCGACGGGCTGGACGCAGAGGGCCAGAGGTGCCTCGGCGGCGCGGCCACGCAACGGGTGATCGACGCGGCGCTCAAGGCGCGGCTGACCGAGGTCGGGCAAGCCGCCGGGGCCTCGCTTTTCGCCACCCTGCTGACCGCCTATTTCGCGGTATTGATGCGCCTCACCCGGCAGTCCGACCTGATCGTCGGCACGCCGGTTTCGGGGCGGATGCGCCAGGACACCGAGCCGCTGATCGGGCTGTTCCTGAACACCCTGGCGCTGCGCGTCCGGCTCAACCCCTCGATGCGGTTCCACGACGCGCTGGAGCAGGTGCAGGCCACGCTGCTGGGCGGGCTCGAGCATCACGAGATCCCCTTCGACCAGGTGGTGCAGGAGATCGCCCCGGCGCGCGCGCCCGGCGATCATGCGCTGTTCGAGTTGATGTTCAACTTCACCCCCAGCCCGGCGCGCAGCCTCGATCTGCCCGGGCTGCGCGCGGACTTTGCGCAGCCGCCGACCCAGCGCTGCGAGTTCTCCAACGTGGTCTATGTGACCGAATGGGAGGGCGCGCTGGAAGTGCAACTGGCCTATCAGAAGGCCCGCTATTCCGCGGGTTTCATGGCCGCGGTCCTGCGCCAGTATGAGGCCGTTCTGCGGCAGGTGGCGGCAGACCCGGAGGTGGTGCTGGGCGCGCTGGACCTGCGGGCCCTGGACGAGCGCGTGGCCCCCGGCCCCCCGCCGGCCGAGGCGGCGCAGGTCCCGGTGACCCGGCGGATCGCGGAGGTGGCGGCGCGGCATCCAGACGCGCCAGCGGTCAGCGGCCGGGGCGGAACGCTCGACTACCGGGCCTTCGTCGGCGCGATGCAGGCGGTGGCGCAGCAGCTGAACCAGTCCGGGATCGGCCCGGGCGACGTGGTGGCCGTCGCCGGGCCGCGCTGCCCCGGCTATATCGTGGCGATGGCGGCGGTGCTGGAGGCCGGGGCGGTGCTGCTGACCCTCGCCCCCGATCTGCCGCGGGACCGCCGGCGCATCATGCTGAGCGAGGCCGGCGCCTGTCACGTCCTGCGCTGCGGCGCCGGGGCGGCGCGCGCGGCAGGTCTCGCCGCGACGGATCTGCCCGAGGACGGGCGGATCGCGCCGCCGGGGAGACCGCCCGACAGCCGCGCCCGCGCCGGGACCAGGGACCCGGCCTATGTCTTCTTCACCTCCGGCAGCAGTGGCACGCCCAAGGCGGTTCTGGGCAGTGCGGGCGGGCTGGCGCAGTTCTTGTCATGGCAGCGCGAGACCTTTCAGGTCGGCCCCGGCGACCGCGCGGCGCAGATGACCGGCATGTCCTTCGACGTGGTGCTGCGCGACGTCTTTCTGCCGCTGACCAGCGGCGCGGAACTGGTGCTGCCCGACCCCGGACACGAGGCCGCCAGCGGGCAGGCCCCGGCCTGGCTCGAGGCCGAGCGGATCACGCTTGTGCATTCGGTGCCCTCGGTCCTGCAGACCTGGCTGCTCGATCCGGCAGGCGGCGTGACCCTCCCGGCGCTGCGGCTGCTGTTCAGCGCCGGAGAGCCCTTGCAGGCGCGGCTGGTGCAGGACTGGCGGGCGCGATTCCCTGTGCGGACCCGCATCGTCAACCTCTACGGGCCGACCGAGACCGTGCTGGCGAAATTCTGGCAAGAGGTGCCGGACCCGCCCTATCCCGGCGTGCAGCCGGTGGGCCATGCCCTGCCCGGGGCAGAGGCGCTGGTGCTGTCGGACGAGGGCCGTCCCTGCGCCATCGGCGAGCCGGGCGAAGTGGCGATCCGCACGCCCTATCGCAGCCTCGGCTATGCCAATGCGCCCGAGCGGACGGCGCAGAGTTTCCGGTCCAACCCGGTGACTGGCGATGCCGAGGACATCCTCTATTTCACCGGCGACCTGGGCTATCTGCGCGCCGATGGCGCCCTGCACCTGCTGGGGCGGTTGGACGACCAGATCAAGATCAACGGCATCCGCACCGACCCGCGCGAGATCGCCAGCGTCCTGCGCCGGGCCGGGACGGTGGCCGATTGCGTCGTCATCGCCCGCAAGACGGCGGCGGGCGCGGTGACGCTGGCGGCCTATGCGGTGGCCAAGGCCGGGACCAGGCCAAGTGTCCAGGACCTGCGCGACCACCTGCGCCGCCGCCTGCCCGCCGCCTTGGTGCCCGGCGCGATCGCGCTGATCGAGGCCTTGCCGCTGGGGCCGAACGGCAAGCTCGACCGCAGCCGCCTGCCCGAGATCGACGCGCATCAAGGCGACGGCATGCGCCGGGCGCAGCCGCCGCGCAGCGCGACCGAGTTGCAGATGCTGCAGATCTGGCAGGCGCTGCTGGAGCGGCAGGATTTCGGCGTGCGCGACGATTTCTTCGACCTGGGCGGGCATTCGCTGCTGTCGCTGCGCCTGCTTTTGATGATCGAGCGCAAGATGGGGGTGAAGATCCCGCTGGCCGAACTCTTCCGGTCGGCGACCATCGAACACCTGGCGCGTGTGGCGGGCAGGGTTTCGACACCTTCGACGCTGGTGCCGCTCTGGCCGCAGGACGGGCCGGGCGGGCTCTGCCTCGTGCATACCGGCGGCGGGGGGATCTGGAACTACCTGCCGCTGGTACGCGCCCTGGCGCCGGCCTATCCGGTCCATGCCCTGCAGGCGCGCGGGCTGTTCGACGGGGCGCCGCCGCATGCCGACATTCCCGCCATGGCCGCCGATTACCTCGCCGATCTGCGCCGGGTGCAGCCCAACGGCCCCTACCGGCTGGCCGGGCATTCCTTTGGCGGGGTGGTGGCCTATGAGATGGCCCGCCAGTTGCGCGCATCGGGGCAGGAGGTGGCGCGGCTGGTGCTCTTCGACAGCAGTCTTGCCCGGCCCGATGACGCCTGGGTCGCCGCACAACCCGCGCCCCATGCCGCCGCCCGCGACCTTGCCGGTGCCGCCGAGGTTTTTGCCCGGTTCACCGGCGCCGACATCGCGCTGGACGAAGCCGCCTTGCGCGCCCGCCCCATTGACGCGCAGATCGCCCTGGTGGCCGCGGCCTTTTCGGCCTCGGACAGCGCGATGCCGGGGGGCGATGCGGGGGCGATGGTCGCCGGATTGCTGGCCATCGCCCGGGCGCACCGGGCGGCGCGGCTGGCCTATCGGCCCGGGCCCTGCGACGTGCCGATCACGCTGTTTCTGGCCGAGGGCAGCGCCGATCCCGGCTGGGCACGGATCGCCCGACAGCCGGTCGAGGTGATCCCCGCCGCCGGCGATCACGTCACCATGATGACCGAGGCGCACGCCGCCGGACTGGCCGCGGCGGTGCAGCGCGTGCTGGCCTAGTCAATCGCCAGCACATCACCCAGCACCTCGCCCAGCAGCCGCCCGCGCGCGCCGGAGGGATACTTGATCTTCATGTAGGCGGCGATGGTCGGCGCCACATCCACCGTCTCGATCCGGCGGGTCACCCGTTGCGGCACGATCCCCGGCCCCATGAAGACCACCGGCACATGCCGGTCGTACATGTAGGGCGAGCCATGCTGCGAGGCCCCGGCCAGCGGGCTGGGATCCATGTAGAACCAGCCGGGCTGAAACACCAGGTAGAGATCCCCGGCACGCGACGGATTGAAATTCGCCGTCACCGCGCGCCCGATGCGGTCGTCGGGGACCGCTCCGGTGGCGATCCGGTCATGGGAAAAGGCCTGGGCAATGCCGTCCATCCGGGCAATCACATCGGCGTAGAGCTTTGTCACCCTGGCCTTGTCCAGCCCGGCTTCGGCGATTTTGGCGTTGTCGAAATAGACGAAGGGCGCGGAATACTGCGACAGCGGCGGGGTGATGCCGTGGTCCTGCAACAGCTTGGCAATCGCCGGCTGCGCCTCGACCTTGCTGTAATCGAAGAGGTTGGCATCGGTCCGCATCCGGGTATTGGTGAAGCCCGGCACCTCGGTCGCGCCGTGATCAGCCGAGAGCACCACCAGCACGTTGTCCAGCCCGATCCGCTCGTCCAGCCAGTCGAAGAACCCGGCCAGCTCCCTGTCCAGCCGTTTCAGGTTGTCCTCGGCCTCGAGCGACGAGGGGCCGAAGGCATGGCCGATGTAATCCACCGAATTGAGCGAAATGGCGAGGTAATCGGGGATCGCATCCGCGCCGATCCCCTCGCCTTCGATCATCGCGCGGGCAAAGCTGAGCGTCAACGCGTCGGCCGCCGGGCTGGTCTCGATGAAACCCTGGAAGAGCTGGAAATCCGGCCCGCCATAGTGGTGATCGAAGACGCGGGTCCATTTCGGATAGAACTTCTCCCACTCCTGGTCGTCGTAATCGCGGAAGGTATAGCGCGCCGGGTCCAGCATCAGCGACCAGCTGGTCCCGGCATAGGCCTGCACCAGGTTGCGGTCGGTCCAGTCCTTGACCCATTGCGGATAGGCGTCGAGGTAGAAGGTGCTGGTGACATAGGTCGAGAATGTGGTGCTGTACCAGAAGGCGGTGCCGGCATGACCGGTGGCGCCGATGGCGGCGCGATCCTTGGTCGAGACGCCGAAGATCTTCGCCTCCGGTCCCAGCGACAGGCGGAACTCGTCGCCGATGGTGGTCGACAGGATATCGCGCGGCGAGCGTCCGTCCCTGGGGTCGGACCGGCTGCCATCGGGGTTGAGCAGCGGGTAGGCGTCGTCGCGCGTGGCGTAGTGGAAGGCATTGCTCACGTCGAACTCGGCGCTTTGACCGCCGCCGCCGACCTCGAGCAGCCGATTGTCGCGGTAGTTGTTGGCCACCATGCCATGCACCGACGGATCGGTGCCGGTCGACAGGGTGGTATGGCCGACCACGGTTTCGGTATTGGCGTGACGATGCTGGGCGTCGAAATACCAGACCCCCCGGGTCGCCAGCCGCTTAAAGCCGCCTTCGGTGAAGCCATTGGAATAGCGATGGATCAGATCGGCGCGCAATTGATCGACGGTGATCTGCACCACGAGCGGCGGTCCGGAGGGCCGGCCCTGGGCGCAGGCAGCAAACGGCAGGCAGAGCGCAACGGCGAGACAGGGTCCAATTCGTGCAATCATCTTGTTCTCCTGAAATTACGACCTTGAGGCGAACTCAGCAAAAGAACCGAATCTTTGAAACATGTTCCTATGATTGCATGAAATTTGTCGAGCTTTCCCAAAAATTGCGCGCTTGACGCGGTTCCGCTTGCCCTTGCGGCCGGTCAGGGAGCCCCGTGCCGGGCGTAACGGGCACGTCTCTTCGCGTCTTCGGGCCTGGGGATTTGTCAGTTCGGGAGAGGTGCCGGACGTGCGGCGTCCTGAGTAGGGCGGCACCGGTCCTTCGAACGTTCAGGAAGCCGGCTTTTTCGGAGCTAAAAATGGAAAAACCGCCCTTGAGGGCGGCTTGGGTGTAAGGTTTTTGTTCTTATTTTTCGCCGCTTGCTTTGACCCTCTGGCTTTCGGGTCATGAGCCTAGGGAGGTTTGGCCTTTTGGGCAGTGTCCCTGGTGGTGGTGTAGGAGGCCGCGCGCGGAGCCTTCGGCGTAGCATAGCGCGCGGCCGGGCTGGCGGCCACCGCGCTTCTTCGT
>SBGD01000034.1 GCA_006226775.1 Paracoccaceae bacterium | reverse complement strand
TCGCCGGGGGCCGCACTCTCGGGCACCGAAAGCCCCGCGCCGTCGTCCATCGGCGCATCCGCGGCCACAACCTCGAGCGGCGCGCGGGCCAGGGTCCGGCTGCCCTCGTTGAGGATATAGCGGATCTCGTAGAGCCCCGGCTCGGAGGGCGCCTTGAGCCTTCCGTCTGCCTTGTTGCGGATCCGGAAATAGAGGCCGCGTTCGCCGTCCCTGGTGCCCATCGGAACGATGGCGATCATGTCCTGCGGATGGATGGTCGCGGACCAGGCGATGTCGACATCCGTCCCGGCGCGCACGGTGCCGGGACCGGACAGGCCGATCTCCGGTTCAATGACCTCGATGGGGGCCGAGGCGAGCGTCTTGCTGCCCTCGTTGAGGATGTAGCGCAACTCGTAGAGCCCGGGCTTCGAGGGTGCCACGAGGCTGGTCTCGGTCTTGTCGCCCACCCGGCGATAGGTGCCGCGCTCGCCTTCATCCGCGCCCATCGGCACGATGGCGGCCATGTCCTGGCCGTGGATGGTGGCGCTCCAGCTCAGGTCGAAGCTGGCACCGGCGGTGACGGTTTCCGGCCCGGTGATGGTGAGTTCCGCGGCAACCACCTCGATGGGCGTGGAGGCAAGCGTCTTGCTGCCCTCGTTGAGGATATAGCGCAACTCGTAAAGCCCCGGTTCGGAAGGTGCGACGAGGCTGGTTTCGGTCTTCTCGCCCACCCGGCGATAGGTGCCGCGCTCGCCCTCATCCGCGCCCATCGGCACAATGGCGGCCATGTCCTGGCCGTGGATCGTGGCGCTCCAGTTCAGGTCGAAGCTGGCTCCGGCGGTGACGGTTTCCGGCCCGCTGATGGTGAGGTCTGCCGCGACCACCTCGATGGGGGCGGTGGCCAAGGTCTTGCTGCCCTCGTTGAGAATGTAGCGCAACTCGTAGAGCCCGGGCTCGGAGGGGGCTATCAGGCTGGTCTCGGTCTTGTCGCCCACCCGGCGATAGGTGCCGCGTTCGCCTTCATCCGCACCCATCGGCACGATGGCGGCCATGTCCTGACCGTGGATGGTGGCGCTCCAGCTCAGGTCGAAGCTGGCGCCGGTGGTCACGGTTTCCGGGCCATGGATCGTCACCTCGGGCAGGGCGGGTTCGGGCGCTGGCGCAGGCGCGGGCACCTCCATCGCGGCCTGCACCTGGTCCAGCGCGTCGTGCAACTCGGCGGCGTTGCGGGCCGAGACGAAGACGCCGCCGGTGTTCTCGGCAATGCAGGCCAGCCCGGCATGGGCCGCGTCCTCGAGATCGAATCCCACCACATGGGCGGTGAACTTCACCCCTTGCCGGGCCAGTTGCGCCGAGAGCGCGCAGGGATCGGCGTTGCAGGTCTCGACCCCGTCCGAGATCAGCACCACCGTCGCCGGGGCGTCGCGATAGGACAAAAGGTCGGCGGCATGTTGCACCGCCGCGGTGATCGGCGTCTTGCCCACCGGCTTGATCGCCGCCACGCGGGCGGTGAAGGCGGCCTTGTCCAGCGGGCCGGGGGCGATCAGCGTCTCGATATCGGTGCAATCGCCTTGGCTGCGGTGACCATAGGCGACAAGCCCGAGGTTGGTCTGCGCGTCCCAGCCTTCCACCAGGTCGGCCAGCACGTCGCGGGCGATCTCCATCTTCGAGGTTCCGTCGATCTGCCCCCACATCGACCCCGAGGCATCGTAGACGATCACCACGTCATCGCCCGCACGGGCCACGGTTGCACACAAAAGGCTGGCAGCGGTGGCCCAGGCGGCCAGTTTCGCGGGTCGGGACATCATCTCGGTCTCCTCAATCGGTTGGCGCTTGTGCTCGCGCGGGTCTCGGATCGGGCGGAAGGCACCGCAGGCTAGGCCCGCCGCGACTTCGCGGGCGCGGGTCCGAAAGCGCGGTCCTTCAGCTTGCGGAACTTGCCCGACATCTGTTCGAGCTTGGCGTCCCATTCGGGATCGGGCGTCTGGCCCTCGATCACCTTGAAATAGACCTGCATCATGCAGGTGATGGCCAGCGGTTCCAGCAACGCGGCCTTGACGCTCCAGGCAAAGAGCAGCGCGAAGACCACGCCGCCCGCCGCCCAGGCCCCCGGCATCAGGTAGACCACCAGCGCCGCGGGCGCGAGCATGAGCAAAAAGACCACGAAGCTCAGGCCATAGACGAACAGCGCCAGCCAGCCGGCATTCTTCAGCATCGGCTTGTAGTTCTGGCCGTAAAGCACCAGCGCCTCGCGCGCGGACATCCAGGCATTGTCCGACCGGGTGCGGATCGCATGGGCCAGGATCACCTCGTCGATGAACCCCACCGCCACTCGCAGGAAGGCCGACAGCACGACGCCCAGCTGCTGCACGCCCGGCACCGGCAGCGCGGTCAGCAGGCCGCGCACCAGCCCGGTGATGGCGCGGATCACCCCCTTGATCAGCTGGTCCAGCGCAAAGAGCACGCTGGCCTGCGGAAACCGCTCCCTGACCACCGTGCCGGCATGGGCGATCTGGCTGCGCCCCTGGGGCATCGGCTTGCCGTCGAGCAATTCGACCAGCACGGCGATATGGCCCGCCTTGACGATATAGAGGATGTATTCGCGCGCCCAGTACATCAGCGCGCCGAAAATCCCCAGGCCGGCAAAGCTGCCCCAGGCGGTGGTGGTGGCGCGGAAATCGGCATCGCCGAAGCTGCCGATCCCCCAGCCGACCCCGGCACCGACGCCGGTGACAAGGACATACCCCAAGGCGATGGCGAAATAGACCACCAGGCGCAACAGCACGAAAGGCAGCGTCCGCCCCATCAGGCCAAGCGCCGCGCCGAGGCTGAAATCCCACATCTCAAATCTCCTGCCGAAAGGGCACCGCGGGCCGCTTCGCGCGCCCGGCTCCGGTCAAATCTCGCATTTCGCATTGCCGTATTTCGCGGCACAGGCGCGCGCGGCACAGGAGGCGACCTGCGCGTCGCGCTGGCTCTTGCGGGTGTCGACCCGCTCGAGCGCGGTATAGGGCACCGAGACGGTCTTCATCACCGGCTTGCAGCGGGTCGTGGTGCCACTGGTCTCGCAGATCGTCTCGCCGCTGGGCCGCTCGATGTCGCGGTACTTGGTGACCGGCACGTGGCGATACTCGGGCGGGATCTTGAGCTGCCATTCCGCCTCGCAATGGCTGCGCTCGGTGCGGTATTCCGGCGTGCCGCAGGACTGCAGAACGACAAGGGCGGCGGCAAGCGCCAGGGCGGGTCCGGGACGAAACATCATGTCTGCCACTCTTTCAAGGTCGGGGCAGTATACCCCGGAGCGCGCGCCTTCGCCCCCTGCATTCGGAGGGGGAGGGACGGAAAGTTCCGCCAGGGCGCGTTTCGGGTGAGGCCCGCCCCACCGGGCACCCCCGAAAGCGCGGCAGGGTCTTGGCGACTCGCGGTTCTGCGCAAATGCTTTAGGGTTTGAAAGCCGCGCGCCGGGCTGATGAACTGGCCGCGCCAAGTCGGAGGATCCCCCATGCGCCACGCCCTTGCCGGTCTGCTGTCCCTTGCGCTCTGCGCACCGCTCTCGGCGCAGGAGGAAGGGCCGGTGCTGCGCGTCACCGGCAAGGTCGCGGGCGGCGCGGTGATGCTCGACATGGCCGCCCTGCGCGCCCTGCCCGCCACCACGCTCGAGACCTCGACCGTGGTGACCGACGGCACCCACCGCTTCACCGGCGTCCTGCTGCGCCGCCTGCTGGGCGACCTCGGGGCCGCGGGCGACAGCGTCACCGCGACCGCGCTGAACGATTATGCCGTGGAGATCCCGATCCGTGATTTCGAGCGGTTCGACGTGATCCTGGCCTACGAGATGGACGGCGCGGCACTGCGCCGGGCCGACAAGGGCCCGCTCTGGATCGTCTATCCGCGCGACGCCCACCCCGAGCTTCAGGACATCCGCTACGATTACCGCTGGGTCTGGCAATTGTCGGACCTCGAGGTCCGATGACCCGCGCCGGCGCTCCGCGGTTCTGGATGCTGCTGCCGCTGGGGGCGATCCTGGCCTTCGCGGTGCTGCTGGCGTTTTCGCTGTCGCGCATGGTGCAGGTGGAAACCGACATCCGGGTCGATGCCGAGCAGAACATGCTCTGGGTCATGCACCAGAGCGAAAGCGCGGCCCGGCGGCTGGTCGAGACCACGCTGCGCGCCGAACTGGGCGAGGCCGGGGCCGGCGAGGTCGCACTGCGCCTCGACCTGCTGCGCAGCCGCTTCGCGCTGTTGCAGGACGGCCCGCAAGCGCGCTTCCTGCGCGAGGTCGGCCTGCAGGCCGAGGTCGCGGACCTCGGCGCCCGGCTGGAAGCGCTGGCGCCGCTGCCCGAGGGCGTCACCCCCGCCGAGGCCCGCGACTTGCGGCTTGCACTCGCGCCTTTCGCGGGGTTTTTCGCGCGCGCCGCCAATGTCACGATGATCCGCGAATGGGACGATCTCGGCGGGCGGCTGGAAACCTCGCGCGATCAGCTGCGCCAGATCATCGCCTCGCTCATCGGCATCACCGTCACCGGCGCGATCCTCACCGTCACGCTGGTTCTGGCGCTGCGCACCTCGCGGCGGCGCAACGCGATGCTCCGGCGCGAGCGGGATTTCTCGGCGCTGCTGATCTCCTCCAGCGGCGAGGGCATCCTGGCGGTCGATGCCGCGGCGACCTGCACCATCTGGAACCCCGCCATGACCGTCCTGACCGGCCGCGCGGCGGAACAGGCGGTGGGCCGGAAGCTGTCGGACATCGCCGGGTTCTTCGACATCGCCCCGGTGCGCCAGGCGGTCGCCGCCGCGCTGGCCGGACGGGCCACGCGCCTGGCGCGGCACCCCTATTTCCGCGATGCCCATGCGCCGCCGCTGCATGTCGACCTGCGGGTCTCGCCGATGCGCAACCAAGGCCGGGTGATCGGCGCCATCGTCTTCATGCACGACGCCAGCGACCGCCACGCAGCGCGCCAGAAGGAGGCCGAGACCCGCGCCCGTCTCGAACATCTCGTGCGCGAACGCACCCGCGCGCTGGACGATGCGCTCCAGCGCGAACGCTCGGCGGCCGATCTCTACCGCAATTTCGCCGGCATGATCTCGCACCAGTTCCGCACGCCGCTGGCGGTGGCCGATTCCGCCTTGCAGCGGCTGATCCGCCGCGGCGCGCGGGCCGATGCCGCCGAGATCGCCGAACGCGCCACCGGCGCGCGCCAGGCCATCGCCGGGCTGACCCGGCTGGTCGAAAGCACGCTGGATGCCGCGCGATTGCAGGCCGGCGAGATCGGCGCCCGGCGCACGCCCTGCGACCTTGCCCAGGTGCTCGAGATGGTCGTCGCGCGCCAGCGCGCCGCCGCCCCCGGGACGCCGATTGCCCTGCAGGCACCGGCGGGCGGCGCGGCCATGGCGCTCTGCGATCCGGCCCATGCCGAGCAGGTGCTGGAAAACCTGCTGTCCAACGCGGTGAAATACGCCACCCCCGGCAGCACGGTCTGCGCCCGTCTGCACGGCGATGACACCGCCGTGCATTGCGACATCCGCAATGCGGGTGCCCCCATCGATGCCGCCGACCGCGCGCGGCTGTTCGAGGCCAACTTCCGCGGCGCCAACAGCACCGGCACCCGCGGCACCGGCGTCGGGCTGTTCATCGCGCGCAGCCTGGCGCGGATGCAGGGCGGCGAGGTCAGCTTGCACCCCGATGCCGCACGGGTGACATTCCGCCTGACCCTGCCCCGGCCCGGAGGTGCCCCCGAATGACCGCAGACCGCTCCGCCCCGCTGATCCTCGTGGTCGAGGATGAAGCCGCCCTGCGCCGCGACATCGTCGAGGAGTTGCAGGATGCCGGCTATCGCACGCTGGCCGCCGCCGATGGACGCGCGGCGCAGGCGCTTCTGGCGGAGGCGACGCCGGACCTTGTGCTCTGCGACATCACCATGCCGCGGCTGGACGGCTTCGGCCTCATGGCCGCCCTGCGCGACAAGCGGCCCGACCTGGCCGCCGTGCCCTTCGTCTTCCTCACCGCCATGTCGGAACCGCAGGACGTGATCCAAGGCAAGCTGCAGGGCGCCGACGACTACCTTGTCAAGCCGGTCGACTACGACCTGCTGCTGGCCACCGTCGCCGCCCGGCTGCGCCAGATCGCGCGCATCCGCGGCCAGACCGACCCCGAGATCGACCGGCTGCGCCACGCCCTTGCCGGGCTCTCCGAGGGCGCGCCACGACAGGTGCTCGACCTGATCGCGCTGGGGATCGTGCTGCTGGACAGCGCGGGCCGGGTGCAGCACGCCAACCGCGCCGCGCGCGAGATGGCCGGACAGGCGGTCTTCCTGGCCTTCCGGCACGGCACGGTGCGGGCGACCGATCCGCTCTGCGACACGGCCCTGCAGCGCGCCATTGCCGAGACCCGCGCCGCCCGGGACCGCGACCGCGTCACCGGCGTGCTGTTGCAGGGCGACGGGCCGTCGATCTCGGCGCTGGTCTGCGCGCTGGCCGCCGATCCGGCCCGCCCCGGCCCGCAGCCCGCCGTCGCGCTCTTCCTGTCGCCGCCCCAGACCGACAAGACCGTCTCGCAGCCCCTGCTGATCGAGCTGTTCGGGCTGACCCCCACCGAGGCGCGCGTCGCCGCCAGCCTGAGCAGCGGCGCGCGGCCCGCCGACGTGGCCGAGACCCTCGGCGTGTCGCAGACCACCATCGCCTTTCACATGCGCAACCTCTTTCGCAAGACCGGCACCAACCGGCAATCCGATCTCGTCGCGCTGATCCTCGCCGGGCCGATGGCGGTCGAGACCTCCTAGGCGCCCCGGGCCGAGACACCGGCTTTCATAACCCCGACACCTGCTCTAGGCTCGACCCCAGGACCCAGAATCCACCAGGGAGGTATCCTTCAAATGTCCGACGATATCCTGAACAAGGGCAAATGCCCGGTCACCCATCTGACCACCGCCTTCGGCGCGCCGGTCTCCGACAACCAGAACTCGCTGACCGCGGGCAAGCGCGGGCCCGTGCTGGTCCAGGACGTCTGGCTGAACGAGAAACTGGCCAATTTCGTGCGCGAGGTCATCCCCGAGCGGCGGATGCACGCCAAGGGCTCGGGCGCCTTCGGCACCTTTACCGTGACCCATGACATCACCAAGTACACCCGCGCCAAGATCTTCAGCGAGGTCGGCAAGAAGACCGAGATGTTCGCCCGCTTCAGCACCGTCGCCGGCGAACGCGGCGCGGCGGATGCCGAGCGCGACATTCGCGGCTTCGCGCTGAAGTTCTATACCGAGGAAGGCAACTGGGACATGGTGGGCAACAACACGCCCGTCTTCTTCCTGCGCGATGCCAAGAAGTTCCCCGATCTCAACAAGGCGGTGAAGCGC
The DNA here is from genome assembly GCA_006226775.1 of Paracoccaceae bacterium. Taxonomy (GTDB): domain Bacteria; phylum Pseudomonadota; class Alphaproteobacteria; order Rhodobacterales; family Rhodobacteraceae; genus Marinovum. The sequence continues at coordinate 102,313 of SBGD01000034.1, read as the reverse complement.
GATCCGCGCACCAACATGCGCTCGCCGACCAACAACTGGGACTTCTGGTCGCTGCTGCCCGAGGCGCTGCACCAGGTCACCATCGTCATGTCGGACCGCGGCATTCCCAGGAGCTACCGGCACATGCACGGGTTTTCCAGCCACACCTACAGCTTCTGGAACGAGGCGGGAGAGCGGTTCTGGGTCAAGATGCACTTCCGCACCCAGCAGGGCATCGAGAACCTGACCGACGCCGAATCCGGCGAGCTTGTCGGCAATGACCGCGAAAGCCACCAGCGCGACCTTTACAACGCCATCGAGAAGGGCGATTTCCCGCGCTGGAAGATGTATGTCCAGATCATGCCCGAAAAGGACGCCGAGACCTATCACGTCCATCCTTTCGACCTCACCAAGGTCTGGTATAAGGGCGATTACCCGCTGATCGAGGTCGGCGAGTTCGAGCTGAACCGCAACCCCGAGAACTATCATCAGGACGTGGAACAGGCGGCCTTCTCGCCCGCCAACCTGGTGCCCGGCATCAGCGTGTCGCCGGACAAGATGCTGCAGACCCGGCTGATCAACTACCCGGATTCGCAGCGCTATCGCCTTGGGGTGAACTTCCACCAGGTGCCGGTGAACGCCGCGAAATGCCCGGTGATGAGCAACCACCGCGACGGCCAGGGCCGGATGGACGGCAACTTCGGCGGGCTGCCGCATTACCAGCCCAACAGCTTCGGGCAATGGGTGGACCAGCCCGACTATGCCGAGCCGCCGCTGAAGATCGACGGCACCGCCGAGATGTTCGACTTCCGCGAGGATGACGACGATTACTACAGCCAGCCGCGCAAGCTCTTCCAGCTGATGTCGCCCGAGCAGCAGCAGGTCTTGTTCGAGAACACGGCGCGCAACATGGGCGATGCCCCGGACTTCATCAAGCAGCGCCACATCGACAACTGCACCCGCTGCGACCGCGCCTATGGCGAAGGGGTGGCCAAGGCCATGGGCATGTCGGCCAAGTCCGCCGAGGAGCTTTCGGACCAGCCCGAACTGGCCGAAGGCCACCGGCGCTGAGCTGACGCCCGGATGACAACACCTCCCGGCCCGGCTTTGACCGCCGGGCCGGGAGGCAGCATTTTCAAGACGCGCGCCTTGCCCCGGCTCAGCCGGTCACGAAGGCCTTCATCGCGCGGATGTCGCCGGCCTCGATCAGCGCCGCGTCCGGCGTCTTGCCCAGGGCCAGCATCCGGCGCGCCAGCATGTGCTCGCCCGCACTGTTGAGGGTTTCCACCGCCAGCAACCGGTCGCCTTTCAGGTGATAGACCGCCCGCAAAGCGCCCGTGTCGGGCGCGGCGATCCGCAGGCTGCGGTCGCTGCCCTCGGCCAGCCCGGCGATCTGCAGCTTGGTCTCGCCGATATCCGACCAGAACCAGGGCACCGCGGCAAAGTCGGTCTCGGTGCCGGAGATGGTGCGGGCCACCGCGCGGGCCTGGTCGGTGGCGTTCTGCACCGATTCCAGCCGCAGGTGCCGTCCGCTTGCGGCATGCGGAAAGGCACAGCAATCGCCGATCGCGAAGATCGCCAGATCGGAGGTCGCCAGCCTTGCGTCGACCCGGATGCCGTTGTCGATCTCCAGCCCGGCGGCCTCGGCCAGTCCGACCTCGGGCACCGCGCCGATCCCCGCCAGCACCAGGTCGCAGGGCAGCGCGCGGCCATCGCCCAGCCGGACCGCGGCGATGCGGCCCGCCTCGGCCTCGAGCGCCGCGACGCCGGTGCCGGTCAGGAGGGTCACGCCCTGGCCTTCCAGGTCCGCGGCGATGGCGGCGGCCACCTGCGCGCTGGCCGCCCGGCCCAGAAGCCGCTCGGCCAGTTCGACAACCGTCACCTCGAGCCCGCGGGCGGCCAGCATCGCCGCCGCCTCGAGCCCGATGAAGCCGCCGCCGACGATCACCGCGCGGCGCGCGCCGTCAAGCGCGCCGCGCAGCGCGCGGGCGTCCTCGGCGGTGCGCAGGTGATGCACGCCGGGCAGATCGGCGCCCGGCACCGTCAGCTTGCGCGCCACGGTTCCGGTGGCCAGCACCAGCGCCTCGTAATCGAGCGTCTCGCCGGTCGACAGCGTGATCCGCCGCGCCGCCCGGTCGATCCCGGTCACCCGGGTGCCCAGCCGCGTGGTGATCGCGGTATCGTCGAAAAAGCTCGGGCCGCGCAGCGGTTGCAGGGGGGCGTCGGGCGTCTTCATGAAGGACTTCGACAGCGGCGGCTTGTGATAGGGAAAATCCGCATCCGCCGAGATCAGCGTCACCGGCCGGTCATAGCCGTTCTCGCGCAGGTTGACCGCGGCCTGGGTGCCGCCATGGCCGGCTCCGACGATGACGGTTCCCCGCAAAACGCCCGCCATCTCAGCGGCCCACGACCTTGAAGACGGTCCCGGCCAGGTCTTCCGCAACCGCGATCTGACAGGTCAGGCGGCTGGTCTCCTGCATCTCCTCGGAGGTGAATTCCAGCACGTCGCGCTCGGTCTCGGTCATTTCGGGCAGGCCCGCGGCGGGGGCCTCGACCACGAGACAATGACAGGTCGCGCACATGCAGGCCCCGCCGCATTCCGCGGCAATGCCCTGCACGCCGGCGGCGGTGGCCGCCTGCATGATGCTGGTGCCGAGGGCGGCGTCGATCTGGCGGCTGGTGCCGGACGGTTCGATGAAGGTGAGCTTAATCAAGGGGATATCCTCCGGTAGGCGCCCGGTGCAAGCAATGTGACCAGGGCGGATGTCTGTCTATTCGTTGAGATCGACCAGAAGCCGGCCCGGCCCGCGGACCAGGATCGTGCGCTGCCAGTCGGGATCGCTGTCCGGCACAAGGGTCATGTTCGGGAAGGCCTGCGAGAGCAGTTCCAGCACCAGCTTCAGCTCGAGCTTGGCCAGCGGCGCGCCCATGCAGAAGTGGATGCCGTAGCCGAAGCTGACGTGGTCACGGGCATTGGACCGCGTGCCCTCGAAGGCATGCGGGCAGGCAAAGTGATCCTCGTCGCGGTTGGCCGAGGCCAGCGACATCATGATCGGCGCGCCCTCGGGCAGGGTGACACCGCCAATGGTGACCTCCTCGACCGCGCGACGCCGCCAGATCACCACCGGCGGACCGGCGCGCAACCCTTCCTCGACATAGCCCGGCGCCAGCGACGGGTCGGCGACCAGGCGGTTCCACTCGTCACGGTCCTGCAACAGCATGTGCATGGTGTTGCCGATGGCGTTGGTGGTGGTCTCGTGCCCGGCCAGCAGCACGCCGAAGGTCAGGTTCTGGATCTCGTCCAGGCTGATCGACTCGGGGTCCTTGGCATGGGCGGCCAGCAGGTGGCTGGGATAGTCGTCGCCGGGGTTCTTCTGGCGGTCGGCGATGATGGCGCCGCAGTAGTTCCAGAAATCCATCACCTGGCGGCCGGCTTCCATCTTGGCCTCGAAATCGGCATCGCCCGAGATCATGTTGAACCGGCTGTCGGCCCAGGTCTTGATGCGGCGCGCGTCGATGTCCGGCACGCCCAGCAGCAAAAACAGCACCCGGGCGGGCAGCTCATAGGCGAAATCGTCGACCAGGTCGACCCGGCCCCGGCCCCGCAGCTTGTCCACCGCGGCGGCGACCATCTCGCGGATCTGCGGCTCGCGGGTCTTGAACTGGCGGATGTTCAGGAAGGACTGCGCCACCTGGCGGATGCGGGTGTGCTTGGGCCGGTCGCAGTTGGCCTGGGTCTTGTCGCGGCGAAAGCCTTCCTGCTTGAGGTACTCGACCAGCTCGGGCGGGAAGGGCGTCAGCGGGTCATGCACGTTGGACGCGGAAAACCGGTCGGGATCGGCAAAGATCGCACGCACGTCGTCGCGGCGGGTGACGATCCAGTAGCCGGTGCCCTCGTCGAAGAACACCGGCTCTTCAGCGCGCTTGCGGGCGAAGAACTCGGTCATGCCGTCATGCTCGAAGGGGCGGAACTCGCTCCAGTCTGCGGAATGGGGACAGGTGGTCAGGTCAGTCATGGCTCATTGCCTCCTTGAGCATATGGATCACGCCGCGGCTCCAGACCGCCTCTTCCTGGAAATTGGCGATCCGGCGGGCGAGCAGAACGTTGCGGAAAAACCGCCAGTCGCGCGGGTTCTTGATCTCTTCGGGATACCGGGCGCGATGTTCGCCCAGCAGGGTTTCCAGCCATTGCATCGTCGCGTGCAGGTAGTCGAGCCTGCGCTCGAGCATGGCGACGACCTCCTCGGGGTCCTTGGTCCAGGCCGAATAGAGCATGGTCAGGAAATCGTCGCGCAGCACCGGCGGATCGGGTTCCGTCCCGATCCAGTCGGTCAGCACGTCCCGCCCGTCCTCGGTCACGGTATAGACCCGCTTGTTGGGCCGCCCGGTCTGGGCCAGTTCCTCGGACTTGACCAGGCCCTGCTTTTCCAGCCGCGTCAGCGTGGGATAGACTTGGCTGGTATTGACCGGCCGGATCGGCTCGAGCTGCTTGACGATGTCATAGCCCGATTGCGGCTCGCGCAGCAAAATCCCGAGGCACTGGTAGCACAGCGTATTGAGCTTCGCCTCTTTCTTCACATTCGCCATCTGTCCGCCATCCATCATTGCACTGCCTCCTTCGTTGTGGCGGCAAGGCGGGCGTCACGCAACCGGCGGACGGTTTTCAGCACCGCAAAGCCCAGCACGACGGCGATGGCGACAAGGATGACCTGCGAATAGATGCGGGTGTAGAAGATCGAGTAGTCGCCCTGCGACAGCACCAGCGCGCGGCGGAAGCTGACCTCGATGATCGGCGTCAGCACCATGGCCAGCACGAAGGCGGCGATGGAATAGTCGAGCCGGCGCATGATCCAGGCCGCGATGCCCAGGCCCAGCGCGACCCAGAGGTCGAAGAACTGGCCCTTGGACGAGTAGATGCCGATCAGCGACGAGATCAGGATCGCCGGCACCAGGAAGGAGTTCGGCGTGACAAGCGCGCGCACGAAGACCTGGGTCAGCGCCTTGCCCATGAAGAACATGCCGACGGTGGTGGCCATGAAGCCGATGAAGATGGTCTGGATCAGCTCGGGGTTGTTGCGCATCATCTGCGGACCCGGCTGGATGCCGGCGATGATGAAGGCGCCCGCGATGATCGCGATCGAGGCCGAGCCGGGGATGCCCAGCGCCAGGAAGGGCAGCAAGGCCCCGCCGACGGTGGCGTTGTTGGCCGCATCGGGTGCCGCGATGCCTTCGCCGCTGCCCTTGCCGAACTTCTCGGGTGTGCTCGAGGTCGCCTTGGCGGTCGAATAGGCCAGCCAGCACGAAACGGTCGAGCCGACGCCGGGTAACACGCCCATGAAGGAGCCAATGGCCGAGCCCGAGATCATCGCCTTGAGCGCGCCCAGCATCTCGCGGAAGGTCAGGCTGATCTTCATGTGGTGCGCCTCGAAGGTGAAGGCCTTGTTGATGCGGCCCGAGAGCATGATGAAGACCTCGGAGAAGGCAAAGAGCCCGACCGCGACGGCCACCAGGTTCAGCCCCTCGTAAAGCTCGAAGAAATCCGCCGTCAGGCGCGACGAGCCGGTAAAGAGGTCAAGCCCCACGGTCCCCGCCAGCAGGCCCAGCGCCACCGAGATCACCGCCTTGACGAAATCCTTGGCGCCGAAGGTCGCCACCGCCAGCAGGCCCACGACCCCCAAAAGGAAGAACTCCGGGTCCGCCAGTTTCAGCGCGAAACGCGCCACCGGCACGGCAAAGAAGATCAGGACCAGGCCGCCGAAGATGCCGCCGAAGGTCGAGCCGTAAAGCGAATAGGCCAGCGCCTTGCCCGGGGATTCGGTCTTGGCCATCTCGCGCCCGTCGAGCACGATTGGCGCCGCCATGGCGGTGCCGGGTATCCCCAGCACGATGGCCGAGATCGAGCCGCCGTATTCCGCGCCCTGGTAACAGGCGAGCAGCATGAGGATCGAGTTGACCGGGCTCATCGCATAGGACAGCGGCAAAAGCAGCGTGACGCCGATGATCAGCCCCAGGCCGGGCAGCGCGCCAAAGAGCATCCCGACAAAGAGGCCCAGCATGATCGACAGCGCGGCAGAGCCGAGCATGATAAGATCGAGGTTGGTGAGAAAATCCATGATGGTGGCCTCAAAGGTCAACGAAGACGAAGAAGGTGAAGGTCACGTAGCACAGCGCCGTGATCCCGGCGGCGACGGCGGCATTGAGGGCAAAGAGCCGCGCCGAGGGGCCGCGGGGCCAGCGGTAATAGGTGAACAACCCGAACAGGAACAGGAAACACTGCACGAAGAAATAGCCCAGCGTCTCCCAGCTGATCAGGAAGCCCGCGATCACCCCGATGGTGATCAGCACGCGGCCGAGGAACTCGGAGGTGAATTTGCCGGTATCGCCGGCCAGCACCGCGCGCAGCGCGCCCAGGGCGCAGAACCCCAGGATCAGCCAGGCAAGGAACCCGGGAAGAAAGCCGCTGCCCACATCGCCAGGCATGGTGACCGGAATTTCCGAGACGGCGCGGATCACCATGATCGACAGCCCCGACAGCGCGGCATAGACGATCAGGTTCATGGTTCGGATGGACATGGTTGAATTCCTCCCAGGGTGGTTGCGCAGGTCACGGGCGCGCGGCCCGTGACCTGCCGGGCCATCAGTCGATGAGACCCAGACGCTTCATGGTCTTGCGGTTGCGCGCGACCGCGTTATCGATGATCGCACCGAAGGCCTCCGGCCCGGCATAGGCCGGCGTCAGCTGGTACTTGACGAAGAGATCCTGCACATCGGCCGAGCCCATGGCCGCCTCGAAGGCGCTGTCGAGGATCGCGACCCGGTCGGCGGGGATGTCCTTGTGACCGACGACGCCCGAGAAGAAGATCACTTCGGCGTCCAGACCCAGCTCGCGGGTGGTGGGGATCGCGTCATAGACCGGATCGGCGGGCTTGGTCGGGGTCACGAAGACGATCGGGCGGATCTCGCCGCCGCGGTGGACGTCGGGCAACTGGTTGGTGCCCATGATCTGGCCGCCCATCAGCGAGGTGGTCAGCTGGGCCGAGCCCTCGAAGGGGATGTGGCGCAGCTCGATGCCCAGCTCGTCGGCCAGTTCCTCGGTGGCGATATGGCCGCCGCTGCCGGTGCCGCCGGAGGTCCCGTAGGTGAAGTCGCCGGGGTGCGTCTTGACCCATTCGATCCACTGGTCGTAGTCCGCGATCTCGGAATCCGCGCGCACGTTGATCGAGGCCGGGATGTCATAGAACCGCGAGATCGCCTGGAAGTCCTCGGTGGCATATTGCGTCTTGCCATAGAGCGGCTGGATGACCAGCGGCGAGGCGGTCAGGAAGACCACGGTATGACCGTCGGCATCGGCATTGACCGCGGCGGTCAGGCCGATGGTGGCGCCGCCGCCGGGCTTGTTGACCACGACGATCCGCTGCTGGTTGGGCAGATGCTCTTCTGCGGCACGCGCGATGGCGCGGGCGAAGGCATCGGTCAGGCCACCGGCACCGTAGGGCACGATCATCTCGATCGGCTTTTCAGGGAAATCCTGTGCGGCCAGCGGCGCGGCACCGATCGCAAGGGCCAGGGCGGCCAGGGTGGTCTTCAGTCGAATTGTCATGGGGTCCTCCTCTGCATGACGGGGCGCACGCGCGCTTTGCACAGACGCGTGCATTCTTGGGATCAGCTGACCAGGCGCGTGCCGCCGCTGACTTCGATGATTTCGCCGGTGACATATGCCGCCGCCGACGAGGCGAGAAACAGCGCCGGTCCGGCCAGGTCCTCGGGTTCGCCGATCCGCGCCAGCGGAATGCGGGCGATCAGATGGGCATATTTCTCCTTGGCGTCGCCGACGTGGAACGGGCTGTCGACCAGCCCCGGCGCCACGGCGTTCACCCGGATGCCCTCGGGCGCCAGTTCCTTGGCCAGCGCGCGGGTCAGCACGTCGACGCCGCCCTTGGCGGTGGCATAGGCCGCCCCGCCCGGCACGCCGCCCGAGCGGGTGACGCAGGAGCTGACATTGACGATCGCCGGGTTCGCGGCCTTGCGCAGCATCGGGATCGCCGCATGGCTGACCAGGAAGACGGTCTTGAGGTTCTTTTCGATCACCTGGTCCCAGGCGTCCTCTTCCATCTCGGCAATGGTCGACTTGCGCGGCGAGCCGCCGGCGCAGTTGACCAGGATGGACAGCCCGCCCATCTCGGTCTCGATCTCGGCGCACATCTCCTTGACGCGCGCGGCATCGGTCAGATCGCCGTCCAGCGCCAGCGCGCGGCCGCCCCTGGCCTCGATCTCGGCCTTCAGCTTCCCGGTGACGTCATGCTGGTTCAACCCGTGCAGGACGACATTGGCCCCGGAGGACGCGAAAAGCTGTGCAATCGCCGTGCCGATGCCCGAGCCGCTGCCGGTGACCCACACGGTATGGCCTGTCATGTCGAAAGGAGTTGTCATGGTCTGTTCCGCCCTTGTTTCCTGATCACGCATCGAACCACCAGGGGGATTTCTGCGTTGACCGGTTTACCAGCAGCGCCTTGCGGCGCGAAAATCGTTTGATCGAATCCGGCCCGAGGCGCGATCCGCCCAGCCCGGAGGATTTGAACGCGGTCTTTTCCGCGACGGTGGCATCGCCGATGAAGAAGGGCGCGAGCCCCGCGTCATTGATCGAGATCCCGCCCAGGTCGAGCCGCCGGGCAACTGCCAGCGCCGCCTCCTCGGGGCCGAAGACCGCCCCGGACAGCCCGTAGGGACTGTCATTGGCCAGCCGCACCGCCTCGTCCACGGTATCGAAGGCCATGACCGGCATCAGCGGTCCGAAGCTCTCTTCGGTCATCACCGCCATGTCGTGATCGACATTCGACAGCACCGTCGGCGCGCACCAGAGCCCGCCGCCATGGGTCTCGATCTCGCCGCCGCTGTGAACCTCGGCGCCCTTGGCGCGCGCATCCTCGAGGTGACGTCCGATGATCTCGGCCTGCGGGGCAAAGGTCAGCGGGCCGATGCGCCCGTCGCCGGGCTCGGGCAGCGCCAGTTTCACCGCGCGGGCCTTTTCGGCCAGTTGCGCGACAAAGGCGTCATGCAGACTGCGGTGCACATAGATGCGCTCGATGGAATAGCACTGCTGGCCGGTGGCCAGCGTCGCGCCGGTCAGGATGGCGCTGGTGGCGCGGTCCAGGTCGGCACCTTCCAGCACGATGGCCGGATCCTTGCCGCCCAGCTCGGTAAAGCAGGGGATGAAACGCGCCGCGGCCTGCGAGGCGACCTTGCGCCCGGTGGCGGTCGAGCCGGTGAAGCAGATCATGTCGGCCTCGTCGACCAATGCGGCGCCCAGCACACCGGCGCCGCGCACGTAGTGCAGCACCTGCGCCAGTTCGGGCACCTCGGCGATACTCGCCACCAGCGGCTCGACAAAGCGCGGGGTGACTTCCGAGGGCTTGATAATGACCGCGCAGCCCGCCAGCAGCGCCGGGATCGCATCCATCAGCGACAGCGACAGCGGGAAGTTCCACGGGCTGATGACGCCGAGCACCGGATAGGGCGCGTAGTCGGCGAAAGAATGAATGTCGGGGTTGGCGGTGGGCGTCGGCTCCAGCGTCAGCGCGGTGCGCGCCACCGCGGACCAGCGGTCGACCCACTTGCCGATATTGCCGATCTCGCGCAGCGATTCCGCGTGCCGTCCGGTATCGGCGGTCACGGCGGCGACGATCTCGGGCGCGGCGGCATCGACCTTTTCCACCCAGCGCGTCAGAACGGCGATCCGGGCCTCGAGGCCAAGCGCCTGCCAGTCGGCCTGGGCGGCGCGGGCGGCGCGGGCAATGTCCTTCAGCTCGGCCGGGGTGGTCGGCTCGAAGCGGTAGTCGGCGACACCGGTACGCGGATTGCGGACCTCGATTGTGGTGACGGGCGTATCCAGGGTCACTTGCGGCTTCCTTGTTCTTGATCGGGGGTCTTGGTCAGGGGTGGGCGGGATGCGTGGCACCCCGCCCCCCTGGGTTCAGGCGGGCTGACGCTCACCATCAAGGCGGTCGGCCTCGACCCAGCAGGCATGGGTGCCGTTGGTGATCTGGGTCGGCAGGATGATGCGGGCGATGGGGCCTGCGCTGACGTCGCGGGCATCCAGAACCAGGCATTCCGACGTATTGGTGTTCATGTCGGTCAGGAAGGTCAGCAGGTAGCCGTCATCCTCATCGGTCGCGCCGGGGCGCAGCGCGATCACCGGCTCGCTGCCGAAACGGTTGTTGCCGTACTCGAAGCGCTGGTCGGATCCGGTGGCGAGGTCGTACTTCTTGACGCCGGCCATGTGCCAGTCACCCGGCTTGAACAGCGTGTTGAAGCTGTACTTGTAGGGCTTGCCGACGATGTCGTTGGCCACGACCGGGAATTCCGAGACCTCGTCGTCGATGGTTTCCTCGGTGGTCTGGCCGGTCTTGAGGTTGAAGCGCCAGCGGTACATGTGCGTGCCGGTGTTGTGCTTGTCGAGGTGCTTGCGGATCCGCTCATGCGCGTCCTCGCCCTGTTCGCCGACCTGCGGCTTGCCGGGGCGGCGCTGGATGCAGCCGTCCATGACGACCTCGTCACCGTCCTCGAAACAGTTCGACAGGTGCAGGATGAAGCAGGGCTTCGCCTCGAACCAGCGGATGTCCGAGTTGTCGCCATAGCGCGGCACGATGCCGAAGCGCGCGGGCTGTTCCTTGAAGAAGGTCAGCTTGCGGATGCCCTGGTTCAGCAGCTCCGGGTCGAAGTGATAGGGCAGATCGTGCAGGATGGTGAAGTTCTTGGTGATGCCCATGTCATGCGGCCAGCGCGGCCCGGGCAGTTCGATCGGCTCGAAATGCGCCAGTTGCCCGTCGCGGCCGATCACGCCGTAATGCATGTAAGGATAGGTCTCGCCGAAGTTGAAGAACATCAACTCGCCGGTGTCGACATCGGTCTTGAAGTGCGAACAGATGCCGAAAGGCTGGATCAGCTTGCCCCAGGAATGCACGCCCTTGGTTTCCAGCGTCTCCATGTCGAGGTGATAGGGCTCGCCGCACTGCGACATCGAGGCGACCAGCTTGCCCGCATGCGCCATCACGTCGACGCCGGCGTTGTCCTTCATGGTGCCCATGGCACCCCAGCCGCGGAACTCGGCCTTGTGCGGCTCGAGCATGCCGGGCCAGAGCGACTTGCCGCCCATCGCCTGTTCGGCCAGGTAGCCGACGGTCTTGATGACGCGGTTGCGATAGGTGGCCTTGCCGTTCTCGAAACGGATGGCATGGACCATGCCGTCGCCGTCGAACGGGTGATAGGTGCCCATCGGCGCGTGCATCTGGTTGTGGCTGTTGCGCACGTACATGCCGTTCAGGTCCGAGGGGATCTCGCCGATCACCTTCATGCTGTCGGTATCGGCGGTGTATTCGGTGTCGACCGGACGGAACAGACCCTTGAGATAGGGGTTGTCGGTGTCTTCCGGAACGGTGACGTTCAGCTTGGCGTGGATGTCGAGCATCTGGGCTCCTCCCATTTCACAGTAAAGATCGGTTGACGCTAGGTATGGCGAAAGATTTTCCCTATGTCAAGAATTACATATGTCGTTTCGAACTAAGAGTAATTTTCCGCATGATTTCAGGCCAGGTGGCGCACGAACCAGGCGCGCGCCGCCGAGGAGGCAGTGTCGAACTCTGCCGTGTAAGCCCCGAAGTGGCCGCCGGGAATCAGCGTCAGCGCCTTGGGCTCGCGGGCCTGCTCATAGGCGCCGAGGGCAAGGTCGGTCGGCGTGACCGAATCGCTGTCGGCCACGATCATCAGCAAGGGACAGGGCGCGATGAAGGCGATCCAGGCGCCCGGTTCATAGGCCCGCGAATACTCCAGCGACCGCAGCGTCACCGCGTTGCGCCAGGCCCCGCCACGCGCCGCCGCCGAGGTGTACCATTCGACCGCATCGGGGGCCGAATAGACCGCCGGATCGCCGCTGCCATCGGCCACCAGCATCCGCATCTGCGGCGCCGCCCCCTGCATCCGCGCCAGGCGGTCCGCGCCGTTCAAGGCAGCGGTTTCCGCCAGTGTATCAGGGGTAAACCGCCGTTTGGTGACCGCATTGCCGCTGATCGTCGGCACCTGCGAGACCACGCATTTCACCCGCGGATCGGTGGCCGCGACCACCAGCACATGCCCGCCGCAGCAGCTTGTCCCCCAGAGGCCGATCCGCCCCGCATCCACCTCGTCCCGCGCCGCGATCCAGGTGATCGCATTGCGGTAATCCTCGATCTGCGCGGCCGGGTCGATCTCCTGCCGGGGCGTGCCGTCGCTGGCGCCGAGGCGGCGGTAGTCGAACACCAGGACCGCGAATCCCGCCGCCGCAAAGCCTTCGGCGAATCGGTCGAGATACATCTCCTTCACCGCCCCGAATCCATGCGCCATGACGATGGCGGGCCAGGGCCCCGCCCCCGATCCGGGCGTGTAAAGCCAGCCGCGCACGTGTTCGCCCTCGGACGAAAACGCGATATCCTGCCGATGAAAACCCATATATGCATCTCCCTTGTTATATATATTTTGACATATGGAGCCCGGATCTGTAAAGCCTGAACGTGAACTCGAACCGCAAATGGAGGCGCTTCATGGACATCCTGGCCGTGCCCGGCATCAACAATACCGCTCGAACCTTCGACGGATTTCGCCAAACCATGCCCGCGCAGCACCGCGTCACCGCCGTCGACTGCCCCGCCCTCGACACCGTCGAGGCGATTGCCGAGGCGCTTCTGGCCGAGGCGCCCGAGCGCTTTGTCGTGCTGGGCCATTCCTTCGGCGGCTACGTCGCGCTGGCCATGCTGGCCGCCGCGCCCGAGCGCATTGCCGGCGTCGTGCTGGTCAACTCCAACGACTGGGACGACAGCGAGACCGTCGCCGCCGGACGGCTGGAGAAGGCCAAGCGTGCCGAAGCGGGCGAATACGCCGAGCTGGCCGCCGCCGCCTCGGCCCGCGCCTATCACCCGGACAATGCCGGGCGCGCCGACCTGATGGAGGAACGCGCCGCCGGGCTGACCGGCTATGGTGCCGAGCGCTATGCCGCGCACATGCGCGCCAGCGCCACCCGTCCCGACCGCGGCGCCCTGCTCAAGGCGGCCGAGGCCCCGGTGCTGGTGGTCAGCGCCGATCATGACGTCGTCATCCCGACCGAGAAGCAGACCGCGATGGCCCAGCGCATCGGCGCGGATCAGGCGATCCTGCCCGGCGCCGGCCACATGCTGCCCGCCGAACAGCCCGAGGCCCTGGCCCGCGCGGTGGCCGACTGGCTCGACACAGCTTTCCCCGAGAACAAAGGACAGTGACCATGACCGCCCCCCTGCCCCACTACCGCGTCTTCGGCGCCGGTGACACCACCCTGTTTGCCCTGCACGGCGCCTATGGCGACGGCCGCTACTTCGAGGATTTCGCCACCCGCATCTCCGACGCCGGTTTCCGCGTCGTGGTCTGGGACTGCCCCGGCTACGGCACCTCGCCCGCCGTCGAACCGGCCAGCATCGAACGTTTTGCCGAGGCCGCCATCGCGCTGGTGCAGAAAGAGGCCACCGCGGTCAACGTCCTGCTGGGCCATTCCATGGGTGCGCTGATCGGCCCCTATGCCACCAACCGCGAACCGCTGATCCATGGCCTGATCCTGTCCGCCGGGTCGCGCGGCTTTGCCGCCCGCACCCCCGAGGATCAGAAGCAGTACATGAAGGACCGCCTCGCGCCGATCGAGAGCGGCATCAGCGTGGCCGATTACGCGACGCCGATGATCACCTCCATGATGGCCAAGGGCGCCTCCGGCCCGCTGGTCGACAAGGTCTTCGAGGTGGTGCTGTCGATGAAGACCGAGACCTTCGCCACCTCGATCCGCGCCATCGGCAGCTATGACGGCCGCCCGGCGCTGAACGAATTGACCAAGCCGACGCTGATGATCGCCGGCCGCGAAGACCCGGCCTGCACCGCCGAGGGCATGAAGCTGATGCAGGAGATGGTCGCGGGCAGCGAGCTGCACGTGATCGAGAACGCGGGCCACTATGCCTTTGCCGAACAGCCCGAGGAATACAGCGCCCTGGTGCTGGATTTCCTGCGCGCGCGCCAAGCTGCGGCCAGCGCCGCCTCGCTGGCCTCGTGAGCCTTCGCGCCCCGGCGATCCCCGCCGGGGCGCACCCCCTGCGGCAGTGTGGCGGACCGCCGCCTGTGCCTTGCGCTGGTCAAATCCCGCCCGGCTTGCTAGGTTGCACGACAGTCCAAGCCGAGGCGCGCCCGCGCCGCATCAGAAATCAAGCTGCCCTGGGGGGATCACGGCGATGAAACCTCAGGTTGATCTTGTCCCGCCGCCCGGCGACCGGCACGATCCCTCGTTGATCGAGTGTTTCCTGCGGGTGCAGCCCAAGGCCCAGATCGACAGCGCGCGCAAGGGCCGGACCCTGATCCAGGAAGACGACTTTGCCGATCACTCCATGCTGCTGCTGGAGGGCTGGATCGCCTTTTCCAAGATGCTGCCCGAGGGCGAGACCCAGATCATCGACGTCATGCTGCCCGGCGATTTCGCGCTGATCGGCGCGGCCAATGCCCCGGTCGCCGCCTGTTCGGTCGAGGCGCTGAGCGATGCGCGTTTCATCAACATCCGCCCCGCCCATGCCAATGGCCCGCGGCCCGACATGGCGCGGCTGCGCGAATTGATGGCCGCCGAGATCGTGCGCACCCAGTCGCGCACCTCGGAACTGCTGCTGCGCATGGGGCGCGGCAATGCCGCCAACCGCCTGGCCTATGCGCTGCTGGAATTCTACGTCCGTCTCGAGGCGATCGGCCTGACCCGGGGCGGCAGGTTCACCTTTCCGATGACCCAGCAGAAGCTGGGCGAATTCACCGGCCTGAGCAATGTCCATGTCTGCCGCACCCTGCGGCGGTTCGAGCGTGAAGGCCTCATCGCCTGGCCCACCCCGACCGAAATCGACCTGCGCGACCTTGACGCCCTGTGCGAGCGGTCCGGCATCGATCTGACGGTCTTTCGCAACGAGATCCTCGCCCGCCGCACGCCCTGAGCTTTTGCCGACATGCGTCAGCGGGTCTCGACCACCTCGCCCAGGGTCTGGCCGGCCAGTTCCTCGTCGGCGTCATTGGCGATATCGCCCAGCGTCACCATGCCGACGATCCGCCCGGCCTCGTCCAGCACCACCAGCCGCCGGATCTGCAGGTCCGACATCAGGTGCGCGGCCTGTTCGACCGTCTGATCGGCGCGGCAGGTCGCCACGCCCACGGTCATGATCGGCGCCACAAGGCTGTCGGCAAAGGTCCGCGTCGCCCATCGCACCACGATGTCGCGATCGGTCAGAATCCCCACCGGATGGCCATTGACGCAGACCGCAAGCGCGCCGACGTCCAAGGTGGCCATCAGCACCGCGGCGGCCTGCACCGATGTATCGGGGGTGACGGTGGTCACCGGTTTGCGCATGATGCGGCTTACCAGCATGTCGGGCCCTCCCATCGCACCGGGCGGTGCGTCCGGCCATCCTAGCACCGGCCGGACCCTCGCCCTTAACCTGCGGCAATACGCGCTCACTCCGGCGGCGCGGTCCCTGGCCTGCGTTTGGTCTTGCGGCGGCGCTTGAGCGCCTCGAAACCGATGATCACGTCCAGCAGCTCGGTGGTGATCTCGCTCTGACGGACCGAGCGCATCTCGGCGGTCAGGTCCTCCAGCCGGTCATCGACCGAGCGTTCCGCCTGCTGCATCCGCGCCAGGCGGGCGGCGTTCTCGGTCACCATGGCCTCGGCGGCGGCGCGAAAGATCTCGGCAAAAAGGTAACTGCGGATCAGCGAAGCCAGAAGCCGGTCCGGCGGCAGGCGAAACTGCGGCAGGCTGCGCGACGCCCAGGGCCGGTCCGCGAAGCCCGCGGTGAGCGCGGGATCGAGCGGCAGAAGCGGCTGCGCCACCGGGCGTTGCAGGCCGTGCTCGGCGCGCCGGGTGAAGACAAGCGTCACCGCGATCTCGCCCCGGCTGTCGGCGCCGCGCCTTTGGTCGAGCAGCCCGATCAGCCGCCCGGCCAGCCGGCCCAGCCCGTCGACATTGGCCGGCGGCAGCAGCGTGGTTTCGGGTGTGAGGCCCTGCCCCGTCAGCGCATCCTCCATCTGCGCGCCGACGCAGATCACGGCGGTGCCGGGGCGGGCCCTGGCCACCCTATCGACCTCCTGCGCCACGATCTCGTTGTAATTGCCGCAAAGCCCGTGGTCGGAGCCGAAGGCAATGACGATCGGCGCGCCCTTGGCCCCGGTGTCCTGCGGCAGCGGGCCATGGCTCTGCACGAAGGCGTGAAAGCCCATCAGCGCGGTCTCGCGGTAGGCCTCGATGGCGGTCGCGGCGCGCTCATAGGGCAGCGCGTTGATCGCCGACATGGTCTTCATGGTGCGCACGATACTGCGAATGGAGCGCATCGTGTCGCTGCGCCCGGTCAGCCGTTCAAGCGTCTGCGCCATCGCCCTGCTCCATCTGCGCCAGCGCCGCGCGGGCGGTGGCAAGGATGTGCTCGCGCGCCGCCGCACCCAGCTTGTCGTTGCCCGCGATGACCTGCGCCAGCCCGCCGTCATCGGCGCGGATCGCCTGTCGGATCGCGCCCATCGCGCGGCCCGCCCGGGCCTCGTCCATGCCGTCGAGCAGGCCCTCCATGGCAGCGATCAGCACCGCAAGCTGTTCATTGGCCGCCATCGGATCGCGCTCGGCCTGGCGCAGGGCATTGCGCATCGCCCCGCCCCGGGCCAGGCGCGCGCGGGTGTCGTCGTCCAGCCGGGTGCCGAACCGGGCGAATTCCTCCAGTTCCTCGAATTGCGACAGCGTCACCCGCAGGTTGCCCGCCACCTCGCGAAAGGCGCGCGCCTGCGCCTTGCCGCCCACCCGGCTGACCGAAACGCCCAGGTCGACGGCGGGAAACTGGTTGGTGCGCACCAGCTTGGGCGAGAGGTAGATCTGCCCGTCGGTGATCGAGATCAGGTTGGTCGGGATATAGGCCGAGAGGTTCTCGGCCTGGGTCTCGACCACCGGCAGCGCGGTGATCGAGCCTTGCCCCGCGCCGAACTGCCCGGCGCGTTCCAGGAGCCGCGCATGAACATAGAAGATGTCGCCGGGAAAGGCCTCGCGCCCCGGCGGGCGGCGCAACAGCAGCGAGACCTCGCGGTAGGTTTGCGCATGGTGGGTCAGATCGTCCATCACCACCAGCACGTCGCGGCCCCCAGCGGCGAAATGCTCGGCCATCGACATCGCGGCATAGGGCGCGATATAGGCCAGCCCCGGCGCATCCTCGTCCCCCGCGGTGACGATCACCGTCTGGTCCATCATGCCGCCGTCACGCACCGCGCCGATCACCTTGGCCACCGCATCGCCGCGCTGGCCGATGGCGCAATAGAGGCAGATCACCCCGGTGTCCTTCTGGTTCAGGATGGTATCCACCGCGATCGAGGTCTTGCCGGTCTGCCGGTCGCCGATGATCAGCTCGCGCTGGCCCAGGCCCACCGGCACCGCCGCATCCACCGCCTTGAGCCCGGTGGCCAGCGGGCGCGACACCGGCGCGCGCGACAGGATGTCGGGCGCCTCGGCCTCGACCGGGGCCAAGGCAGTCGCCTCCACCGCGCCCATGTCGTCGCGTGGCCGGCCCAGAGCATCGACCACCCGACCCAAGAGCGCCGGGCCCACCGGCACGCTGACCACGCGGCCGGTGCGGCGCACGTCCTCGCCCATCCGGACCTGCTGCGAGGGGCCAAGCAGCACGACGCCAAGCCGCCCCGGCTCGAGATCGAAGACGATGCCCGACACGCCCGAGGCGAACTCCAGCAATTCATCGGCCAGCGCGCGCGCCAGCCCGGTGACGATGGCGATGCCGTCGCCCAGTTCCTCGACCCGGCCCACCTCGCTGACCTCGGGGCGCGGCGGCGGCGCATCGAGCAGCGCCTGCACCAGGTCCTGCGTCGTCATCGCGGCGGCGGCGGGCTCAGGCTGCATCGCTGATCGCCTTGCTGAGGGGCCGCTCGGCGTGACGCTCCAGCACCGCCTCGAGCCCGTTGAGATAGCTGTCGACCGTCCAGCCGACCTGGGCGCCGCCCAGCCGCAGGTTCAGCCCCGGCGAGAGCGCGGGATCGGTCTCGAACCGCAGGGTGACCCCCTCGAGCACCGCCGCGAGATCGCTGCGCAAGCGCTGTTGCAACTCCTCGGGCAGCGGATCGCGGGTCAGCGCCACGGCGGCGCGCGCCGGGCCGGCGGCCTCCTGCAGGTCATCGGCCATGGCGTTCAGCTGCGCGGCGGCATGCAGCACGATGCGGCGTTCCAGCGTCTCGTCGGCCAGATCCGCCAGTGCCTTGCGGGTCAGCGCCACCAGCGCCTCGGCGCCGGTGCGGTGCAACCCGGCGGTGAAACGCGCGGCCTCCTCGGCGCGGCGGGCCTCGCGCTCGGCCTGTTCGCGGGCCAGGCGGTCGCGGGTCTCGGCCAGCAGCGCGTCGCGTTCCGCCTCGGCATCGCGCCGCGCGGCGGCCAGAAGCGCGGCGCGGCTCGACGACAGCTCCGCCACCCGCGCCTTGCAGTCCGACTCCCTGGCTTCGGCGCTGGCCCGGATGGCCGCGGCCTCGCCCATGCGGGCGGCAATCTCGGCTTCGCGCGCCTCGATCCCGTCAAGGATCGGGCGGTAGAGAAAGCGCTTGAGCAGCCAGATCAGCAGCAGGAAGTTGACGATCTGCGCCGCGACCGTGATCCAGTCGACCGACATGGCTCAGCCCCCGGCCTGCGCCGAAGCGGCGGCAAGGGCGGCCTCCCAGAACGGGTTGGCGAAGATCAGGATCATCGCCACCACGAAACAGTAGATCGCGGTGGATTCGATCATCGCCAGGCTGACGAAGAGCGTGCGCGACAGGGTCGAGGCCGCATCGGGCTGCTGCGCGATGGCGCTGAGCGCGGTGGCCGCGGCGCGCCCTTCGCCAAGCGCCGGGCCGATGGCGCCCAGCGACACGGTGAACCCGGCGGTGAAGATGGAAATCGCGGCGATGATGGCAAGGTCGGTCATGCTTGGTCCTTTGGGGCTCGTGGTGGCTTGGCAGGCGGCACGGCGGTCGCCGACGAGATATAGACGGTGGCCAGGATGGCGAAGATATAGGCCTGGATCACGCCGGTCAGCAGACCGAGCATGTCCATCACCACCGGAAAGAAGAACGGTGCCACGCCCAGCAGGATGGCGGCGATCACCGCCCCGCTCATGACGTTGCCGTAAAGCCGGATCGCCAGCGAGATGCCGCGCGAGAATTCCGAGATGATGTTGAACGGCAGCATGAAGACCGAGGGCTCGAGATAGGTCTTCAGGTAGCCGCCGAAACCGCGGCTGCCGATGCCGAACAACGGCACCGCGAACAGCACCGACAGCGCCAGCGCCGCGGTGGTCGACAGCGAGGAGGTCGGCGTGTCGAACCCCGGCACCACGGTCAGCAGGTTGGCGGTGACGATGAACAGAAACAGCGTGCCGGCGAAATAGAGGATGCGCGGGTCGCGCCGCTCGGTGATCTCGGCGATCTGGCCGGTGATGCCGTTGACGATCACCTCCAGCGTGGTGCGCCAGCGATTGGGCGGCACGTCCGGGCGCAGGTTGCGGGTGATCAGCGCCGAGGCGCCGGTCAGCACCGCCATGATGATCCAGGTATTGAGGATGGTGGCATTGATGCCGATGCCCCAGACCTCGAAGACCACGGTGCTGTCGGGGGTCAGTTCCATGTCGCCCCCTCCGCCCGGCCCGGGCGCCGCGCGATCAGAAGGATGCCCAGCCGCGCCGCCAGAAAGCCCAGCGCAAAGCCCGCCAGCATCCCCGTCCCCTGCCCCGCGACCCAAAGCCCGGCGGCCATCAAGGCGGCCATGCGCAGCGCAGCGCTGAGAAGCAGCACCGGCGTCGGATGGCGGCGGCGCAGCGCCATCCGCATCCCCCAGGCCAGCCCGGCAAAGAACAGCGCCGAGGCCAGCGCCCCGGCCAGCGCGCCCAGCCCGATCAGGCTCCAATCCGCGTCGATCATGTCCCGTCTCCTTCCCTGTCGATCCAGTTCCAGGCGATCACCCCGCCCAGCACCACCCCGCCCAAGAGCAGCGCGATGGTCCAGGAAAACCCCTGCGGCGCCACCCGGTCGAGCCAGAGGCCGAGGAACACCCCGCCCACGCTGGGCACCGCGATGGACCAGCCGATCATGCCGAAGGTGCCGATACCGCGCAGCGGGCTCGGCCCCGGATTGTCGCGCGCCGCCTTGATCCGGCGGGCGCGGCGGCCGATGTCCTCGGCGGATCTGTCGCGCTTGTCGGTCATCGCGGCATCTTTCGCAGGCTGGCGAAGCGGCGCACCATGTCCGCCTCGAGCCGCGACAGCGCGGCGCGCGCGGCGCGTTCCTCGTCTTCCAGCTCGGCAAAGCTGGCGCCCACGGTGTCGCGCATCGCGTCGAGATCGTCGGTCTCCACCGCGCGGCGCACCGCCACCTCGACCCTTTGACCCTTCTTGACCAGCAGCCCCTCGTCGATGCCGAAGATCCGCTCGCGCCCGTCGGGCTGGGCGATCAGCAGCACCGAGGGCACCAGCGCGGTGACGAAATCCACATGGTTGGGCAGGATCCCGAAGCCGCCGTCCGGCGCCTCGCCGCGCAGCCTTGCGGCGGACCCCTCGAAGAGGCTCCTTGACGGCAGGCGCAGATGGACATGCATTTCCGAAGCCAGGGTCATGCCGCATCCTCCCTGTCCAGATCGCTGAGCGCGCCGATCATGTAATAGGCGCTCTCGGGCCGGTCGAACCGGGTCTCCGACAGGATCGCCTCGCAGCCGTCCAGCGTCTCGGCGATCGGCACCAGCTTGCCCGTGGTGCCCGCCGCGGCGCCGACGGTAAAGAATGGCTGGGTCAGGAACCGCTCGAGCCTGCGGGCGCGCGCCACCACGGCGCGGTCATGGGCCGACAGCTCCTCGATGCCCAGCATGGCGATGATGTCGCGCAATTCCTCGTATTCCGCCAGCGTGCGCCGCACCCCGCGCGCAATGTCGTAATGGCGCTGGCCGACCACATTGGGCGTCAGCATGACCGAGGTCGAGGACAAGGGATCGACCGCCGGGTACAGCCCTTCCGAGGCGCGTTTGCGCGACAGCACCACCGAGGCCGAGAGATGCGAAAAGATATGCGCCGCCGCCGGGTCGGTGAAATCGTCGGCCGGCACATAGACCGCCTGGATCGAGGTGATGGCGCCGCGCCGGGTCGAGGCGATGCGCTCCTGCAGCGCCGCCAGTTCCGTGGCCAGCGTCGGCTGATAGCCCACCCGCGATGGCATCCGGCCCAGAAGTCCCGAGACCTCGGAGCCCGCCTGCACGAAGCGGAAGATATTGTCGATCAGCAGCAGCACGTCCTGTTCGCGGTCGTCGCGGAAATACTCGGCCATGGTCAGCGCCGAATGGCCGACCAGAAAGCGCACGCCCGGCGCCTCGTTCATCTGGCCGAAGAGCATGACCATGCGGTCGCGCACGCCCGCTTCGCCCATCTCGCGCCAAAGCTCCTCGGCCTCGCGCGAGCGTTCGCCGATGCCGCAGAACAGGCTGACCCCGTGGTGCTGTTCCACGGTGTTGTGGATCAGCTCACTCAGCAGCACGGTCTTGCCGACACCGGCGCCGCCGAACAGCCCGGTCTTGCCGCCGCGCTCGATCGGCGAGAGCAGGTCGATGGCCTTGATGCCGGTCTCCAGCACCTCGGCGCGCAGCACCCGGTCCGACAGGGGCGGCGGGGCGCGGTGGATCGCGCGGCGGGCGGCGGGTTCGGGCGGCGGCAGCCCGTCGAGCGGCGCGCCGAAGACGTTGAGCATCCGGCCCAGCACGCCCTCGCCCACCGGCACCTCGATCCCCGCGTCGCTCACCCTGGCGCTTGTGCCAAGCCCCATGCCGCGGGTGGTGCCAAGCGCGATGCAGCGCACCACGCCCGCGCCCACGATCGAGGCCACCTCCATCGCCACGCCGCCCGCCGTGACCAGCGCCTGGATGCGCGGCACCGCCCCGTCAAAGGCCACGTCCACGACACCGCCGCGGATCGCCACCACCTGGCCGGCGCTCTCAAGCGCGGGCCGGTCTTCCGGTTGCCCGAGGGCCTTGCGGGTCGCCTCCACCGCGGTTCAGCCTGCCGAGAGGCCGCCATCGACCGGGTATTGCCCGCCGGTGATGAAGGCCGCCTCGTCCGAGGCCAGAAACAGCACCAGCGCCGCGATATCGGCACTTTCGCCGTAGCGGCCCAGCGGGATCGAGGCCATCAACTGGTCCTTCACCGCTTCGCCCTGGCCCGGGCTGAAACCTTCCTCGAGCGAGCGCATCATGCGGGTATTGACCGGCGAGGGATGGACCGAGTTCACCCGAACGTTGTCCCTGGCCGCCTCGATCGCCGCGGCGCGGGTCAGCCCGACCACCGCGTGTTTCGAGGTGATATAGGGCGCCACGTCCGGGCTGCCCTGCAACCCCGCGATCGAGGACATGTTGATGACGCTGCCCGATTTCTGCGCCATCATCACCGGCAGCACCTGTTGCAACCCCAGGAAGGCGCCGCGCACGTTGACCGCCATCACCCGGTCGAAATCCTCGATCTTCTGATCGACCAGGGGGGCCACCTTGCCCTCGATCCCGGCGTTGTTGAAAAACACGTCGATCCGCCCGAACCGCTCCCTGGTTTCGCGCACGTAGCGCGCGCTGTCCTCGGCCGAGGAGACATCCGCCGCGATGGTCAGCACCTCGCCCTCGAGCCCCTCCGCCGCCTTGGCCAGGTCTTCCGCCTTGAGGTCGACCAGCGCCACCGAGGCGCCCTCGGCCAGAAACAGCCGCGCGGTCTCCAGCCCGATCCCGGCGGCCCCGCCGGTGATCAGCGCGATCTTGTCTTGCAAACGTTTCATGGGGTTTCCTTCGATGTCAGGGAGGGCCGCTCAGGCCAAACTGTCAGGCCATACTGTCACTCGCGCGGCCAAGCTTGCGCAGATGGACGGCGAGCAGGATGAAAAGCGCGCCAAAGAGCAGCGCATAGAAGCCGATGATCCAGGCAAGCGTGACCAGCCCGGCCTGCGGCACCGCGATCAACAGGCCGCCGAACAGGATCGACAGCAGCCCGCTGGCGATCAGGTACCATTCGCCGGTGATCTCGTGGCGGATCTGGAAGGCCAGCACGACGCGCATCAGCCCGCCGACCACCGCCCAGGCGGCCACGAACATCAGCAGCACCAGCGCCGTCTCCCCGGGCCAGAACAGCGTCAAGAGCCCGACCGCGATCCCCAGGATCGATTCCAGCACCAGCGGCCAGACCCGGCCCAGCCGGTCGCGATAGCGCACCGCGTCGACCAGCCCGAAAATCCCGTCGGTCAGCACATAGACCCCGAAGATGACCACCAGCACCGCCAGCGTCAGCGCGGGCCAGGCAAAGGCCATGACCCCCACCGCGACCGCGGCGAGGCCCCGCAACAGGAAAATCCACCAGCTGCGTTGCAGATAGGTCAGCATGTCGTTCATTCTTGTTCCTTCCTCGTCCGGCCGCCCGGCAGGGCCTCGCCCGGTATCGCCATCCTGCCCGGCGCCGCGCACCGGCCCGGGCCTTCTTCATGTCAGGGAGCGCCGCGCCCCGAATGCCGCGCCTGCGGGGTGGTGGGGCCTTGCGCTGTCCTGCCCATGGCGGGCCCGCCTTACCCTGTTCACGGCGTCCGGCGCCGCTGTGTCACTTGCACTCATAGACCAACCGCCGCCCGGCGCATTAACCTGCATCAAATGGCGCCCGGCTTTGTTCCACCGCAAGTTTACGGCGGTTAATGCGCCACACCCGATTCGCGCTACCGTGATCGAAGGTACTTCCTTGAAAGGAGTCTCCCATGCCCAGCAAAGACACCGCCAACAAGCAGACCGAGGCCGCCCTGAACGCCGCCCAGGTGCTGTTTTCGATGAACCCCTCGCTCATGCCGCAGACCCGGCACGTCGGCGAGGCGCATGTTCAGATCATGAAGACCACCGAGGCGTTCACCTCGGCCTGGGTCCGACGGCGGCACGAGGACAGGCGCCTTGCGCTGGACATGGTGGCCCAGGTCGCCGAGGCGGGGATGCAGGATCCGGCCAGCGCCTTCAAGGCCATGGCCGACTGGCAGACCAAATCGCTCGAACGGTTTGCCGAGGAAGCCGGCGAATGGGCCGACTTCATGACCCGCTGCGCCGGCGGCGTGCTGCGCTCCGAGGTCGGCGCGATGAGCGATACCGCGGACACCGCGAAGGCGGCCTCGGAAAAACACGCGACCCCCGTCTGACGAACTGTCTGACAGAGCCCGGGCCGGACCCCGATAACGAGGGCCCGGCCCGCAACGCCTAGCGCTGGAAGACATAGGTGCCCGGCGCATCGCCCAGCACCGCCCGGCCGTCCTCGCTGCCGCCCATCGGCGGCGGCGCGCCGGTGCCGCTGGAATGCGCGCGCACCCAGGTCACGAATTCCGGCCACCAGGATCCGTCCTTCAACTCGGTCTGCGCGCGCCAATCCTCGGGCGGGACGTAATTCGCCCCGTCGCGCGTCTCCGAGATCTGGTAGGTCCGGCCCTTGCGCCCCGGCTCGCTCACGATGCCGGCATTATGCCCGCCCGAGGTCAGCACGAAGGTGATGTCGGTATCGGTCAGCAGGTGCAGCTTGTAGACCGATTGCCAGGGCGCGACGTGATCGCCCGTGGTCGAGACGCAGAACACCGGGGTCGAGATATCGGTGATCGCCACCGGCCTGCCGCCGACCTCGTACTGGCCTTGCGACAGTGCATTGTCGAGGTAGAGCCTGCGCAGGTACTCGCTGTGCATCCGGTAGGGCATCCGCGTCGCATCGGCGTTCCAGGCCATCAGGTCGAACATCTCCTGCCGCCCGCCCATCAGGTATTCATGCACGTAGCGCGACCAGATCAGGTCGGTCGAGCGCAGCAACTGGAAGGCCCCGGCCATCTGCTTGGTGTCGAGGTAGCCCTGATCCCACATCATGTGTTCCAGGAACGAGACCTGGCTCTCGCTGGTGAACAGCTGCAATTCGCCCGGATCCTCGAAATCGACCTGGGTGGCCAGCAGCGAGACCGATTTCAGCCGGTCGTCGTGATCGCGCGCCATCTGTGCTGCCTTGATCGACAAGAGCGT
The DNA here is from genome assembly GCA_006226775.1 of Paracoccaceae bacterium. Lineage (GTDB taxonomy): Bacteria > Pseudomonadota > Alphaproteobacteria > Rhodobacterales > Rhodobacteraceae > Marinovum. The sequence continues at coordinate 77,220 of SBGD01000034.1, read as the reverse complement.
CCCGCCCAGGCAATAGCCCACCGCGTGCACCGGCGTCTCGGGCACCACCCGGCCCACCGCATCCAGCGCCTGGCCCACCGCCTCGATGTAATCGTCCATGCCAAGGTCGCGGTCGCCGGCATCGGGATTGCGCCACGAGATCATGAAGACCGTGAAGCCCTGGTCGACCAGGAAGCGCACCAGCGAATTATGCGGCGACAGATCGAGGATGTAGTATTTCATGATCCAGGCCGGCACGATCAGCAGCGGCTCGCGGGTCACGCTCTCGGTCTGCGGCGCATATTGGATCAGCTCCAGAAGATGCGAGCGATAGACCACCTTGCCGGGGGTCACCGCCACCTCGCGCCCGGGCCGGTAGTCCTCGGCGCCGACCGGCGGCTCGCCCGAGATCGCGCGCTGCCAGTCCTCGGCCAGGTTCTGCGCCCCGCGCGCAAGGTTGGCGCCGCCTTCCTCGATGGTGCGGGCAATCACCTCGGGGTTGGTCCAGAGCCCGTTGGCCGGCGACAGCATGTCGAGGATCTGGCGCGTGGCAAAGGACACCGCCTGTTCCTCGCGGCGCGACAGGCCATCGACGTCATTGGTGGCGTTGTACCACCATTGCTGGGTCAGCAGGAAATTCTGATAGAACAGGTTGTAGGGCCATTGCTGCCATTCGGCGGCCTCGAAACGCTTGTCATGCTGCAACGGCAGGATGCAGGGCGCCACGTCCTGGCCCTGGGCCTGCTGCAGGGCGGCCATCATCAGCCGGCCGGCCTTGCGCGCGGCCCCTTCGACCAGTTGCGCCTGCTTGCCCGGCGACCCGGCCAGGTGCACGCCCCAGTTGAAGAACAGCGACGACAGGCCGAAGGGCGTCAGCCCCAGGGTCAGCCGCGCGATATGCGCCTTGACCGCGTGATCCATGCTCTGGGTGCGGTAATTGTCGGGCCTGACCTGGTCGCAGTCCAGGCCCAGTTCCGGCGCAACCATCTGGTGGCGGCCCTCGGCACCCTCGCGCGCCTGCGGGGCGGGCGCCACGTTGGCGGGCTGCTCCGGCTCTACGGGGGGCTGTTTCGCGGCGGATTTCCCGCGGCGCGCGGCAGATGTCTTGGTCGATTTGGCCATCTCTTTTCCTTTCGCCTTGCGGCTGCGCGGCGGCGCGTGCCCCTACCGGGCCCGCGTGTCGAGAGACCGTCACGCCCCTTGCCGCGACCGCAAACCGCACACCGCCCGGACGGCGGGCGCGGTCTTCCCTCCTGATATAGGTATCCCTGGACCCTTCGTCATTATCACCGGTCAACCCGCGCCGATGACATGCGAAGCCGAGGGCCGGGCGCCAAGCCGGTCAGGACCGGGTTTCGCGCCGCGCCTTGCAGGCCTCGACAATGGCCTGCCGCACCTCCTCGGACTGGGCGTCGACCGCGCCGGCCAGGTCGCGCAGGTCGCGGCGCAGCCCGTGCAACTGGTCGAGCAGCGACAGCACCACCGGCAGCGCATCGTCGGGCAGCGCCATCTCCTTGCGCAGATCGCACAGCAGCCGCACCCGCGCCACGTCCAGATCGTCGAACAGCGGCCCGCCCTCGCCCTCGGCAGGCTTGACCCAGCCCTCGCGCACCCAGAGCCTGAGTTCGCGCAATTCGACCCGCGCGACCCGGGCCACCACATCGCCTTCGTTCAGCATCACAGGTCCCTCCACAGCCTGGCGCGCGGATCCGGCGCGCCGAGGTCGCGCCACTGCTGCGCGATCGCCTCCATCCCGGCGTCGATCCGCGGCGGCAGCACGATCTTCAGCCGCACATGCTGGTCGCCCGCGGCACCTTTCGCCGGCTTGATCCCCCTGCCCTTCAGCCGCAGCCGCTGCCCCGAGGAGGCCCCCCTGGGCACGCTCATCGACACCTTGCCGGTCAGCGTCGGCACGTCGATCTTCGCCCCCAGGACCGCCTCGTCGAACGAGATCGGCACCTCGATCTCGACATCCATGCCGTCGCGGGTGAAGACCGGATGCGGGCGCACCGTGATCTCGACATAGGCGTCGCCCGCCGGACCGCCGCCCAGCCCCGGCTGGCCCTTGCCGCGCAGGCGCAGGGTCTGGCCGTCGCGCACGCCCGCCGGGATCTTCAGGTCGATGGCGCTGCCGTCGGGCAGCGGCACCGCCCGCGTCGCGCCCCTGGCCGCATCCATGAAGTCCACCTCCAGGTGATAGCGCAGATCGGCGCCGCGCGCGGCAAAGCCCTGGCTGCGACCTGTGCGGGCCCGCGCGCCCGCGCCGAAGAGATCGGAAAACACGCCCGACAGATCGTCGAAATCGCCATGCCCCGCCCCGGTGGTATAGCGCCCCTGCGGATCGGCGCCGGCGTGATCGCGGTAATACTGCCGCTGCGGCCGCTCCTGGCCCGCGGCATCGATCTCGCCCGCGTCGAAACGCTTGCGCGTCTCGGGATCGCTCAGGATGTCATTGGCGGCGGCGACGGCCTGGAACTGTGCCGCCTTGGCACTGTCGCCGGGGTTGAGATCGGGGTGCAGCGCCTTGGCCAGCTTGCGATAGGCCTTCTTGATCTCGTCCTGGGTGGCTGTGCGGGCCACGCCCAGCACCTTGTAGGGATCCTCATTCATTCATCGCGACCCTTGTGTCATCCGAGACTGTGTCATCCGAGGCGGCAGGGCGCAAACCCTGCGCCAGGCTCTTCAATTCTGCCTCATCCAGCGTTTCGACTTCAAGCAGCCGCGTGGCGGCCCGATCCAGAATGTCGCGGTTGGCGGTCAGGATCTCCAGCGCCTGGTCCGAGACCTCGCGCAGCACCGCGCGCACCGCGCCGTCCATCGCCTCGGCGGTGGCCTCGCTGTAGCTGCGCTCGATATAGCGCGGCGAGCGGCCCTCGAGGAAGTTGCCCTGCGGCGCCTCGTAGCTGACATTGCCCAGCTCGGCATCCATGCCGTAACGCGCCACCATCGAGCGCGCGATATCGGTGGCCCGCGCCAGGTCGTCGGCGGCCCCGGTGGACAGGTGGTCGAAGACCAGCTTCTCGGCGGCCCGTCCGCCCATCAGCACGGCGATCTTGTCGCGCAACTCGGCCTCGGTCATCAGGAACCGGTCCTCGGTCGGGCGCTGGATGGTATAGCCCAGCGCGCCGATGCCGCGCGGGATGATCGAGACCTTGTGCACCTCGTCCACCCCGGGCAGCGCCATCGAGACCAGCGCATGGCCCATCTCGTGAAAGGCCACGATCTCGCGTTCGCGCGGGTTGATCAGCCGGTTGCGCTTTTCCAGCCCCGCGACGATGCGTTCGATGGCATGGGTGAAATCCTCCATCGTCACCACCTTGCCGCGCCGCCGCGTCGCCAGCAGCGCCGCCTCGTTGACAAGGTTGGCCAGATCCGCGCCGGAAAACCCGGTGGTCAGCGCGGCAATGTCCTCGAGTTCCAGATCCGGGCCCAGCACCACCTTCTTCATGTGCACCTTGAGGATCTGCACCCGCCCCTTGCGATCGGGCCGGTCGACCAGCACCTGCCGGTCGAACCGCCCGGCGCGCAGCAAGGCGGAATCGAGGATCTCGGGCCGGTTGGTCGCCGACAAGAGCACCACCCCTTCGCTGGGATCGAAGCCGTCAAGCTCCGTCAGAAGCTGGTTCAGGGTCTGCTCGCGCTCGTCGTTGCCGCCCTGGATATTGCCCGCGCCGCGCGCCCGGCCCAGCGCATCCAGCTCGTCGATGAAGATGATCGCCGGCGCCGCCTCGCGCGCCTGTTCGAACAGGTCACGCACCCGGGCCGCGCCGACGCCGACGAACATCTCGACGAACTCCGAACCCGAGATCGAATAGAACGGCACTCCGGCCTCGCCCGCCACCGCGCGCGCCAGCAGCGTCTTGCCCGTGCCCGGCGGACCGACCAGCAGGATGCCCTTGGGCATCCGCGCGCCAAGACTGCCGTACCCCTTGGGATCCTTCAGGAAATCGATCACCTCCTGCAATTCGGCCTTGGCCTCGTCCACCCCGGCGACATCGGCAAAGGTCACGCGCGTGTCGCTTTCCACATAGACCTTGGCCTTGCTCTTGCCGATCGACATCATGCCGCCGATGCCCTGGCTGCCGCTCATCCGGCGGATCGCGAATATCCAGATCCCGACAAAGAACAGCGCGGGCAGCACCCAGGACAGCAGGGTGCTGAACCAGGTGTTCTCGACCGCGCCGGAATAGGTCACGCCGGTGTCGCTCAGCCGCTCGGCCAGCTCGGGTTCCACCGGGCGGGTGACAAAGCCGGTCTTGCCGCCCTGCGGCAGGGTGAAGGTGCCGCTGATCGAGGTGCTGCCGATCACCACCTCGTCGACCACCCCCTCGGCGAGATAGGTCTCGAACTGGCTGTAGGGGATGGCCTCGATGGTCTGGCTCTGGACCCAGAGATCGCGGATGAAGACCACGCCCATGACGGCGATCAGGATGTACCAGAAGTTGAACTGGGTGCCGCGATTCATGACGTCTCTCCTCTGAGCGAAATTCCCGGCGGCGGCAAGACAAGGCGCGACCGCGCCGCCGCGCCCCCTGACGGTAGCGAAGCCCGCGCCGCGCGCCAATCCCCGCCGTGCAGGCGCCTGCGCCGGGGATAGCGCAGTCGCAGGTCCCCCCTCTTGACGCAGATCAACCCCGGCCGCGAAAGCCCCGCGCGATTCGACCCTCCGGCCCCGCGGGCCTTGCGCAGCACCGCTTCCCTGCCCCGGACCGCGCTGCGCGCCCTGGGGCCGGGTTTTCGGCTTAACCCATGGTTTTCAACAGCTTGCGCCATAATTCGCCGATCCTGCGAAAGTACGGATCAAAGCAGGATCCACCGCGAACCGACGGATCCGAATGAATTTCTTGCCAAATCACGATTTGGTGGCATAAAGAAACGATAAATAAAGCGCTGGCGGAAAACAGCGTTACCGAGCGAGGGCAAGAGCAGATGACGGGAACCCACCCGATCCATATCAATACGCGTATTCGCGAGAATGCGCAAAATCTTGCGGCTGCGCTCGAGCAGCACATGCTCAAGAGCTTTGCGCCCGATGCCCGCAAGGAATTGCGGCTGTTCAGCGCCGGCGAGGCGGCCGACCTGCTGGGCATTTCCGCCAGCTTCCTGCGCAAGCTGCATTTCGACGGGCGCATCGGCGATGTCCATGCCACCGCCGGCGGGCGGCGCTATTACTCGGTGGCCGATCTCAACGCCATCCGCGCCACGCTCGAGACCAATGCCAAGACCCGCGGCACCTATCTCCGGGGCCGGCGTGCGGGCGACAAGGTGCAGGTGCTGTCGTTCCTCAACTTCAAGGGCGGCTCGGGCAAGACCACCAGCGCCATCCATGCCGCCCAACGCTTCGCGCTCAAGGGCTACCGGGTGCTCGCCGTCGACATCGACCCGCAGGCCTCGTTGACGACGCTCTTCGGCTATCAACCAGAGGTTGATTTTCTGCATTCCGGCTCGATCTACGACGCCATCCGCTACGAGGATCCGGTGCCGTTTTCCTCGATCGTGCAACAGACCTATTTCACCGGGTTGGACCTCGCCCCCGGCGGGCTGATCCTGCAGGAATTCGAGCACGAGACCCCCACCGCCCTGCGCCAGAACCTGCAACCGGCGTTCTTTGCCCGCATGGCCGCAGCGCTGCAGGAGGTCGAGGCCGATTACGACGTGATCATCTTCGACTGCCCGCCGCAGCTGGGCTATCTCACCATGTCGGCGCTTTGCGCCTCGACCGGCGTGTTGATCACCGTGGTGCCCAACATGCTCGACGTCGCCTCGATGTCGCAGTTCCTGCAGATGAGCGCCGACCTCTTGGACGTGGTGTCGAATGCGGGCGCGCGGATGGACTTCGATTTCCTGCGCTTCCTGATCAACCGCTACGAGCCCTCCGACGGCCCTCAGCAACAGGTGGTCGCCTTCCTGCGCCAGCTGTTCGACAAGGAGGTGATGGTCGCGCCGATGCTGAAATCCACCGCGATCTCCGATGCGGGCCTGACCCAGCAGACCATCTACGAGGTCGAGCGCAGCGCCTTTCACCGGTCCACCTATGACCGGGCGGTCGAATCGCTCAACGCGGTAAACGACGAGGTCGAGAGACTGGTCCAGCAAGCATGGGGGCGTGACTGATGGCAAGAAAAGGCATTCTCACCGGCGGGTTGACCCAGGGCGACAGCGCCCCGCAACAGCGCCGCACGCTCCCCGACCCCCCTGCCCCGCGCGGCGCCGTGGGCGCGCTGCAAAACTCGCTGACCCGGCTGCAGGAGAACGCGGTCCAGGAGATCGACCCCGCGATGATCCACAGCGCCGGGGTCGCCGACCGGCTCGGCGCCGACCCCCGGGCCGACGAGGCCCTCAAGGAGTCGCTGCGCACCTACGGCCAGCAGGTCCCGGTGCTGGTGCGTCCGCGCCCCGGCGAGGCAGGGCGCTTCGACATCGTCTATGGCCGCCGCCGCGTGCTGGCGCTGCGCGAGTTGGGCCTGCCGGTCAAGGCGATGGTCCGCCAGCTTGACGACCAGGCGCTGGTGCTGGCCCAGGGCCAGGAGAACACCGCCCGCCAGGACCTGTCGTTCATCGAGAAGGCCAGCTTTGCCGCGCAGCTCGACGCGCTGGACTACGACCGGCAGACAATCGCCGCGGCGCTGTCGATGGACCTGCCGATGGTCTCCCGGATGCTCAAGGTCGGCCATGCCTTCACGATGGAGTTCCTCGTCCGGATCGGTTCGGCCCCCGGCATCGGCCGCGAGCGCTGGATGAAACTGGCCGAGGCGATGCAGGACACGGCCCGCGCCGCCCGGGTCGAGGCCCGCCTGCCCGCCCTGACCGGCATCGAGGGCTCCGACGCCCGCTTCGAGCAGGTGCTGGCCTGGGCCACCGACACGCCCGCGCCCAAGGCCGCCCGGCGCAAGCCCGCACCGGCGCGCAAGGTGATGAGCGCTTCGGGCTTTGCCCTGGCCAAGGTCAAGGCCAGCGACACCGGCCTGGTGCTGACCATCCCCAATGGCGACGCCCCCGATTTTCCCCGCTGGCTGGACCAACAGGCCGAAGCGGTGATGCAAGAGCTTTACGACCGCTGGATCAACGAGCGGACGAAAGACCGAGAGCAAACGAGCAGGTAAAAGGAGGCACGAGACAGGACAAAGAAAAAGCCCCCCAGGACGGGTCCCGGAGAGCCTTCTCATTTCTCGCACTCTTGAGATAAGCCCCCGACCCCGATCCTGTCAACTCCGCTGAGACTCGGCGGACGGGATTTTTTGTCTTTCGTGAAATTTGACATGACACAGATGTCCCGAATGGCATTCGGGCAGCCCCAACCGGCTGCGCCGGACACCGACAAGTGGGCGCTGCTGGCGGCGCTGACCGAAGCCGCCGAGGCCCATGGGCTGAACCACCGCACGCTGGGCGTGCTGCGGGCGCTGCTCAGCTTTTATCCCGACCGCGCGCTGCCGCAGGAACCGGGCGCGGCGGTGGTCTTTCCCTCCAATGCCACGCTGTCGCAGCGGCTCAACGGGATGCCGGAAAGCACCCTGCGGCGTCACCTCGCGACGCTGGTGGCGCGCGGGATTGTCAGCCGGCAGGACAGCCCCAACCGCAAGCGCTTTGCCCGCCGGCACGGGCTGGCCTTCGGCTTCGACCTCAGCCCGCTTGCCCGCGCCGCCCAGGCCCTGATGGCCGCCGCAGATCAGGCCCGCGATGCCCGCGCGCATCTGGCCGCGCTGCGCGACCGGCTGGCCCTTGTACGCGCCCGGCTGATCGAGGAGAACCGGGTTGCCGCGGATGATCCCGAGATCGAAGCGGCGCGGCTGACCCTGCGCCGGAAGGCCCGGGCGGAGGACCTGTCTGCCCTGCTCGACAGTCTCGAGCCGCGGCTTGCGGAACCGCTGCCGGAGGCGCCGGTGACGGAGAAAATGAGCGCCGGCGACGGTCGGAATGAGCGGCACATACAGAGTACAAGTAAGAAATCATTAGTAAGTAGGGACAGCGCGGAGCGGCAGCCCGAGGTGCCGGTGCTGGGCGAGGTGCTGGAGCATTGCACCGAGTACAAGAGCTACTTTCCCGACACGCCGCCCGATTGGCACGGGGTGATCGCGGTGTCTGGGCGATTGCACGCCATGCTGGGGATCGCGCCGTCGATCTATCAGGGGGCGCTGCGGGTACTGGGGCCGAAACGGGCGGCGACGGCGGTGCTTTGCATGCTGGAGAAGATCCGACGGATCCGCAATCCGGGCGGCTATCTGCGGGCGCTGGTGAAGCGCTCGGAAACCGGCGACCTGAACCTGGGCGCGATGGTGCGGGCCTGTGGGGCGGGTGGAATTGTCAGCTGACAATTCTGGTTTGGGGGCTGGGATAGGTGGATTGTCAGCTGACAATTTTCTGTGCGGGCGGTGGATAGGGGAGCATCCGTTACCTGATCGGACGGGCAGGGGATCGTGCGTTCATGGTCTGAAACGGTGAGCATGGTTTTCCGCGAGGAATTGCGATGACGTCTTCAGGATGGCCCGCCAAAGAGCGGAGATGCGGGCTCCCGATAGTGGGATTTATCGGACATGAAAGTGCGCTGCGACCTGGGGCGGAATTCAGGCTGATTTGACGGGGAAAGCGCCGCGAGGGGCGGGCGGTTCAAGTCAATCCTCAAAGCCAACCCTAAACCGGACGCCACACAGCACGGATAGCATAGATGGCTTTCCCGGTCACGTCGAATGGGACGAAACCTTTGCAGATGTGCCGTTTTTGTCCGGGTCGGGCGGCGGGAGAAACCCGGAGAGGGCAGGGGGGCAGTTGGCAATTGGCGCGCTTCGGATGCCAAGACAGCCCGTGGCATCGACACCCGGTCGAGAGCGGTCAAGACAGACCCCGGCAGCATCACAGGTTTCAAGGGCTGGACCATCGCACCCACCCCGCCCCGCTCACCCCAACCGGCGCCGGGCCGCAGGCGCGACCGGTTCGGCGGTCAGCGCGGCGGCGAAGTCGGCGGCGATGGCGGCCCGGTGCGAGCGGCTGGGGTAGGCGACGAGGAACCGGTGGCGCACGTCGATGTCGAAGGGCACGATGGCGATGTCGCTGCGGTTCAGCGCGCGGGCCAGCCAGTCGGGAACGATGGCGGTGCCGAAGCCCTCGGCGGCGAACCCGCAGGCGGATTCCACCGATTGCGTCTCGACCGACACCCGCATCGCCACCCGCGCGCGGCGAAAGGCGACGTCGATCTCGTCGCGCCAGGGCCGCCCCCGGCCGATCATCACCAAGGGCTCATGGGTCAGGTCGGTGGGCGTCACCCGCGCCTTGGTGGCCAGCGGATGGCTGCGGGCAGTCACCGCCATCAGCCCGCAGGACAGCAGGTCGACGGTCTCGACCCCCGGCGTCAGCACCGGCGCCTTGACGAGGCCGAGATCGACCTCGCGCGCGGCGACCAGGCCGGCGATCTTCTCGTATCTGCCAAGGTGGACCTGGATCCGCAATTGCGGATGCTCCTGCGTCAGGGTCTTGAGCGCACGCGGCAGGATGGTGGCGGCAAGGCTGTGCGGCGCGGCCACCCGCAGCAACCCGCGTTCCAGTCGCCGGATGTCGCGGGCGAGGTTGAGCACCCGGTCGAGCCCGTCGAAGGCATGGGTCGCCTCCTCGAAGAGCGACAGCGCGGTCTCGGTCGGACGCATCCGGCCGTTCTCGCGCATGAAGAGCGACAGGCTCAGTTCCTTTTCCAGCCGGGCGATCTGTTGGCTGACGGCGGGTTGCGACAGTTCCAGGCGGCGCGCGGCGGCGGTGGCGCTGCCCTCTTCGATCAGCGCGATAAAGACCTCGAGGCCGCGGAGAATGGATGTCGCCATGTCATAACACTGGCTTATGGGGGCTTCGCTCGCAACAATAAGATTGTGACGCAGGGACGCACGTCACAATCTTTCGTTCAGGCGCAGGGGGGATGGCGGACCGATGACGGTTTTTCTGATACGACGCTTGCTTCAGACCGCGGGGGTCCTGCTGGCGGTGTCGCTGGTGGTCTTCATCGGGCTTTACGCGGTGGGCAACCCGGCCGAGATCCTGTTGCCCGACGACGCCACCGAGGCCGAGCGGCAGGCGGCGATCCTCGCGCTGGGCCTCGATCAGCCGATCTGGGTGCAATACGGCGTCTTCCTGAAGAACGCGCTGACCGGCGATCTGGGCACCTCCTTCGTCTATAACACGCCGTCGATCACGCTGATCCTGCAACGGTTTCCGGCGACGCTGGAACTGGCGCTCTCGGCGCTGTTCATCGCCATCGTGCTGGGCGCGCCGCTGGGGCTTTATGCCGGGCTGCATCCGGGCACGCGGCTGGACCGGACCATCGTCACCGGCTCGATCCTCGGGTTTTCGCTGCCCAACTTCTGGCAGGGTCTGATGCTGATCCTGGTGTTTTCCATCGGGCTGGGCTGGCTGCCCTCCAGCGGGCGGGGCGCGACCGGCACGATCCTCGGCATCGAGACCAGTTTTGCCACCTGGGACGGCATCCGCCACCTGATCCTGCCGGCAACCAACCTGGCGCTGTTCAAGCTGGCGCTGGTGATCCGCCTGACCCGGGCGCAGGTGCGCGAGACCATGCCGCTGGATTTCGTCAAGTTCGCCCGCGCCAAGGGCATTTCCGAGACCCGCATCGTCGGCGTGCATGTGGCCAAGACCATCGCCGCGCCGATCGTCACGGTGATCGGGATGGAGCTGGGCTCGGTCATTGCCTTTGCCGTGATCACCGAGTCGATCTTTGCCTGGCCGGGCATGGGCAAGCTGATCATCGACAGCATCAACAAGCTCGACCGGCCGGTCGTGGCCGCCTACCTCTTGGTCATCACCTTCATGTTCATCATGATCAACCTGATCGTCGACCTGCTGTATACCGCGCTTGATCCGCGGGTGCGGCTGGGGGGCAAGGCATGAGCGATACGCCGAATGTCATCCCGCCGGTGCCGACCCCGTCGGGCATGGCCGCGGCCACGCCTTCACGCTGGCGCCCGGTCTGGGAGGAGTTCGCCGAAAGCAGGACGGCGCTGATCGCGTTGGGGGTCTGCCTGCTGTTGCTGCTGGCGGCCATCGTCGGGCCTTGGCTGGCGCCGCAGAACCCCTATGACCTGACCGAGATCAGTTTCTTCGACAGCCGCTTGCCGCCGTTTTCAGTCTCGCCGGACGGGCCGTTCTATCTTCTGGGCACCGACAACCAGGGGCGCGACATGTTCTCGGCCATGCTCTACGGGCTGCGCACCAGCCTGTTCGTCGGCGTCGCCTCGGGCGTGCTGGCGATTGCGGTCGGGGTCTCGCTGGGGTTGATCGCGGCCTATGCGGGGGGCTTCGTCGATGCGCTGATCATGCGGATCGTGGATTTCATGCTGGGCTTTCCGACCATCCTGGTGGCGCTGATGATGCTGGCGATTCTGGGGCAGGGGGTCGAGAAGGTGATCCTGGCGCTGGTGGTGGTGCAATGGGCCTATTTCGCGCGGGCGGTGCGGGCCACCGCGCTCAGCGAACGCAGCAAGGAATATATCGAGGCGGCGCGCTCGCTGGGCCTGTCGCATGCGCGGATCGTCTTTGGCCATCTCGCGCCCAACTGCATGCCGCCGGTGATCGTGATCGGCACCATGCAGGTGGCCAGCGCCATTTCCGCCGAGGCGACGCTGTCCTTCCTCGGCCTCGGCCTGCCGATCACCGAGCCCTCGCTGGGCCTGCTGATCTCGAACGGGTTCAACGTCATGCTGGCCGGGCTTTACTGGATCAGCGTCTTTCCCGGGCTGCTGCTGCTGACGCTGATCTTTGCGATCAATATCGTCGGCGACCGGCTGCGCGAGGTTCTGAACCCGAGGAATGCCCGATGAGCGCGCTTCTGGAGGTTCGCGGTCTGAAGACCCATTTCGACACCCGGGCCGGCATGGTCAAGGCGGTGGACGGCATCGACTTTACCCTCGACGCGGGCGAGGTGCTGGGGCTGGTGGGCGAAAGCGGGTCGGGCAAGACGGTGGCCAGCTTCTCGATCCTCGGGCTGATCGACCCGCCGGGGCGGGTGGTCGAAGGCTCGATCCGGTTCAAGGGCGAAGAGCTGGTCGGCGCGCCGGTGGCGCGCATGCGGCAGCTCCGCGGGCGCGAGATTGCCATGGTGTTCCAGGACCCGATGATGACGCTGACCCCGGTGCTGCGGATCGAGACGCAGATGGTCGAGACCATTCTGGCGCATGAGAAGGTCTCGAAGAAGGCGGCCCGTGACCGGGCGATTAGCGTGCTGGCGCGGGTCGGCATCCCCTCGCCCGAAGACCGCATCCGCGCCTATCCGCACCAGTTTTCCGGCGGGATGCGCCAGCGCGTCGCCATCGCCATTGCCCTGCTGCACAGCCCGGCGCTGATCCTGGCGGATGAGCCGACGACGGCGCTGGACGTGACCATCCAGGGCCAGATCATCGCCGAGATGCAAAAGCTGGTGGCCGAGACCGGCACGGCCATGGTCTGGGTCAGCCATGACCTCGCCGTGGTCGAGACCATCGCCGATACCGTGGCGGTGATGTATGCCGGGCGGATCGTCGAACACGGACCCTCGGCCGAGGTGATCGGCAATCCGGCGCATCCCTATACCGAGGGGTTGCTCAATTCGATCCCCAGCCGCACCACGCCGGGCCAGCGGCTGAACCAGATCCCCGGCATGGCGCCCTCGGTGCTGCACCTGCCGCCGGGCTGTCCCTTCGCGCCGCGCTGCCGCCATGCGATCCCCGCCTGCGCCACACCGCCGCCGGTGCAATATGTCGGCGCCGGGCACATGGCGCGCTGCCTGGCGCCGCTGAGCCGCGAGGTGGCGTCATGAATGTTCCGCATGTCGCCCTTCGGGATGTCTCCAAGATCTTCACCCGCAAGCCCGATTTCGCCGAGCGGCTGGCGATCCGGCTGGGCCTGCCCAAGCCGCCGGTCCTGCGCGCGGTCGATGGTGTCTCGCTCGAGGTCAACCATGGCGAGGCGCTGGGGCTGGTCGGTGAGAGCGGCTGCGGCAAGTCGACCCTGGGGCGCATCGTGGCCGGGGTGCATGGCAAATCCGGCGGGGAGTTCCGCTTCGAGGGCAAGGAAGAGGCCGGTTGGACCGCCGAGGATGCCCGCCGCGCGCGGCTGGATATCCAGATGATCTTTCAGGACCCGATGTCCTCGCTCAACCCGCGCAAGCGCATTGCCGATATCATCGGCGAGGCGCCGGTGGTGCATGGCATGGTGGCACGCGCAGACCGCGAGACCGCGGTGGCCGAGTTGATGCAGGAAGTCGGCCTCGACCCCGGCTATGCCCGGCGCTTTCCGCACCAGTTCTCGGGCGGCCAGCGCCAGCGCATCGGCATTGCCCGGGCGCTGGCGGTGCAGCCGAAGTTCCTGGTCTGTGACGAGGCGGTGGCGGCGCTGGATGTCTCGATCCAGGCGCAGGTGCTCAACCTCTTCATGGATCTGCGCGAGCGGCGCGGGCTGACCTATCTTTTCATCTCGCATGACCTCGGGGTGATCGAGCATCTGACCGACCGGGTGGCGATCATGTACCTCGGCCGCATCGTCGAGGTCGGCCCGACGCCCGAGATCTTTCGCAAACCGGCGCATCCCTACACCCAGGCCCTGCTGGACGAGGCGCCGCGGGTGGGCCGGGGGCGGCGGGTCTATGTGCCGCTCAAGGGCGAGTTGCCCTCGCCGCTTGCGCCGCCGCCGGGCTGCCGGTTTCACACCCGCTGCCCGCATGTCATGCCGGTCTGCAAGACCACAGCGCCGGATCTGAAGCCCGTGGCGCCCGGCCGGATCGCGGCCTGCCATCTCAACGACACGACCGAACAGGAGGAGTGACGACATGACCTTGATGAAATCCCTGACACTGGCGGCGGCGCTGGCGCTGGCCGCCCTGCCTGCGCTGGCGCAGGACCTGACCATCGGACGCGGCAACGAGCCGCAATCCATCGACCCGCAGTTCTCGCGGACCGGGCCGAACCAGATGACCGCGCTGCATATCTTCGATCAGCTGACGTTGACCGATGCCAACGTGCGTTCGCGCCCCGGCCTCGCGGTGAGCTGGACCAACGAGGATCCGACCACCTGGCTGGTCAAGCTGCGCGAGGGGGTGAAGTTCCACGACGGCAGCGATTTCACCGCCGAGGACGTGGTCTTTTCGCTGGAACGCGCGCCCAATGTGCCCAACTCGCCCGCGTCCTTTCAGCAATCGGTCGCCGATATCGAGACCATGGAGATCGTCGATCCGCTGACCATCCGCTTCACCACCAAGACGCCGACGCCGATCTTCATCGATACCATCGGCACGGTCTATATCGTCTCGAAGGCTGCGACCGAGGGCAAGGAAAGCAGCGATTTCAATTCCGGCAGCGCCGCCATCGGCACCGGGCCCTACAAGTTCGTGTCCTGGTCGCCCGGCGACAAGCTGATGCTGACGCGCAATGACGATTACTGGGGCGACGCACCGGCCTATGAAAACGTCACCATGCGCTTCATCTCGAACGATGCGGCACGGGTCGCGGCGCTTCTGTCCGGGGCGGTCGACCTGATCGACCTGGTGCCCCCGGCGGACCTGCCCTCGCTGCGCGGCAATTCCGACATCACGGTCTATGACACGCCGACGGTGCGGCTGATCTATCTGGCGCTGAACCAGGCCGACGATGCGCCCTTCCTGACCGATCTCGAGGGCAAGCCGCTGGAGAAGAACCCCTTCCAGGACGCCCGTGTGCGCCGCGCCATCTCGATGATGATCGACCGGCAGGCGATCATCGACCGGGTGCTTTACGGTGCGGGCGAAGCGGCCAGCCAGATCGTCCCGGAAGGCGTGTTCGGCTTCAACCCGGAGATCGCGGTGCCGCAGGCCGATATTGCCGCCGCCAAGGCGCTGCTGGCCGAGGCGGGCTACCCGGATGGCTTCGGCATCACCCTGCACAGCTCCAACGACCGTTTCAGCCAGGACGGCGAGGTGGCGCAGGCGCTGGGTCAGCTTCTGGCGCGCGGTGGGCTGAAGGTGAACGGGGTCGAGACCTTCCCCTATTCGGTCTATTCCAAGGATGCGGGCAAGAATGCCTATGGCGCCTTCCTGTTCTCCTACGGCAATTCCACCGGCGAAAGCTCGCGCGGGCTTCTGAGCGCGCTGCATACCTATGACAAGGAAAACGACATGGGGACGCTGAACCGGTTCCGCTACTCGAACCCCGCGTTCGATGCGGCGATCGAGGCGGCGACGCAGATCTTCGACCCGGCCGAGCGCGAAGAGGCGCTGAAGGACGCCGCCGCGATTGCCTTCAACGAAGCCGCCATCGTGCCGCTTTACTTCCAGGCGCTGAGCTGGGCGTCGAAGGCCGGGATCGACTTCACGCCGCGGCGCGACGAACGCACCCTGGCCCAGGATGCAAGGCCGGCAAACTGATGACCGGGCACGGGACCATCGAAGACCCCATCGTCTTGCGGGATGTGATGGTCCCGATGCGCGACGGGGTGCGGCTGGCCACCGACATCACCCTGCCGGCGCAGGGCGGGCCGTTTCCGACGCTGCTGCACCGCACGCCCTATGACAAGGGCGGCGCGCGGCCCAGCGAGATCTCGGTCGCCGATCCGGTGCCGAAGACCAACCTTCAGGTCGCCGAAGGTCTGGCGCGGGCGGGCTATGCGGTGATGACCCAGGATTGCCGCGGGCGCTATGGCTCGGAAGGGGTGTTCGCCAAATACATGGGCGAGGGCGAGGACGGGGTCGACACCCTGGCCTGGGCGCGCGCGCAGGACTGGTGCCGCGGCGATTTCGGCACCTACGGGCTGAGCTATTCCGCTCATGTCCAGACCGCGCTGGCAGTGCTGCGGCCGCCGGGGTTGCGCACGCTGTTTTTGGATTCCGGGGGCTTCTGGAACGCCTACCAGGGCGGCGTGCGGCGCGGCGGCGCCTTCGAGATGAAACAGGTGACCTGGGCCTACAAGCACGCCAGGCTGAGCGATGCGGCCAAGGATCCGGCGGTCGCCCGGGCGCTGGCGCAGGAGGATATCGCCGCCTGGATCGAGGCGAAATCCTGGCACCGGGGGGCCTCGCCCATGCGGCATGTGCCGGAGTACGAGGAGTACCTGTTCGAGCAATGGGAACACGGCGCCTTCGACGCCTATTGGCAGGCGCCCGAGATCTTCGGCGCCGGGCATTACGCGGCGCTGGCGCAATATCCGACCTTCCTGATCAGCGGCTGGTACGATCCCTACAGCGAGACCATGTTCAAGCATTTCGAGGGCATCACCGGCAATGGCGGCCATGCCGAGCTTGTCATGGGCCCCTGGCTGCACGGGCGGCGCAGCCAGAGCTTTGCGGGCGATGCGGATTTCGGCCCGCATTCGCGGCTCGACGGGGCGATTGCGCCGGATTACGACACCCTGCGGCGGACCTGGTTCGACCATTGGCTCAAGCCCGAGACGGCAAGGCCCCGGCCCGCGACGGTGCAATGGTTCGCCATGGGCGGCGGCACGGGCGCGCGGACGGCGGAGGGGCGGCGCGATCTGGGCGGCCTGTGGCGCTGCGACACCCATTGGCCGCCCGGCGACACGCGCGAGGTGGCCTATCACCTGGCGGCGGAGGGTGGGCTGGTGACGGACACCCCCGCCCCCGGCGCGGCGGTCTTCGTCACCGACCCCGACACCCCGGTGCCGACCATGGGCGGGGCGATCACCTCGGGCGAGCCGGTGATGGAAGGCGGGGTCTTCGACCAGGTCACCACGCCCGAGACCTTTGCCGCGCGCCCGCCCTTCGGCCCCATCGCCGCGCGCGGTGATGTTCTCAGCTTCGCCACCGCGCCGCTTGAGCAGGCGGTGGAAATCGCCGGGACGCCGCGGCTGATCCTCGAGCTGGCCACCGACGTGGTGGACATGGACGTGGCCTTCAAGCTGATCGACCTCGCACCGCCGAGCGAGGATTTCCCCCAAGGCTTCGCCGCCAACCTGACCGACGGCATCCTGCGCCTGCGCTATCGCGACAGTTGGGAGAAACCGCAATTGCTGACCCCCGGCGCGCGGGTGCGCATCAGCCTCGAGGCCCCGCCGGTGGCGAATATCTTTGCCGTGGGCCACCGCATCCGCGTCGATATCTGCGGCGCGAATTTTCCCAAGTTCGACGTCAACCCGCAGACCGGCGCGGACGCGCCGAATGCCACCGGCACGCGCATCGCCACCACCTCGGTCTTTCTGGGCGCCGAGAGCCGGGTGATCCTGCCGCTGCGCAGCCCATGAAGGTGGTGGCGCTGGGGCAGGCGCTGATCCATGGGCCTGTGACCTGGAGCGCGGCGCTGCGCGCTCTGTGCCGCGACGCCGATGCGGTGGTCTGCAATTTCGAGGGCTGCCTGCCGGCCGCGGGCGCCTGGCCGATGAAGCGCAAGACCCTGCACGCCGCCCATCCCGAGGCGCTGGCGATGCTGGCCGACCTGGGCGTGACGCACCTGGCCCTCGGCAACAACCACGTCTGGGATTTCGGTCATGCGGGCATCCTTGCGACCCGGGCGGCGATTGCCGACGCCGGCTTCGCGGTCTCCGGGGCGGGCGTCGATCTGGCCGAGGCGGGCCGGGCCGGGTGCCGCAACGGGGTCGCGGTGCTCTCGGTCGATCTGGGGCCGACGCCGGACTGGGCGATGGCCGATGCCGGGCCGGGGGTCAATGCCCTGCGCCTGCACCGCAGCCTGGGCCTTCCGGCGGGTGACATCGACACGCTGGCGCGGCTGGCCGAAGCCAGCGGCGAGGCCGAGCGGCAAAGGCGGCGCGAGGCCATCGGCTATGATGCGGCGACGCAGGGCGCGCGGTTTTACGGCCTGCCGCTGGAGCCGCGCGACCGGGTGGAGGAGATCTGGACGCCCGATCCGCAGGACATGGCGCGCATCCTGCGTGACGTCGCGGAGGCGGTGCAGCGCGCGGCGGTCGTGCTGGTCTGCCTGCACTATCACCACTGGGCGCCGGACTGGGCCGCGCCGCCGGGCTGGCTGGCGCCGCTGGGCGCGGCTTTGCTGGGCGCGGGCGCGCAGGGGGTCGTGGCGACCGGCCCGCCGGTGGCCTACCCGGCGGAGGTGCGGGCAGGGCAGATCCTCGCGCCCGGCATGGGCAACCTGGTGTTTCATACCGCGCGGGCGGCGCGCTATCGCAAGCTGGGCATTCCGATCGAGACCGGGCAGGCCGCGATCTTCGAGGGGGGCCGCTGGCGGGTCGAGGCGGTGGATGTCGTGCTGCCCCTCTCTGGGCAAGCCCCGCCCCGCGGTATATAGATGCCGCAACGCCTTTTCGCGGTGCCGGTGGGACCAGGCCCGAAACGGCAGGATGCAACAGCGAGGCGAGGAACGGGATGAAGGACTGGGATGACAGGGCGCGCTTTGCGGTCGCGCTCAGCCGCGAGGCGGGGTCTCTGGCGCAGGAGTATTTCTCGGGCCGCAGCAGCTTTCGCGTCGACCGCAAGGGGGCGCAGGACTGGGTCAGCGATGCCGACCGCAATGTCGAGACCCTGATCCGCAAGCGCCTGGCCGAGGCCTGGCCGCAGGATGGCGTCTATGGCGAGGAACATGCGCCGACGCCGGGCACCAGCGGTTTCGACTGGGTGCTCGATCCGATCGATGGGACGACAAATTTCGTCAACGGCATTCCCAACTGGACCATCGTCATCGCCGGAGTCGCCGGGGGGCGCACCCAGACCGGGGTGATCCATGATCCGAACATGGGCGAGACCTTTGCGGCGCAGCGCGGCGCGGGGGCGACGTTGAACGACGCGCCGATGCAGGTCGCTGCCGGGCGCGCGCTGGCCGATGGCACCGTCGGGGTGGGCTATTCCAACCGGGTGGCGCCGGGCAATATCGTTCCGGTGGTCGCGGCTTTGCTGGGTGAAGGCGCGATGTTTCACCGCAATGCCAGCGGCGCGCTGTCGCTGGCCTATGTCGCGGCGGGGCGGCTCTTGGGCTATGTCGAAGAGCACATGAACGCCTGGGATTGCCTGGCCGGGCAGCTTCTGATCGAAGAGGCCGGCGGGCGCGTCGAAGAGCAGGACGCCGATGCGATGATCCGCGATGGCGGGCGGGTGGTGACCGGCACGCCCGAGGTTTTCGACCGGCTGATTGCCATGGCCGACGCGGCCTGGGCGCGCTGAGCCGGGCTCAACCGAAGGGCCGCCAGCCGTGCCGCGGGCGCAGGGTGGCGAGGTCGGCGCACCAGTAATGGCCCTGCGCCGGCTGGTCGTGGCGCCGGTCGATGGGCAGGCCCATGAGCGCGCAATAGAGCAGCGTGCCGACGCCGCCATGGGTGGAAATGGCAAGGTCGCCGCCGGAATGCGCCGCCGCGATCTCCTGCACCGCGGCGGCGATCCGGTCCTGGGCATCCACCGCACGCTCCCAGCCGCGGAAACTGGTTTCGGGATGGGCAAAGAAGGCATCGGCGGCGGCCTGGAACTCCGGCGGCGGCAGGAAGCCGGTGGCGCTGCGGTCGTTCTCGCCCAGCCGCGCGTCGATCTGCAGGGGGCAGGCGCGCGCCTCGGCGAGGATCGCGGCGGTCTCGCGCGCCTTGCGCTCGGCGCTGGACCAGACCTGGGTGACGCCGCTCGTTACCTCGGAGGCGGCGAAACGGGCGGCATGGGCGCGGCCCGCGGCGCTCAGCCCCCAGTCGGGCACCGGGGTGGCGGGGTCGATGGTGACCTCGGGATGGGAGATCACGATCAGAGTGCCCATCACACCCGCTCGGGCAGCAGCACCGGGCCCTTTTCGGTGAAGCCCATGCGGATCTCGGTGCCGGGGGTCAGCGGCTCGTCGACGTTGTCGTGCACCGCGAAGACCTGGCCGAAGTTGCCGGTCAATGTGTATTCCATGCGCACGCCGACATAGGTGGCCTTGGCGACCGTCGCCGGAATGCCCTGCTCCGCGCCGATCAGCAGGCGCGAGGGGCGCACGGCGATGGTGGCGGGGCCGGGGGGCAGCCCGCGCGAGGGCAGGGCGTGGCGGTAGCCCTCGATCTCGATGGTGGCCCGGTCGCCCTGAACCTCGGTGATCTGGCAGTCGAGCAGGTTGGCTTCGCCGATGAAATCCGCCACGAAACGGTCGTTGGGCGCGTCGTAGAGGTTCCGCGGCGTGCCGATCTGGGCGATGGCGGCATTGCGCATCACCACGATCTCGTCGGAGACCGCCAGCGCCTCTTCCTGGTCGTGGGTGACATAGACCACGGTCAGCCCGAGGTCCTGCTGGATGGCGCGGATATCCTCGCGCACCTGGCGGCGCAGCTTGGCATCGAGGTTGGACAGGGGCTCGTCGAAAAGGAGCACCTGCGGTTCCAGCACCAGCGCGCGGGCCACCGCGACCCGCTGCTGCTGGCCGCCGGACAGTTCCGAGGGCAGGCGGGCGTCGAAGCCCTTGAGGCCCACGAGGTCAAGCCCGGCCAGCGCGCGGCTGCGGGCCTCGGGCTTGGCGAAGCCCGAGAAGGTCAGGCCGTACATGACGTTTTCCAGCACGCTCATATGCGGAAACAGCGCGTAGGACTGGAACACCATCGACACGTCGCGGTCGGTGGCGGGCAGCTTGGTCACGTCGCGGTCGCCGATCAGGATGCGGCCCGAGGTGGCCATTTCCAGCCCCGCGATCATCCGCAGCGTCGTGGTCTTGCCGCAGCCCGAGGGGCCCAGCAGCGTCACCAGCTTGCCGGCCTCGACATGCAGGTCGATGCTGTCGACCGCGACGACATCCTTGCCGAAGGCCTTGGAGACGCCCTCGAAACGCACCGGGGCGGCCTTGGAGGCGATTGTTGTGGTCATGCAGGGGTCTCCGTTGCGTGCTGCGTGCGGCGGCCGATGCGGACCCGGCCGACGAGAAGTTGCAGAAGGCCCACCGCCGCCAGCATGACGAAGATCAGCGTCGTGGAATAGGCGATGGCCAGGCCGTAGTCGTTGTTCTCGACCCGGCCGATGATGTAGCTGGTCGCCATGTCGTATTCCGCCGAGACCAGGAAGATCACCGCCGAGATCGCCGTCATCGCCCGCACGAAGCTGTAGACCAGCGCGGCGAGGATGGCGGGCCGCAAGAGCGGCAGGATCACCCGGCGGAAGGTCTGCCAGGAGTTGGCGCCCAGCGTCAGCGACGACTCGTCCAGCGACTTGTCGAGTTGCGACATCGAGGCGATGCCCGCGCGCACGCCGACCGGCATGTTGCGGAAGATGAAGCTGATGACAAGGATGATGCCGGTGCCGGTGATCTCGATCGGCGGGACATTGAAGGCCAGGATATAGCTCACGCCGATCACCGTGCCGGGGATGGCAAAGCTCAGCATGGTGCCGAACTCGAAGGCGTTCTTGCCGGCGAAGCTCTGCCGGGTCAGCAGGTAGGCGGCGACCAGGCCCACCGCCGCGGTCAGGGGGGCGGCGATGGCGGCGATGGTGATGGTGGTCCAGAAACTGTCCCAGGCGGCGCCGGTCCAGCGGATGCCGGAGTCTTCGAGGCGGACCGAGAAGGCGGTGACATAATGCTTGAAGGTCAGCGAGTTGTTGACGCCCCAAAGCTCGACCACGCTGCCGTAGAGGATCATGGCATAGACGAGGATGGTGAAGGCCGCCCAGCCCAGCGCGAGGGTCAGCACCGGGATCGACAGGCCCACGGGCATCAGCGGATGCACGCCCGCGTCGCCTTTGCCGGTGACGGTGGTATAGCTCTTCTTGCCCAGCCAGGCGCGCTGCGCGTAGAAGGCCGAGAGGGTGAAGAACAGCAGCACCATGGCCAGCACCGCGGCGCGGCCCTGGTCGTATTGCGCGCCGACGATGGCAAAGAAGATCTCGGTCGAGAGCACGTCGAAATTGCCGCCCAGCACCAGCGGGTTGCCGAAATCGGCCATCGACTCGATGAAACCCAGCAGGAAGGCATTGGCGAGGCCGGGGCGCATGAGGGGCAAGGACACCGTGCGGAAGGTCTGCCACTTGTTGGCGCGCAGGGTCTGGGCGGCTTCCTCCATCGACGGGCTGACGCCCTCGACCACGCCGATCAGCACGAGGAACGCGATCGGGGTGAAGGCCAGCACCTGGGCGATCAGCACGCCGGGCAGCCCGTAAAGCCAGCGGGTCGGCGGGATGCCGAAGAGGTCGGCGACGAATTGCGTGACGGACCCCGAAAGGCCGAACAGGAGGATCAGCGCCAGGCCGATGACGAAGGGCGGGGTGATGATCGGCAGCACGGTCAGCGCGCGAAGACCCCGCTTGAAGCGAAAGCCCGAGCGGGTGACCACCAGCGCGAAACACAGGCCCAGCGCGGTGGTGAGAAAGCCCACCGCGATGGCGAGGAACAGCGAGTTCCACGCCGCCCCGCAACGCGCGCCCCAGAGGCAACCGAGGCCCCAGAGCCGGTCGTCGAAGAACTTGGCGAAGAAGACGGAAATCGAATAGGCGCCGTCGTCGGTGATGAAGGCGGCCAGCAGCATCCGCGCGATGGGAAAGAACACGAAGACGGTGACGATGGCGATCACCCCGCCGATGGCGCTGACGACAAAGACATCGCCGTTGATCGCGCCGCGGGCGGCAATGCCCTGGGTCAGCAGGAACAGGAAGGCGGTGGCGCAGATCATCGCGCCGTAGCCCATGCCGAACTGCCGGTCGCCCAACTCGCCGAAGAGCGCGCGCAGCCAGTCGTAGCTGAAACCGCGGATGCCGATGCCGAAGCCCTGGGCGATCAGCCAGCCGAAGCCCAGCGCACCGGACAGGATCAGGAGGCGGGCATAGGCCGGGTCGGACTTGGCCCGGCCCAGCGCCAGCAGGGGCAGGGCAAGCGGGATCAGCAAGGGCGCCAGCCAGAGCTTTTTGCCCTGGGCGATGAGAAAGGCGCCGGGGGCGTAATCCTCGTCGAAGGGATAGCCACCCCACAGCCAGCCGAAGGACCAGAGCCCATCCTCGACCATGTACCACGGCAGCAGGCAGTAGCCGATCCAGCCGGCAAGGATCCAGAAGATCAGGACGCGATTGGCGCCCCGGGCTTGACCCGGGGCCTCCTGTTTGGCGCGAGGTCCCGGGTCAGGCCCGGGACGGGTGGCGCCTTGCATCTCCGACACGGATTACTGCGGCAGGGTCGAGACGTCTTCGTCCCACTTCTGCAACAGGCGTTTGCGTTCGTCGGACGAGCCGTATTTCTTGAAGTCATAGTCGATCAGCTTGATGGTCGACAGGTCCGGCGCCTTGTCCGAGGTCTTGGCGCCCTTGTTCGACGGCACCTGGAAGGCATTGACCTCGAGTGCGAGGTTCTGCGCCTCGGCCGAGAGCGCCCAGTCGTAGAACTTCTGCGCCTCTTCCATGTTGCGCGCGCCCTTGATGATCGACATCGAGCCGATCTCGTAGCCCGTACCCTCGCAGGGCGCGACCACCTTGATCGGGAAGCCGGCGACGGCCTGGGCCACGGCGTCATGCATGAAGACGATGCCGATGGTATTCTCGCCCCGTCCGGCGGCCTTGATCGGCGCCGAGCCCGACTTGGTGTACTGGTTGATGTTCTTGTGCAGGCCCTTCATGTACTCGAAGCCTTCGTCCTCGCCGAAAAGCTGCACCATCGAGGCCAGGGTGGTATAGGCGGTGCCGCTTGAATTGGGGTTCGCCATCTGCACATGGCCCTTGTACTCGGGCTTGAGCAGGTCCTTCCAGCAGGAGGGTTCGGGCAGGTTGTTGGCGGCGATCAGGTCGGTGTTGTAGCCATAGCCCAGCGCGCCGGAATAGATGCCGATGGTGCGGTTGTTGGCACTTTCGGCCTGCGAGATGGCCCAGTCATGCAATTGCTCGCGCATCGGCGAGATATATTCCTCGGTCAGCCCGTCCTCGGCCGCCTGCAGATGCGGGTCGCCCGTGCCGCCCCACCAGACGTCGCCCTTGGGGTTCGAGGATTCCGCCCGCACCTGGGCATAGGTCTCGCCGCTGGACTTGCGGGTCATGTTGACGTCGATGCCGCTGGCGTCCTCGAAGCTGCGCGCCATCAGCTGGCACCAGTCTTCCTGCGCCGAGCAGTAGAACGTCAGCTTGTCGGCCCAGGAGGCCGAGACCGAGGCGCCAAGCGCCACCAGCGATCCCGCCAGGGTCAGTGTCAGTCTGTTCTTTCGTGTCATGTCGTTCCTCCCATTGATGGCTTGCGGTCGGGTTGATCCCGCCGCCTTTGCCCGTCCTCACGCGGCCTTGCGCAGCTTTTCGATCGCTGCCTGCCGTTCCGGCTTGTCGGCCAGCTCCTTCAGAAGTTTCGCCAGTTGCTTTTCCTCGACCAGTCTGGCCGCCTTTTTCGGCGCGAACCAGTGTCTTTTGCGCTCGGCCCGCTCTTTCCAGCGGCGCTTGAGCCTGGAGACGACCATCGGGTAAAGCGTCACCTCGCAGGGCAGCCGCGTGCCGTCGTCCAGCCGCTTGTCATAGCGATAGGTGCCGATGGCGCGTTTCGAGATGAAGCCGGTGGCGCCGGCTTCCTCCAGCGCCTCGATCTCGGCGGCGCGCCAGGGTTTCTTGCCGTCCATGTGCCAGCCCTTGGGCATCACCCAGCGCCCCCGCTCGCGCGAGGTGACCATCAGCACGCGCAGCTTGCCGGTCTTGTCCCAGCGCACCGGCAGGGCGGCGATCTGCTTGACGAGGCGGGGGCGCGTTTTCATACCGTGCCTCCGATCACCCGCGGCTTGGCCAGGCGGCTTTCCAGCAGGTCGCCGGTTTCCTCGGCGATCGGATAGGCGACGAAGGCCAGCGCGGAATTGATCTGTTTCAGCAGGCGTACGGTTTCCTGGTGGATATTGCTGGTCTCGATGCTGGCCGAGGCGCCCTGTTGCAGCCGCTTGAGGTGGCGCTCCTGCAGGTTCTGCACCTCGATGCGGATGCGGTCCTTCTCGGCCACCAGTTGCCGCGCGGCCTCGGCATCGCCGGTGGTCAGCACGCTCAGCGCCAGCTGGCCATTGGTGACCACCTGGTCGTGGAACTGCTCCACGTCGTCCAGCCCCTCGGGGGAAAAGGTGATCGCCTCGTCCGCCATCTTGCGCGCCAGCGCCACCAGGTTGACCGCGATGCTGTCGGCGGCATCCTCGAGGCTGGTGGCCATGGCGACCAGTTCCAGCGTCTTCTTGTCCTGCGCCGGTTGCAGGTCGTTCTCGCGCAGGCGCGAGACGTAGATCTTGATCTCGAAATGCATCCGGTCGACCTCGTCCTCGCGCAGCTCGATCATCCGCGCAAGCTCGGGGTCCCAGGCGCGGAACAGCTTGACCACCGGCACGAGGATGGATTGCACCGTCTCGGCCATGCGCAGCAGCTCTCGCTGGGCGCAGGCCAGCGCCAGCGGCGTGTGGTCGAGCGCGCCGGGATCGAGCGCGGTGACCCGCTCGGGCGAGGCGCCGGAATGGCGCGGCAGCACCGCCTCGGCCAGCCGCACCAGCGGCGCGGTCAGCGGCAGCGCCAGCAGCAGCAGCGCGGTATTGAGCGCGATATGCAGCGTCACCGCCTGCTGGTCGGGGGCCGCGCCGAACAGCGTCATGTCCAGCGTGCCGGTCAGCAAAAGCGCAAGCGCGCCCAGCGTGATCGCGGCGCGCGCCACCAGGTTGCCCAGCACCACCAGCCGCGCCGGGCGTTCCTGGCTCCACAGCAGCACGAAGGGCACCACCGCGCCGCCGAGGTTGGCGCCGATCACCAGCGCGGCGGCCACCGGCGCGCCGATCAGCCCGGTGGCGGCGAAGGTGGCGAAGGTCAGCACCGCGGCGAGGCTGGAATGCATCGCCCAGGCCAGCACCGCGCCGATCAGGTAGGCCGAGGCCAGGTCGTTCTGGAAATAGGTGGCAATGCTCTGGACGATGGGATCGGCGCCGATCGGCACCGTCGCCTCGCGGATCATGCCCAGCGACATCAGCACCAGCGCAAAGCCGATCACGATGCGGCCGATCTGCTTGGTGCGCCGCTTGCCGGCCTTGGAAAAGGTCACCACGCCGATCAGCAGCGCGAAGGGCACCACCGCCTGCACCGGCAGCAGGAGCACCCGCGCCATCAGCGCCGAGCCGAGGTCGGCGCCCAGAAGCAGCGCCAGCGCCGCCTGCGGCGCCAGCATCCCCGAGACCGCGAAACCCGCGCCGATCAGCGCCACCGCGGTCGAGCTTTGCATCACCATCGCCGCAAGGCCCCCGCCCAGGGCCGCCGGGACCCGGCGCTTCGACAGGGTTTTCAGCCCGCGTTTCAACTCGGGCAGGAAGGCGCGCTCCACCCCGGTCCGGATCAGCCTGACCGACCACAACAGCAATGCGACCGCCGCCGCCAGTTGCGTGGCGAGAAAGATCATGCCCGGGGTCCGAGGTGTGTCGATTGCAGTGACATGACGCCCTGTTCAGCCTTCCAGCGCTGTGAAGTACCGGCAATTCTCATCACCGTAGCGAGGTCAATGCAACAAAATAATTGCAAAACTGCGCGAAACACCACAATTCTGGACGGGCAGCCGAGTCGGAAGATGTGATGTCCGAATCAAAAGTACGATCGAAACGCGCGGAAAAGGGGCCCGACAGGCTCAAGAAATCCGACCGTCGGCGGCAGATCCTGCTGGAGCTGAAGCTGCGGCCGCATGTGCGGATCAGCGACCTGGCGCGCAGCTTCCATGTCTCGACCGAGACCGTGCGCCGCGATTTCGACGCGCTGGCCGAGGACGGGCTGATCGCGCGCGCCCATGGCGGCGCCTCGGCCCCGGCGCAGGGCCATTACCCCAGCCTCGACGAGCGCACCGCCGCGCGCATGGCCGAGCGCGAGCGCATCGGCAGCCGCGCCGCGCAACTGGTGGCCGAGGGCGAGACGGTGATGATCGATTCCGGCGCCACCACCATCCAGCTGGCCCGCGCGCTGGCCTTTCGCGGCATCCGCTGCACCGTCATCACCAATTCCATTCCCGTCGCCATGACCATCGGCCATGGCGCGCCCGAGGTGGTGCTCTGCCCCGGCGAATACCTGGCGGCGGAATCGGCGGTGATCGGCACCGAGACGCTGGAATTCCTGTCGCGTTTCAACGTCGACCGTTGCATGATCGGGGCCTCGGGCCTATCGCCCGAGGGGCCGTCCGAGACCGTGCGTGGCTTTGCCGCCGTCAAGCGCATGATGCTGAGCCGCGCCGCACAACGCCACTTGCTGATCGATTCGGAGAAATTCGGCCGCAAGGGACTCGCCCGGGTCGGTGACATTGCCGATCTCGATTCCATCGTCGTCGAGACGCCGCCCGAGGGCGCGCTTCTGGCGGCGCTCGAGGATGCGGAGGTTCACATTCTCGTTGCAGACCCCGCCTAGACCAATAACCGATGCGGTCGACAAACGACCGCGCCCAACACGGAGGAAGACATGAAACTGAAACTTGCCCTTCTGCTCGGCGCCTCGGCGCTTGCGCTGGCCTCGCTTGGCGGCGCCGCTTCGGCCCAGGATTGCCCGCGCGGCACGCTGGACGAACGCTACTGCGACGCCGATGGCGACCTGATCGCCGATATTCCCAGCGATGAAAGCCAGTTGATCGATCCCTCGACGCTGGTCTTTGCCTATACCCCGGTCGAGGATCCGGCGGTCTATGCCACCGCCTGGGCGGATTTCATCGATTTCCTCGGCGAAAAGACCGGCAAGGACATCGTGTTCTTCCCGGTGCAATCCAACGCCGCCCAGATCGAGGCGATGCGCTCCGGCCGTCTGCATATCGCGGGCTTCAACACCGGGTCCAATCCGCTGGCGGTGAACTGCGCCGGCTTCCGCCCCTTCACCATCATGGCGGGCGAGGACGGCTCCTTCGGCTACGAGATGGAGATCATCACCTATCCCGGCTCGGGCATCGAGAAGGTCGAGGACATCAAGGGCAAGCAGCTGGCCTTCACCGCGCCCACCTCGAACTCGGGCTTCAAGGCGCCCTCGGCGATCCTCAAGGCCGATTACGACATGCTGCCGGAGCGCGATTTCGAGCCGGTGTTCTCGGGCAAGCACGACAACTCGGTGCTGGGCGTGGCCAACAAGGATTACCCGGCGGCCTCCATCGCCAATTCGGTGATGCAGCGGATGATCGAACGCGACGTGGTGAGCGAGGACCAGATCGTCAGCCTCTACAAGTCGCAGACCTTCCCGACGACGGGCTACGGCGTGGTCTACAACCTCAAGCCGGATCTGCAGCAGGCCATCCAGGACGCCTTCTTCGAGTTCGAATGGGAAGGTTCCAGCCTCGAGGAAGAGTTCTCGAAAAACGGCGAGGCGCAGTTCATCCCGATCACCTATCAGGAGAACTGGGACGTGATCCGCAAGATCGACGCGGCCAACGACGTCTCCTACGCCTGCCAGTAACGCATTGACCGGACAGGCCTTTTGCGGGCCTGTCCGCTTCACGACGGGAGCTTTCATGCTGCGCCTCGAGAAACTGACCAAGACCTACAAGACCGGCGACAAGGCGTTGCAGGACATCGACCTCGAGGTGCCCTCGGGGCAGGTGCTGGCCTTAATCGGGCCCTCGGGCGCGGGCAAATCCACGCTGATCCGCTGCATCAACCGGCTGGTCGAGCCGACCGGCGGCGCGGTGATGCTGGACGGCGAGGACCTGACCAGGCTGGGGTCGGGCGCGCTGCGCCGGGCGCGGCGCGAGATGGGGATGATTTTCCAGGAATACGCGCTGGTCGAACGGCTGACGGTGATGGAGAACGTGCTGTCGGGGCGGCTGGGCTATGTCGGCTTCTGGCGGTCGTTCCTGCGGCGCTATCCGCAGAAGGACGTGGACGAGGCGTTTCGCCTGCTGGACCGCGTGGGGCTGTTGCACATGGCCGACAAGCGGGCCGACGAGTTGTCGGGCGGGCAGCGGCAAAGGGTCGGCATCTGCCGGGCGCTGATCCAGGATCCGAAGCTCTTGCTGGTGGACGAACCCACGGCCTCGCTCGATCCCAAGACCAGCCGCCAGATCATGCGGCTGATCACCGAGCTTTGCCGCGAGCGGGGGCTGGCGGCGATCATCAATATTCATGACGTGCTGCTGGCGCAGATGTTCGTGCCGCGCATCGTGGGCTTGCGCTTTGGCGAGATCGTCTTTGACGGCCCGCCCGAGGGGCTGACCCCGGACAAGCTGACCGAGATCTACGGCGAGGAAGACTGGGAAGCGACCATCGAGAAGGTCGAGGACGAAGAAGACATCGAGGCCGCGGAATGAGCCATCGCGAGTTGGACGACATGCTCGGGAAGGGCTGGCGCAAGCCGCATTTCGTCAAGAGCCCGCTCTTGCGCTGGGGGCTGACCCTGGGCTTTCTGGCCTACCTGGGGGCGGCGTATCTGACCATCGAGATCGACTGGGGCCGGGTCTATGCCGGGCTGGATCGCGGCTGGCAGTTCGTGCTGTCGTTTACGCGGCCGGATTTCATCAGCCGCGCGGGCGACATCTGGGGCGGGCTGCTGGAAAGCATCGTGATGACCGTTGCGGCCTCGGTGGTGGGCATCGCCATATCCATTCCCATCGGGCTGGGGGCGGCGCGCAACGTGGCGCCGCTGCCGGTCTACGTGATCTGCCGCGGCATCGTGGCGGTGAGCCGCGCCTTGCAGGAAATCATCGTGGCGATCCTGCTGGTGGCGATCTTCGGCTTCGGGCCGCTGGCCGGGTTCCTGACGCTCTCCTTCGCCACCATCGGTTTCCTGTCGAAACTGCTGGCCGAGGATATCGAGGCGATGGACAAGGTGCAGGCCGAGGCGATCCGCGCGTCGGGCGCGCGCTGGATGCAATGGATCAACTACGGCGTGCAGCCGCAGGTCATGCCGCGGCTGGTGGGCCTGTCGATGTACCGCATCGACATCAACTTCCGCGAAAGTGCGATCCTCGGGCTGGTGGGGGCCGGGGGCATCGGCGCCACGCTCAACACCGCCTTCGACCGCTATGAATACGACACCGCCGCCGCGATCCTGATCCTGATCATCGGCATCGTCATGGCGCTGGAATACCTCTCCGGCGTGATCCGCGCGAGGGTGCAGTAATGCCGGTGTTCGACAAGGACGGCGCGCAGGTCTGGCGGCTGCGCACCCCGCGCGAGAAACTGATCCGTCTGGGCGGTTGGCTGATCGGGCTGGTGATCTTCGCGATCTGCTGGCAGCGGATATCCGAGGCGACGACCTGGTTCTTCGTCTGGGACGCGCCGCGCATCGCCAATGACATCTGGACGCGGGCGACCCCGCCGCGCTGGGAATACATCACGCAACTGGGCCGCCCGATATGGGACACGCTGAACATCGCCACGCTGGGCACGATCATCGCGCTCTTTCTTGCGGTGCCGGTGGCCTTCCTGGCGGCGCGCAATACCACGCCGTCGAAGCTCTTCATCCGGCCCATCGCCCTTCTGATCATCGTCTCGACCCGCTCGATCAACTCGCTGATCTGGGCGCTTTTGCTGATCGCCATCATCGGGCCGGGGGTCTTTGCCGGCGTCGTCGCCATCGCCATCCGCTCGATCGGCTTCTGCGCCAAGCTGCTCTACGAGGCGATCGAGGAGATCGACCACGCCCAGGTCGAGGCGATCACCGCCACGGGGGCGAGCCGCTGGCAGGTCATGGCCTACGGCATCGTGCCGCAGATCATGCCCGCCTTTGCCGGGGTCGCCGTCTTCCGCTGGGACATCAACATCCGCGAATCCACCGTGCTGGGGCTGGTGGGCGCGGGCGGCATCGGCTTGCAACTGTCGGCCTCGCTCAACGTGCTGGCCTGGCCGCAGGTCAGCCTGATCCTGCTGGTGATCCTCGCCGCTGTCGTCATCAGCGAATGGGTCTCGGCCAAGGTGCGGGGGGCGATCATTTGAGCACCTTGACGGCCGAGGCCGCCTTTGACGCCTATGAGGCCGTGCGCCATCGCCTGCCGCCGGTCCGCCCGCCCACGCGCGCGCCGCGGCATTGCACGACGTTGGCGGACCTGGCGGAGGATTTCGACGTCTTCCTGCTCGATGCCTTCGGCGTGCTCAATATCGGCGAGACGGCGATCCCCGAAACGCCCGAGCGGGTGGCGGCCTTGCAGGCGGCGGGCAAGCGGGTGCTGGTGGTGTCGAATGCCGCCGGAAACCCCCATGCGGCGCTGATGGAGAAATATGCCCGGCTGGGCTATGACTTCGCGCCCGAGGACGTGATCACCAGCCGCAAGACGCTGCTGGCCGGGCTGGAGGGGCGGGGCGATCTGCATTGGGGGCTGGTGGCGACGCCCGCGGCGGGGTTGCGCGATCTCGAAGGGCTGCACCTGACCTATCTCGAGGAGGACCCCGCGCCCTATGAAGCGGTCGACGCCTTCCTGATGGTCGGCAGCGCGGCCTGGACCGAGGTGCGGCAGGGCCTGCTGGAGGCCGCCCTTGTGGCAAGGCCGAGGCCGGTCATGGTGGGCAACCCGGATATCGTGGCGCCGCGTGAGACCGGGTTTTCCGCCGAGCCCGGGCATTTCGCCCATCGGCTGGCCGATGGCACCGGCATCGCGCCGGCCTTCTTCGGCAAGCCCTTCGGCAATATCTACGACCTCGCCTTTGCCCGGATCGGGCCGGTAGAGCGCAGCCGGGTGCTGATGGTGGGCGACAGCCTGCACACCGATATCCTCGGCGCGCAGACCGCGGGCGTGGCCTCGGCGCTGATCACCGGCTACGGGTTCTTTGCCGGGCAGGATGTGGCGCGCGCGGTGGCGACAAGCGGCATCGTGCCGGATTTCATGGTGCAGCGTCCGTAGACCCGGGCCGTCCAGCCGGGGAGAGGCGGGCCGCACCCTGGCGCGGCCCGACAGGGCTCAGCCGCGCCCGGAGAGCAGCGGTTCCGCCATCACCGCGGCATAGGCGCGGGCGTCGGCGAGGTAGGCGTCATAGCTTTCGCGCACCCGGGCGACATCGGGGTTGGCGGCGGTCAGCTCCTCCTGCACCTCGGCCCAGGCGGCGCGCTGTGCGGCGATCACCTCGTCGGGGAAGGGCAGGAATTCGACGCCCTCGGCCTGCAGCGCAATCATCGCGCGGGCGTTGAAGAAATCGAACTGCGCATGGCTTTCCAGCGCCGCGGCATGGGCGGCGGCCTTGCAGATCGCCTGAAGATCGGCGGGCAGGGTGTCGAAGGCTTCCTTGTTGAACACCACCGCGAGGCCTGCGCCGGGCTCGGTAAAGGCGGGCACATAGCAGATCTTGGTGATCTTCTGCAGCCCGAAGGCCTGGTCGAGCATCGGCCCGACCCATTCGGCGGCATCGATGGCGCCCGATTGCATCGCCTGGAAGATCTCGGGCGGGGGCATCAGCACGGCATTGGTGCCGAGCTTGCGGAAGATTTCTGCGCCCAACCCGGCGATGCGCATGTTCAGCCCCTTGAGGCTGTCGAGATTCTCGATCTTCTGCTTGAACCAGCCGCCCGACTGGGTGTTGGAATTGCCGGAATAGAAGGGCACCAGCCCGCGCTCGGCATAGATCTCGTTCCACAGGTCATAGCCGCCGCCGAATTCCAGCCAGGCGACATGCTCGTTCGAGGTCATGCCGAAGGGCACCGCGGTGAACCAGTGCAGGGCGGCGTTCTTGCCGGCGGCGTAGTAGGTCGGGCCATGGCCGGCCTCGGCATTGCCCTGCTGCACCGCATCCTCGACCGCGAAGGGCGGCACCAGCTCGCCCGCGCCATAGACGGTGAAGGACAGCCTGCCGTCCGACATGGCCGCCACCTTTTCCGCGAAGTTCACCACGTTGGTGCCCACGCCCGGCGCGTTCTTCGGAAACGCGGTCGGCAGTTTCCACTGGATCTTGCCCTGCGCCACGGCGGGTGCCGCCAGCACCGTGCCGGCTGCAAGCCCCACGCCTGCGGTCAGAAATTGTCTGCGTTCCATCGTCAGCCCTCCCTCTTATCTGAACATCAGATCCGGCAGCCAGGTCGCCAGATCCGGTATGGCAATCAGTATGCCAAGCGCCACGATCTGCAAGCCCACGAAGGGGATGATCCCGAAATAGATGTCGCGGGTGGTGACCCCGCGCGGCGCCACCGAGCGGAAATAGAACAGCGCGAAGCCGAAGGGCGGGGTGAGGAACGAGGTCTGCAGGTTCATCGCCAGCAGCACCCCGAACCAGACCGGCGAGATGTCGGTGCCCAGGATCGGCGGGCCGAGCAGCGGCACGACGATATAGATGATCTCGACCGCCTCGAGCATGAAGCCCAGCAGGAAGACCACCGCCAGCACCACCGCCAGCGCGCCATGCACGCCCCCCGGCACCGCGGCCAGCATGTGCTCGACCGCGATGTCGCCGCCAAAGCCGCGGAACACCAGGCTGAGCATCGAGGCCGCGACGACGATGCCGAAGACCATGCCCGAGATGCGGATGGTCTCGACCAGCGCGCCATGGAGCACGCCGTTGCGCAGCAGCCGCCAGGCGGCCAGCGCCACGCCCGCCGCCAGAAGGGCCGCGGCCAGCAGCGCCAGCGCGCCGCCGCCGCGGGTGCCGGTCAGGCGCAGGACGACGAAGCCCAGCGCGGCGAGGGCGGCGGCCAGGATCGCGGCTTTGCCCAGGCCTTGTCCGCCCGGCGCGTTGTAGCCCGCCAGCAGCAGCGCGCCGACCGCGCCCAGCCCGGCGGCCTCGGTGGTGGTGGCCGCGCCGGCGAGGATCGAGCCCAGCACCGCGAGGATGAGCAGGATCGGCGGCAGGAAGGTCGAGAGCACCTCGGCCAGAGGCACCGCCTCGCGCTGCTGCCTGGGCGTGGTTTTTGCCGGCCGCAGGGCGACCGCGATGAAGGCGGCATAGAGCAGCACCAGCATCAGCCCGGGCAGCATCGCCCCGGCGAACATGTCGCCGACCGAGACCGGGGTGATGGCGAAATTGCCCGCCTTCTGCTGCGCCTCCATGTAGCTGTTGCCGATCTGGTCGCCCAGCAGCACCAGCAGGATCGAGGGCGGGATGATCTGGCCCAGGGTGCCGCTGGCGCAGATCACGCCGCTGGCGATACGCGGCTTGATCCCGGCCTCGAGCATGGCGGGCAGGCTGATCAGCACCAGCATCACCACGGTCGCGCCGATGATGCCGGTCGAGGCGGCAATCAGCGTCGAGAAGGCCAGCACCGACAGCGCGATGCCGCGCGGGCTGCCGCCCAGCATCCGCGACAGCACCGCCAGCATCCGCTCGGCCAGCCCCGAGCGTTCCAGCAGCACGCCCATCAGCACGAACAAGGGCACCGCGATCAGCAGGGTGTTGGTCATCACCCCCCAGACGCGCGCCGGGTAGAAGCTGAGGAACCCGAGGTCGAAATGCCCGATCGCCCCGGCGAAAAGCGCCGTGACCAGCGGCACCCCGGCAATCGCCAGCATCGCCGGCACGCCGCTGAGGATGCCGGCGAAAAGCGCCAGGATCAGGAACAGCAGGAAGCCTTCATGCACCATGATCGCGGCCCCCCTTGCGCAGAACCAGCGCCAGTCCCTGCACGATGGTCATCGCCGCGCCCAGCGGCAGCGCGGTCTTGACGAGGAACAGCCCGCCCAGCCCGCCGGTTTCCAGCGAGGCTTCGCGGATCGACCAGGAATAGAGCATCTGCGGCCACCAGGCCCAGAGGATCAGCCCGAAGACCGGCACCAGGAAAAACACCAGCGCCACCACGTCGGCCCAGTAGCGATAGGCGGGCGGCATCTGCTCCGAGAAGACCTCGACCCGGACATGGCCTTCGCGGGTCAGGCAGACCGGGATGCTGAAGATCACCAGCACCGCGAAGGCATAGCTGGCCACGTCCTGCAATTGCAGGTGGCCCTGGCCGAAACCGTAGCGCAGCACCACGATGACCAGCACCATGAGGGTCAGGACCGACGCGGCCCCGAGGCACAGCCACAGGGCGATCCGGTCCAGCAGCGCGCTGAAGGTGAAGAAAATCTGCCGCATGATACCCTTGTCGCTTTGCCCCGGCCATATGCCACGCCGGACCGGCGCGGCCAACCGCAATAGTCGGCGCGCGGCCCCCCGGGCGGGCCGGCAGCACGGCGCCGCGCGGCATTCCCAATTGCGCGGCCCGGGTGTAGTCAGGAGGCGAGTCTCCGATCAAAGGCGCCTGCAATCCCGTGCCCGACCGTGTTTCACCCCTGATCCTGTTTCGCAACCAGACGTTCCGCTCGCTCTGGATCGCGGCGCTTGCGTCGAACTTCGGCGGGCTTGTCCAGTCGGTGGGGGCGGCCTGGCTGATGACCTCGCTGTCGGGCTCGCAATACATGGTGGCGCTGGTCCAGGGCTCGGTGACCCTGCCGATCATGGCGTTTTCGCTGCTGGCCGGGGTCTTTGCCGACAATTTCGACCGCCGGCGGGTGATGCTGATCGCCCAGGGCTTCATGTTCGGCGTCTCGGTGATCCTGACCTTCATGGCCTTCGAGGGCTGGCTGACGCCCTGGCTGCTGCTGTTCTTCACCTTCCTGATCGGCTGCGGGACCGCGCTGCACAACCCGTCCTGGCAGGCCACCATGGGCGATATCGTCAGCCGCGAGGACCTGCCCACGGCGGTCTCGCTCAATTCCATGGGCTTCAACCTGATGCGCAGCATCGGCCCGGCGGCGGGCGGCGCCATCGTGGCCATCGCCGGTGCCGCGGTGGCCTTTGCGGTCAATGCGCTGAGCTACGTGGCGATCATCCTGGCGCTGCTGCGCTGGAAGGCCCAGCCGCGCGACATGCGGCTGCCGCGCGAATCCTTCGGCAGCGCCTTTGCCGCCGGGCTGCGCTATGTGGCGATGTCGCCCAACCTGTTGCGGGTGATCCTGCGCGGCTTCTGGTTCGGGCTGTCCGCCGTGGCGCTGCTGGCCTTGCTGCCGGTGGTGGTGCGCGAAAGCCTGCAGGGCACTTCGTTCGATTATGGCGTGATGCTGGGGGCTTTCGGCGTCGGCGCGGTCGGCGGCGCGCTGGCCAATGCCCGGCTGCGCGAGGGCTTTCGCAACGAGATCATCGCCCGCGGCGCCTTCGTCGGCTTCGGGCTCAGCAGCGCGGTGCTGGCGCTGGCCGAGAGCATCTGGCTGGCCGGGGCGACCATGCTGGTGACCGGCGCCTGCTGGGTGCTGGCGATGTCGATGTTCAACGTCACCATCCAGCTGTCGACCCCGCGCTGGGTGGTGGGCCGGGCGCTGGCGCTCTACCAGACCGGATCCTTCGGCGGCATGGCGGCGGGCAGCCTGGTCTGGGGCGTGATGGCCGAGACCTACGGCCCCGCCCCGGCGCTGCTGACGGCGGCGGTGCTGCTGGTGCTTGGCGCGGTGGTGGGGCTGCGCCTGCCGCTGCCGGAATTCGCCGGGCTCGACCTCACGCCGCTGGGCCGGTTCCGCGAACCCGACACGCGGTTCGAGCTGACCTATCGCAGCGGGCCGGTCATGATCATGGTGGACTACCAGATCGCCCAGGAGGATGTGCCGGAATTCCTTGCGGTGATGAGCCAGCGCCGGCGCGTGCGGATCCGCGACGGGGCGCAGCAATGGGCCTTGCTGCGCGACCTGCAGGACCCCGATCACTGGAGCGAGAGCTACCACGTGCCGACCTGGGGCGAATACGTGCGCCACAACGAGCGGCGCACCAATTCCGACGCCGCCCTTGGCGACAGGCTGCGCCGGCTGCACCGCGGCGAGGGGTCGCCGGTGGTGCATCGCATGATCGAACGCCAGACCGTGCCGCTGCGCGAGGACCTGGCGGTCAAGGCGCCAAGGCCGGGTTGACACGGCGGGTTTGCCTTTTTGCCCGGCAGCGGTCAGGATGCGGGCACAGGGCCCCGAGGGGTGTGACGCAAGGACCGGACGATGACCGAGGATTGCCTGTTCTGCCGGATCGCATCGGGCGCGCTGCCCGCGCATCGCCTTTACGAGGACGCGCATATCCTGGCCTTTCTCGACCTGCATCCGATCCGCGCGGGCCATGCGCTTGTCATCCCCAAGGCGCATCACGTCTGGTTCGAGGACCTGCCCGAGGATCTGGCGACGCGGATCACCACCTGCGCGCAAAGCCTCGCGCGGCGGATGAAGACGCTCTACCAGGTCGAGCGGGTGGCGATGTTCTACACCGGCATCCATGTGCCGCACGCCCATGCCCATGTGGTGCCGATGCACCATGTGCATGACGTCACCTCCCAGGCCTATCTCGGCGCCGGCCCGGACGACTACGCGGTGCCGCCGCAGCTTTCGGCCAGCGAGATGGAAGAGATCGCGCGGCACTTGCGCGGTGACTGACACGCCGATCATATGACCTTGACTTTCCGTCCATATGGCCCATATTGAGGCCAGGAGAGATCGAGATGCAAGTTGCCGCCCAGACCCGCGAACCGGCCCGGCGCAATGCCGTTGCGCTCAAGGCCTATGCGCGCATTGCCGATGCCTGGAAGCTCAGCCTGAAGGAGGCCGCCGGGCTGGCCGACATGTCGGAAAGCACCTGGAAGCGCGCCCGCAAGCCGGATTTCGCCGGCGAGTTGACCAAGGACCAGCTGCTGCGGCTGAGCGCGGTGATCGGCATCTACAAGGCGCTCGAGCTCTATTTTTCCCAGTCGCTGGCCCGGCAATGGGTCACCCGGCCCAATACCGGCCCGCTGTTCGGCGGCGCCCGGCCGCTGGACACGGCGATCGAGGGCGGGCTGCCGCAGATCCTCGCGGTGCGCACCTATCTCGACGCGCTGCGGGGCGGGGCATGAGGCAGACCGAGATCTCGGATCGCGGTCTGATACGGCTTCTGCCCGCCACCTATCACAAGCCGCCTGCGCTGCGCGGGCTGGCGGACAGCGACGACGAACTCGAGATCCTCGCCGAGATCGAGGGGCTGACCAGCGGCCGCCTCCTGGCCGAGCGGGGCCGGAACCCGCATCTCGACCCGCGCGAGCTTGCCTGGCGGCGCCGCAGCCACGACCTGCGGATCTACGGCGACACCCATGTCAACGCGGCCTTTGCCTATACGCGGAGGGGCGGCAACCGCTTCAACTCCGAAGAGCGTGGCGCCTGGTATTGCGCCTGGGACGTCATGGTCTCGATCAGCGAAGTCGCCTGGCACCGCACGCGCGAGCTTGGCCATACCGGCTGGTTCGAGGACAGCGCCCGCTATGTCGAACTCTTGGCCGATTTCATCGGTCGGTTCGATGACATCACCGACGAGCCCGATCACCCGGCGCTCGATCCCGATCCATCCACCGGCTATCCGCTGGGCCAGAGCCTGGCCCATGCCTTGCGGCGCGGCGGGTCGCGCGGGTTGATCTATCCGTCCGTCCGCGCCCCCGCGCCGGGGGGCAATTGCCTTGTGTGTTTCGAGCCGCGGGCCACCCAGAACGTCCGCCCCGGCGCGTCCTGGGACCTGATCTGGGACGGCACGCCGGAATATTCGGTGCGGGCGGTGGCCTGAGCCGTCACTTGTTGCCCTCGATCCATTTCGACATCAGCCGCTTGTCGCGGAAACATTCGTCGGGCACGGCGCGGCGCTTGATCTGGGCAAGGCGTTCGGCAAAGGCGACCTGCCGGGAACTGGGCCGGTTGTCCTGCGCGGCGGAAGATTGCCGCGCGGCCTGGGCCTCGATCCAGGCGCTGATCGACCGGCGGTCCTGCTGCACCTCCCACGGCAGGGGGATGTGGTTGCGCAAGGCAAGGGCGCGGGCATAGGCGATCTGTTTCGGCGTCGCGGGCAGGGTATGGGTGTCGTCCATCGGGCATCTCCCTTTCTGACTCGGATCCGAAGATAGAACAAAACGAGAACAAAATCAAGTCACAGGTCGGATCGCGAAGGACAAAACCCGGCAGACGCCCGCCCGCCCCCGGCCTTTCGTGGCCCGGCAAATCCCCCGCTTGCCGGCGGCGCGGCAAACTGGCACAAATGCCAATCGCCTGATGCCTCGCGCTGGATTTTGCCTTGAGTTTCCTTTCGGTCACGTCGGTCCCCAAGCTGCGCTGGAGTTCGCCCCGCGCGTTCACCCTGAAACCGCCGCTGGTCTCGGTGGTCTTCCTGGTCCTTGGCCTCGTGGTCTTTGGCCTGGGCGAGGCGCTGCTGGTCACCGCGGGCGTCGGCGTCAGCCCCTGGACGGTCTTTGCCGAGGGGGTGACCCATGTCACCGGCTGGAGCCTGGGCTTCGCGACCTTCGCGATCAGCGTCTCGGTGCTGGTGCTGTGGATCCCGCTGCGCCAGACGCCGGGGCTGGGCACCATCCTCAATGCGATCATCATCGCGCTGGTGCTGGATTTCGCGCTGCCGCTGCTGCCGAGGTTCGACGGCTTCGCGGTCAATGCCCTGCTGGCGCTGGCCGGGGTTTTCGTGACCGGCTTCGGCGGCGCGATCTACCTGGTGGCCAACCTCGGCCCCGGGCCCCGGGACGGGCTGATGACCGGGTTGCAGGCGGTTACCGGTCTTCCCATCGCCCTGGTGCGCACCCTTCTGGAGTTGACCGTCGTCGTGATCGGCTGGGCCCTGGGCGGCACGCTTGGCCTTGGCACGATCTTCTTTGCGCTGGGGATCGGCCCGGCCATGGCCATCGGCATGCAAGTGCTGCAATTGCGCAGCCCGGCGCGGTAGCGCCTGCCCCGGCTAGCCGCCCGGGGCGTCAAGCGCCAGGGCGACCAGCGCGGCGGCGGGCATCCCGACGCGCGCGCCGAGGCGCTCCGCGGCGGCATTGACAGCCGACAGGATGCCGTCCTGCCAGGTCGAGCGGGCCTCGCCGATCCGGGCCGAAGCGGTAGCGACGGTGGCGGCGGCAATGCCGCGCTGCTGGAGCGCAGGCAGCCGCGAGGTGCCGATCCCGCCACCGGCATCGTTGAACAGCGCAAGAAATGCGTCGGCCTTCAGCGTATTCGCCGCATCGCCGCCGAACAGCGCGCCGTGCGAGCCGGTGACGATCACCTGACCGCGGTCGGTGGCCTGCACGAGGCTGGCGGAATCGACCAGGATCAGCGCGCGCCGCGCGCCCGGCGGGGTCAGCACCTCGCGCGCTTCCTCGATCTCGGGGCAGGGGCCCTGGGGCATCGCCGCGCTGGCCAGCCCAAGCGCCGCGGCGGCGCAGGTCATGCCGGGCGTAAGGCCCAGCGCCCGTGCCGCGGCATTGACGTGGGAGATCCGGCCCTGCGCCAGCATCTGCCGCGCATTGCCGATCTCGGCGCTGGCGTGATCGACCGCCGCCGCCGCCATGCCCTGCGGGTCGAGCCAGGCCAGCCCGCCGATCCCCGCCTCGTCCAGCCCGACGCCCGCATCGTTGAAGATCGCCGCGCGGCACCCCGCATGGCGCGCGAGGCAGGCGGCGAAGACCCCGCCGTGCGAGCCGGTGACGACGACCCGCCCGGCGGCGCTTGCGTCCAGCCGGGTGACGCTGTCGGCGAGGATCGGCGGCAGCTCAGGCAACCCGGTCGCCCTTCTTGACCTTGACCGCGCGGCTGTCGGCGGCGGGCAGCATCTTGCCGGGATCGCGGGTGACGACCACGTCCAGCACCGTGGGCCGCCCGGTCTCGGCCAGCGCCTGTTGCAGGGCATCCCCCAGCGCATCGGGGGTCTCGACCCGCAGGCCGAGACAGCCCATGGCCTCGGCCACCCTGGCGTAGTCGGTTTCCGCCAGGTCGCTGGATTGATAGGCATTCTCGCCGTACATCAGGTGTTGCAGCGCCTTGACATAGCCCGAGGCGGCATTGTTGACGACGATGATGGTCGGCGCCAACCCGATGCGGCGGGCGGTCTCGATCTCGCCCAGCACCATGTTGAAGCCGCCATCGCCAGTCAGCGCCAGCACCGGGCGGTCGGGCGCGGCCATGCAGGCGCCGATCGCGCCGGGCAGGCCATAGCCGATCGAGGCAAAGCCGCGATCGGGCACGAAACCGCGCCCGGCGATCTTGCTGTCGTAAAGCAGCCCGCCCCAATGGGCGGCAAACCCGCCATCGGCAATCAGGATCGCATTGGCCGGAAGATGCCGGTTCAACTCGCCCATCAGGCGGCCCATGGACACCGGAACCTCGGCGCTTTCCAGCCGCGCGCGGGCCATCTCGCGCCATTCGGCCATCTTCTCGACCACCGTGGCGCGCCAATCCGCGCGGGCCTCGGGGGACTTCCGGTCCTTCAAAGCCGCCAGCAGGTCGCGCAGCCCCTCGCGGGCATCGCCCCAGAGCGGCAGGGTCGGGGCATAGGTGCGGCCCATTTCCTCGGGCAGGCAATCGAGGTGGATCACGGTCTTGCCGGGGGCGGGGACGGTATAGCGCTTGGTGGCGATCTCGCCCAGCTTGCAGCCGACCACCAGCAGGCAGTCGCTGGCGTCGATCAGGTCGTTGGCAATGCGGTCATAGCGCCCGAAGAGCCCCGCCGAAAGCGGGCTGGTGCAGGCAATGGCACCCTTGCCGCTCATGGTATGGGCGACCGGGAAGCCCGCGGTCTCGGCCAGGGCGGTCAGCGTCTCGGCGGCCTGCGACAGATGCACGCCGCCCCCGGCGAGGATCAGCGGGCGTTCGGCAGCGGCCAGCATTGCGGCGGCGCGGGCCAGGTCCCCGGCCTCTGGGCGGCAGCGCAGGGCCGGGGCGGCCTGGTAGCGCGGGTCGCTGTCGAAAGCGCTGTCGGCAAAGCCATGGGTGCCGTGGCAGACATCCTCGGGCACGATCAGCACCACCGGGCCGGGGCGGCCCGTGGTGGCGACCTGGAAGGCGCGGGCCAGAAGCTCGGGGATGCGGTGGACGGCCTCGACGCGGATCACCTCCTTGGCGGCGGGGCGCAGTATCTCGGCCTGGTGGGTCTCCTGCGTCATGTTCTTCCAGGAATGGTCGCGGTGGGTGTCGCCGACGATGGCCACCAGCGGCGAGCCTGCGTTCAGCGCCTCGACCAGCCCGGTCACCAGGTTGGTCGCCCCCGGCCCCAGCGTCGCATCGACCAGCCCCACGCGACCGGACACCTTGGCATAGGCATCGGCGGCAAAGGTGCCGCAACGCTCGTCGTTGATCAGGTGGTGGGTCAGGCCAAGGCGACGCGCGGCATCGTAGAACGGCAGAAGCTGGAAGCCGCCCATGCCGAAGATCGGCCCGGCGCCCTGCGCCAGAAGGCTTCGCGCCAGGGCCTCGCCGCCGGTCATTTCATTGGTTTGGGTCATGCAGGCCTCATGTGATGCGATAGCCCAGCAGCCTTGGCAGCCACAGGGCAATCTCGGGAAAGACGATGATCAGCGCCAGCGCCACGGCCATGGCAAGCAGCAGCCAGCCGACCCAGCGGAAGGTGGATTCCAGCGGCACGCCGGCGATCTTGGCGGTCACCATCAGGTTGACGGCGACCGGCGGGGTGAACTGGCCCATGGCGATATTGATCGCCATGACCACGCCGAACCAGACATAGGACCATTCGAAGGCGTCGATGATCGGGATCAGCAGCGGCAGGGTGATGAGATAGATCGACACGCCGTCCAGCACCATCCCGGCCAGCAGCATGACGATCATCACCAGCAGGAGGATGACCCACTGGTTGTCGCTGAACCCCAGGATCAGCTCGGCGGTGGCGGAAAAGGCGCCCATGGTCGATCCGGCCCAGGCAAAGAGCCCGGCCAGCGACAGGATGATCATCAGCACGCCCGAGATCCGCGCGCTTTCGGCCAGCACGTTGTAGACATCGCGCCAGCCCATGGTGCGGTAAAGCACGGTGCCGACGAAGAGCGCGTAGAACACCGCGACCACCGCCGTTTCGGTGGGCGTGAAAAGGCCGGAGCGCAGCCCGCCGAGGATGATCACCGGCGCCATCAGCCCCGGCGCCGCGCGGCGCAGGCTGGGCCAGAAGGGCGGGCGTTCGGGTTGTTCGTCGACGCCGAAATCATGGCGGCGCGACAAGAGCATGGTCGGCACCGCGATGGCCACGCCCAGCAGCAGCCCGGGGATCATCCCGGCGGCAAAGAGCGCGCGGAGATCCATGCCCGGAATGATCACCGAGTAGACGATCATCGCGATCGACGGCGGGATCAGGATCGCGGTCGAGGCGCTGGCGGCAATTATGGATGCGGTGAAGGGCTTGGGATAGCCCGCCTTGACCATCGAGGGCAGCATGACGGTCGCCACCGCTGCGGCATCCGCCGGGCCGGAGCCTGACATGCCGCCCATGATCATGCAGACGATGACCGCCACCAGCGCCAGCCCGCCGCGGCGCGGGCCGATCAGCGCCTGGGCGAACTCCACCAGCCGCGCCGCCACGCCCGAGCGCTCGAACACCGCCCCGGTCAGGATGAACAGCGGAATCGCGATCAGCGGGTACTTGGCCACCGCGGCATAGGTATTGGGCCCGATCATGCCCAGCGACACGAGATCCAGCCCCAGCCCGACCCCGACCGCTGCCGCCAGCCCCAGCGCCACGGCAATCGGCGTGCCCAGAAGCATCAGCACGACGAAGACCGCCAGCAGCATCACGTTGGCAAGGATCATAGGGTCCGCCCCTGCCGCAGGCGCGCCCAGGCGCGCCCCAGCACCCGGCCGAGGATGGCAAGGCAGAGGATCGGCAGCCAGATGGTGTAGATCCACGACGGATTGCCCAGGCCCGGGGTGGTTTCCTCCCAGTACCATTCGGCATAGGTCACGCGCCCGCCGAAATAGACGATCAGCGAGAACATGGTGGTGGTCGCCAGCAGGCTGACGATCCCGGCGGCCTGGCGCAGCGGGCGGGGCAGGCGCTGGACGAAAAAGGTGATGCGGATGTGCTCGTTGGTGGCAAAGGCCGCCGAGGCGCCGACGAAGGTCATGAAGACCAGCAGGAAGACGGAATATTCCTCGGTAAAGGCGAAGGAGACATTGGTGGCATAGCGCGCCACCACGTTGGCGAATGAAATCAGGCAGATCAGCGCCATCGCCGCCGCGCCCAGGGCTTCCTCGAGGCGGATCGGAACGACGACGTGATCTGAGCCGGTGTCGGCGTCAGGCTCGGGATCGGGCATCTGCATGAGCGGGCCTCGGGGCTGGAGGCCGGGTCCGCGCGGGGCCCGGCCAAGGGGTTAGCGGTTGGCGATGGACTCTTCGGCCATGTCGACCAGATCGGCGCCGATCTTGTCCTTCCAGGTGTCATAGACCGGACGGGTGGCATCGACGAAGGCCTGACGCTCGTCCTCGGTCAGCGAGATGACCTCGACGCCGTGGCCCT
Source organism: Paracoccaceae bacterium (assembly GCA_006226775.1). Lineage (GTDB taxonomy): Bacteria > Pseudomonadota > Alphaproteobacteria > Rhodobacterales > Rhodobacteraceae > Marinovum. Next base: position 33,300 of record SBGD01000034.1, on the reverse strand, counting down.
TGATCTCGTCGATCAGCGAGGTGTCGCCATCGGTCAGACCCTTGCGCGCCACCTCGATCCCGTGGGCGCCCGCATCGACGGCGGCCTGGCGCAGGATCTCCTGGTCCTCGGCGGTGAAACTGTCCCAGACCTGCTGGTTGACCGCGAAGATCAGCGGATCGGCGACGTAGTGCCAGAGCGTCACGTTGCTCTGGCCCAGCTCGTGCATGTTGAGCACCGAATAGATGGTCAGCGGGTTTTCCTGGCCGTCGACCGCGCCGGTGGTCAGCGCGGGCTGGGCGTCGGCCCAGCTCATCTGGGTGGGGTTGGCGCCCATGGCGCTGAACATGTCGCTGAAGATCGGCGAGCCGACGACGCGCAGTTTCAGCCCCTCCATGTCGGAAGGCGTGCGGATCGGGTGCTTGGAGTTGGTGACCTCGCGAAAGCCGTTCTCGGCCCAGGCCAGCGGCACCGCGCCCTTGGCCTGGACGATCTCGAAGATCTTCTCGCCCACCGGCCCCTGGGTCAGCGCGTCGAGGGCGGCGTAATCGGGCATCAGGAAGGGCAGGGAGAACAGGTTCAGCTCGGTGATCTGCGGCGACCAGTTGATCGTCGAGCCGACCGCCATGTCGATCACGCCCTGGCGCATGGCGGTGAATTCGCGGGTCTGGTCGCCTTGCACAAGCTGCACGCCGGGATAGACCTTGAGGTTGATGCGGCCCTCGGTGCGCTCGGCGGTCAGTTCGGCCCATTTCTCGGCGGCGATGCCCCAGGGAAAGGGGGCGGGCACGACGGTCGAGACGCGGTATTCGTCCTTGTAGTCCTGCGCCAGTGCGGCCGTCGCGCCGAGACTGGCGACGGCGGCGCCAGCGGCGAACATGGTCCTGAGAAATTGCATTGGTGTTTCCTCCCTTGGGTGTGTCCGGCGACGGATGCCGCCGGTTCAGGCCGCGGTGCGGGGCGCGACAAGGCCCTGCACCGCGTCGATGATTGCACCATCGCTGACCCGCGCGCGGTCTTCCAGCGGCGGGGCATAGGCAATGGGGATGCGCGGCGCGCCCAGACGGCGGACCGGCGCCTTGAGATCGTGATGCAGCGCCTCGGCGACGCTGGCGGCGATCTCGGCGCCAAAGCCCGAAACCGCGACCGCCTCGTGCACCACCAGAAGCCGCCCGGTGCGGCGCACCGAGGCAAGGACCGCATCGCGGTCCCAGGGCCAGAGCGTGCGCAGGTCGATCACCTCGACCTCGATGCCCTGGGTCGCCAGCGTCTCGGCGGCGCGCAGGCAGGCATGGCGCATCGCCGACCAGGTGACGATGGTCACCGCGTCGCCCGCCCGGGCGATATCGGCGCGGCCCAGGTCCACCAGGTGCTCGCCCTCGGGCACCTCGCCCTCCAGCGCCCAGAGGTTCTTGTGCTCCATGTAGACCACCGGATCGTCACAGCGGATCGCCGATTTCAGCAACCCGAGGTTGTCGGCGGGGGTGGCGGGGGCGACCACGACCAACCCGGGAATATGGGTGTACCACGACTCCAGCGATTGCGAATGCTGCGCCGCCGAGGAACGCCAGATGCCGATCGGCTCGCGCACCACCATCGGCACCCGCATCTGGCCGCCGAACATGTAGCGCGCCTTGGCCGCCTGGTTGACCAGCTCGTCCACCGCGCAGAGTGCGAAATCGGAAAACCGCATCTCGACAATCGGCCTTGTGCCGGTCATCGCCGCGCCCACGGCGGCACCCATGATGCAGGCCTCGGAAATCGGCGTGTCGCAGATCCGGGCGGCGCCGAAGATCTCCTGCAGGCCCTTGTACTGGCCGAAGACGCCGCCGCGGCCCAGGTCCTCGCCCAGGGCCCAGATGCTCTCGTCGCGGGTCATTTCCTCGATCACGGCGCGGCGGCCGGCGTTGAGGTAGCTGTCCTGCGCCATCAGAAGGCCCTCTCTCTGGGATCGCCGATATCCTGCACGTCGGCAAAGGCCCGGGCGGCGTCGGGCCAGCCGGTCGCCTCGGCCTTGGCCGCGATCGCGGTCATTTCCTCTGCCGCCTCACTGGCCAGTTGCGCCAGCGTCTCGGCCTCGACCCCGGCCAGGGCCAGCAGCGCCTCCATCCGGGCGATGGGGCATTTCGCGCGCTGCGCCGCGACCTCTTCCGCCGGGCGGTAGGTCGCGGGATCGACGGCGGTATGGCCGGTGATCCGGTAGGTTTTGGCATGCAGCAGGACCGGGCCCTTGCCGGCGCGGATCTCGGCGATGGCGCCGCGCGCGGCGGCGTCAAGCTCGGGCAGGTCGTTGCCGTCCACCTCGAGGGCCGGGATGCCGATGCTCTCGGCCCGCGCGCCCGCACCGGCGCCGCCGGTCATGGTGGCGGTCCTCGTGGTGGCGGAAAAGCCGTTGTCCTCGCAGACGAAGAGCACCGGCAGATCGAACGCCCGCGCCCAGTTCAAGCCTTCGAGGAAGGGCCCGCGGTTGATCGCCCCGTCGCCGAAGATGCAGGCGACGATCTGGCGCGAGCCTTGCAGCTTCAGCCCATGCGCGGCCCCGGTGGCGATGGGGATATTGGCGCCGACCACGCCATTGGCGCCCAGCATTCCGACGCCGAAATCGGCGATATGCATCGAGCCGCCCTTGCCGCCGCAGGTGCCGCCCGCGCGCCCGAACAACTCGCGCATCATCGCCAGCGGATCGGCGCCCTTGGCCAGCGTATGGCCATGGCCGCGATGGGTCGAGAGCAGCAGGTCCGCGCGCTCGAGATTGGTGCAGACCCCGGCGGCCACCGCCTCCTGCCCGATCGAGGGATGGATGGCGCCCAGCACCAGCCCGGCCTGTTGCGCGCCGATGGCGGCCTCCTCGAAGGCGCGGATGCGGTGCATCAGGCGCAGCAGCGCGAGGAACCGCGCGCGGTCGATGTTCTTGGTCTGCGTCATCCCACCTTCTCCGTGTCACGCGCCGGGGCCGGGGCGGCGAAGGCCCGGTTGCGCTCTTCCAGCAGGGCGCTCAGCCCCTTGGCCTCGCGCGCCAGCAAATCGGCGATCTGCTGGCGCCGCTGCGGCGTCATGCGCTCCTGGATGGCCGCGACCGACAGCGCGGCGGCGACCCGCCCGCCCGCATCCAAAACCGGCACGCCGACCGCGTTCATCGCGGTGACGATCCGCCCGTCGTTATAGGCATGTCCGCGGGCGCGCGCGGCCTCGATCATGGCGCGCAGATCGGTATCGCCGAAGCGCGCGAAGGCGTGCCGCTCGTCCCTGGTGGCGGCGAGGATCGCGTCGATCTCGGCATCCTCCTCGAAGGCCAGCAGCGCCAGCGACCCGGCCCCCACGCCCAGCGGCCGCCGGTCACCGACCGAAAGCGTCAGCGAGCGGATCGGATAGGAGCCGGTGCGCCGGTCGACGCAGCGCGCCATGTTGCCTTCGCGCACCGAGAGGAACACCGTATCGCCGGTCTCCGCCGCGATCCGGTCAAGCCCGGGGCGGGCCAGTTCGATGATGTGAAACCGCCGCGCCGACTGGCCCAGCAGGAACAGGTCATAACCCAGCCGGTAGAGCTTGGCGCGCGCGTCGTATTCGACATAGCCGACCTCGATCAGCGCCTTGAGCAGGCGCAGCACGGTGGATTTGCCCAGCCCCGTCGCCTCGGCCACGCGGGCCAGGCGGATGCCTTCGCTGTCGCCCTCGGCCAGGGCGCGCAGCATCATCGAGGTGCGCCCGATGGTCTGAACCGAAACCGTCCTGTGCTGTTCCATCTGCCCCGACACGTCCTTGTCTTGGCGAAAGGTTCCACTCAATGAAACAAAATGCAACAGAAAATGGCACGGGTGTGCGCGTGGCTTCACCAATCGACGGCAGCAGCCCCCTGCACCCCGGTCGGCACCCGGATCGAGGCGGCAAGACCCGACACCGCGCCGGGACGGGGCGAGGCGAGCACCAGCGCGCTTCCGATCCGCTCGGCGATGGCGGCGACGATGGCAAGGCCCAGCCCGCTGCCGTCGCGGCTGTCGCCGCGCCGCTCGAACCGCGCGGTCAGACGGTCGAGCGTCTCACGGGAAAGGACGGGGCCGTCATTGGCGACCACAAGCTCGCCCCCGGCGGTCAGCGTCACCTCGACCGGCGCGCTCGGATCGCCGTGGCGCAGGGCATTGTCCACGAGGTTGCGGCACAGGATGCTGAAGGCGTCGGGGTCAAGGTCGGACATCACCGGTGTTTGCGGCAGGTGCAGCGCGATGCGCCCGGCGGCATCCGCGCCGCCCAGATCCTGCACCACGATCCGCGCGATCCCCCGCAGGTCGGCGCTGTGGTCAAGGCGCAGGCGGGCGCCTTCGGCCCGGGCAAGCTGCATCAGGCGTTCCGACAGCCGGGTCAGCCGCTTGAGCGTCGCCTCGATCTCGGCGGCGCGCGCCGCGGCGGCGGGGTCGCGGGTTTCCGATTGCAGCCGTTGCGCCTGGGCGATGGCGCCGGCCAGCGGCGTGCGCAACTCATGCGCGGCATTGGCGGCAAAGCTGCGCTCGGCCTCGAAGGCGCGGTGTAGGCGCGCCAGCAGGCTGTTGAGGGTGGCGGCCAGCGGGGCGATCTCGGTCGGCAGACCGTCGGCGGGCACCTGCGACAGGTCGCGGGCGCCGCGGGTCTCGAGCCTTGTGCGGAACCGGCGCAGCGGGCCGAGGCTGATCCGCACGGCGCCGATGATCGCCGCCAGCGCCACCGGCAGCAGGATCAGCAGCGGCAGGCCCAGGCCCATGCGGATCTCGCCCGCCACCGCGGCGCGATGGGCCAGCGGCTCGGCGACGGTGATGCGGATGGTGTCCTGCAGCACCGCGTCGCTGTAGAGCCGGTGGCTTGCGGTCTGGCGAAAGCCCGGCCCGTCGTAGGGCGGAAACACCGCCCGGTCGGCGGCGTGCGATTGCAGCAGGATGCGCCCCTCGGCGTCGCGCACCACGTAGGTGAAGAACTCGTCATGCGCGCGGATCGGGGCCAGCCGCTGGGTCACGCCCGCATCCTCGCGCCCGACGATATCGGTGACCGCCAAGGGCAGGATGCGTTCCGCCGTCTCGCGCAGGGCGCTGTCGAAAACCTCGTCCATCTCGCCGCGCACGATCACCGCGGTGACCGTCGCCGCCAGCAGCCAGAGCACCGTCAGCACCAGCCCCACCGAGAGGCCCAGCCGCGCCTGAAGACTGCGCGGCAGCCTCATGGCCGGCCCAGCCGGTAGCCCATGCCGCGCTCGGTCTCGATCACCGCGCTTCCCAGCTTCTTGCGCAACCGGCTGACATGAACCTCGATGGCATTGCTCTCGACCTCGGCATTGAAGGCATAGAGCTTGTCTTCCAGCTGGGCCTTCGACAGCAGTTGGCCGGGGCGTGACAGGAAGGCCTCGAACAGCGCCCATTCGCGCGCGGTCAGCTGGATCGGCCTGCCGTCGCGGTGAATGCTGCGCGCCGAGAGGTCGATTTCCAGCGCGCCATGGGTGACGATCGGGTTGGGATTGCCCGAATAGCGCCGCGCGACCGAGCCGATGCGCGCCGAGAGTTCCGCCAGGTCGAAGGGTTTGACAAGGTAGTCGTCGGCCCCGGCGTTCAGCCCCTCGATCCGGTCCGTCACCTGGTCGAGCGCGGTGAGGACGATCACAGGCGTCACCTCGCCGCGGCTGCGCAGCGCCTTGAGAAAGCCGATGCCGCGCCCGTCGGGCAGCATCAGGTCGAGCAGGATCAGGTCGTAGCCGGCCCCGCGCAGCGCGTCCTCGGCGGCGTCGAGCCGCGTCACCCAGTCGACCGAGCGGCCATCGGCGGCGATCTGGTCGCGCACCGCGGCGCCCAGAACCGTATCGTCCTCGATCAGCAGGATGCGCATGTTTGTCCGGTCCTTTCTCGCTGCCCTTTCATGGGCGCCCCGGATGACGCGAGGCTGACATCCTCGGGCCCGGCCCGTCAGGTTCCTGTCAGCTTGGCGGGGCATCAAGGGGCGTCGCAGGGTCGCAGAACGGAGAGTGCCTCATGAACAAGACAGTGACAATTCTCGGCTTTCTTGCGGTCTTTTCCGCCGGGGCCGCGCTGGCGGATGACGATTGCTTCGTGCCGATGGCCGATTGGCAGCCGCGCGATGCCGTGGCCCGGCTGGCCGAGGAGAACGGCTGGACGGTGCGGCGCATCAAGATCGACGATGGTTGCTATGAAATCGACGGCTACGATCCCGAGGGCCGCGAGATCGAGGTGACGCTTCATCCCGAGACCCTGCAGGTGATCGAGTTTGAATACGAGGATGAGGACGACGACGACGACGACCACGACGACGACCGGCGCCGCCGCGACCATGACGACGATGACTGACGCGTGCCTTGGCCGGTCTCGCCTGAGCCGCCACTCCCTCTCCGCCCCTCTGACCCCGCCCTCACCGGCGGGGTTTTTGCTGTCCGGGCGCTGGCTGGCCCCCTGCCTGACGGCAAGCTGACGGGCTTTCTGCGCGCCCGTCAGCCAGCGCTCAGGTCGCATTGCCAGATTGAGGACAGCAGACAAAAAGGAGACCCTGCGATGAAAATCCCCCTGACCACCCTTGCCCTCGTTGCCCTTCTGCCCGCCGGCGCGGCCTTGGCCGACGACGATTGCACCGTGCCGCGCGACCAGTGGCAGCCGCGCGAGGCGGTGATGCAACTGGCCGCGCAGAACGGCTGGACCGTGACCGAGTTCGAGATCGACGACGGCTGTTACGAGATCGAGGGCCGCGACGCCGATGGCCGCGAGATCGAGGTGAAGCTCGACCCGGCGACGCTGCAGGTCGTCAAGATGGAGTACGAGACCGACCGCACCCGCAGCCGCGCGCCCGCCGCCACCGAGCAGCCGCCGCAGGACGCCACCACGCCGCCGGTCGAAACCAAGTGAGCGGGGCTGCATCGCCCCGGCAGGGGAGCGCTCCGGTGACGTGACAGCGCGCAACACTTGCGCTCAATCGCCCCTCGCCGCCTGTCGCGGCGGGGGGTTTTCATGATCGGCGGATGTCTTTGCGGGTCAGCTCCAGGGTCCGGCCTGGGGCCGCCTGCTTGCCGGGCGCGCGTTCCGCGCCACGGGCCGGCCCTGCGCGGCCATGGCGCGGAGGGCGGCGATGCGGTTCTCGGTCGCCGGATGGGTGGCGAAAAGGCTGTCGTGCTTGTGCGCATGCAGCGGGTTGATGATGAACATATGCGCCGTGGCCGGGTTGCGCTCGGCGGCGTGGTTGTCGATGCGCGCGGCGCCCATGGCGATCTTTTCCAGCGCCGAGGCCAGCCAGAGCGGCTCGCCGCAGATCTCGGCGCCCGCCTTGTCGGCGGCATATTCGCGGGTCCGGCTGATTGCCATCTGCACCAGCGCCGCCGCCATCGGCGCGAGGATCATCATCAGCAGCGTGCCGATCAGCCCCATCCGCTCGCGCGAGCCGCCAAAGAACAGCGCGAAGTTGGCCAGCATGGAAATCGCCCCGGCGAAGGTCGCGGTGACGGTCATGATCGCGGTGTCATGGTTGCGGATATGAGCAAGCTCATGGGCGATCACCCCGGCCAGTTCCTCGCGCGTGAGGCTTTGCATCAGGCCCGCGGTCACCGCGACGGCGGCATTGGCGGGGTTGCGCCCGGTGGCAAAGGCATTGGGCTGGGGCGTGTCGATCAGGTAGACCTTCGGCTCGGGCAGCCCGGCGTTCTGCGCAAGCTTTGCGGTCAGGGCGTGCAGGCCCATCCGGTCGCCGGGCAGCACCGGCCGGGCATTGTGCATCCGCAGCACCATGCGGTCCGAGTTCCACCAGGCAAAGGCGTTCATCCCCGCCGCGACGACCAGCGCGATCACCGCGCCGCCCGATCCGCCGATCAGGTAGCCCACGCCCATGAAGAGCGCGGTCATCGCGGCCATCAGCATCGCTGTCTTCACATAGCCCATCGTGGTCTTTCCGTTCTCTGCACCGGGGTAACGACGCAGATATGGGAAGGGTTCCCGCCGGTGCAAGCCTTTGGCGCCGCCCCGCCGCGCGATCGGCCCGGCGCCCGCAACACCTGTCAGGCGCGGCCCAGGGCGCGGCCGGCGGTCACTGGTTGGGCACGCCTTTGGCGCGCATCAGGCGCTTTTGCGCGGCGATGCGGAAGGGCGCATTGGGCCCGCCATAGCCGCCATAGCCCGCGCGCCGCTCGACGATCTCGAAGAACATGCCGCCCGCGAAGGGCCGCGAATAGAATTGCAGGAAGGCGCCCCCGGCATCCTCGTCGTAGAGGATATTGGCCGCCCGCAGCCGGTCGAGCATCTCGGGCGCCAGGGCGAAGCGCGCGGCGAGGTCGGCATAGTAGTTCTCGGACATCGGCAGCGGTCGGAAGCCGCGCCGCGCCATCTCGGCGGCGCTGGCAAAGATGTCGTCGCTGGCCAGCGCGATATGCTGCACCGAGGCGCCGAAACTGTCGGCCAGGAAGTTGCCCGCCAGGGTGCGATGGGTCTCGGCGCCGTTCAGCGTGATGCGGAACTGCCCGTCGGCGCTTTCCAGCGCCTGGCTGCGGACCAGGCCGTCGGGGTCGATGACATCGACCATCGGCGCGCGGTCCATCTCGAACAGGGTGGTGTAGAACAGCGACCAGCTGAGCATCTCGTCATAGCTCATGGTCTGGGCCAGGTGGTCGATGCGGGTCAGGCCGGCCCCCGGCGCGTCGTGGCCCGCGGCGGTGAATTCCACCTGCCAGACATCGCCCAGCCCGCTGGCCTCGTCGATGAAATGCAGCACGCTGCCCGAAAGGCCGCGGATCGCGGGGATCTGCAACTCGCCCGGCCCCACCGGCTGGTCGAAGGGTTTCGCGCCGAGGTGCCTTGCGCGCGCCACGGCGGCCCCGGCATCGTCCACCGACAGGCCGATGTCGCAGACCGTGGTGCCATGCATGTTGTAGGCGCTGGAGGCATAGCCCCGGGTTTCGCGGTTGATGACGATGCGGATCGCGCCCTGGGTCCAGAGCGACAGGGTCTTGGCGATATGCCGGCCGGAATGCCGGAAGCCGAGGGTGTCCAGCATCGCCTCGAGGGCGTCGGCCTCCGCGCCGCGGCTGGCGAATTCGATGAAGGACACGCCGTCGACGGTGGCGCGCCGGGGCATCGCGGGCAGGTCCACCGCCACCGCGGGTTCGGCCCGGCGCACGTCGTCCATCAGCGCGACAAGCGAGCGGTAGCCGTCCATCGCGACGCTGCGCGGGCGGCCCGAGCGGAACAGGTCGTTGAAGATCTCGAGGCTGATCGGGCCGGCATAGCCGGTGGCCGCCACCGCGCGCATGAAGTCGATGACCGGCAGGTCGCCCTCGCCGGGCATGTTGCGGAAGTGGCGCGAGAGGTACAGCAGGTCCATCTCGATGCCCGGCGCATCGGCCAGCTGGACAAAGAAGATCCGGTCGCCGGGGATGCGGCGGATGGTGTCGGGGTCGATCCGGCGGGCCAGCGAATGAAAGCTGTCGAGCACGAGGCCGACCGAGGCATGATCGGCGCGGCGCACGATCTCCCAGGCGTCGCGGTGATCGTTGACATGACGCCCCCAGGCCAGCGCCTCGAAGCCGACGCGCAAGCCCCGGCTTGCGGCGCGGTCGCCCAATTCGTGGAAATCCGCCGCCGCGCGGTCGATGCCGCCAAGCGCCTGCGGATGGCAGGAGGAACAGACCAGCACCAGGTCGGTGCCCAGCTCCTGCATCAGGTCGAACTTGCGCTCGGCCCGGTCGAAGGCCTTGGCGCGCAGCGGCTCGGGCAGGCCCTCGAAATCGCGGAACGGCTGGAACAGCGTGATCTCGAGCCCCATGGCGCGGATCATCTCGCCGACCTCGCGCGGGGCGCCGTCATGGGCGATGAAATCCTGCTCGAAGATCTCGATGCCGTCGAAGCCGGCCTCGGCGATGGCTTCCAGCTTTTCCGGCAGGTTGCCGGAGATCGATACCGTGGCAATCGAGGTTTTCATGTCTCGTCTCCCTGAATGGCCCGGCGCAGCGCGGCATGGTCGAGGGCGACGCCGGTGAAGATTTCCCAGGCGTCGATGCCCTGGCCGAAGAACAGCTCGTAGCCCGAGATCACCGTCACGCCCGCCGCCTGGGCGTCTTGCAGGAATTGCGTGTCGACCGGGGTATAGACCGCGTCGAAGGCCCAGGCCGCGCCCGCCATTGCCTCCCCGGGCAGCGCCGTGCCGCCGATGCCGACCATGCCCAGCGGGGTGCAGTTGACGATGCCGTCGGCACCCCGGGCCGCGGCAAGCGCATCGGTGGAGGCACTGACCGCGGTGGCGGACCCCTGGGCGCGCAGGGCCTCGGCCAGCGCCTCGGCCTTGGCGGGGTCGAGGTCGACACAGCGGATCTCGCGCGCCTTGAGGGCGATCAGGGCGAAGGCCACCGCCTTGCCCACGCCGCCGGTGCCGATCAGGCAGACCGCGCCGGGGGCCGCCTCGCCGCGGACCTGGCGATAGGCGCGCATGAAGCCGGTGTAATCGGTGTTGAAGCCCTTTGGCCCGTCCGCGTCGAAGACCACCGTATTGACCGCGCCGATGGCGCGCACCAGCGGATCGGCGACGGTGACCTTGGCGGTCACCAGTTCCTTGTAGGGGTAGGTGACGTTGATGCCGCGGTAGCCGCCGGCCCGAGCCTCGGCAAAGACCTCGTCGAACGTCTTGCCCATGTCTTTCGGGATCAACCGGTCATAGGTGACCTCCTGCCCGGTCAGCGTGCCCGCGGTGCGGTGCAGGCGGGGGGATTTCGAGCGGGCAATGTTGTCGCCGATCAGGCCGAGTTTGACGCGGGTCACTGTTGTTCTCCCTTGCGGCCGAAGACGCGGGCCTTGGCTTTTGCCCAGACCGGGGTCTGGCTGACGAAGATCAGGATGACCGAAACGAAGAGCACAAGCGAGAGCGGGCTGGTCACGATGCCCTCGAAGAACCGGCCCAGGTCCTCGCGCTCCGAGATGATGGCGCGCCGCCAGTTGTCGTCCAGCAGACGCGACAGGATCACGCCGAGGATCACCGGCCCCAGCGGATAGCCGTAGTGGCGCATGAAATAGCCGAAGACCCCGAAGCCCAGCATCCAGTAGACATCCGTCACCGAGTTGTTCACCGCATAGGCGCCGACGATCGACAGCAGCATGATCATCGGGATCAGCACCGAGCGCGGCATCTCGACGATGCGGGTAAACAGCCGGATGCCGGTCAGCCCGAACAGCAGCATGAAGCAATTGGCCATGACCAGCGCGCCTACGATGAACCAGAACATGTCGGGCTGGTCGATCATCAGCATCGGGCCGGGGTTCAGCCCGTGGATGAAGAGCGCGCCGATCATGATCGCGGTCACCGCATCGCCGGGAATGCCCAGCGTCATCATCGGGATGAAGGCACCGCCGACGGCGGCGTTATTGGCGGTCTCGGGGGCGACGAGGCCCTCCATCGCGCCTTCGCCGAAGGGGCGTTCGGGATTTTTCGTCACGCGCTTGGCATGGTCATAGGCCATCAGCGCCGCGATGTCGCCGCCGGTGCCGGGCAGCGCGCCGATCACCACGCCGATCGAGGAGGTCTGCAAGCTCAGCGGCAGGTGTTTGCGCACGGTCGAGAGCGAGGGCACGATGCGGGAGATCTTCTGGCGCACCGCGTCCTTGTCGACATGGTGCAACTGGCCCAGCGCCTCGGAGACGCCGAACATGCCGATCATCACCGCGATGAAGGAGATGCCGCCTTCGAGGATCTGGAAGTCGAAGGTGAAACGCTCGGCAAAGGTCAGTGGGTCGCGGCCCACGGCACCGATGGCAATGCCGAGCGCGCCGGCGAAGATGCCCTTGAGCAGCGAGCCCTGCGACAGCGAGCCGACCAGCAGGATGCCCAGCACCGCCAGCAGCATGTAGTCGCGCGGCTGGAACCGCAGGGCGAAGTCCGACACCAAGGGGGCCGCCAGCGCCAGCACGCCGATGCCGATGAAGCCGCCGATGAAGCTCATCACCGTGGTGACGCCGATCGCCGTTCCCGCCTCGCCGCGCAGCGCCATGGGATAGCCGTCGAGCGCGGTGGCAATGGCCGAGGGCGCGCCGGGGATGTTCAGCAGGATCGCGGTGCGCGAGCCGCCATAGACGCCGCCCATGTAGATGCCGATCATCAGCGAGATCGCCGGGTAGACATCCCAGGAGAAGGTGAAGGAGATCAGGATCGACACCGCCATGGTCACCGAGAGGCCCGGAATGGCCCCCACGTAGACCCCGGCAAAGGTCCCCAGCCCGACCAGCAGCAGAAGTTGCGGCTGGGTGACGACGGTCAGGACATCGGCCAGAACGCTCATTGCGGTGCGTCTCCCTGAAGCAGGTCGCGGAACAGCTGGATGACTTCGGCCTCGGGCAGGATGCCGGCGGGCATCAGCACCGAAAAGACGATGCGGAAGATCAGCCAGATCACGATCAGACTGCCCAGCGAGACGGCCAGCGTCCAGGCCCAGCCGCGCCGCGACAGATACTTGACCGCGCCCACCAGAAACAGCGCCGAGGTCGGCAGGAAGCCCAACGGCCGCAGCAACACCCCGTAAAGCACCAGCGCCACGGCAAAAAGCACCACCGTCAGCGGCAGGATGTCCTTCGCCAGGGTCTCGGCCCGGTCGAGCGGCAGCCGCGCGGTGCGCAGCAGCACCAGCGCGGCGGTCACCACCATCACCAGCGTCGTGGCCATGGGCACCGATCCGGGGGCGGAAAGCGCCTCGAACCCCGAGATGCCGTAGGCGCTGTAGAGCAGCCCGAGACTGGCGGCCAGCAGGGCGCCGGCAAAGGCCAGCTCTCCGGGCCTTCGCCGGTCGGGCGCGCCGCCGGGGGTGGCGTCGGAGGTGCCGTCATGGTGTTCGGGGTCGATGGGCTGCATGGCGTCCTCGCTGGAAAACCCGCCGGAAAGAAAGACGCCGCGCATCGTGGGGAACGCGCGGCGCCATTGGCTCGCGGTGAGCCGGGAAGCTGTCAGGCGATCACTCGCCCGGGCGCGCGATGCCGAACTCTTCCGGCGAGGCCTTGGTATGGCCGGCGTCCTGCAACAGCCAGGCGGTGCCCTGCTGCCACTTGGTCAGGAAGGCGCGGGCCTCGTCGCCGGAAATGCCCATCAGGGTGAAGCCGCGGTCCTCCATCAGCTTGCCGAAATCCGCGTTCTGCACACCGGCGGCAAAGGCCTCCGACAGCTTGGCAACCACGTCGTCCGGCGTGCCGTTGGGGGCGAAGACGCCGAAGAACGGCCCCCAGGGCAGATAGGTCTCATAGGCCGCGTTGAACTCGGTGATATGCGGGGTGTCGGGCAGCTTGTCATGGCCTGCGACATCGAAGATCGCCAGCGGCTTGATCTTGCCGGCGCGGATGCCTTCGATGGCAACGCCCAGGACCGCGGGCATGACGTCGACCGCGCCGCCCTGCAACGCGGTCAGCGCCGGGCCGTCGCCGTCATAGGGCACCGCGATCACGTCCAGCCCGCCTTCGACCGCGTCGATCATCGCGGTCACCACCGAGGGCAGCCCGCCGGGCCCGGTCGAGCCGAAGCGCACCTCGCCGGGGTTGGCGCGGATATGCTCCATCATCCCGGCGTAATCGTCGAAGGGCGCATCCGGCCCGGCCACCAGGATCGGCGTGCCGCGGGCCAGGATGCTGAGCGGAATGAACTCGCCATAGTCCTTGTCGCCCAGGCCCATGATCTTGTAGAGCATCGGGTTTTCCGCGCCCATCAGCAGGGTATAGCCATCGGCCTCGGCCCCCGCGACATGGTTCAGCGCAATCGCGCCGACCGCGCCGGTCATGTTCTGCAGCACGATGGTGCCGCCCAGCACCTCTTCGACATGCGGCGTGATCGCGCGCATCACCGTATCGGTCGAGCCTCCGGCCCCCCATTGGATGATGCCCTGGATTTCCTTGTCCGGATATTCCGCCATGGCCGCGGTGGCGGTCAGGGCCAGCGCGCCTAGCGCGCCCAGGAATGCTCGTGTCATTGGTGTCCTCCCAAAGTGTCGATACGCTGGGCCGATCTGTCGCGACCCGTGCCAGCGGCACAATTGCACCGGCCGTGCCATAACGTCAAATACATGGAATGACGCCACGGGGACCCCGCGTCGATCCGGGCGCCGCAATTCCGACAGGCCCCCCGCAAATATGGCACCCCCGCGCAGGGCCGCATTTGCTCCGCGCGACGGCGGATCTGGCCGGAAGCATGCGCGACCCGACCCAAAGTGTGACTTGACTCGCTTGCCTCTCCCTGCGTAATGAATACGAAACTCACCAAGCGTATACCAAATGCCCGTACACATCAGCCCAGGGCCAGGTCATCACCGCGTGGGGTGCGAAAACACAAGAGGGGAAGTGCCATGACGACGATGATCTTTCATGGAGGCAAGCTGCTTAACCCGCGAAAGCCCGAGTTGCAGGAGGGGCTGGAGGTCCTGATCGAGGACGGGCTGGTCAAGGAGGTCTCCGACACGCCGCTCAAGAGCGACACGGCGCAGCGGATCGACCTGGGCGGGCGCACGCTCTGCCCCGGGCTGATCGACGCGCATGTGCACATGTTCATGAACGAGATGAACCTCGGGCTGGCGCGCACCGTTCCGATCACCTATGCCTCGGCCAAGGCGGCCTTCGTGCTCAAGGGCATGTTGATGCGCGGCTTCACCACGGTGCGCGACATGGGCGGCGGCGACTACGGGATGCGCGACGCCTCGGACGCGGGCTATATCGAGACGCCGCGGCTCTTCGTGTCCAACCGTTTCATCACCCAGACCGGTGGTCACGGCGATTTCCGCGAAAGAAGCGTGGTCAACGAGGATTACGCCTGCTGTTCGGCCTCGGAACTGTTCACCATCGTGGCCGATGGTCTGCCCGAGGTGCTGAAAGCGGTGCGCAACGAGTTGCGCAAGAGCGCGGATCAGATCAAGGTCATGCTCAGCGGCGGCGTCGCCTCGCCCAATGACCCGCTCAACAGCCTGCAGTACCGCATGGACGAGCTTCAGGCCATCGTCGAGGAGGCCGAGCGCTGGGGCGTCTATGTCGCCGGACACGCCTATTCCGACGATGCCATCCGCCGCGGTCTCGAGGCGGGGATCCGCACCATCGAACACGGCAACTTCATCCAGCCGGAGACGGCGCGCGACATGGCGCAGCGCGATGCCTACCTGGTGCCGACGCTGATCACCTACGAGATCACCAAGCGCCTGGGCGCCGCCTCGGGCAAATCCGCCGACAGCCGCGCCAAGAACGACCTGGTTCATGCCGCCGGCCTCGAATCGCTCGAGATCTGCCGCGCGGCCGGGGTGCCCATCGGCTATGGCACCGACCTGTCGATGCACACCCAGCAATGGCAATGCGACGGGCTGGCGTTGCAGGCCGAGGTGATGTCGCCGCAGGGCGTGATTGCCGCGGCGACGATCACCAACGCGCAGGTGCTGCGCCAGGAAGGCAAGCTGGGCGAACTGGTGCCGGGCGCCCATGCCGACCTGCTGGTGGTGGATGGCGACCCCTACAAGGACCTCTCGGTCTTTGCCGATGGCGGCCCGAACCTGGCCGCGATCATGAAGGGCGGCGTGTTCTACAAGAACACCCTGGCCTGACAGGGCCCCCGCCGGGTCCGAAAACGCTGCCCCTGCCGGGCCGTTCCCCCAAGGGGTGCGGTCCGAAAGGGCAGGGGCGCGCGATCGGGCAAAATGATTAAAGTATACCACTTGACATGAACGTATACGATCTGCCAGTGTGAAGGCGACCAGAGGCAAAGGCGCAGCATGTCCCAATCGACGGCAGACCCGATCTACGAGATCCTGCGCGAACGCATCATCGGTGGTGCGGTCAGCCCGGGCACGGCACTGCGCCAGGACGAGATCGCCAGGGAGCTGGGGGTCAGCAAGATCCCGGTGCGCGAGGCGCTGCTCAAGCTCGAGGTCGACGGCTTCGTCACCTTCCGCAAGAACCGCGGCGCCACGGTGCGCGATCTCTCGACCGGCGAGATCCTGAACCTGATCGAGATCCGCTCGGCGCTGGAATGCCGGGCGCTGGATCTCGCGATCCCCAACATGATCGAGGCCGATTACGCCGCCGCCGACGAGATCCTGGCGACCTATGCCGCCGCCACGCAGGAAGCGGATCTCAGCGCGCTCAACCTGAAATTCCACCAGACGCTCTACGAGCCCTGCGGCAACCCGATCCTGCTGCGGCTGATCTCGGACGTGCAGCAGCGCATCGGCCCGGCGCTGCGCGCCTTCGTGACCCAGACCAGCGGGTTGCAGCGACCGCAAGCCGAGCACCTGGAGATCCTCGCCGCCTGCCGGGCGCAGGAGGGCGGGCGCGCCGCGTCCCTGCTGCGCGATCATATCGAGACCACCCGCAAAGAGGTTGCGGCCCGCCTGAGACGAACGGCGCAGGGGCAGGGCCCCGCCGCCTTCGGAACCTGACGACTTTCATCCAAACAAGGGAGAAGACCACCATGACACGCATGTCGAGACCGATCACCACCCGCCTGTCGGCCGCCATTCTGGGCGCCGCGATGCTGGCCCAGCCGGCACTGGCCGAAAGCTGGGACATGAGCAACGAATTCCCCGCCACCTCGCTGCATGGCCAGGTCGCGGATTTCTTTGCCGCCGCGGTCGAAGAGAACACCGGCGGCGAGATCGAGATCACCGCCCACCACGGCGGCGCGCTGGGCTACAAGACGATCGACCATTTCGACGCGGTCGGCGACGGCGCGATCCAGCTGGCCTCCTCGCCGTTCTCGGCCTGGCTTGGCATCGACCCGATCTTCCAGCTCTCGGCGCTGCCCTTCGTCGCCCCGACCACGGAAGACGCCCGCAGGCTCTATGACCTGGCGAAGCCGGAATATGCCAAGGTGCTCGAGGCCAACGACCAGATCCTGCTGTTCGCCACGCCCTGGCCGCCCTCGGGCTTCTGGGGCAACAAGACCTTCGACAGCGCCGAAAGCCTGGATGGCGTCAAGATCCGCACCTTCGATGTCACCGCGACCGAGCTGCTGAAAGGCATCGGCGCCTTCCCGATCAAGCTGGCCTGGTCGGACGTGCCGGCGCAGCTGTCGACCAATGCCATCGACGCGGTGCTGACCTCGGCCAATGGCGGGGTCGGTGTCCAGCTCTGGGAGTTGCAGTCGCATTTCACGCAAGTCAACTATTCCTCGGGGTTGCAGGCGATCCACATGAGCCGCGACACCTGGGACGGGCTGAGCGACGAACAGCGCGCCCAGGTCGGGGAAGCGGCAAAGGCCGCGGAAGCCCATGGCTGGGACCTGGCGGCGGACAGCATCGCCAAGGATTTCGCCACCATGCGCGAGCATGACATGGAAGTGACCGAATCCGTGCCCGCCGCGTTCACCGCCTTCCTGAACGACGCGGCCAGCCCGATCGTCAACGAGTGGGTTGCCAAGATCGGCGACCGCGGTGCGGCGATCATGTCGGCCTATCGCGCCGGAAACTGACCGGAAACTAGACCTCCGCGGCAGGAGCGGTACGCGCCGCTCCTGCCTTTCCCGGGGCATGAGGAGATCTCGAGATGGCCTTGCTATACCTTGTCACCTACCGCATTTCGCAGGCGACCGCCGTAATCGCCGCCTTGGCCCTGGTCCTGATGGTGGGGTTCATCGCGGTCGAAATCACCATGCGGTTCTTCTTTTCCACCTCGACCTTCGTGCAGGACGAATTCTTGGGCTACGGCCTGTCGATCTGCATCATCTGGTCGCTCGGCTACACGCTCGAGAACGGCAGCATGATCAAGGTCAACCTGCTCAGCGCGCGGCTGTCCGAGACGGCGCAGCGCTGGCTGACCGCCATCGGCGCCGCGGCCACCGCGGTGGTGGTGCTGGGGCTGACCTACATGTTCTGGCTGCGCGCCGCCAAGGCCTGGGATCGGGGCAGCGTCTCGGCGACCTCGGCGGAAATGCCGGTCTGGATCCCCGAGACCATCATTGCCGTGGGCCTGCTGCTCTTTGCGCTGCAACTGGTGGCCCATGCCGCGCGGCATGTCACCGATCATCCTTCGCCGGCGCCGGCCGCCGTTCTCGATCACCACGAGCAATAAGGCGACTTCACAATGGAAGCTCTCTTCTCCGCATTCGCGGTCTTCGGCATCTTGCTGGTCTTTCTCTCCGCCGGGCTCTGGGTCTTTGCCAGCATTGCGCTGGTCTCGGTGGTCTCGCTCTATTTCCTCGGCGGCATGGACCTCGGGCGGATCGGCTCGATCACCGGGTCCATCGTCAACCGCTATGCCTCGGCCTGGGAATTGTCGGCCATTCCGATGTTCATCTGGATGGGCGAGATCGTGTTCCGCACCGACATCTCGATGCGGCTGTTCCGCGGGCTGTCGCCCTTCGTCAGCATGATCCCGGGCAAGCTGTTGCACACCAACGTCATGGGCTGCACCATGTTCGCCGCGGTCTCGGGGTCGTCGACCGCGACCACCGCCACCGTGGGCAAGATCACCACCCGCGAGTTGTTCAACCGCGGCTATGACAAGTCGCTGGCGATCGGGTCGCTCGCCGGGGCGGGCAGCCTGGGGCTGATGATCCCGCCCTCGCTGGTGATGATCGTCTACGGGATCCTGGCCGAGGAATCCGTCGCCCGGCTGTTCGCCGCGGGGGTCTTCCCGGGGCTGATGATCAGCGGGCTGTTCACCGGCTATATCGTGCTGCGCTCGCTGCTCGACCCGACGCTGGTGCCCAGCGACGGTCAGAAATACCGTTTCGCCGATTTCGTCAGCGCCATGCTCGACCTGTTCCCGCTGCTGCTCTTGATGGTGGTGGTGCTCGGCTCGATTTATTCCGGCATCGCCACGCCTTCGGAGGCCGCCGCGGTCGGGGTCTGCATGAGCCTGGTGATCGTGGTGCTGACGCGGCAGTTCTCGCTGCGGCTGATGGTCGAATCGCTGATGGGCGCGCTGCGCACCTCGACGATGATCTGCGTGCTGCTGATCGCCGCGGCGGTGCTGTCGACCACCATGGGCTTTCTGCACATCCCGGCGGACGTGGCCAAGGGCATCGCCTCGCTGAACCTCTCGCCCTGGGGCCTGCTGTTCATCCTGTCGCTGTTCTACCTCGGGCTGGGGTTCCTGCTCGACGGCAACTCGATCGTGGTGATGAGCCTGCCGATCGCGCTGCCGCTGATCACCCAGGCGGGGTTCGATCCGATCTGGTTCGGGGTCTACCTGGTGCTGATGATCGAGATGGCCGCGGTGACGCCGCCCATCGGCTTCAACCTCTTCGTGCTGCAGGGTGCGACGGGCTATCCCATCGGGCGCGTGGCCCGGTCGGCCTTCCCGTTCTTTGCGCTGATGGTGGTCGGGGTCTTCCTGCTGGCGCTCTTCCCGCAGATCGTGCTGTGGTTCCCCGACCTGATCTACGGGAAATGACCATGGCCCTGCGTGATCTTCCGGCTTCGGCCTATTTCCCCCTGACAGAGGTCTGCGCCACGGCGCGGACCTCACAGCCCATCTACGCCGCGGTGGTGGCCTTCTGCGAGGCGCACTTCGGCTTCAAGCTGCTGACCATCCTGCGCCACCTGCCCGAAACGGCCGAGATCGCGCGGGTCTACAGCAGCAACCTCGAGGCCTATCCCGTCGGCGGGCGCAAGACGATGGGCGGCACGCCCTGGGGCGACGTGGTGCTCAAGGCCGGGACGCCCTGGCTGGGCAATGGCGCCGAGGACATGCGCTGGGCCTATCCCGATGCCGAGAAATCGCTGGCCATGGGCCGCGAATCGAGCTTCTGCGCGCCGGTGCGCTTTGCAGGCGAAACGCTGGGCGTGCTGAACATGAGTGCGGCGCGCGACAGCTACGATTTCGCCGATGCGCCGCATCTGCAGATGGTCAGCGCCTTCCTGGTGCAGGCCTTCATGATGGACGCCTGAGGCGCGCCTCAGCCTTCCTGCTGGCGCCGCAACCGCGCGGCGGTTTCCTTCTTCGAGGTCTCGATATGGCGGCGCAGCAGGTCGACGGCGCGCGGCACATCCGCCGCCTCGCAGGCGTCGAGGATGGCGCGGTGTTCGATGGCCGGGCGGTTGGAGCCGCTGGTATCGGTCACCAGCAGCCGCAGGTAGGGGCCGATGCGCTGTTGCAGATCGGTGATCATCGCCATCAGCTGCGGATTGGCGCAGGGCTCGTAGAGGATGTGGTGAAAGCGGCGGTTCATCGCGCTGGAATGTTCCACGCTGTCGATGTCGTTGTAATGGTCGAGAACCTCGCGGGCGGCGTCGAAATCCGACTGGATCAGGTTGGGGATCGCCAGTTCCAGCGCCTTGCATTCCAGTGCCACGCGAATGTCCATCATGTGCAGAAGCTCGGCGGCGCTGAGTTCGCGCACGATGGCGCCGCGATTTTTCCTGAACAGCACGAAACCGTCGGCCTCGAGCTTGAGCAGCGCCTCGCGCACCGGGATCTTGCTGACCCCGTGCTGCTGCGCGATCTCGTCCTGGCGCAGCGGCGTGCCGGCGGCGATCTCGCCCGACATGATCGCCTGGCGCAGGCTTTCGTAGATCGGCTGGGAGGTGGTCTTCATCTTGGTCGGCGTGTTCATCTTGCACCACTCGTGATCGCTTAGCGTTCACTATAGCGGCGGGTATACGAAACTTGCAACGGATATACCAAACGCCGGAATTTTTCCGGCGGGCCGGTGCGTGGCGCTCTTGTGGCCCTGAATTGACGTTAGGTTAGAGGAGCTTACCCCACTCGCTTCACCCGTGACGCCGGTGCAGCCCCGACAGGGAGGGAGGCTTGCGGACGCCTGGCATTTATGATACGAACCGTCATAATAAAATACGCAAACGCAGGAAGGTATACGAAATGCTTGGAAGACTTTTCCCCACCCTCGGGCGGCGCTCTGCCGGGGTGCTCGTGGCGGCAACCCTCGCGGCCGGCGCCCCGAGCCTTGTTCTGGCGCAGGACGCGCATCTCGACGTGGCGCTTGGCGGCGCGATCCTGTCGATGGATCCGCATTACTCCATCGTGGTCTCCAACCAGATGGTCTCGGACAATTTCTTCGATGGTCTGACCGACCGCGACGACAGTTTCCGCGCCACTCCCGCCCTCGCCATCTCGTGGGAGGCGACGGGCCCGGTCGAGTGGATCTTCAAGCTGCGCCCCGGCGTGACCTATAGCGACGGCACGCCGCTGGTGGCCAAGGATGTCGTCGATTCCATCGACCGGGCGACCAACCTGCCCAACAGCCCCTCGTCCTTCAAGACCTATACCAACTCGATCGAGACGGTCGAAGCGGTTGACGACCTGACCGTCAAGATCACCACCGTGCGGCCCAACCCCTTGCTGCCGGTCGAACTGGCCAACGTGATGATCGTGCCGAACAAGCTCTATTCCGCGGAAACCGGCGCCTTCAACTCGGGCGAGGCGATGATCGGCACCGGGCCTTACATCCTCGACAGCTATACCCCCGGCGGCGACGTCAAGATGACCCGCAACCCGAATTACTGGGGCGAGGCGCCGGAGTGGGAGACCGTGACCATGAGCGTCATCAGCAATGACGCCAGCCGCACCGCCGGGCTTTTGTCGGGCGATTACGACCTGATCGACCAGGTGGCGGTGTCCGACGTCGAGCGGCTGGAAAGCACCGAGGGCCTCAAGGTCAAGATGATCCCGAGCAACCGGGTGATCTTTCTGATGCTCGACCACTACAGCGACACCAACCCCTATATCTCGGGCCCCAATGGCGAGCCGCTGGACGTCAACCCGCTGAAGGACCTGCGGGTGCGCCAGGCGCTGTCGATGTCGATCAACCGCGAAGGCATCACCGACCGCATCCTGCGCGGCCAGGGCACGCCCGCGGCGCAGTTCCTGCCGGCCAGCTATCCCGGCACCTCGGACGCGCTGGAAGTGACCCCCTATGACCCCGAGGCCGCCAAGGCGCTGTTGGCCGAGGCCGGCTACCCCGACGGCTTCCAGATGACGATCATCGGCTCGAACGACCGCTACACCAACGATTCCGAAGTGCTTCAGGCCATCGCGCAGATGTTCTCGCGCATCGGTGTCAAGACCCAGGCCGATCCCTCGCCCTGGGCCACCTTCCGGCCCAAGGTGACCAATTCCGACTTCGCCATGTCGCTGTTCGGCTGGGCCTCCAACACCGGTGAGGCGGGCATGAGCATGCGCGCCCTGATCGGCACGCCCGATGCCGAGATCGGCCGCGGCGGGCCCAATGGCGGGCGCTATTCCAACCCCCAGGTCGACGCGCTGATCGAGATGGCCATCGTCACCATCGACAACGAGACCCGCTCGGCGGCGCTGGCGCAGGTCACCGAGATGGCGATGAAGGACGTGGCGATCATCCCGCTCTATTTCACCGCCATCACCTGGGCGATGCGCGATGATCTCGACTACCTCGGCAAGGCGGACCAATTTACAACCGCCCAATCCGTCGTCAGGGTGAAGTGAACCGGACCGGCGCGGCGGCCTGACAGGGCTTCCGCGCCGACCAGTTGCAAAGGATCCGCGCACGGGGCGGAGAGACCAGGAGGGCCTGCCAGATGTTTGGCGCCGATCGAATTCCAATCGTGCTTCTGACCGGCCACCTGGGCAGCGGCAAGACCACCTTGCTCAACGACTACCTGTCGGCGCCCGAGGTGGAGCCGACGCTGGTGATCATCAACGAGTTCGGCGAAGTCGGCCTCGATCACCAGCTGGTGCGCCAGACCGACGAGAACGTGGTGCTGATGGAGAACGGCTGCATCTGCTGTTCGGTGCGCGGCGACCTGGTCGAGACGCTCAAGGACCTGCACGACGATCTGCGCGGGGGGCGGCTGACGCCGTTCAGCCGCGTGGTGATCGAGACCACGGGGCTGGCCGATCCGGTGCCGGTGGTGCACAGCATGATGAACGATTTCCAGGTCATGATGGCCTATGAGCTAACGGCGATCGTCGCGCTGGTCGATGCGGTCAACGGGGCCTCGGTGCTGGGCAAGTATCCCGAGGCCGGACGCCAGGTGGGGCTGGCCGACCGGGTCTGCCTGAGCAAGACCGACCTTGCCACGCCCGAGGCCATCGATACCGTGCGCACCCTGATCGCGCGCACCAACCCCGGGGTTCCGGTCGCCCTGCGCACGCCGGGGAAGATCGACCGCGAGCTGTTCGAGACCCGCTTCCACGACACTTCCGGCAAGACCGACATCGAGCGCTGGCTGGGTCGCGCCGGGGGGCAGGCGACATCGCTGCACGGCGCCGGGGGCGACATCCGCTCGACCGCGATCATCCGCGACACGCCGGTCAACTGGGATGCGGTGTCGCACTGGATCGACCTGCTGGTCGCCGCACACGGGCCGAACCTGTTGCGGGTCAAGGGGTTGCTGAATATCGAAGGATCGGAGCGGCCTTCGGTCATCCACGGCATCCAGCACCTGTTTCACCCGCCCGAAGAGCTTGCCGCCTGGCCCTCGCAGGATCGGCGCACGCGGATCGTCTGCATCGTCGACGGCGTGCCGACCGACGAGATCCACGCACTTTTCGCCGAAGCCGAGGCCATGCCGCGCAGCGTGCCCGCCTGAGCCCTGACCGGGTGCGCGCGCCCGGTTCACCATGCCATCGCCCTGAAGAGCCTTCCCGGCACCGCCGCCCCTGCGGCGCGGTGCCGGGTGCGCGGTGCTTTTCCCCGCGGTTATTAATATACAAATTGTTATTTTAGTAGACTTACAGTCAGTTCCGTATACGATAATGGCAGAATCACGGACCACCCGAAAGGCGGTACTGACATGACGATGTGGCTCATCAGGCGTTTCTTGCAGGCCGGCTTTGTCATCCTGGCGATGACGGTCATCGTCTTCATCGGCGTCAGCGTCATCGGCGATCCGATGGAGATGCTGGTCGCCCCCGACGCCACCCAGAAGGAACGGCTGGAGGTTGCCGCAGCCCTTGGCCTCGACCGGCCGCTCTGGCAGCAGTATTTCACCTTTCTCAGCGGGCTGGCCCAGGGCGATTTCGGCCGCAGCTTCATCTACGGCGAACCCGCGCTTCAGGTCATCCTGACCCGGCTTCCGGCGACGCTGGAACTGGCCTTCACCGCGATCGGCATGTCGGTGCTGGTCGGGGTTCCGCTGGGGCTTTATGCCGGGCTCTACCCCGATGCCAAGACCTCCAAGGCGATCATGGCCGGGTCGATCATCGGCTTTTCGCTGCCGACCTTCTGGGTCGGGCTGATGCTGATCGTGATCTTCGCGGTCGAGCTGGGCTGGCTGCCCGCCAGCGGGCGGGGCGACACGGTGAGCGTGCTGGGGCTGCAATGGTCCTTCCTCACGCTGGACGGCTGGTCGCACCTGCTTCTGCCGGCGCTCAACCTCGCGCTCTTCAAGGTCTCGCTGATCCTGCGGCTGGTGCGCGCCGGGGTGCGCGAGGTCATGCCCGAGGATTACGTCAAGTTCGCCCGCGCCAAGGGGCTGACCGAGGGCCGGGTGATCTTCGTGCATGTGCTGAAAAACCTGATGATCCCGGTGGTCACCATCATCGGGCTGGAATTCGGCTCGGTCATTGCCTTCTCGGTCGTCACCGAAACGATCTTTTCCTGGCCCGGCATGGGCAAGCTGATCATCGAGAGCATCAACCTGCTCGATCGCCCGGTGATCGTGGCCTACCTGATGATCATCGTCCTGCTGTTCGTCGTCATCAACCTGATCGTGGATCTGCTCTATACCGTGCTCGATCCGCGCGTTCGCATCAGAACCGGAGCGTGACATGACCGATCTCAGCCAATCCCCGACCCTGGCGCCGCAACGCTCGGAAATCGAGCCGCCGATCCGGCGCGTGATCCGCGAATTCGCGCTGTCCAAGATTGCCGTCGGCGCGCTGGCGCTGCTGGTGCTGCTGGTGCTGGCGGCGGTCTTCGCGCCGCTGATCGCGCCGCAGAACCCCTATGACCTTGCGCAGCTCGACATCATGGACGGGCGCCTGCCGCCGGGGTCGCAGGCGATGGACGGCTCGGTCTACCTGCTGGGCACCGACACCCAGGGGCGCGACATGCTCTCGGCCATCCTTTACGGCTTGCGGATCTCGCTGGGCGTCGGGGTGGTCTCGGCGCTGGTCGCCTCGATGCTGGGCGCCACGCTGGGGCTGACGGCGGCCTATGCCGGCGGGCGGGTCGAGACCGTCATCATGCGGCTGGTCGATCTGCAACTGTCCTTTCCGGTGATCCTCGTGGCGATGATGATCCTCGCGGTGCTGGGCAAGGGGATCGGCAACGTGATCCTGGCGCTGGTGATCGTGGAATGGGCCACCTATGCCCGGGCCGCGCGTGGTGCTGCGCTGGTGGAAAGCGAAAAGGAATATATCGAGGCGGCGCGCTGCGTGAACATCCCGCGCCATCGCATCCTCTTCGGCCACCTGCTGCCCAATTGCACCGCGCCGCTGATCGTGATCGCGACGGTCCAGATCGCGCGGGCGATCTCGCTGGAAGCGACGCTGTCGTTTCTCGGCCTCGGCGTGCCGGTGACCGAGCCCAGCCTCGGGATGCTGATTGCCAATGGCTACCAGTTCATCCTGTCGGGCGAACACTGGATCAGCGTTTTCCCCGGCCTCGCGCTGCTGATCACCATCGTGGCGATCAACCTGGTCGGTGACCAGCTGCGTGACGCCCTCAACCCGAGGAAGGGCGCATGAGCGAAGCTGTTCTCTCCGTACGCAACCTGCGCACCGAATACCCGACCCATGCGGGCACCGTCATCGCCGTGCGCGACGTCTCCTTCGACATTGCCAAGGGCGAGGTGCTGGGCCTTGTGGGCGAGTCCGGGTCGGGCAAGACCGTCACCGGCTTCTCGATCATGGGGTTACTGGAGACCCCGGGGCGCATTGCCCAGGGCGAGATCCTGTTTCACGGCAAGAACCTGGCGGACCTGCCGCCGAAAGAGATGCGGAGCCTGCGCGGCAACCGGATCGCCATGATCTTTCAGGATCCGATGATGACCCTGAACCCGGTGCTGCGGATCGACACCCAGATCATCGAGACAATCCTGGCGCATGAGAAGATGTCGCGCCGCGCCGCCTGGGAAAAGGCCCGCGATGCGCTTGGCGAGGTCGGCATTCCCGAACCCGAGGCGCGGTTGTCGGCCTATCCGCACCAGTTCTCCGGCGGGATGCGCCAGCGCGTCGCCATCGCCATCGCCCTGCTGCACAAGCCCGAACTCCTGATCGCGGATGAGCCGACGACGGCGCTGGACGTGACCATCCAGGCGCAGATCCTCTCCATCGTGCAGCGGCTGGTGGCGCAATACGGCACCTCGCTGATCTGGATCACCCATGACCTGTCGATCGTGTCTCAGATCGCCGACCGGATCGCGGTGATGTATGCCGGGCGGTTCGTCGAACTCGGCGCGGCGGGGCAGGTCATCGCGACCCCGCACCACCCCTATACCAGCGGGCTGATCGGTTCGATCCCCAGCGCCAACGCGCGCGGCCAGCCACTGGCGCAGATCCGTGGCACCACGCCCTCGGTGCTGAACCTGCCGACCGGCTGTCCGTTCCGGACGCGCTGCGATCACGCCGACGAGGCCTGTCTGCAAGAGCCGCCGATGGCGCCCGATCCGGCGCACCCAAGCCACCAGTTCCGCTGTCACCATCCGCTGGCCCTTGGCGTCGCGCAGGAGTTGGAGCCGTCATGACCCGTTCAGAGACCCTGTCCCCGCCGCCCGCGGGCGCGAAAGCCGACATGCCGCACCTGGAGTTGCGCAATGTCTCCAAGCATTTCACCAAGCAGAGCGACATCATCGGCAAGATCGCCGAGAAATCCGGGCTGACCCGTCCCGCGTCCGTTCTGCGGGCGGTGGATGACGTCAGCCTCGAGGTCGCCAAGGGCGAGGTGCTGGGGCTGGTCGGTGAATCCGGCTGCGGCAAGTCCACGCTGGGCCGGGTGATCGTCGACCTGCTGACCCCGACTTCGGGCGAGGTGCGCATCAAGGGACGGGCGCTCTCCGAGATGAGCGCGGCGCAGCGCGCCGAGGCGCGGCTCAGGACGCAGATGATCTTCCAGAACCCCTATGCCTCGCTCAACCCGCGCCATCCGGTGTCGCGGATCATCGGCGAGGCGCCGCGGCTCAACGGGCTGGTCAAGGGCGCGCGCGCGACCAAGGAACATGTCGCGACGCAGATGGCCCAGGCCGGGCTCGACCCGGAAATGTCGGGCCGCTATCCGCATCAGTTCTCCGGCGGCCAGCGGCAACGGATCGGCATTGCCCGGGCGCTGGCGGTGCAGCCCGACCTGCTGGTCTGCGACGAATCCGTCGCGGCGCTGGATGTCTCGATCCAGGCGCAGATCATCAACCTCTTCATGTCGTTGCGGACCGAGTTCGACCTCACCTACCTGTTCATCAGCCATGACCTTGGCGTGGTGGAGCACATTTCCGACCGGGTGGCGATCATGTACCTCGGGCGCATCGTCGAACAGGCCCCGGTGGCCGAGATCTTCGAGCGGCCCAACCATCCCTATACCCAGGCGCTCTTGAAGGAGGTGCCGCGGATCTCGACCCGCAAGAAGGTGTTCAAACCGCTGGAAGGCGAGATCCCAAGCCCGCTGGACCCACCGAAAGGCTGCCATTTCCATCCGCGCTGCCCGCATGCCTTCGATCGCTGCCGCGCCGAGCGACCCGCGCTCAAGGCTGTCGCCTCGGGCCATGTCTCGGCTTGTCATCTCAACGATGTTCAAGCGTGAGCGTGCCGGGGTCGATGTGAGAATTTCGGATAATCCGCATTGTAAATCGTATACGAAACTGCGATAGAGAATTCAAATCTGGAAATCGAAACGGGCCGCCGCCCGCTGTGCTGTTCGGGAGCTGAACAAGATGTCTAACGCCACCACCCTCGTCATCGGAACCGGCATCGTCGGCATTGCGACGGCCTATTACCTGTCGCGGGCCGAAGGCCATGGCCGGATTACCCTGGTCGACCGCGACCAGCCGATGGCCTATACCTCGGCCCAGTCCGGCGAGAACTATCGCACTTGGTGGTCGGAACCTGCGATGGTGAATTTCACCTCGCGCAGCATCGAGCTGATGGAAGAGATCGCCCGCGACAGCGGCAACCGGATCAACATGAACCGGCGCGGCTATGCGCTTTGCACCCGCGAGAGCGATATCGACACGCTGGTCGAGCAGGTGCGCAAGGGCTATGGCGACCGGGCCGAGGACCTGCTGCGCTTTCACACCAGCGCCGAGGCACCGGGCTACCAGTCCTTCGAGAGCCCCGATTGGGAAGGCGTGCGCGACGGCGTCGACGTGGTGTCGAACCAGGAGTTGATCCGCGCGCGGTTCCCCGGCTACGACCCCGAGGTGCGCAATATCCTGCATGTCCGCCGCGGCGGCGACATCAGCGGCCAGCAGATGGGCATGTACATGCTGGAAAAACTGCGCGAGGCCGGTGCGCAGCGCATCGTCGCCGAGGTCGAGGATATCGTGGCGCAGAACGGCTTTACCGTCACCCTGCGCGGCGCCGATGGCACGAAGACCGAGGTTTTCGACCGGGTGGTGAATGCCGCCGGGCCCTTTGCCGACCGGATCGCAAAGATGCTGGGGGTCGAATTGCCGATCTACAACACCTTCCAGCAGAAGATCGCCTTCGAGGACCGCGAAGGCGCGATCCCGCGCGCCACGCCGTTCTCCATCGACCTCGACGGCCAGGAGATCGACTGGACCGACGAGGAACGCGCCATGCTGCAGGACGACCCCGAGCACGCCTGGCTGGCCGGCCAGATGCCCGGATCGATCCACTGCCGCCCCGACGGCGGCGACGGCGGCAAGTGGATCAAGCTGGGCTGGGCCTATAACGAAACCCCGGGCACCGCGACCTTCGAGCAGCCGACCGACCCCAATTTCCCCGAAATCGTGCTGCGTGGCGCGGCGCGGCTGAACCCGGCGCTCAAGGCCTATTACGGCCAGTTGCCGCGCGGGATGCACCATTACGGCGGCTGGTACACCATGACCGAGGAGAACTGGCCGCTGATCGGGCCGATGGGGCCGGAGGGCGCCTTCATGACCTGCGCGCTCTCGGGCTATGGCACCATGGCCGCCTGCGCCGCGGGCGAGCTTTGCGCCGCCTGGATGTCGGGCGGGGCGCTGCCCGATTACGCCCGGGGCTTTGCCCTGACCCGCTACCAGGACGAGGCGCTGATGGCGGCACTGGCCGAGGCGGATCGGGGGCTCTTGTGATGACCCGCGTCCTGATGATCGGCGCCGGGCGCATGGGCGGCGCGATGCTGAAGGGCTGGATGCAGGCGCTGGGGCAGGGCTTCGGCTTTGCGGTGATCGACCCCCAGGCCGACTGGCATTCCCTCGGGCTCAGCCCCGGCCCGCAGCTTGTGCTGGCCCGCTCGCTGGCCGAGCTGGCCGAGGGCTATGCCGCCGATGTGGTGGTGCTGGCCACCAAGCCGCAGCATGTCGAGAGCGCGCTCGAGACCGCCCGCCCCGCCATCGGGCCCGCAACGCTGGTGGTCTCGATCGCCGCCGGGGTGCAAACCCGGACCCTGCAGGCGGCCTGCGGCGCGGGGAAGGGGGTTGTCCGCGCGATGCCCAATATCGGCGCGCTGGTGGGCCGCTCGGTCACCGCGGCCTTCGCCACGCCCGAGGTGACGGCGACGCAGCGCGAAACGGTCTCGGCGCTTTTCGACGCCATCGGCGCGTTTTCCTGGATCGAGACCGAGGCGGATCTGCACCTGATCACCGCGCTGTCGGGGTCCGGCCCGGCCTATTACTTCGCCTTCTGCGAAGCCATGACCACCGCGGCAATCGCCGCGGGCCTCGACGAGGAGGTCGCGCGGATCCTCGCCGTGGGCACCCTGGTCAGCGCCGGTCGGCTGCTGGAAGACAACGGCGACCCGGCTGGTTTGCGCGCCATGGTGACCAGCCCCAAGGGCACCACCGCCGCGGCGCTGGCGGCCCTGGGCCAGGACAGCGCACTCGACGCCCTTGCCGCGCAAGCGCTCGAGGCGGCCCGGGCGCGATCTGTCGAACTGGCATGAGCGCCCCCGGTCCGACGGGCGCAGGGGCCCACCCCGGCCCGACAGCACAGGCGGCGTGACGCGATGCAGGGGGCCCTGGACAGGACTGCGGGGCTCTTGCTCTTGGCCGTGACGGGCCTGGTGATTTTCGACGAATGGGGGGTTTTTGCCTGGCTGGAGCCGGTCAAGCTCTTCTGCGTCCTTGTGCTGATCGTGCTTCTGACGCTGCGGGTGCAGCCCGCCCGCCAGGCCTTTGTCGCGGTTGCCGTCGGGCTGAGCCTTGCGCTGGCCGCCACCGATCCCGCCTGGGCCGAGGCGGTCGAGACCGGGCTGGCCTCTGCCGCCTTCATCGGTGCCTTCTTTGCCGCCCTGTCGACCCTGCGCACCGTGGCCGGCACCTCGCCCGCGATCCAGCGCGCCGGCGTCTTTCTCGCCGGTCAGCGGCCCGGCCACCGCTATGCCGCGCTGACCGTCGGCGGGCAGGCCTTCGCGCTGCTGCTCAACTACGGCGCCCTGCAGCTTCTGGGCACGCTGGCGATGGCCAATGCCGCCAGCGAGACCAACCCCGAGGTGCGCGGCCACCGCATCCGGCGCATGTTGCTGGCGATCCAGCGCGGCTTCGTCTCGACCCTGCCCTGGTCGCCCTTGTCCTTCGCCATGGTGATCTCGACCAGCGTGATCCCCCGGACCAGCTGGGCCGAGACGCTTCTGCCCGGCATGGTCACCTCGGTCATTCTCGCGGGGGTCGGCTGGGCGCTGGACACCGCCTTCAAGCCGCGGATCGCCGTCGCCCCCCGCCCGGTGCCGCCGCCGGGCACCTGGGCCACGATGGTGCCGCTGGTGACTTTGCTGGCGGCGCTGGTGGCGGGCGTGGTCGTGCTGCACCAGCTCACCGACGTGCGCATCGTCGGGCTGGTCGCGGTGCTGGTGCCGGTGATCGCGCTGGCCTGGATGGCGCTTCAGCATCGGGCCGACGCGCCGCTGGCCAATGTCGCGCGCCGGATGCGGGCCTATGTGCTGGAGGAACTGCCGGGCTACCGCGGCGAGCTGATCCTGCTGATGATGGCCGGCTATATCGGAACCGTGGGATCGCGGCTCTTGGGGCCCTTGCTGCTGGAGGCCGGGCTGGATTTCTCGGCGGTGCCGCCCTGGGTGATCCTGGCCGCCATCGTCTGGATCATTCCGCTCGGCGGTCAGATCGGCATGAACCCGATCCTGGCCGTGACCCTGATCGCGCCGCTCATCCCCGACGCCGCCAGCCTCGGCGTGACGCCGGTGGCGCTGGTGGTGACCCTGACCGCCGGCTGGACGCTCAGCGGCGCCAGCTCTCCCTTCACCGCAACGACGCTGTTGATCGGATCCTTCGCCGGGGTCAGCGCGCGCCACGTGGGGCTGGTCTGGAACGGGGTCTATACGCTGATCTGCGGCTCGGTCCTGACCGCATGGGTGCTGGTCTTCGCCTTCGTCCTGTGAGTTTGGGGGAAGGTTGTGTCGGGCGCGTCCGGGCGGAGGGGTCTCTCTCGATTGCGCCGCGGGATTTGCAGTTTATTCACCATAACCCCGATTACAGGTTTCCGACCGCAGCCCTCGCAATCGCCCCCCACGCACCGATGACCACCCCCTTGCAGTTCCGCCCGGAACGCAGGATCCTGCCTCCGACAGCCCCCGGACGACAGGGCCGCCCACATCCGACGCAGGAGACTCCGTGATGATCGACCTTTACACTTGGACCACCCCGAACGGCCGCAAGGTCTCGATCCTGCTGGAGGAACTGGGCCTCGACTACCAGGTCCACCCGATCGACATCGGCAAGGGCGACCAGATGACCGACGCCTTCCTCAAGCTGGGCCCCAACAACAAGATCCCCGTGATCGTCGACCGCGACAGCGGGCTCAGCCTGATGGAATCCGGCGCGATCCTGTGGTACCTGGCGGAAAAACACGGCAAATTCCTGCCCGCGGATCCGACCGCAAGGATCAAGGTCATGGAATGGCTGATGTGGCAGATGGGCGGGCTCGGCCCGATGGCCGGTCAGGCGCATCATTTCCTGCACTTCAACCCCGGCAAGGCCCCCTATGCCGAGGACAGGTACGGCGCCGAGGTCAAGCGGCTCTATGGCGTGCTCGACCGCCAGCTGGACGGCCAGGACCATGTCGTCGGGGCCTATTCGATTGCCGACATGGCGATCTGGCCCTGGGTGTCGCGCTACGAATGGCAGGGGATCGACCTGGGTGATTATCCCAACGTGCGCGCCTGGTATCGCCGCCTGCGGGACCGCGACGCGGTGCAGAGGGGCTATCATGTGCCAAAGGTGATGGGCGAGATACCCGCGGGCTGACCGGGGGCCACGGCGCCCGGCTCAGGGCGGGAAATGCCATCCGTCATGCTCGACGCGGAAGATGCGCACCGGCGCGCCGGGCTGCGCGGGGTCGGCGCGCAGCCGAAAGACGGCGCGGCCGGGCAGCCCGAAGTTGATGAAATCGGCGTTGATGGTGATCATGCCGCGCAGCATCGGCTGTGCGGCGTCGGGGGCGATGCGGGTGATCCTGCCCTGGAAATCCTGCGCATCGTAGAGCACCTCGCCGCCCTGGCCCGCCAGATCCGGGATGAGCGCGGCCTGGAAATACGCCCGCGCCAAGGGCGGCGCGAAGGGGTTCTCGCCCGCATGGCGCTGGGTCTCGAAGGCGGCATAGAGGTCGGCCACCAGCCGCACCGCCTCCGCGATCAGCGGGTCGCCCGGGCCGGGTGCGGGGCCGGTGTCTTCCGCCAGGAAGCGTTGCGCCACCCATCCGGCCTTGCCGAGGTCGGCGGTGCGCATCAGGCACCAGCGCTGCGGCAGGTCGGCGCGCTGCGCCGGTGTCAGCCGCTGCCGGATCGCGGGCAGCAGCAGCGGCACGCAGGTGATCTGCTCCAGCCCGCGGGCATCGGGCGCCAGGCTGTCGATCACCAGGTAGCCGGTGCCCGGCCCCATCCGCATGTTCAGCACATCATCCGCCGCCACGCCGGTCACCCGCCAGGCATCGGGCCCGTGGCCATCGATCTCGGCCCGCGCCTGCGGGGCGCCAAGCGCAAGCCCGCAGCCCAGCGCCAGGGCGGCGATCCAGCGCCGGCTCATTGCACCGCCACCACCGAGCGTCCGAGCAGTTTCTGGCCGGAGATGTCGAGATAGCGCACCTCGTAGACCCCCGGTTCATCGGGCATCGTCACGGTCATGCTCTTGTCCGCGCCCACCTTCTGCGCCGCGATCCAGGCGAAATCCGGCTGATCCTTGCGCGCGAGCGAGATCCGCTGATCGGCGCTGTCGGTGCCGCCGGTCCAGGTCACGGTCAGCGTCTCGCCGGGGGCCGCACTCTCGGGCACCGAAAGCCCCGCGCCGTCGTCCATCGGCGCATCCGCGGCCACAACCTCGAGCGGCGCGCGGGCCAGGGT
>SBGD01000055.1 GCA_006226775.1 Paracoccaceae bacterium | reverse complement strand
GGCGTCGATCACGTCATGGACATGCCCTACAACGCGCCGGATGCGCCGATCCCGCTGAGCTATGGCGATGTCTTCCGCCAGACCGAGCAGGAATATTCGCGCTGGAACTTCGACGTGGCCGATACCGCGGTGCTCTTGCGCCATTTCGAGGAGGCCGAGGCCGAATGCGCCCGCATCCTGGGCCAGGAGGCGGTCGATCCCAAGACCGGGCTGCGCATCGTCATGGCCCATCCGGCCTATGACCAATGCATCAAGGCGTCGCATATCTTCAACCTGCTCGACGCCCGCGGGGTGATTTCCGTCACCGAACGCCAGGCCTATATCGGCCGGGTCCGCGCGCTGGCCAAGGCCTGCGCCGATGCCTTCACCGCCACCGAGGCCGGCGGCTGGCAAGCGGAGGCCGCGGGGTGAGTGGCACCTTGACAAACCTTGAACTCTAACCACATAGAGGAGGCGAGCGGTCGGGAGAGTTGCCTTGGCGACTCGTTGGGACGAGGTTCTCACCCGGCTGCCTTTCCCATGTATTTACTGTATCTGGACGACGCCGGGTCGGTCAAATCGGCGAACGAGACTCACTTCGTCCTGTCGGGCATTTGCGTGTTCGAACGACAGGTGCATTATCTGACGTCCGGCCTGGATGACCTTGCCAAGCAGATCTGTCCGCAGGATCACGAGCAGCTGGAATTCCACGGAAGTCACATGCTGCCCGGCAAGGGCTTCTGGCGATCAATTCGTGACAAGGACGAACGGCGGAAACACATTCGCAATGCGCTTGCGGAATGTCGAAAGCTGAGAGGGACCTGGGCATTGTTCGGTGTCGTGGTCGAGAAAGCCGCGATTTCCCCGGAGGATCCGATCGAGTTCGCCTTCGAGCAGATTTGCAGCCGTTTCGATGCGTTTCTCAAACGGCAATTCAGGATGGGCAACAAGCAGCGCGGTCTGATCATTCTGGACAAGTCGACGCGGGAAACCCGGCTACAGGCATTGGCGACCGAATTCGGAAAATCAGGGCACCGCTACGGCATCCTGCATAGCCTCGCGGATGTGCCGATGTTCGTCGACTCCGCCGCGACCAGAGCCATTCAGTTTGCCGATTTGGTCTCCTATGCGCTGTGGCAGAAATTCGAACGCGGGGACGATCAGTTCTTCAACGTGATAGGTGATTCATTCGACGCCGAGGGCGGTGTCGTCCATGGGCTGCTGCACAGGAAGTCTCCGACCGTTTTTTGTGACTGTCCCTATTGTCTAACTCGCGGAGGTCGTTTGATATGAGTGGAAAGATCATCGCAGGGGCCATCGTCATGATCGCATTGCTGGCCGGGGCACTGGTCTATTACATGCAGATCTATGCCTATTACGACGCGGTCACGCCCACCGGCACCGACGATGTCATGCTGGTTTCGCTGAGCACGGGCGCGCCCGAGCCGATCCTCTACGAGGGGTTCCGGGCGATCGACGCGGACTCCTCGCCGATCCGCTACCGCGCCTGTTTCACCACCCCCCATTCGCTGGCCATGCTGACCGAGACCTACCAGGCCTACGACAAGGCCGAGCCGCGGGTCGCGCCCGGCTGGTTCGACTGTTTCGATGCCGAGGCCATCGGCCAGGAGATCACCGCCGGCACCGCGCTGACCTTCCTCGGCCAGAAGAACGTCGCCTACGGCGTCGACCGGGTGGTGGCGATCACCGACGACGGGCGCGGCTATGTCTGGCACGAGCTCAACGATTGCGGCGACAAGGCCTATGACGGCACGGTGGTGGGCGAGGAATGCCCGCCGCGGCCGGAGATCTCTGCCGACTGACGCACCTCGCAAAAGCCCCGATCCGACAGGCATCGCCAGGAGCCCGAGAGCGCTTGGGCATGGCCGGGGCCCGGCGATTCGGGGGTTTTCCGCAACGCCAGAGGGAACTTCCCGGCCTCTCGCGCGCTGTCCTTGCATCACCCCGCTGCAAGGAGAACCGCCGATGGCCGATCACCAAGCCCCCGACTGGGTCATGCCGATGATGCGCGCGGGCTATGCCGCGCGCGGGTTGGTCTATCTCATCCTCGGCGGGCTGACCCTCTCGGCGGCGTTCTTCGGCGGCCGGACCGAGGGCACCAAGGGCGCCATCGAGACCCTGCGCGCCGCGCCCTTCGGGCAGGTGCTGCTGTGGATCCTGGCGCTGGGGTTCCTGTGTTACGGCGTCTGGCGCTTCATTGCCGCCTGGTACGACCTCGAGAACCGCGGCGATGACGGCGAAGGCGTGGCCAAGCGGCTGGCGCTGGTGGCGACCGGGCTGATCCATGTGGCACTCGGGGTCGGGATCGCGGCGCTGGCGCTGGGGATCGGCGGCGGCTCGGGCGGGGCGTCGAACTGGACCGCCAAGGTGTTGCAGATGCCCGGCGGCAAATGGCTGGTCGGGCTGGCCGCGCTGGCGGTGATCGGCGCCGGCGGGCATTACGTGCTCAAGGGCTGGCACAAGAAATACCAGCGCCATATCGAAAGCAACGCCCGGACCCGCAAGCTGCAACCGCTGCTGCGCTGGGGCTTTGTCAGCTACGGCATCGTGCTGGGGATCGTCGGGGTGTTCCTGATGTTTGCCGCGCTCTATTCCGATCCGTCCTCGGCCAAGGGGATCGGCGGCGCGCTGGCCTATATCCGCGGGCTGACCGGCGGGCCGGTCCTGCTGGGGGGCATCGGGCTGGGGATCATCGGCTTCGGGGTCGAGAACCTCGTCGAGGCGCGCTACCGGGTGGTCGAGGGCCTGGGCATCTCCGAGGACATGACGACGCTGGCGCAGCGCGCCAAGGCCAGGGTGTCGGGCTGAAATCGGCTTGCCGCGACAGGGCGGGGCCGATAAGCACCGGGGCGTTGACCTGAACGCTCCGGAGATGTCATGCCCGACCTGCTGATCGAACTGTTTTCCGAGGAAATACCGGCGCGGATGCAGGCGCGGGCCTGCCAGGACCTCAAGTCGCGCATGACCGACGGGCTGGTCGAGGCCGGGCTGACCTATGCTTCGGCCGCCGCCTTTTCCACGCCGCGCAGGCTGGCGTTGACGGTCGAGGGGCTGCTGGCCGAAAGCCCCACGGTGCGCGAAGAGCGCAAGGGCCCGAAGGTGGGCGCGCCCGACAAGGCGGTCGAGGGCTTTCTGCGCGGCGCAGGTGTTTCCCGCGACCAGCTCGAGGAACGCGAGACACCGAAAGGTGCCGTCTACTTTGCCACCATCGAGAAACCGGGGCGCAAGGCGGCCGAGATCGTGGCCGAGGTGCTTGAGGACGTGATCCGCAATTTCCCTTGGCCCAAGTCGATGCGCTGGGGCGCGGGCTCCTTGCGCTGGGTGCGGCCCCTGCATTCGGTGATCTGTCTTCTGACCGACGAGGCGGGCGCCGAGGTGGTGCCCTTTGCCGTCGACGGCATAAGCGCGGGCGACGTGACCCGCGGCCACCGATTCATGGCGCCGCAGGCCTTTTCCGTAAATTCCTTCGAGGATTACGCGGCAAAGCTCAAGCGCGCGCATGTGGTGCTGGATGCCGCCGAGCGGGCCGCGCAGATCCGGCAGGAGGCCGCCAACCAGGCCTTTGCCCAGGGGCTCGAGGTGGTCGAGGACGCCGGGCTTCTGGCCGAGGTGGCGGGGCTGGTGGAATGGCCGGTGGTGCTGATGGGCGGGATCGGGGCGGATTTCCTCGACCTGCCGCCGGAGGTCCTGCAGACCTCGAT
This sequence comes from Paracoccaceae bacterium, assembly GCA_006226775.1. Taxonomy (GTDB): domain Bacteria; phylum Pseudomonadota; class Alphaproteobacteria; order Rhodobacterales; family Rhodobacteraceae; genus Marinovum. The sequence goes on along the minus strand of SBGD01000055.1, from coordinate 33,291 downwards.
GAAGGAGCATCAGAAATTCTTCTCGGTGAGAAACCCCAAGACCGGGCGGATCGAGAAATTCATCACCGTCGCCAACCGCGAGACCGCCGACCGGGGCCGGACCATTCTGGGCGGCAACCAGAAGGTTCTGGCGGCCCGGCTGTCGGATGCAAAGTTCTTCTGGGACAATGACTTGCGCGCCATTGCCGAGGCGGGACTCGAAGGCATGGCCGCACCGCTGGCAAACGTGACCTTCCATGGGCAACTGGGCTCGCAGGCCGAACGCATCGCCCGCATCGCCGAACTGGCGCGGGAGATCGCGCCGATGGTGGGCGCCGATCCCGAGGAGGCCGCATTGGCGGCGCGGGTCGCCAAGGCCGATCTGTCGTCCGAGATGGTCTATGAATTCCCGGAATTGCAGGGGATCATGGGGCGGTATTACGCGAAGAAGGCCGGGTTGTCGGACGCCGTGGCCGATGCATGCCGCGACCATTATTCGCCGCTGGGGCCGTCCGATGACGTGCCGGTCGAGCCGGTGTCTGTGGCCGTGGCGCTGGCCGACAAGCTGGACACGCTGACCGGGTTCTGGGCGATTGACGAGAAGCCGACCGGGTCGAAGGATCCCTTTGCGCTCAGAAGGGCGGCTTTGGGAGTGATCCGGTTGGTTTTAAATAATAATCTCAACCTTTCGATTGAAGAAGTCGCTCGCGAACTTTCCAAGCAACGAATACTAGATGTCCGTGACAAACTCCCTTTGGGAACCCAAAGAGAAGCGGCTCTTGTAAAATTCGGCAACAAGACGACGGATTCTGATGGCCGAGTTCGGACTAATATTTCGTTCGCAGTTTTCGCGGGCGAAAAAAGCTCCGACAAGGAGGGCTGGAAATTTGACCAATTCGACCTCTCAAGTGGCTGGTCGGAAGATTTGGCGTTGGTAACGGGTTGGTACGGAGTAACTTACGGCCTTGTCGAACTGGCTTCGAGTATTGACGCGGAAAAAAATACACTGGCTGTCTTTCCTGCGTTTGAACCAGTGTTCAAATCCTTCCTCTCCTTCATCCACGACCGCCTCAAGCACCACCTCCGCGACCAAGGCATCCGCCATGACGTGATCGACGCCTGCCTCGCCATGCCGAACAGCGACGACCTCACCCTGCTGGTCAAACGCGCCAAGGCGCTGCAGGATTTCCTCTCCACCGAGGACGGCGAGAACCTGCTGCAAGGCTTCAAGCGCGCCAACAACATCCTCACCCAGGCCGAGGAAAAGGACGGGGTGGAATATTCCTTCGGCGCGGATGTGAAATTCGCCGAAGACCCCGCCGAAAAGTCGCTCTTTGCCGCGCTGGACGACGCCGAGCCGAGGATCGCCAAGGCCATGGAGGCACAGGATTTCGCCGCGGCCATGTCGGCGCTGGCGGGGCTGCGCGGCGCGGTCGACGGGTTCTTCGAGGCGGTGCAGGTCAATGCCGAGAACGACCTTCTGCGGCGCAACCGGCTCAACCTGCTCAGCCAGATCCGCACCTCCTGCCTTGCCGTGGCCGACCTGCGGCGCATCGAGGGCTGAGCCCCGGGCGCCATCCGGCCCGGTCCAGTGGCCGATATGCGGCGTGCCGCAGGGGAATCGGGGGCCGGTCCAGTTAATCCTTGTCTGACGGGGGGCGGCGGTTATGCTGCACTGCGTCATAGATGGATCGGACCGGCGCTTGTTGCAGGAAAACCCCAATATCACGCCGATCACGGCGACCGCGCCGATGAGCGCCGAAACCCACGGCGGGCGGGCGAAATGCCTGCAGCGGCTGGTGCGCATGAACCTGCCGGTGCCGCGCACGGTGGCGCTGTCCTTCGACACGGTCCACGGCATCGCCAGCGGCCACATGCCCGACATCAAGGCGATCCTGGCGCAGTTTCCCGAAGGCGCGCTGCTCTGCGTGCGGCCCTCGAGCGAGGATCCGGACTGGGGCGGGCCGGGTGCGATCCTCAATATCGGCATGAACGACGCGCGTTTCGCCGGGATGTGCGAGACCCTGGGCGAGGATGCCGCCTCGGCGCTTTATGCAAGGTTCATCGAGGCTTACGCGCTGCATGTCGCGCGGCTTGACCCCGACATGTTCGACGAGATCACCAGCGACGGCGCCCAGGCGCTGGCTGAAGCCTTGCGCGCCTATGAGGACGAGGCCGAAGAGCCTTTCCCGCAGGAGCCGGAGGTGCAGTTGCAGCAGGTGCTGCGCTCGATGGCGCGCGCCTGGGAGGGCACCACGGCGCGGCTGCTGCGCCAGGCCAAGGGCGCGCCGATCGATGCCGGGCTGGGGCTGGTGGTGCAGGAAATGGCGCTGGGGATCGGCAACCCCGATGCGCGCGACGGCGAGACCGGGTCGGGCGTGCTGCAACTGGTCAATTCGCAGACCGGCTGCCGCCAGATCACCGGGCGCTACCTCAGCCAGAGCCAGGGCCGCGACGCGCTGAGCGGCGGTGCCGAGGCGCTTTACCTGCAACGCGATCCGCGCGGCCCCTCGCTGGAAGAAGAGGCGCCCGAGGCCTTTGCCGAGATCGTCGCCATCGCGAAGCGGATGCGCCGCAAGCTGCGTGCCGAGATGCAGATCGAGTTCACCATCCAGGGCGGCCGGGTGCATGTGCTCGACGGGGTGCGGGTGCAGCGCTCGAACCGCGCGGCGGTGCGCATCGCGGTGGCGCTGGCCGAGGACCGGATCATTCCGCGCGAAGAGGCGCTGATGCGGGTCGAGCCGCGGGCGCTGTCGGAACTGCTGCACCGCCAGATCGATCCGGATGCCGAGCGTGACGTGCTGGGCCGCGGCGTCGCGGCCTCGCCCGGGGCGGCGACCGGGCGGATCGTCTTCACCTCGACCGCGGCCCAGGCCAGTGCGGCGCGCGACGAGCCCTGCATCCTGGTGCGGCGCGAAACCTCGCCCGAGGACATTCGCGGGATGCAGGCGGCGGTGGGCGTGCTGACCGAGCGCGGCGGCATGACCAGCCACGCGGCGGTGATCGGCCGCGGGATGGGCATTCCCTGCGTCGTCGGCGCGGCCTCGATGGGGTTTCACTACCGCAAGAAGAAGCTGGTGGCGCTGGACGGGCGGGTGCTGAGCGAGGGCGATTTCGTCACCATCGACGGCGCCTCGGGCGAGGTGCTGGCCGGCAGCCCGCCGATGCTGGAGGCGGCGCTGGACGACAGTTTCCGCACCCTGATGGACTGGGCCGACGCGGTGCGCGACATCGACATCCGGGCCAATGCCGACACGCCGATGGACGCCCAGACCGCGCGCAACTTCCGCGCCGACGGCATCGGGCTGTGCCGGACCGAGCACATGTTCTTCGAGACCGAGCGCATGATCGTGATGCGCGAGATGATCTTTGCCAATACGCCTGAGGACCGCCGCGCCGCGCTCGACCTGCTATTGCCGATGCAGCGCGCCGATTTCATCGAGCTGTTCCGCATCATGCACGGGCTGCCGGTCTGCATCCGGCTGTTCGACCCGCCGCTGCACGAGTTCCTGCCGACCGACAAGGCGGGCATGCGCGCACTCGCCGAGGCGCTGGACCTGCCGGTCTCGGATGTCGAGCGGCGGGTGGAATCCCTGAGCGAATACAACCCCATGCTGGGGATGCGCGGGGTGCGGCTGGGGATCACGCTGCCCGAGATCTACGACATGCAGGCGCGCGCGATCTTCGAGGCGACGCTGGCCGCCAGCCGCGAGGGCGCGCCGGTGGTACCCGAGATCATGATGCCGCTGGTCTCGGCCAAGCGCGAGGTGGAACTGGTCAAGGCCCGGGTCGACGCGGTGGCCGCCGAGGTCCGCGCCGAGACCGGGCGCGACTTCGACTACCGCCTCGGCGTGATGGTCGAGACCCCGCGCGCCGCGCTGCGCGCCGAGGAGATCGCCGCGCATAGCGATTTTCTCAGCTTCGGCACCAACGATCTGACCCAGATGACCTATGGGCTGTCGCGCGACGATGCCGGGCGCTTCATGTCGGAATATGTCCAGCAGGGGGTCTTTCCCGAGGATCCCTTCCATGTGCTCGACCCCGACGGGGTGGGCGAGCTCTTGCGCATCGGCGCCGAGCGCGGGCGCCTGGCCAAGCCCGACATCACCCTGTCGATCTGCGGCGAACATGGGGGCAACCCCGAATCGATTGCCATCTGCCGGGACATCGGTTTCACTTATGTCTCCTGCTCCCCTTTCCGGGTTCCGGTCGCGCGGCTTGCCGCGGCGCAGCTTGCGATCCGCGACAAGATGTAGGGGACGGCGCTTGGGCCCCGTGACGATCTTGTAGGATTTTCACGCAATTGCTGCGCTGCGGCATAACTCCGCCGATGCGTCAGGCTGTCGCTGGGTGATATTTAACGAATTATGTATAACGGCCCCGATGCAGCAGCCCGGGGGTCACTTCGGGCTTTCGTTTGCGAGGGACTGAAATGCGACTGATTCTTGCGGCCTGTGCGGCTGTGATCCTTGGGGTAACCGCCCCCGTGGCCAAGGCCGAACTGAGCTCGAACGAGGTCGGCAGCCTGATCAAGCTGGAACGCCAGGGGCTGAAATCCGTGCCGCGCGGCACCTTGAAATGGGCGCTGGGCACCGCCGCACCGCGCAAGCCGGGGCAGATGCAGTTCGATCAGGCCTGGCTCGACAGCCTGCCGCGGGGCAAGGGCGGCGAGCAGTTCTCCTGCCTGGCCGAGGCGCTTTACCACGAGGCCCGCGGCGAAAGCATCCGCGGCCTGGTGGCGGTGGCCGAGGTGATCCTGAACCGGGTCGAGGACAGCCAGTTTCCCAACTCGGTCTGCGGCGTCATCAACCAGGGCACCGGGCGCAGGTATGCCTGCCAGTTCACCTATACCTGCGACGGCATTTCCGACACGATCCGCGACAAGGGCGCCTATGCCCGGGTCGCCAAGGTGGCCAAGGCGATGCTGAGCGGCCTGCCGCGCCGGCTCACCGACGGGGCGACCTATTACCACACCACCGCGGTGCGCCCCTCCTGGTCGCGCAAGTTCGCCCATACCACCACCATCGGCGTGCACAAGTTCTATCGTCCGCACCAGCGGGTTTCGCAAAAGTGACATCCGGCGCCGATCGGCACGCCCTTGCGGGCGGTTTCGCGCCCGGGCGTCGGATCGGGCCACCGGCCTGACCATTGCAGACCTGCCAAGGCGGTCCGGCTTCTGTTATGAGCCTGCCAGACCAAGCCGGAACCGCACCATGAGCACCGATATCCACCTCGCCTTCGCCCATCCTTCCGAGCGCGCCGCCGCCACCGAGGGCGCCGCCCCGCGCGACCGCATCTCGCTGCGCGACCATATCGCCGAGGTCGAGATCGGCGCCTTCCAGTCCGAGCGCGGCCAGACCCAGCGGGTCCGCTTCAACGTGGTGGTCGAGGTGGCCCGCCAGGGCGACCGGATCGACGACGACGTCGACCGCATCCTCAGCTACGACCGGGTGACCGAGGCCATCGCCCACGAGCTGCGCGAGGAACGCCTCAACCTGCTGGAAACCCTGGCCGAGCGCGTGGCCGAGCGGATCCTGAGGGAGCCCCGGGCGATGCGGGTCTTCGTGCGGATCGAAAAGCTCGACCGCGGGCCCGGCGCGCTGGGGGTCGAGATTGTCCGCGGGCCGGAAGACCTCGACCCGGCGCTGGTCGGCCAGATGAGCGGGCAGGGCCCGCATCCGCGGGTGGTCTACCTGTCGAATGCCGCCATCGCCTCCTCGCATCTGACCGGCTGGATCGACTGGCTGGCGGGGGCGGGCGCGCCGGTGGTGCTCTGCCTCGGGCTGCCCGATACCGACCGGCCCTGTGCGGCGCATCCGCTGGCCCAGCGCCGGGTCGATCTGCTGGCCATCGAACAGAATTGCTGGGTGCTGGCGGCGCGCGATCCGCGCTGCGTGGTGGTGGGCACGAGGACCGAGCTCGACTGGGGCATGAAACACGGCCAGATCAGCCTCTGGGCGCCGTCCAAGATCGTGCTGGACGCGGTGGAAGGGCCGAAGAGCCGCCCGCGCGACAGCGTGGCGCTGGCCGCCTGGCTGGCCGAACACCTGGAGGCGACGGAATTGCTGGTGATCGGCGAAGCCTTGCCGGTGGCCGCCAGCGTGCCGTTGCGGGCGGTGGACAGCACCAGCGCGACGCTTGCATGAAAACGGGCCATGCCGCATTCAGAGATCATGACAAACGCCCGCCCTGACTATTTCCGCCCGCTGCTGCAACGCGGACGCGCACGGCCCGACGATGCGGTGCAACTGGCCGGCGGCTGGTGCTGGTTCACCCATGCCGAGCGCTTGCGCCATGACCGGCCCGGCCGCATCTGCCCGGCCTCCGAGATCCCCGAGAGCCTCTTGCAGGCGCTCACCGCGCCGCGCCCGCCGATCGCCGGGCTCGACATGTCTGCGCCGCGCCTGATGGGCATCCTGAACGTCACCCCCGACAGTTTCTCGGACGGCGGGCTGCACAATGGCCCGGCCCGCGCCGTGGCGCATGGCCGGGCGATGGTGGCCGAGGGCGCCGACATCCTCGACATCGGCGGCGAAAGCACCCGGCCCGGGGCGGTGGACGTGCCGCCCGAGGCCGAGATCGCCCGGGTCGAACCGGTGATCGCGGCGCTGAGCCGGACGCAGGAGGTGCCGATCTCGATCGACACCCGCAAGCGTGCGGTGGCCGAGGCGGCGGTGACGGCGGGCGCGGTGCTGGTCAACGATGTCTCGGGCTTCACCTACGACAAGTGCCTGGCGCGGTTCTGCGCCCAGCACCAGCTGCCGGTCTGCATCATGCACATGCAGGGCACGCCGCAGGACATGCAGGACAATCCGCGCTATGACAATGCCCTGCTCGAGGTCTATGATTTCCTCGACGCGCAGATCTTTATGCTGGTCGAGGCCGGGATTCCGCGCCACCGCATCCTCGCCGACCCGGGCATCGGCTTCGGCAAGACCATCGCGCATAACCTCGCGCTGCTCAACGGGCTGAGCCTGTTTCACGGGCTTGGCGTGGCGCTGCTGCTCGGGGCGTCGCGCAAGGGGCTGATCCGGGTGGTCGGCAAGGCCCCCGAGGCGACGGACAGAATGCCCGGTTCGGTGGCCGTGGCCCTTGCGGGGGCGGCACAAGGTGTGCAAATGCTGCGGGTGCACGATGTAGCCGCGACCAAACAGGCCTTGCGACTCTGGCAGGCCGTGGAAGAGGGATCCTGGGATGGCACGTAAACTATTCGGCACCGACGGGGTGCGCGGCCGGGCGAACAGCGCGCCGATGACCGCCGACATGGCGCTGCGCATCGGCGCCGCCGCCGGGCGCTATTTCCGCCGCGACCGCAGCGGCGTTCACCGCGTGGTGATCGGCAAGGACACCCGCCGCTCGGGCTACATGTTCGAGACCGCGCTGACCGCGGGGCTGACCTCGACGGGCATGAGCGTGCTGCTGCTCGGGCCGGTGCCGACCCCGGCGGTGGGCCTGCTGACACCCTCGATGCGCGCCGATCTGGGCATCATGATCTCGGCCAGCCACAACCCGGCCGAGGACAATGGCATCAAGTTCTTCGGCCCCGACGGCTTCAAGCTTTCCGACGTGGCGGAGGCCGAGATCGAGAAGCTGGTCGAGACCGGGGTCGAACCCGCCGAGGCCGGCCAGATCGGCCGCGCCAAGCGGATCGACGACGGCCGCTCGCGCTACCAGGAGCGCGTCAAGAGCAGCTTTCCCTCGGGCATGTCGCTGGACGGCATGAAGGTGGTGGTCGATTGCGCCAATGGCGCCGCCTATCGCGCCGCGCCCGAGATCCTCTGGGAGCTGGGCGCCGAGGTGATCCCGCTGGGGGTGAGCCCCAATGGCTACAACATCAACGACCGCTGCGGCTCGACCCATCCGCGCGCCGCCGCCGAGGCGGTGGTGGCCCATGGCGCCGATGTGGGCATCTGTCTCGACGGCGATGCCGACCGGGTGATGATCATCGACGAAAAGGGCACCGTGGCCGATGGCGACCAGATCATGGCGTTGATGGCCAGCCGCTGGGCCGAGGAAGACCGGTTGCGCGGCGGCACGCTGGTGGCGACGGTGATGTCGAACCTCGGGCTCGAGCGCTACCTGCAGGGCCAGGGGCTGCGGCTGGAACGCACCGGTGTCGGCGACCGCTACGTGGTCGAGGCGATGCGCGCCGGCGGCTGGAACCTGGGCGGCGAGCAATCGGGCCATATCGTGATGACCGACTATGCCACCACCGGCGACGGGCTGATGGCCGGGCTGCAATTCCTGACCGAGATGGTGCGCACCGGGCGCACCGCCTCGGATCTCGCGCGGAATTTCGAGCCGGTGCCGCAGATGCTCAAGAACGTGCGCTACGGCGCGGGCCAGCTGCCGCTGGAGGCCGACCGGGTGAAAGCCGCCATCGCCTCGGCCGAGATCGAGCTGCAAGGCAAGGGGCGGCTGCTGATCCGCAAGTCCGGCACCGAGCCGCTGATCCGGGTGATGGCGGAATGCGAGGATCCGGTGATGCTCGAAGCGGTGATCGACCGGGTGGTGGACGCGGTTCAGAACGTGGTCTGAGGGGCGGTTCGAGGCTGGGATGCGGGGCCTGGGATGCGGGGTCTGGGCTTTCCGGTTTCGCCGTGCCTGCGCACGTCGACCGGCCGGGGGGCTTTGCCCCCCGGACCCCCCAGGATATTTGTGAAACCGAAGAAGACCCTGGACAGAGAAGAAGGCCCTGGACAGAACTGTGCGGCACCTTGCCGGATGATCGCCGGTGGGCAGAAGGGGGCCGCCTGACAGCCGACCTGTGCAGGCCCGGCGAGGTCCGAAAGACGGTGGCTGGCCGGGGGTGCTAGAGCACTTTCGTCAGCACCGCCTCGAGCCGCGCCACCGTGCCGTCCACGTCATAGAGCTTGTCCAGCCCGAAAAGCCCCAGCCGGAAGGTGGAGAACCCGGTCCCCTCGTCGCATTGCAGCGGCACCCCGGCGGCGATCTGCGTGCCCTCGGCGGCAAAGGCGCGGCCGGACTGGATGTCGGGATTGTCGGTATAGCTGACCACGACGCCGGGCGCCTCGAACCCCGGGGCGGCCACCGAGGCTATGCCTTTCGAGGCCAGCAGCCCGCGGACCCGCGTGCCGAGATCCCATTGCGCATCGGCCAGCTTGTCGAACCCGTAGTGGCGGCTTTCGAGCATGGTATCGCGGAAGCTGCGCAGCCCGTCGGTGGGCAGGGTGGCGTGATAGGCGTGGCCGCCGCCCTCGTAGGCCACCATGATCTGGTGCCATTTCTTCAGATCGGCGGCGAAACTGTCGGAGGTGGTTTCTTCCATCCGGGCCATTGCGCGCTCTGACAGCATGACCAGCCCGGCGCAGGGGGTGGAGGACCAGCCCTTCTGCGGCGCCGAGATCAGCACGTCGATGCCGATCTCACCCATGTCGACCCAGACGCAGCCCGAGGCGATGCAGTCGAGCACCATCAGCGCGCCGACCTCACGCGCGGCCTCGGCCATGGCGCGCAGATAGGCGTCGGGCAGGATTATGCCCGAGGAGGTCTCGACATGCGGCGCGATCACAAGGTCGGGTTTTTCCTCGCGGATGCGCGCGACCACCTCGTCGATCGGCGCGGGCGCAAAGGGCGCGCGGGCGTCGTTGCCGGTGCGCCGCGCCTTCAGCACCAGCTGCGGCCCGGCGAACCCGCCCATGTCGAGGATCTGGGTCCAGCGGTAGGAAAACCAGCCGTTGCGCACCACCAGGCAGTGGGCGTCCTGGCCGAACTGCCGCGCCACGGCCTCCATGCCGAAGGTGCCGCCGCCGGGCACGAGGGCCACCGCATGGGCGCCGTAGACCTGTTTCAGCGTGACCGAGATGTCGCGCATCACCTGCTGGAAGGCCGCGGACATGTGGTTGAGCGAACGGTCGGTGAAGACGACCGAGAATTCGTCCAGCCCCTCGGGGTCGATATCGTCGCGCACTGCCATGGCGGTCTCCTTTGCGGTTTGTCCCATGGTTAGAGCGGCGCGGCCGGATTGTCGACAATCCGGTCAAAATCCATCAATGGATTTTTCACCGCAAGGGGCCGGGCAGGCGCTCTTCGGAGAGCAGCACATTGGCTTCGACCTGGCCCGCGCCCGGCAGGGTCATGATGCGCCGCCGCAGCACGCGCTCGAAATCCGACAGGTCGCGCGCCACGATGCGCAACCGGTAGTCGTAGAGCCCCAGCACGTGTTCGACCACCTGCACCTCGGGGATGGCGGTGACCGCGCGCTCGAAATCCTCCAGGCTGATCCGCCCCTTGGTGGCCAGTTTCACGCCGAGAAACACCGTGACCCCGAAGCCCAGCTTCTCGCGGTCGAGCACCAGCCGCGTGCCGGCGATCACCCCGGCCTCGCGCAGCCGCCTTATCCGGCGCCATGTCGCGGGCTGGGACAGGCCGAGCCGCCGCCCGAGATGCCCGGCCGAAAGGCTGGCATCGCGGCCGAGCGCGCGCAGCAGGGCGCGGTCGGTATCGTCGAGGTCGATCACACCGGCAGGCTTTCGTCGTTCTTGATCCGGCTGACCTGCATCAGCGCCTCGACATCGGCGATATGGGGCAGGGTGAGCAGGCGCTCGCGGTAGATCTGCTGGTAATGCGCGATGTCGCGGGCGATGACCGCCAGGCGTACGTCGACCTGGCCGAGGAAGGTCTGGATCTCGATCACCTCGGGCACCTCGCGCGCCGCGGCGAGGAAATCGTCGAAGGCGCGCGATTGCGTCTTGTCGAGCGTGATGCGCAGGTTGACCTCGACCGCATAGCCAAGCGCCGGCCAGTGGATCTCGGCGCGCTTGCCGAGGATCACCCCGGTCTCGCGCATCCGTTCCAGTCGCCGTGACAGGGTGGCGGGCGTCACATTGGCGCGCGCGGCCAGGTCGGAGAGTGCCAGGTCCGGGTCGGCCTGCATCTGGCGCAGGATGCGCCTGTCGGTATCGTCGAGCATGATTTCCACCTGATAGGGCAATTCCACGAATAGATAAACCGAAAATCCGCCAATTCATCGCGGGATCGGCGCGCATTCACGCGGCCAAAGGCGTAGGGTCGCGCCAACCGACACGCAAAGAAGAGGAACCCCCGATGCGCGTTTACTATGATCGTGACTGCGACGTGAACCTGATCAAGGACAAGAAGGTCGCCATCCTCGGCTATGGATCCCAGGGCCATGCCCATGCGCTGAACCTGCGCGATTCGGGTGCCAAGAACATCGCCGTGGCGCTGCGCGAAGGCTCGCCCTCGGCCAAGAAGGCGGAAGGCGAGGGCCTGCAGGTCATGGGCATCGCCGAGGCCGCGGCCTGGTGCGACGTGCTGATGTTCACCATGCCCGACGAGCTTCAGGCCGAGACCTGGAACAAATACGTCAAGGACAACATCCGCGAAGGCGCGGCGATCGCCTTTGCCCATGGCCTGAACATCCACTTCGGCCTGATCGAGGCGCCCAAGGGCGTCGACGTCATCATGATGGCGCCCAAGGGCCCGGGCCACACGGTGCGCGGCGAATACGTCAAGGGCGGCGGTGTGCCCTGTCTCGTGGCGGTGCACAACGATGCCACCGGCAAGGCGCTGGAGATCGGTCTCAGCTATTGCTCGGCCATCGGCGGCGGGCGGTCCGGCATCATCGAAACCGACTTCAAGGAAGAATGCGAAACCGACCTCTTCGGCGAGCAGGCGGTGCTTTGCGGCGGGTTGGTCGAACTGATCCGCATGGGTTTCGAGACGCTGGTGGAAGCCGGTTACGAGCCGGAAATGGCCTATTTCGAGTGCCTGCACGAGGTCAAGCTGATCGTCGACCTGATCTACGAGGGCGGCATTGCCAACATGAACTACTCGATCTCGAACACCGCCGAGTTCGGCGAATACGTGTCCGGGCCGCGCATCCTGCCCTATGACGAGACCAAGAAGCGGATGAAGGAAGTGCTGGAAGACATCCAGCAGGGCCGGTTCGTGCGCGACTGGATGGCGGAATGCGCCGTGGGTCAGCCGAGTTTCAAGGCGATCCGCCGCAACAACGACGCGCATCAGATCGAAGCGGTGGGCGAGAAACTGCGCGGCATGATGCCCTGGATCTCTGCCGGCAAGATGGTCGACAAGGAAAAGAACTGATCCTCACCGGATCGCGGTTTCGGAACGGCCCGGCGCAAGCGCCGGGCCTTTCTCGTCTCGGCCGTCGGTCGGCGGCACCAGGCCCGCGCGGATGTGGATGCCGCCATAGGGGCTTTCGGCGCAGCCGAAGCCGGGCGGCAATTGCCCCGCCGGGGCAAGGTCGATGATGCGCTGTTCATAGCGCCGCCGCAGGCAGTCCGCCGCCGTGCCGCAGGTGTCGCGCCAGCGCAGCCAGAGCTTCTGGTCCTGCTGCAGGGCCTTGCGCGTCGCCTTGGGCCGGTCGGCGCGGGCGGTGGCATAGAGGTTGGCCATCACCCGGTCGAGATCGCCGAGGATCGGCGCGTCGCAGATCGCCTGCTCCGTGGGGCTCAGCGCACCGCGGCACATGAAGCTGGGGGTGGCCGAAGCCCCCTGCGCCAGGCCAAGGCCCGCCACCAGTGCTACCGCCGTCACAATCGATAACCGCATCGAAACCCTCATCGCATCGCATCCTTGCACCGGCGTCCAGCCTAGCATGGGGGCAGGGCGTGACCCAGCCACGCTCGCGGTGAGTTGATGCGTCCGGAGGTGGGGCGTCAGGCGGCATCCTCGCGTTCCGCCTGTTGCCGCCGCCAGAGGCTGGCATAGCGCCCGTCGCGCGCCAGCAGGTCGTCATGGGTGCCGCGTTCGACGATCTCGCCATCCTGCAGGACGACGATCAGGTCGGCGTCGGCGACGGTCGAGAGCCGGTGGGCGATCATCAGCACCGTGCGGCCTTCGGCGGCCCGCGCCAGCGCGCCCTGGATCTCCTGCTCGGTCTCGCTGTCGAGCGCCGAGGTCGCCTCGTCCAGCAGCAGGATCGGCGGGTTCTTCAGCAGGGTGCGGGCGATGCCGACCCGCTGTTTCTCGCCACCCGAAAGCTTCAGGCCGCGTTCACCGACGGTGGTGTCATAGCCATCGGGCAGGCTTTCGATGAAGTCGTGGATCTGCGCGGCGCGGGCGGCGTCGATGACCTCCTCGCGGGTGGCGCCTTCGCGGCCGTATTCGATATTGTAATAGATCGTGTCGTTGAAGAGCACGGTATCCTGCGGCACCACGCCGATGGCATCATGCAGGCTTTCCTGGGTGACATCGCGCACGTCCTGGCCGTCGATCTTCAGCGTGCCGGAGGTGACGTCGTAGAACCGGAACAAGAGCCGCCCGATGGTGGACTTGCCCGAGCCGGAGGGCCCGACAATGGCAATGTTCTGCCCGGCCCCGGCAGTGACGCTGACCCCCTTGAGGATCGGGCGCGCGGCATCATAGCCGAAATGCACATCCTCCAGCGTGACCGCGCCGCCCGAGACCTTGAGCGCGGGCGCGCCGGGCTTGTCCGAGACCTCGGCGGGCTGTTCGAGCAGGGTGAACATCTGGCCCATGTCGACAAGCGACTGGCGGATCTCGCGGTAGACGGTGCCGAGGAAATTCAGCGGCATGGTGATCTGGATCATGTAGGCGTTGACCATGACGAAATCGCCCACGGTCAGATCGCCCCGTTCGACGCCCAGCGCCGCCATGACCATGACGGCAACCAGCCCGGCGGTGATCAGGAAGGCCTGGCCGAAATTCAGGAAGGCCAGCGAATAGGAGGTCTTGAGCGCGGCCTTCTCGTACCCCGCCATGGCGCTGTCATAGCGCGCGGCCTCGCGGCGTTCGGCGCCGAAATACTTGACGGTCTCGAAGTTGAGCAGGCTGTCGATGGCCTTCTGGTTGGCATCGGTGTCCTGGTTGTTCATCTCGCGGCGCAGCTTCACACGCCATTCGGTGACCTTGAAGGTGAACCAGACGTAGACGGCGATGGTGCCGGTCACCACGGCGAGATACCAGACGTCGAAGAGGAAGAAGAGCACCACCGCGATCAGCAGAAGCTCCAGCGTCAGCGGGCCGATGGAAAAGACCAGGAAGCGCAGCAGGAACTCGACGCCCTTGACGCCGCGCTCGATGATGCGCGACAGCCCCCCGGTCTTGCGGGTGATGTGATAGCGCAGGGAAAGCTGGTGGATATGGGTGAAGGTCTCCAGCGCCAGTTGCCGCAGCGCGCGCTGGGCCACGGCGGCGAAAAGCGCGTCGCGCAATTGCTGGAAGCCGTTGGTCATCAGCCGCGCCATGCCATAGGCGACGGTCAGCCCGACCGCGCCCAGCAGCAGCGGGGCGGTATCGCCGCCCAGGGTGTCGACGGCGGCCTTGTAGAGCATCGGCGTGCCGACGGCGATCAGCTTGGCGAGCACCAGCACCGCCAGCGCGGCAATCACCCTGGTCTTTACCCAAGGATGCGCCTCGGGCCAGAGGTAGGGCGCGGCACGGCGAATGGTGCGCCAGCCCGAGCGGCGTTCCTCGCGGGCGATCTCGGCGCTGGTGGCCGTGGCGTCGGAGGCATCGGTGGCGGTCATGGGCAGCTTTCTCTGGTCATCCGCTCAGGTGTACGCGGAAGCCCCCCCATGTGCCAGTGCCGGTTGGGCGGGGAAAATCCGTTGACGGATTTTGCCCTGAATTTTTCAAAAATTCAGGGCCGAATTCATTCGATGAATTCGGCCCCCCTCATTCCGCCGCGCGCAGGGGCGGCTCCAGCGGCAGTTCCTGTTGCGCGTCGTCGACCTCGGGTTCGACCACCACCAGCGGGTCCGGCGCCGGATCGTCGACCCAGAGGATCTCGGGGTGGCGGATGCGGCGCGCCTTGCGGTCGAGCGCCCAGTCGCGCGCCGCCCGGCTCGACCGGCCCGATCCCAGCCGCGCCAGCAGCCGCGCGATCCAGAAGACATAGGTCCAGAACCAGACCCGCATGGCCAGCATCGCCGGGGTGAAGACCAGCGTCAGCACCGTCGCGATGCCCAGCCCGAAAACCACCGCCGTGGCCAGTTGCTTCCACCACAGCGCGGTGGGGCTGTCGAGCGAATAGCCGCCGGCCCAGAAGTCCAGGCTGAGGCCCAGCATCATCGGCGTCAGCCCCGCCATTGTGGTGATCGTAGTCAAAAGCACCGGGCGGATGCGGTCCTCGGCCGTCCTCACGATGGCCTCGATGCGCGGCATGTAGCGCTCGTATTCCATGTAGGTGTCGATCAGCACGATATTGTTGTTCACCACGATCCCCGCCAGCGCCACGATGCCGGTGCCGGTCATGATGATCGAGAAGGTCTGATCCATCACCAGCATGCCGATCAGCACGCCGGTGGTCGAAAGCACCACCGCCAGCAGCACCAGCACCGCGTTGTAGACCGAGTTGAACTGCGCCAGCAGGATGATGAACATCAGTCCCAGCGCGCCGGCAAAGGCGGTCATCAGGAATTGCTGGCTTTCCTCCTGGTCCTCCTGGTCGCCGGTCCATTCGGTCTCGATGCCCGCCCCCAGCGGCGAACCTTCCAGCCAGGCCGAGAGATGCGCGATGCGCTCATTGGCGGTCAGCGGCACGGCGCGCAGGGTCCTGGCGTCCAGCGCCTCTTCCAGCGTGACGCGGCTGACGCCGGGCGCGAAACTGTCGATGGCGTAGCGTGTGGCGCCCACGGTCAGCGGATTGGCCGTGGCCTCGTCGGCCAACTGGCCATAGGCCAGCAAGTCCGCCGCATCGCCTTCGCCGCGCACGAAGGTGGTGAGGCCGGCTTTCACCCCGGCCTTGACGTCGAAATAGCGTTTCTGGTCGACGCGGGTGATCTCGGCCAGTTTCGCCACCGGCTTGCGGGTGACGAAATTCGACAGCGGCACCAGCCCGTCCGGCGTGCGCACCTTCAGCGAGTCGAGGGTCGAGAGCACCCGGTCCTCTTCCGGCAGGCGGACGCGGATCTCGATCTCCTCGTCGGATGTGTCGACCCGCATGGTGTCGAGCAGGATGCCGCGGGTGACAAGCTGGACCATGGCGCCCACGGTGGCGACATCGGCGCCGAAGCGGCCGGCCTTTTCCACGTCGACGTCGATCTGCCAGTCGATGCCGGGCAGGGGCAGCGTGTCCTCGATCAGCTGCAACCCCGGGGTCGCCTCGAACTGCGCGCGCGCCCGGGCGGTGGCCGCCATCAGCGCCTCCCAGTCGTCGCCCTTGACGCGCAGGTGCACCGGCTTGGCCGAGGCCGGGCCGCGCGCCTGGGCGAGGATCTCGATGCGGATGCCGGGCAGTTGTTCCAGCGCGGCCTGCAACTCGTCGAGGATCAGGTCGCCGTCGAGGTCGGGCCGGTCGGTGCGGTCCTCCCAGGGGATGGTTTCAAGCTGGATCTGGCCGATGGTCTCTTTCGGCGGCATGGCGCCGCCGGTGTTGGAATTCAGCCCGCCGTCGCCGGAAAAGGCAAAGGCATTGTCGATGCCGGGATGGGCCAGCACGATCTCTTCGGCCTGGCGCACGATGGCGTCCTTTTCGGCCAGCGAGAGGTTGCCGCGCGCCAGCACGTAGACGATGGCCTGCTCCGGCTCGCTTTCGACGAAGAACTCGACGCCCTTGTTGTTCTCGCCGAAGTAGCCGAAGACCGCGACCACGAAGCCCAGCACTGCGCCGATGGTGACCAGCGGCATGATCGGGTTGCCGGCGATCAGCTTGATCACCCAGCCAAAAAGGGTGCGGCGGCGGCCGGCGCGGATGCGCTTGCGCTGCCAGTGGATCTGCACCGCGCCCAGCGCGACCGAGGCCATGAAGGCGCCGAGAATGAAGACCGCCGCCCCCAGCAGCAGCGGCAGCCGGCCGGCCAGCAGATCCTCGGGCGCATCGGGCAGAAGGTAGCGGGGATTGAGCACCTGCATCGCGCCGGCAAAGACCACCATCAGCGCCAGCGGCACCAGCAGCGCGCGCAAGATCCAGGGCACATGCCGTTCGAGCCAGCCGGACGAGCGGTCGAAGACCCGGCTCATCCGCCCGGTGACGCCGCCCATCACCGGCAGGTAGATCAGCGCCACGATCAGCGAGGCCAGGAGCACGAAGATCAGGGTGACGGGCAGCATCCCCATGAACTCGCCCGGGATGCCGGGCCAGAACAGCATCGGCAGGAAGGCGCAGAGAGTCGTCGCGGTGGACGACACGATCGGCCAGAACATCCGCTTGGCGGCCTCGACATAGGCGTGCATCGGGCCGACGCCGTCGCGGATGCGCTTGTCGGCATATTCCACCACCACGATGGCGCCGTCGACCAGCATCCCCACGGCCAGGATCAGCCCGAACATCACGATGTTCGATATGGTGATGCCCATGACGCCCAGAAGCACGAAACAGAGCAGAAAAGATGTCGGGATAGCAAATCCGACCAGCAGGGCGGGCCGCGTGCCCAGCGCCGCCAGCACCACGATCATCACCAGCGCGATGGCGGTCAGCACCGAGCCTTCGAGCTGGCTGACCATCGAGGCCACGACGCGGCTCTGGTCGTTCGAGGTGCCGACTTCCACCGCGGCCTGCAACTCGGGCGGCCAGCTTTTCTGGGCTTCGGCCACCATCTGCTTGACCTGGTCGGCGGTGTCGATCAGGTTGAACCCCTTGCGCTTAACCACCTGCAGCGCCACGGTCTCCTTGCCGTTGAAGCGCGCGGTGCCGACCCGGTCTTCAAAGGTCAGCTGGATGCGCGCCAGGTCGCCCAGCGTCACCACCCGTTCGCCATTGGTCTTGACCGGCAGGGAAAAGACATCCTGCGGATCGTCGAAGGACGAGGGGATCTTGACCGCGAAACTGCCCTGCGCGGTCTCGATCTCGCCCGCGGCGATCAGCTGGTTGTTGTTGCGCACCACGTTGATCAACTCGCCGAAGGTGACGTTGTAGGCCTCGAGCCGCAGCGGATCGATCACCACTTCCAGCATCTCGTCGCGGTTGCCGGCGATCCCGGCCTCGAGCACCGCGTCGAGGCTTTCGACCCGGTCCTGCAACGCGCGCGCGACGCGGGCCATAGTGCGTTCGGGCACATCGCCGGTCAGGTTGACGATGACGATGGGAAACTCGGAAAAGTTGATCTCGTTGATCGAGTATTGCTCGGCGCCGGCGGGAAACTTGGCCTCGGCCGATTTCATCGCGTCGCGGACATCGGCCATCACCCGGGTCTTGTCCCAGCCGAACTCGAACTCCAGCGCCACGCCGGCATAGCCTTCGGCGGCGGTGCCCGAGAGCGTCTTCAACCCGTCGAGATCCGACAGCTCGGTCTCCATCGGCTTGACCAGCAGGGTCTCGGCATCGGCGGCGGAAATGCCGGGGAAGGGGACCGAGACGAAGAGCGCCGGGATCTCGATATCCGGCTCGCCCTCCTTCGGCAGGCCGACATAGGCGTAGCTGCCCGCCGCGAGCGAGAGCAGGATGAAGGCCATGACCATCCGCGCCCGCGACGCGGCCCAGTCGACCACGCCGGTCATTGGGTGGCCTCTGCCCGGGGGTCGCGGAAGGTGGGGATGACCCGCACCCCGTCCTCGACATATTCCTGGCCCAGGGTGATGACATCGACCCGGTCGTCCAGCCCGGTGACCCAGACCCCGTCGCGGGTGTCGCGCAGCAGGGTGATCGGCAGGAAGGCAACGGTATTTTCGGCGGCCACCGCGCGAATGCCCAGCCGGCCCTCGTCGTCCAGCGTCAGCGCCGATTGCGGCAGCAGGTGCGCCTTGACCCCGGCGGTCTCGATGCCGACCTCGGCGGTCTGGCCGTCGCGGATCGCCAGGTCGGCGTTCTGGGCGGTGATCTCGACGCGGAAGGTGCGGGTGGCGGGATCGGCCGAGCGCGACAGGAAGCTGACCCTGCCGGTGACCTCGGTGCCATCCGAGAGCCGCGCCCCGGCCATGGCGTCCAGCGCCACGCGGTTGACGCTGGTTTCCGGCACGTAGGCCACGATCCGGATCGGATCGAGCTGGATGATGGTCGCGCAGAGCGCGCCGGGCTGGAGCAGCGCGCCCAGTTCGGCGGTGTCCGATTCGAGCAGCCCGGCAAAGGGCGCGCGGATCCGCAGCCGCTCGATCTCTTTCTGCGCCGCCGCCACCGCCGCCTCGGCCGAGCGGATCGAGGCCTGGGCGCCGTTCAGCCCGGACCTCGCGGTCTCCAGCCCGGCGCGCGCGCTCGAGACCTGGGCCTCGGCGCTGCGCACCGCGGCCTCGGTCGCGGCAACGCGGGTTTCGGTGGCAAAGCCGTCTTCCTTCAGCGCCGCGGCGGCGCGGGCGTTGATGCGGGCCTCCTCGAGCCGGGCCAGCGCCTCCTGCAGGCGCGCCTCGGCCTCGGGCACGCCGGCCTCGATGCCGGGCACGCGGGCCTCGGCCTCGTCCAGCCGGGCGCTGGCTTCGTCCAGCATGGCCACGCGGGTGCCCGGGTCGAGCACGCAAAGCAGTTGATCCTGCTCGACAAATGCGCCCTTGCGCAGGGGCTCGGAAACCACCAGCCCGCTGGTTTCGGCCTTCACGTCGACCTCGCGCGCGGCCTGGGTCTCGCCGCGCAGGATGACGGCGGTATCGACGATCCGCGCGGTCGAGCGCATGGCCACGACGCGCACACCTTCCTCGGGCGGGGTCTCCGCGTCCTCGGGCGCGGGCGCTTCGGCCTCGGGGGGGGTGTCTTCCGCGCCGTCATCGCCCAGTGCGAGGGCCAGGTGGTTGGAGCGCGCGAACTCCAGCAAGGCGTCGCGCTGCAGCACCGCCAGCACGAGGAATGCCGTCACGGCCAGTGCCGTCAGAACCGGGATAAGTCGCATCGGGTGCCTTTATCAAACAACTGTCCCGCCCGCTGGCGGGGGCCGGGTTTTCCGGCGCGTATACATAAGGGAAATACGCTGAACCAACCAGTTCAGATTAAACTTTTTCGAATTCTGGTGCAAGTTGGTGCCAGCGCGCCCCCGGCTCTCGGGGGTGGGCCTCTTGGCACTGGCCGCGGGCCACGTTATGACAAGCGCAACGAGCCGGGGGCGTGTCAGCGCCGCCGCCGCTGCCAACATGGGGCAAGAACGTGAGCGAGACCGACAGTTTCATCGAAGAAGTGACCGAAGAGGTCCGCCGCGACCGGCTGTTTAAGCTGCTCCGGCGCTATGGCTGGATCGGCATTGCGGTGGTGCTTCTGATCGTCGGCGGCGCGGCCTGGCGCGAGTATTCGCGCGCCCAGGAGCGGGCGGCCGCCGAGGCGCTGGGCGATTCGATCCTGGCGGCGCTGGAAACCGACGACCGCGGCGCAAGCATCGCCGCGCTCGAGGCGGTGGAGGCCCCCGCACCGGGCGGCGCGGCGCTGCTGGGGCTGCTGACCGCGGCGCAGGCGGCCACCGACGCGCAGACCGACACCGCCGTGGCGGCGCTGGGCGAGGTCGCCCGCAATGGCGAGGTCGCGCAGATCTATCGCGACATTGCCAGCTTCAAGCTGCTGCTGTTGCAGGCCGATACGGCAGAGGCCGACGAACGCCGCAGCGGCTTTGCCGCGCTGGCGCGTGCCGGCAGCCCCCTGCGGCTTCTGGCGGAAGAGCAACTGGCGCTGATCGAGGTGGAAACCGGTGACCGGGAGGCCGCAGTCGCGAGATTTCAGGCCATCCTCGAGGATTCCGAGGTTTCGGCGGGCTTGCGCCAGCGGGTCTCGCAGGTGATTGTCGCCTTGGGCGGTGACCTGGACGCCGCATGACGCGCGCATCCGGGGCAGGTAAGGACGAACGGGGGCAGATCAGGTGAGAACGGCAACCATCAGGGCCTTGCTGGGCTGCGCGGCACTTTCGGCGCTTGTCGCCTGCGGCCAGAGCGACGTGATCCTTCCCGGCGCGCGCGAGCACATCCGCCCGGACGACCCGACGCTGGCGCCCGAAGCCGCGGTCGCCGACCGGCTGAGCCTGGCGCCCGCCACCCGCAATGCCTCCTGGCTGCAGGGCCATGGCACGCCCGCGACCCGCACCGATCATCCGGCCTTCGGCACCGCGCTGACGCCGCTCTGGTCGGCGCCGATCGGGCAGGGCGACAAGCGCAAGTTCCGCATCACCGCCGATCCGGTGGTCGCCGATGGCCGCATCTTCACCCTCGACAGCGACGCCCAGGTCACCGCCACCTCGACCGCGGGGCAAACCCTCTGGACCCATGACGTCGCCCCGGTGCGCGACGGCAATGGCCAGGGCTCGGGCGGCGGGCTGGCGCTGGGCGGCGGGCGGCTTTACGTCACCTCCGGCTATGGCACGGTCACCGCCCTCGACCCGGCCACCGGCACCGAGATCTGGCGCCAGAAGCTGCAGGCCACCGGATCCGCCGCGCCGAGCTATGGCGACGGGCTGGTCTACCTGGTGGCGGGCGCCAAGACCGCCTGGGCGCTGGAGGCCGACACCGGCCGAATCCGCTGGCAGCTCGACGGGCTGGAGGACATCCACAACATCCACGGCGGCCCGGCCCCGGCGCTGACCGACCAGTTCGTGATCTTCGGCTATGGCTCGGGCGATCTTCAGGGCGCCTTCAAAAAGGGCGGTCTGCGGATGTGGAACGCCACCATCGCGGGGCGCCGCGAGGGTTTTGCCATCAACCGCATCGACGACATCACCGGCGATCCGGTGGTGGTGGGCAATACGGTCTATGCAGCCAACCACTCCGGCCGGCTGGTGGCGCTGAATGCCGGCTCGGGCAAGCGGCTCTGGACCGCGCATGATGCCGCGCTGCAACCGGTCTGGGTGACCGGCGGCGCGGTGTTCTTCATCTCGGACCGCAACACCCTCAAGCGGGTGAATGCCTCGGACGGGGCCGAGGTCTGGTCGGTCGAACTGCCCGGCTATACCACCCAGCGGCCCCGGCGGCGCGAGCGCATCCATGGCAACTACGGGCCGATCGTGGCCGGTGGGCGGCTTTACGTGGCGGGCGGCGACGGGCTGTTGCGGGCCTTCGATCCGGCGACCGGCAGCCTGCTGAAGACCGCCGGGATCCCCGGCGGGGCGGCGGCAAACCCGGTGGTGGTGAACGGTGTGATGTATGTCGTCACCAAAAAGGGCCAGTTGCAGGCCTACGGCGGCTGATGTATCGGGGGCGCTTGACGCGTTCCGGAGCATTGTAGTCCCATGTCCTTTACCCTCGCCATCGTGGGCCGGCCCAATGTGGGCAAATCCACGCTGTTCAACCGCCTCGTGGGCAAGCGCCTGGCGCTGGTCGATGACCAGCCCGGCGTGACGCGCGACCTGCGCGAAGGCGAGGCGCGGCTGGCCGATCTGAAGTTCACCGTGATCGATACCGCCGGGCTCGAGGATGCCACCGACGACTCGCTGCCGGGCCGGATGCGGCGGCTGACCGAGCGGGCGGTGGACATGGCCGATGTCTGCCTGTTCATGATCGACGCGCGCCAGGGGGTGAACCCGGTCGACGAGATCTTTGCCGAGATCCTGCGCAAGCGCGCCAAGCATATCCTGCTGGCCGCCAACAAGGGCGAAGGCAGTGCCGCCGATGCCGGGGTGCTGGAGGCCTGGAACCTCGGGCTGGGCGAGCCGATCCGGCTCTCGGCGGAACATGGCGAGGGGCTGAACGATCTTTATACCGCGCTGGTGCCGATTGCCGACGAATTGGCGCTGACGGCGCAGGACGACTCGCCGGACACCGACGTGACCCTCGACGAGGAGGGCGAGGCCGCGCCCGACCATGCCCCGACCCGGGCCAGACCCCTGCAGATCGCGGTGGTGGGCCGGCCCAATGCCGGAAAATCGACGCTGATCAACCAGATCCTCGGCGAGGACCGGCTCTTGACCGGGCCGGAGGCGGGGATCACCCGCGACGCGATTTCGCTGCAGATCGACTGGAACGGCACGCCCTGCCGGATCTTCGACACCGCCGGGATGCGCAAGAAGGCGCGGGTGCAGGAGAAGCTGGAAAAGCTCTCGGTCTCGGACGGGCTGCGGGCGGTGAAATTTGCCGAGGTGGTGGTGGTGCTGCTGGATGCCGCGATCCCCTTCGAGCAGCAGGACCTGCGGATTGCCGACCTGGCCGAGCGCGAGGGCCGCGCGGTGGTGGTGGCGGTCAACAAGTGGGACCTCGAGGGCGAGAAACAGGCCAAGCTGCGCGAGTTGAAAGAGGAATTCACCCGCCTTTTGCCGCAGTTGCGCGGCGCGCCGCTGGTGACGGTTTCGGCCAAAACGGGCAAGGGGCTGGACCGGCTGCACGAGGCGATCCTGCGCGCCCATGAGGTCTGGAACCGGCGCATCGCCACGGCGCAGCTCAACCGCTGGCTCGAGGGCATGATCTCGGCCCATCCGCCGCCCGCGCCGCAGGGCAAGCGGATCAAGCTGCGCTACATGACCCAGGTCAAGACCCGGCCGCCGGGCTTCGTGGTGATGTGTTCGCATCCCGACAAGATGCCGGAAAGCTATGCGCGCTACCTGGTGAACGGGCTGCGCGACGATTTCGACATGCCGGGCACGCCGATCCGCATGACCCTGCGCGGCCAGGGCGACAAGAATCCCTACAAGGGCCGCAAGAAATCGACCCCCTCGCGGCTGCGCAAACACCTCGGAAAAGGCCGCGCCGACGGCTGAGACGCCCGGCGGTTCCCTGCCGGTTCGCGGGCCCGGCCCGCGGGCGGGCTTTTTGCGCGCGCCTTGGCCGATTGTCTCGGCAAGAGCTTGCTCTCGGCGGAAATCCCCACACCCCCAAGGCGAACAATGGCCGATATTCTCGGCTGCTTCCCGCCGGGCCTTGGCGGCGATCCGCGCGTCGGGGTGGGGCGGGTTGTTTCATGGTTTCATCGGGTTGCGGGGCGCAGCGAAGGCGGCCACCTTGTCGGGGACGGCGGCAATCGCCGTTCGTAACGCAACCGACAGGAGAATGACATGACCACCAAAGCCATCACCTTCGCCGCCCTTCTCGGCCTTGCCGCGGGCCCGCTTCTGGCCCAGACCATGGTCGAGGACACCGACGGCAGCGGCGGCTATTCCATCGAGGAACTGACCGCCGCCTATCCCGACCTGACCGCGGAAGGCTTTGCCGAGATCGACGCGGACGGCGACGGTGAGGTCAGCGAGGACGAGCTGGCCGCCGCGCGCGACGCGGGCCTCCTGGGCGAATAGGCCGGGACCGGCGAGGCCGGGGCGCCCGGCGGCCTTCCCCCCGGGGGTGTCGTCAAATTGAGCGCTACCGCGCGCTCTTGCTCTGAAATCGTCGAGGCGACGCTCTATTGGGGAGGGCGTCGCCTTTTCTTGTGTCGGACTGGACCTGCCGAGAAGCGGTTCAGGGGCAGGTCTGCCCTGAACGCGCCGCCGCCAGTGTGGGGCGAGTCGTCTGCGCGTCAAGGTCCTTTGGCCGCCTGCGGCGGTGCTGCGCAACCTTGACCCGCAGACGACTCACGATTGGCGCAGGGTGAAGAGGGCGAGCGCGAGGGCGCCGAGCAGGGCCAGGGCGAGCACGAGCATCGAGCCATCGGGCCAATTGGCCACGGCCACGCCGATCAGCGCCCAGATCAGCGCCACGGGATAGCCGGGCGCCGAGGCGCGGGCGCGGATCACCGCCAAGCCCAGGCCCAGCGCCAGCAGCAGGACCAGCACCGCGGCGGTGACCGGGCCGGTCAGCCCGTAGCCCGCCATCAGCAGCGCCAGCGACACGCTGGCCGCCCCGGTGAGCCAGCCGGCGTAAAGCCCCACCGGCCAATGCCCGAACCAGTCGTCGCGGGCGGGCGCGCGCAGGAAGGCCAGCACCGCAAAGCCCCACATCAGCCAGATCAGCACCGTCGCCCAGACCGGGCTCATCTGGGCCACTGCCAGCCAGGGCGCGCCCAGCACCAGCGAGGCGATGAGCGGCAGGCGGAGGGGCCGCCAGTCCTCGGCATCGGGACGCGCCAGAAGCTGGAAGCCCGCGCCGACGATCAGCCAGGCATAGATCACGCCCCAGATGGCAAAGGCATAGCCCGCCGGTTGCGCCGGGGGATCGACCTGGGGCACCGGGAATTGATCCGGCTCGAAGCCGTTGAAACCGGGCGTGGCAAGGGGCCCCATGGCAAAGGCAAGGGCGGCGACGAGAAGAAAGATGGCAAGGGCGCGTGTCATGCCCCTGCATCTAATGCGGTTTTGATCTCAGGCCAGTGTGCCCTCGGCGGTCAGCCGGGTTTTTCCGCGCAGCCAGGGGTGCAGCGCCTGCGGCAGGTCGACCGAGCCATCTGCCTGCTGGCCGTTCTCCAGCACCGCGATCAGCGCCCGGCCCACGGCAAGGCCGGATCCGTTGAGCGTGTGCAGGAACTCCGGCTTGCCGCCATCCGCGGGCTTCATCCGGGCGTTCATCCGCCGCGCCTGGAACTCACCGCAGACCGAGACCGAGGAGATCTCGCGGTAGGTGTTCTGCCCGGGCAGCCAGACCTCGATGTCATGGGTGCGGCGCGCACCGAACCCCATGTCGCCGGTGCAGAGCACAACCGTGCGATAGGGCAGGCCGAGCTTTTCGAGGATGCCCTGGGCGCAGCCGGTCATCCGCTCGAGCTCTTCGCCGCTTTTCTCGGGATGGGTGACCGAGACCATCTCGACCTTCTCGAACTGGTGCTGGCGCAGCATGCCGGCGGTGTCGCGGCCCGCGCTGCCTGCTTCCGAGCGGAAACACTGGGAATGGGCGACGTAGCGGCGGGGCAGGCAGCTCTCGGCCACCATCATGCCGTTGACGATATTGGTCAGCGTCACTTCCGAGGTCGGGATCAGCCACCAGCCATTGGTGGTCTGATAGCTGTCTTCGCCGAACTTCGGGAGTTGCCCGGTGCCCAGCATCATGTCCTCTTTCACCAGCACCGGGGTCCAGGTCTCGGTCAGGCCGTTTTCCTCGACATGGGTGTCGAGCATGAACTGCGCCAGCGCCCGGTGGATGCGCGCCACCGCGCCCGAGAGCACGACGAAGCGGCTTCCGCTCAGTTTCGCGGCGGTCTCGAAATCCATGCCCTCCTGCACGCCGGCCAGCTGGTAATGCTCTTTCGGGGTGAAATCGAAGGCGCGCGGGGTGCCCCAGCGGCGGATCTCGACGTTGTCATCCTCGTCGGCACCGTCGGGCACATCCGCCTGCGGCAGGTTGGGCAGCGACATCAGCGCGTCGGTCAACTGCTGGTCAAGCTCCTTGGCGCGGCTCTGCATGTCCGCGACCTCGGCCTTCTTTTCCCCGACCAGCGCGCGGAGGCGTTCGAATTCGGCCTCGTCGCCCCTGGCCTTGGCGGCGCCCACCTCCCTGGCGGCGGCCTTCTGGTCGGCCTGGGCGGTCTCGGCGGCGTGGATCGCGGCGCGGCGGGCCTCGTCGAGTTGCAGCAGGGGCGCGGATGCAGTCTCCAGCCCACGGCGAGCCATGGCCGCGTCGAAGGCGGCGGGATTTTCGCGGATGGCGCGGATGTCGTGCATCGGTCAGTCCTCTGGTTCGGGATGAGTCGCGCGGGGTTTATGCAACATGTGGCGGGGGTTGGATAGGGGCGCGGGGCGTCTGGCGTTGCGACTTTGTTAGGGCTTGCCTGCTAGCTAGACAGGCAGGAGGAACGAGCACGCCGCCATGAAGAGACTGTTGTTGATCTGCCTGCTTGTGGTCCCCGTGCCGGGGATGGCCGCGTCGCTGTTCGGCAACGGCGAGGGCATGCCGCTGGTGGAGGGGCTGGCCTTGGCGCGGCAGGCCACGGGCCGGGCGCCGGGGGCGGCCCGGGGCAGCCTGTGGCGCCCGGCGCCTTTGCGGGAGACGGCCGCGCTGCGGGTCGACCCCGGCGGCGCGCCCAAGCGGACCTATGTGACGGAGGCGAAGCGCCAGGCGCGGGCCTTCGGCATCCCCGAGGGGCTTTTCCTGGCGCTGATCCAGCAGGAATCGGGTTGGAACCGCGATGCGCTGTCGCCGGTGGGGGCGATCGGGCTGGCGCAGCTGATGCCCGGCACGGCGCAGGACCTGGGCGTCGACCCGCATGACCCGATCCAGAACCTTTACGGCGGCGCGAAATACCTGCGCGCGCAATACGATACCTTCGGCACCTGGAAACTGGCGCTGGCGGCGTACAATGCCGGTCCCGGCGCAGTGAGGAAACACGGCGGGGTGCCGCCCTACAGCGAAACCCGCACCTATGTGACGCGAATCCTTGCCGCCAGGCACCGGGTGCGCGTCGAATAAACCGCCGCACCCGCCCGGAAACCACCCCGCATCGCCTTGCAAACCGCCCGTGCCACGCATAGGTTCCGGCAAAATTCGGGCAGGGGTTCCCTGCGTTTCTCAATCTCGAAAGGACCCGCCCCCATGGACGGCAGTGCAATCGCGCAATTCATTCCGCTGATCCTGATCTTCGCGATCATGTATTTCCTGCTGATCCGCCCGCAGCAGAAGAAGATGAAGGCGCATCAGAACATGGTCAGCGCGCTGCGCCGCGGCGATCAGGTCGTCACGCAGGGCGGGCTGATCGGCAAGGTCACCAAGGTCAAGGAAGGCGGCAACGAGATCGAGGTCGAGATCTCCGAAGGCGTCAAGGTGCGGGTGGTGCAGAACACCATCGCGCAGGTGCTCAACAAGACCGAGCCCGCCAATTCCTGATCTCTGACCCGGGAGCGGCAAATGCTGCAGATCGATCTCTGGAAACGGGTGCTCATCTGGGTGCTCTGTGCGGCGGGGCTGTTGATGGCCCTGCCGAATGCCTTCTATACCCGGGTGGAGGTGTCCAACGACGCGCTTGCCGCCATCGAGGTGCAGGGCGCGACGGCGGAATTGAGCGAGCAGGCGGGGGGGTGGCCCAGCTTCCTGCCCTCGGCGCTGGTCAACCTCGGGCTCGACCTGAGGGGCGGCGCGCATCTTCTGGCCGAAGTGCGGGTCGAGGACGTCTACGAGGCGCGGATCAAGTCGCTCTGGCCCGATGTGCGCGACGCGCTGCGGCCCCTGCGCGACGAGGTCGGCACCATCCGGCGCCAGCCCTCGCCGGTGGACGAATTGCACGTCAAGATCTCCGACCCGGCGGGCATGCAGGCGGCGCTGGCGGCGGTCCGGGCCCTGGCCCAGCCCGTGGTCTCGCTGACCGCGGCGGGCGAGCAGGATCTCGCGGTGCGCGGCGAAGGCGACACGCTGATCGTCACCCTGTCGGAGGCCGAAAAGGTCGCCACCGACCAGCGCACGGTGCAGCAATCGCTGGAGATCATCCGCCGCCGCATCGACGAGGTCGGCACCCGCGAGCCCACCATCCAGCGCCAGGGCAGCGACCGCATCCTGATCCAGGTGCCCGGTCTGGGCTCGGCGCAGGAGTTGAAAGACATCATCGGCACCACCGCGCAGCTGACCTTTCAGCCGGTGATCGGCCGGACCAATGATGGCACCACCGAGCCGGGGATCGGCGAGGAAATCCTGCCGTCGCTCGACGAGGAGGGGCTTTATTACATCCTCGAAGAGACCCCGGTGGTCACCGGCGAGGAACTGACCGACGCGCAGCCGGCGTTTGATCAGAACGGCCGACCGGCGGTGAACTTCCGCTTCAACCCCTCGGGCGCGCGCAAGTTCGGCGATTACACCGCCGAGAACATCGGCAACCCCTTTGCCATCGTGCTGGACGCCGAGGTGATCTCGGCCCCGGTGATCCAGAGCCATATTCCCGGCGGTTCGGGCATCATCACCGGCAATTTCAGCGTCGAGGAATCGACCAACCTCGCGGTGCTGCTGCGCGCCGGTGCGCTGCCTGCGGGCCTGGATTTCCTCGAGGAACGGACCATCGGGCCGGAACTGGGGGCCGACAGCATCGAGGCCGGCAAGGTCGCCACCATCGTGGCCTTCGGCGCGGTGCTGATCTTCATGGTGCTGAGCTACGGGCTGTTCGGGCTGTTTGCCAATGTGGCGCTGATCCTCAATATCGCGTTGCTCTTCGGGATGCTGTCGGTGATCGGCGCCACGCTGACCCTGCCGGGGATCGCCGGGATCGTGCTGACGGTGGGCATGGCGGTGGACGCCAACGTGCTGATCTTCGAGCGGATCCGCGAAGAGTTGAAGACCGCGCGCGGGCCGGCACGGGCGATCGAACTGGGCTATGAAAAGGCGCTTTCGGCGATCGTCGACGCCAATATCACCACCTTCATCACCGCGGTGATCCTGTTCGTCATGGGCTCTGGCCCGGTGCGCGGCTTTGCCATCACCCTGGGTCTCGGCATCCTCACCTCGGTCTTCACCGCGATCTTCGTGACGCGGCTGATCATCGTGATGTGGTTCGAACGCCGCCGCCCCAAAACCATCGAGGTCTGACCCATGCGCTTGAAACTGGTTCCGCAAGAGACCAACTGGGATTTCTTTTCCCGCCCCAAGCTGTGGCTGGGGATTTCGGTGGTGCTGATCGTGCTGGCCTTTGCGTCGTTCCTGCTGCGCGGGCTGAACTACGGCATCGACTTTCGCGGCGGCACCACGATCCGCACCGAAAGCGCCCAGACCGTCGACGTGGGCGATTACCGCGATGCGCTGGCGGTGCTGGATCTCGGCGACGTCTCGATCTCGGAGGTGTTCGACCCGACCTTCCGCGCCGACCAGAACGTCGCCATGATCCGCATCCAGGCACAGGAGGGCGAAGAGGCGGTCTCGCAGGAGGTCATCGCCCAGGTGCAGGAGGCGCTGAAGACGGTGGCGCCCGACATCCGCTTCATCTCGGTCGAATCGGTCGGGCCGAAGGTCTCGGGCGAGTTGATCCAGACCGCGGCCATTGCCGTCGTCCTCGCCATCGCGGCGGTGCTGGTCTACATCTGGCTGCGCTTCGAGTGGCAATTCGCGCTGGGGGCGGTGATCGCGCTGGTGCATGACGTGATCCTAACCATCGGGGTGTTCTCGGAGGTGCAGATCAAGTTCGACCTCGCCATCATCGCGGCGCTTCTGACCATCGTGGGCTACTCGCTGAACGACACCGTGGTGGTCTTCGACCGGGTGCGCGAGAACCTGATGAAATACAAGAAGATGGCCTTTCGCGAGGTGCTGAACCTCTCGATCAACGAGACCCTGAGCCGGACCTTCATGACCTCGATCACCACGCTGCTGGCGCTGATCGCGCTCTTCGTGCTGGGCGGCGACGTGATCCGCGGCTTTGTCTTCGCGATGATCTGGGGCGTGATTGTCGGCACATATTCGTCGATCTTCGTGGCCTCGGCGGCGCTGCTCTATCTCGGGGTCAAGCGCGACTGGTCCAAGACGCCGGACACCACCGGCAACCAGTTCGGCAATATCGATGCCTGACTGGCTGGCCCCGGTGCTGGATGTACCGGGGCTGGGCTGGATGGTCTTCACCATCTCTGCGGACTGAGGGTGGGGTCTTTCGCAGACGTCATCCCGGGCTTGACCCGGGATCTCGCGTCAAGAGACCATGAGATCCCGGGTCAGGCCCGGGATGACGGCGGGGGGCAGTTTCGGGGTGACGGGGCGGGCCCAGCCGGGATGACGTTGCGCATTACGCCCGCTGTCATTTCGCATTTCCCTCCCGCGTCATCCGCGCTATCTCTCGCCCCATGCGATTGAACGAAGTCAAATATACCGATGCCCAGCCGATCGACGGCTACGGACCCGGCTTCTTCCGCGTCGGCGGCAAGGTGGTCGAGGGCCATGTGATCGCCACCCATTCCGGCACCCGGTCCTGGGCCGGGCTGGAGGATGTGGCGGCGCTTGTGCCGCTGGCGGCGGAGGTCGACGTGCTGTTTCTCGGCACCGGCGCCGAGATCGCCCATATCCCCGCCGAGCTGCGCCGGACGCTGGAGGACGCGGGCCTCGGCGTCGAGGTCATGTCCTCGCCCGCCGCCTGCCGGACCTACAACGTGCTTCTGTCCGAAGGCCGGCGCGTCGCGCTGGCGGTTCTGACGGTGGGCGCGGCGGAGTGACGCCCGGGGGGCTATCGCCTTGCTGACCCTGGGCTTTTGGGCCTATCTCGCGCCATGATCTTGCAGGCGGACAATCTTACCGTGACCCGCGGCGGCATCCCGGTGCTCGAAGGCGTCGGGTTTGCGCTGCCGCCCGGGCGCGCGCTGGTCCTGCGCGGGCCCAATGGCATCGGCAAGACCACGCTGCTGCGCACCGTGGCCGGGTTGCAGCCGCCGCTGAAAGGCACCCTGACCGGGGCCGGAGAGCGGGTGGCCTATGCCGCCCATGCCGACGGCCAGAAGGCGACGCTGAGCGTCGAGGAGAACCTGCGCTTCTGGGCCAGCGTCTTCGGTCAGGCCGAGATCGCCCCCGCACTGGCGGCCTACCAGCTTGACGGCTTGCGCACCCGCGCCGCGGGGCAATTGTCGGCGGGCCAGAAGCGGCGGCTGGGGCTGGCGCGGCTGATGGTCACCGCGCGGCCGGTCTGGGTGCTGGACGAGCCCACGGTCTCGCTCGACCGCGAGGCGGTGGCGATGTTCGCCGAGGCCGTGCGCGCGCACCTGGCAGGCGGCGGCTCGGCGTTGATCGCCACCCATATCGAGTTGGGGCTGGACGGCGATGCGCTGGATGTCACGCCGTTCCGGGCGCGGCCCGCCGCCGCGGATGATTTCGACGAGGTCTTCCTGTGATCGCGCTGCTCAAACGCGACCTGGCGCTGGCGATCCGGGCGGGCGGCGGTTTCGGCCTTGGCCTCGCCTTCTTCCTGATCGTGGTGACGCTGGTGCCCTTCGGCGTCGGCCCGCAGTCCGAGCTTCTGGCGCGCATCGCGCCGGGCATCCTCTGGCTGGGCGCGCTGCTGGCCTGCCTGCTGTCGCTCGACCGGATCCTGGCGCTCGACTGGGAGGATGGCTCGCTCGACCTGCTGGCCACGGCACCCCTGCCGATGGAGGGCATCGTGTCGATCAAGGCGCTGGCCCATTGGCTGACCACCGGCCTTCCGCTGGTGCTGGCGGCGCCGGTCTTCGGCGTGCTGCTGAACCTTGCCGGGCCGGGGTTTTTCTGGCTCACCCTGTCGCTGGCGATCGGCACCCCGGCGCTCTCGGTGATCGGCACCTTCGGCGCGGCGCTGACCGTCGGGCTGAAACGCGGCGGGCTCTTGATGTCGCTGCTGGTGCTGCCGCTCTACGTCCCGACGCTGATCTTTGGTGCCGAGGTGGCGCGGCGCGGGGCCGAGGGCATGGCGGTGGAAACCCCGCTGATGATGCTGGCCGGGATCACGCTGGCGGTGATCGCGCTTCTGCCCTTTGCCTCGGCGGCGGTGCTCCGGGTCAACCTCAGGTAACGGTGCGCAGTGAATGCGCACCCTACGAAAATGTCGGTGGCGAACGCCGGTAGACGACACTAGGAATGTGACATGGCCTCGATCTGGGAATATGCGAACCCGAAGAAGTTCATCGACACCTCGAACCGGGTGATTCCGGGGCTTTGGGTGCTGGCGCTGCTGTGCCTCGTGACGGGGCTGATCTGGGGGTTCTTCTTCACGCCGGACGATTATCGGCAAGGCTCTACCGTGAAGATCTTCTATCTCCACGTCCCCTCGGCGCTGATGGCGATCAATGCCTGGTTCATGATGCTGGTGGCCTCGCTGATCTGGATCGTGCGGCGGCATCACGTCAGCGCTTTGGCCGCACGCGCCGCAGCCCCTGTGGGCATGGTGATGACGCTGATCGCGCTGTTTACCGGGGCGATCTGGGGCCAGCCGATGTGGGGCACCTGGTGGGCCTGGGATCCGCGGTTGACCTCGTTTTTGATCCTGTTCCTGTTCTACCTGGGCTACATCGCGCTGTGGGAGGCGATCGAGAACGACGACACCGCCGCCGACCTGACCGCCGTGCTCTGCCTTGTCGGGTCGGTCTTTGCGGTGCTGTCACGCTATGCGGTGAACTTCTGGAACCAGGGGCTGCACCAGGGCGCCTCGCTGTCGCTCGATGCCGAAGAGAACGTGGCGGATGTCTTCTGGTATCCGGCACTGGTGACCATGGCGGGCTTCGTGCTGCTGTTCGTCCTGCTGGTGCTGATCCGCACCCAGACCGAAATCAGGGCCCGGCGGATGCGCGCCCTTCTGGCACGGGAGCGGATGCAATGATCCCCGAACTTGGCAAATATGCCGGCGCGGTGCTGTCGTCCTATGCGGTGAGCTTTGCCTTCCTGGGGCTGATCGTCTGGCTTTCGCTGCGCAGGGCGCGGAAGATCCGCGCCCAGCTGGAAGAGGTCGAAAAACGGCTGAGATCTCAGCGGTCGCAATAGGCGCCGGGCTGGTTGACCGGACAGGCGGCGCGCTGGCTGTCGTTGCCCTGGGCGCCGGCCACCGCCAGCATCATCAGGATTGCGGCCTGTATCAAGACGATCGTGACTTTCACTTCCAATTTCCTTTTGCTGCCTCATACCCATCTGAACGTGGGCTGCCGGCACTTAACAGGGTGCTGAAATAGTCCCGCCTCGACAAGGATTTGAGAACGTGATTCACCCTCGGCACGGAAACGGCGGGGGTGAGGATGCGCGGTG
>SBGD01000019.1 GCA_006226775.1 Paracoccaceae bacterium | reverse complement strand
CTGCGGCAGCCCGTGAACCCGGAGCGGGCGTCCGAGACGGACCTGGTGGCCGAGGATGCGGCTGGCCAGGGCATCGAGCCCGGGGATCTGGCTGCCGCCGCCGGTCAGCACGATCTGCTGGCTGGGCAGATGCTCGAACCCCGCGGCATCAAGGCGCACGCGCACCTCCTCGAGGATCTCCTCGACACGGGGGCGCATGATGCCGATCAGCTCGGCGCGCGACGCGGTGCGGCGGTCGTGTTCCCAGTCGCCGGTCTCGCCGCCGATGCCGATCATCTCGCGGTCGTCCATGCCGGTGGCGACCAGGCCGCCATGCACGGTCTTGATCCGTTCGGCCATGGCCATCGGCACCTGCAGGCCCATCGAGATGTCGCTGGTGACGTGATCGCCGCCCATGCGCACCGCGTCGGAATAGATCATGTGTTTCTTCATGAAGATCGAGATGCCGGTGGCGCCGCCGCCCATGTCGATGCAGGCCGCGCCCAGCTGCTGTTCGTCCTCGACCAGCGCCGAGATCCCCGCCACATAGGCCGACGATGCCAGCCCGGCCAGTTCCAGGTCGCAGCGCTTGACGCAATGGGCGAGGTTCTGGATCGCCTGGGCGTCGCAGGTCACCATGTGCATGTCGGTCGAGAGCGCATTGCCGATCTGGCCGCGCGGATCGTTGAGACCGGTGCGGTGATCGAGCGCGAAATTCACCGGCTGGGCATGCAGCACTTCGCGTCCCGCGCCGAAATCCGGCACGTCGCAGGACGACAGCACGCGCGCCACATCCTGTTCGTCGACCGTCTGGCCATGCACCTCGACCTCGCCCGCCAGCCCGTAAGAGCGGGGCTCGGCGCCCGAGAAACAGGCGATGACATGGTCGACGCGGATTCCGGCCATCTTCTGCGCCGATTGCAGCGCGGTGCGGATGGCGCGCTCGGTCTCGCCCATGGCGGCGATCTCGCCGAAGCGCACCCCGCGCGAGCGGGTGGTGGCCGCCCCGATCACCCGGAACCCGGATTGCCCGGCCAGCGAGCCGACCCCGGCATCGGTGGTCTTCTCGGTGCCGTCGAACCGCAGGACGAGGCAGGCGATCTTTGCACTGCCCACGTCAAGGATCGCAATCACCCCGCGTTGCATCGCTGCCTTGCGCATGTTGCGCATGGCCCTTTGGGATTCATACAGCTCGATCATCGTGACTCTGCTCCAAGCTCTTCCGCCTTTATGCGCCGCAGTTCTTCGACCGCGTTGTCGCTCATTCTTATCGTGGGCCGTTCCGGCAGGCGCATGTCGACGACCGCGATGTCGCGCTCGAGCATGCCGTTCGGCGTGATCGAATCCAGCGCCAGCACCCGTTCGAGCGCCTGCACCGGTCCGGTATCGGGAAGAAGGATGCGCTGGCCCCGGTCCAGCACCACATCCCAGCGCCGGTTGCCGATCCGTTCCAGCCCGCGCATCCGGATGGTCAGCGGCTGGGCCGCGGCCAGAAGGTGCAGCGCCTCGTTGACCTGCCCGTCGGCGCCCTTGCCGGCGATCACCGGCAGGTCGAAACGCTGGGCGCGATGCTCCAGCGGCCCGACCCGGAAGCCGCCCGCATCCAGCAGCTCGAGCCCCAGCCCCGAGCGCCAGATCACCGCCGGCACCCGCTCGGTCACGTCGACCTGCAGCACGCCGCCGGGGCGGATGCGCAGGTTGACCCGCTCGACCGCGTCGAGCCCGGCAATGGTGTCGCGCATGTGATCGAGGTCGAGATGGAACGAGGAGACCGGGAAATCCACCGGCAGGATCTCGCGGATGTCCTCCGAGACCTCCTTGCCGGCGCCATCGACCGTCATCACCTTGACCATGAATTCGTCGCGCTGCTCGATGGCGTTGCGCATGTCGGTGATGGTGGTGTTGAACTGCGCCCGGCGATCCTCGTCGGCGAACCAGAAGGTGCCCACCGCCAGGGTCAGCGCCATCGGCACGCCGATCCGCAGCGCCTGGCGGAACAGCGGCGTCAGCATCAGCCGCTGCATGCGGTAGGCCCAGCGCGAGGGCGCCGGATCGGGTTTGGGCTTCGGTGCGCTCGGCGCGGGCTGCGGCTCCGGCCCGCCGTGGGCGGGATGATAGGCGCGATGGATGCGGCCCCTGGGGGGCGGCGCGCTCATCTGCGACATGAGGCATCCTCCACCATCCAGGCGCAGAGCGCGCCAAAGGAGATGTCGCAATGCGCCGCCTGTTCGGGCGCCAGCGAGGTGGGCGTCATGCCGGGCTGGGTATTGGTCTCGAGCAGGATCAGCCCGTCGAGGCCGCGGCCCTCGTCCCAGCGGAAATCGGTGCGGCTGAGGCCGCGGCAGCCCAGCGCCCGGTGCGCGCGCAGGGCATAGTCGAGGCAGGCCTCGGTGATCTCGGCCGGCACATCCGCCGGGATCTCGTGGCGCGATCCGCCCTGCTTGTACTTGGCGTCGTAATCGTACCAGCCGCTGGTGATGATGTCGGTCACCGCAAGGGCCCGGTCGCCCATCACCGTGGTGGTCATCTCGCGGCCCGGCGCGAAGGTCTCGACCATCACCTGGGCCGGCATGTCCTGGGCCAGTTGCGGCGGGCCGTTGTTCTCGGCACCGACAAGGTAGACGCCCACGGACGAGCCCTCGTCGTTGGGCTTGACCACGTAGGGCGGTTCCAGCACATGCCGCGCGCGCACCTCGTCGGCACTGGCGAGCAGGCTTTCCATCACCGGCAACCCGGCGCTGCGGAACACCTCCTTCGAGCGTTGCTTGTCCATGGCCAGCGCCGAGGCCAGCACGCCGGAATGGGTATAGGGCAGCCGCAGCCATTCGAGGATGCCCTGCACGCAGCCATCCTCGCCCCAGCGGCCATGCAGGGCGTTGAACACCACCTCGGGGGCGGCGTCGATCAACCGCGCGCAGAGATCCGCGCCCGCGTCGATTTCGATGACTTCAAAGCCTTCGCCCCTGAGTGCCGCGGCGCATTCGCGCCCCGAAGACAGCGACACCTCGCGTTCCGCGGAGGGGCCACCCATCAACACCGCAACTCGGGAGCCTGCCCTGCTCGACATGCCCACTCGTGCCTCAACTTTTCCGGGACCTGCTCGGGTCCTCGTTCCTTGTCGAACCTGCCGGTTCTTGTTATCGCGGCCGTTTTCGGCCTTGGCGGAGTCAGGCTTTTTCGCCGACCCGCATGATTTCCCAGTCTAACTCTATTCCAGCGCTTTGAAAAACCCTTTTTCGCACTTCCTCGCCGAGAGTTTCCAGATCCCGCGCCGTGGCGCTGCCGGTATTGATCAGGAAATTGGAGTGTTTCTCGCTCATTTGCGCGCCACCGATGGTAAAACCGCGCATTCCGGCGTCATCGATCAGCTTCCAGGCCTTCAGATCATGGGTATCGTCCGCCTTGCCGGTGCTGGAAAAACCCGCCGGATTGCGGAATGTCGAGCCCGCGGTGCGGTCTTTTGTCGGCTGGGTGGCGTCGCGCCGGGCCAATTGCTCGGCCATTTGCCGCGCAAGGGCCTCCGGGTCGCCCGCCTCGCCCTCGAAAACCGCGCGCGTCAGCACCCAGCCTTCGGGCAGATCGGACTGGCGGTAGCGGAAGTTCAGGTCCTGGGCGGTCAGCGTCACCACCGCGCCCTGCCGGGTGACGGCGGTGGCCTCGACCAGGTGGTCGGCGACGTAAGACCCGTAGCAGCCCGCGTTCATCCGCACCGCGCCGCCAATGGCGCCGGGGATGGTGCGCAGGAAGGTGAGATCCACCCCGGCCTCTGCCGCCTTTTTCGCCACATGGGCATCGAGCGCCGCGGCGCCTGCGGTGACGCGGGTGCCCTCGGTGGCAATGGTGTTGA
Organism: Paracoccaceae bacterium; assembly: GCA_006226775.1. GTDB lineage: Bacteria > Pseudomonadota > Alphaproteobacteria > Rhodobacterales > Rhodobacteraceae > Marinovum. The sequence continues at coordinate 33,256 of SBGD01000019.1, read as the reverse complement.
AGCCGCGGCCCAGCCGGATCACCACGGCGCGCAACCCCCCGTCGCGCACGATCAGGTTCGATCCGACGCCCATCGGAAAGACCGGCACTTCCGGCGGCAGCGCTTTCAGGAAATCGGCCAGGTCCTGCTGATCGGCCGGCTGGAACAGCCAGTCCGCCGGCCCGCCGACGCGCAGCCAGGTCAGATCGGCCAGCACGCGGGCCTCGGTCAGCTTGCCGCGCACCTGCGGCATGGTGTGCGTGAGTGTCATCGCGTGGCCCCTTTTGCCCCGTCATAGGCCGGAACGCGGCGCGAGAAAAGGGGCGATCAGGCGTCGCGGCGCCGCCGGATCAGCCCGATTCCCCCGCCGACCAGCAGCCCGGCCAGCACCGGCAGCACGAAGACGACCAGCCCGAGGAAATAGCCCAGCGCGTCCCATCCGGTGTGCTGGTTGGCCTGCCAGCCCAGCACGACCGCCAGCACCGCGGTGGGCGCGAAAAGCCCCCACCACATCACCGCCCTGCCCTGCCGCACCAGCCAGTAGCCCAGCCAGCCCACGAGGATGGCGCCAAGCCCGACCACGGCGAAAAGGATGTATTGCTGGGTGCCCATCGGCGTCTCCTTGCAGATCGTCTGACAAGGTTAGGCGGTGGGGCGGGGGGATGGCAATTGCGGGTATTCCGGACCGAACCGGGTGCGGGGAGATCACCGCGGGCCGACTGCCCGGCCCCGGCGATGCTGTCCCGCGCGCGGAAGGTGCGCAGTGAATGCGCACCCTACGGCGCAGCTGTCACCCCACCAGCCGCCGCATCCAGCGGGTCAGGTAGATCACCGGCCAGCGCAGCACGCTCATCCCGGCGGCCAGCACCAGCAGACCGATCCAGGGGCCGTTCTGATAGGTCACATAGCCCAGAAGCGGCACCCCCACCGCGATCAGCGCATAGGCGCGGCGCCAGTGGTTGTCCGACGAGGGCAGCGCCGCGGCGATATTGGCGGCAAAGGCCCAGAGGCAGGCCAGGGTCAGCGAGAGTGTCATGCGCTTCCTTTCAGCCGCGCGGGCAGGGCATTGGCCCAGGCGCTGATCGTGCCGGCGCCAAGGCAGACCACCATGTCGCCCGGCCCCGCGTTGTCGCGCACGAAACCGGCCAGCGCCTCTTCGCCCTCCAGCGCCAGGGCATGGCGGTGGCCGTGGCGCACCAGGCCGGCGACAAGGTCATCGCGCGAGGCACCGGGGATCGGGTCTTCGCCCGCGGCGAAGACCGGCGCGATGGCGACCACGTCGGCCTCGTTGAAACAGGCGCAGAAATCGTCGAACAGGTCATGCAGGCGGGAATAGCGGTGCGGCTGGTGCACCGCGATCACCCGGCCGGTCCCGGCCTGGCGGGCGGCTTTCAGCACCGCGGCAATCTCGACCGGGTGGTGGCCGTAGTCGTCGATGATCGTCACGCCGTCAATCTCGCCCACTTTCGTGAACCGCCGGTTAACGCCGCCGAACTTGCGCAGCGCCTCGCGGATCTCGGCGCGTTTCATCCCGAGGTGCCGACAGACCGCCACCGCCGAAAGCGCGTTCGAGACGTTGTGATCGCCCGGCATCGGCAGGGCGCAATCCTCGATCATCAGGCCCTCGGCCTGCAGCGCGATGTCGAAATGCGCCACCCCGCCCTCGTAGCGCAGGTTGACCGCGCGGATATCGGCCTGGGTGTTGAAGCCATAGGTCACGACGCGGCGGTCGGTGAGCTTGCCCACCAGCCGCTGCACCTCCTCGTGATCGGTGCAACAGACCGCAAGGCCATAGAAGGGAATGTTCGACACGAAATCGAGGAACCCCTGGCGCAGCCGGTCGAAATCGCCCCAGTGCTCCATGTGCTCGGGGTCGATATTGGTCACCACCGCGATGGTCGCGGGCAGGCGGTTGAAGGTGCCGTCGCTCTCGTCGGCCTCGACCACCATCCATTCGCCCTGCCCCATGCGCGCGTTGGAACCATAGGCGTGGATGATGCCGCCGTTGACCACCGTGGGGTCGAAACCGCCCGCCACCATCAGCTCGGCCATCATGGTGGTGGTCGTCGTCTTGCCATGGGTGCCGGCAATGGCGATGTTGGACTTCAGCCGCATCAACTCGCCCAGCATCTCGGCCCGGCGCACCACCGGAAGGCCGCGGGCGCGGGCCTCGTCCAGCTCGGGATTGCCGCGCTTGATGGCGGAAGAGATCACCACCACCTCGGCCGCCTCGAGGTTCTCGGCGCGCTGGCCCTCGAAGATCACCGCGCCCAGCCCGGCCAGCCGCTCGGTGATCTTCGAGGCTTTGAGGTCGCTGCCCTGCACGCTGTAGCCGAGGTTCAAGAGCACCTCGGCAATGCCGGACATGCCGATCCCGCCGATGCCCACGAAGTGGATCGGCCCGACATCGGTCGGCAGTTTGGTGGCGGCAGCGTTCATGCGGGGTCCTCGTCTGCTTGCGGTGTCTGTCCGGCGGCCAGCGCCTCGACCATCTCGGCCAGGTCGCTGGCGGCTTCGGGCTTGCCCAGGGAGCGGGCGGCGCGCGACATCTCGAGCGCCAGTTTCGGATCGGTCAGGATGCCGTGGATCAGCTCGGACAGCGGATCGACGTGAAGCGCGCTTTCGGGCACCACGATGGCGGCGCCCGAGGCCTCCATGCCGCTGGCATTGGCGGTCTGGTGATCGCCGGTGGCATGGGCATAGGGCACCAGGATCGAGGGCCGGCCGATGACGGTCAGATCGGCGATCGACGAGGCCCCGGCGCGGCTGATCACCAGCTGCGCCTCGGACATCCGGCGCGGCACGTCCTGAAAGAACGGCTGCACGTCGGCGTCGATATTGTGATCGCGGTAGAAGGTCTCGACCCGGTCGTGATCCTCGCCGCGGGCCTGGTGGCTGACGCGGACGTTTTCCAGCACGTTCATCGGCAGGTTGGCAATCGCCGGGGGCACCACATCCGACAGGATGCGCGCGCCCTGTGACCCGCCCATGACGAGGATCGACATCGGGTAGTCGCCGGGCGGAATATAGGAGGCGCCGATCCGGTCCAGCACCGCCGCCCGCACCGGGTTGCCGGTATGGGTGCCGGCCACGCCCTCGGGCAGATCGGTGGGCCAGGTGCCGCAGGCCATGGCATCGACGCGCCGGGCGAAGATCCGGTTGACCTTGCCCAGGACGCCGTTCTGTTCATGGATCATCCGCGGCCGCCGCAACAGCCAGGCCGCCGAAAGCGCCGGGATCGAGGGGTAGCCGCCAAAGCCCACCACCGCATCGGGCCGGTCGCGCAGCATGGCCAGCACCGCCGAGACGACGCCGCCGACGATGCGGAACGGCACCAGCAGGCGCGCCAGCGGGCCGCCGCGGGCAAAGGTGGCCGAAGAGATCTGGTTGATCTCGACCGTATGCGGAAACCCTTGGGTATAGCGGGCGCCGCGGGCATCGGTCGAGAGCACCACCCGCCAGCCGCGCGCCAGCATCTCCTCGGCCAGCGATTGCGCCGGGAACATGTGGCCCCCCGTGCCGCCTGCCGCAATGATCAGGAGCTTTTCCCGGTCACTCATGACCCCTGCTCCCGATCGTCCTTATGCCGGGCGGTGCCTGTCACCGCACCCGTCCGCGCAGGATGTCGCCGATCTCGCCCTGCGGCCTTGTGCGGGTGAAGGACAGGAGCATCCCCACCGCGATGCCGGTGGCAATCAACGACGAGCCGCCGTAGCTCACGAAAGGCAGCGTCATGCCCTTGGCGGGCAGCAGCCGCACCGCGACACCCATGTTGATCATCGCCTGAACCCCGAACATGCAGGCCAGGCCGGTGCCGGCCAGCCGGATGAATGGATCGCGCTCGCGCATCAGCCGCATGAGCGACGACAGCACCACCCCGGCATAAAGCGCGATGATCGCCAGCACAAGGATCAACCCGTATTCCTCGGCCGCGACGGCAATGATGAAATCGGTATGGGCATCGGGCAGCGACCATTTCACCTGGCCCTCGCCGACGCCGACCCCGAAGAAACCGCCTTCGCGGATCGCATTGGTGGCATAGCCCAGCTGGGTGGTCGGATCGACATCCGCGGTCAGGAAACCGTCGATGCGGCGGGCGAAATGCTCGGAGCTGGAATAGGCGACGGTGCCCGCCAGCACCACGCCGGCGGCAATGCAGACCAGCAGCAGCATCGGAGCGCCGGCCACGAAGTACATCACCCCCCAGCCGAAAAGCACCAGGCAGGCCTGGCCAAAGTCGGGCTGCAAGGCCAGCATCAGCACGATGGTCACGCAGAGCCCGAAGGACCACATCCGCCCCGGCGGGCCGTTGATCTCCTGGTTGGCCGCCATCATCCAGGCGGCGATCACCACGAAACCGGGCTTGAGGAATTCCGACGGCTGCACCGAGGCAAAGCCCAGCGAATACCAGCGCATCGCGCCCTTGCCGAAATCGGTGCCGAAGAAAGGCAGCAGCGCCAGCGCCACGAAGGCAAAGCCGAAGCCCACCACCGCCAGCCGCCGCACCAGCACCGGCGACATCATCGAGGTGAGCAGCATCGCCACCAGCGCCGCGCCGCCGAAGATCGCCTGCCGCGAGACATAGTGAAAGGGCTCGAAGCCGTTCTTGGCCGCCAGGGGCGGCGAGGCCGCGAGACCCAGCAGGATGCCGATGGCAAAGAGCACGAGAATAAACGACATCGACACCTTGTCGATCGTGCGCCACCACTTGGGGAGCACCGGCTCGACATCCCGCACCGGGACCGTGCCATAGACCATTTCCGTCATGGGGAACCTGCCACTCGAACTGCCTCAATCGCCCCGTTGTTCGGGGTCTGCGCCAAGTTTAGCCCAAGCGCCGCAAGGACGCTAGGAAAAAGGGCTTTTTTCGGGCGCAGGGCGAGGGCTGGTGCCTGCGGAGCGCGCAATCGGGGCGGTCGGATCGGGGCGGGGGGGCCGATCCATCGATGGATCGGGACCGATCTGTTGACAGATCGGGCCGCTCGGCCCTTGCGGTTCCGCGGCAATCGGGGCATCGCAAGGGCCATGGATGTGACCACCCTGATCCTTGGCGCCGGGGCCGCCGGCATGATGTGTGCGGCCTTTGCCGGGCCGGGCACGCTGGTGATCGACCACGCCCGCGCCCCGGGCGAGAAGATCCGCATCTCCGGCGGCGGGCGCTGCAATTTCACCAACCTGCACACCGGGCCCGACAATTTCCTCTCGCAGAACCCGCATTTCTGCAAATCCGCGCTGAAACGCTACACCCAGTGGGATTTCCTCGACCTGGTGGACCGTCACGGCATCGCCTGGCACGAAAAGACCCTGGGTCAGCTGTTCTGCGACGGCAAATCCACACAGATCGTCGAGATGCTGCGCGCCGAGATGGCCCGCGCCGGGGCGGACCTGTGGCTGCAAACCTCGGTTGCCGATCTGCGCCACGACGGCGCCCGCTTCCGCGTCACGCTGGAGCGCGAAGGCACGCGCCAGGAGGTCGCGGCCCACAACCTCGTGCTCGCCACCGGCGGCAAGTCGATCCCCAAGATGGGTGCCACCGGGCTGGCCTATGACGTCGCGCGGCAGTTCGGCCTCAAGGTCACCGAGACCCGCGCCGCCCTGGTGCCGCTGACCTTTCCGGAGGGGCGTTTTGCGCCCTTGGCCGGGGTCTCGCTGCCGGTGACGGCGCGCGCCGGCGGGGCGTCTTTCGACGAGGCGCTGCTCTTCACCCATCGCGGGTTGTCCGGCCCGGCGGTGCTGCAAGTCTCGTCGTACTGGCGCGAAGGCGCGGAGATCGCGCTGCGGCTGGCGCCGCCCGGTCTTTTCGAGGCGCTGCGCGAAGACCGCCAGCGCACGGGGCGGGTGAACCTGAGCACCGCGCTTGCGCGTCACCTCCCTGCCCGGCTGGTCGAGTTCCTTGGCCCCGACCTCGGGCTGGCGGGCAATCTCGCCGACCAGGGCGATGTCCGCCTGCGCGAGATCTGCGCGGTGCTGGAGGACTGGCGGCTGAAACCCTCGGGGACCGAGGGCTATCGCACCGCCGAGGTGACGCTGGGCGGGATCGACACCGCCGGGCTCAACTCGCGCGACATGCAGGCGGCGGGGGTGCCGGGGCTCTACGTGATCGGCGAGGCGGTGGATGTGACCGGCTGGCTGGGCGGGTTCAATTTCCAATGGGCCTGGGCCTCGGGCTTTGCCGCCGGCACGGCGCTTGCGGCGCAGGGCGGCGCCTAGCGGGCCGGATTTACATTTCCGCCGCGGATCCGCTAGATAACCGGCACGCTTCCGGGGGTTCGCATGGCTTGGACTGACTACCCGCCGCTTCAGCCCGGCAATTTCTATCGCGCCATCGAGGCCAAGGTGCCGCAGAAATTCCTGCGCGACCGGCTCAACCGGTTGCGCTTCGGCCCCGGGGCGCCGCTGAGCGACGAGGTGCTGCATGTGCCGCTGGCCGATATCCACGCCACCTACAAGGTCGACCGCAAGGCCGGCGCGCCGCATTTCCGCCGCACCCAGAGCGGGCTGGTGCGGGGCGGCGACTGGGATCTCTCGGTGCTGCCGACCATCGACACCGACAAGTACCACGTCTGCCGGGCGCATTTCGTCGAGGGCGTGCCCTGGGAGGACACCGGCATCTTCGACCGCCATCTCAAGCTGATCGCCCGCTACGGCGTCTCGGACGGCTGCCGCACGCTGGAAGATCTCGAGCGGCGCTATGCCGGGGTGGATGCGCTCTTCGAGGAAACCCGGCGCAGCGGACGGCTGCGGCCGCGCAGCGAATTGCCGGGCTATTTCCGCCGCGAACATGGCGGCATCTTCGTGCATATCGACCGCGACGGGCGGGCGATCCGGCGCGGCGGCGGCGAGCATCGCTTTGCCATCGCCCGCATCCTCGACCTGCCCGAGGTGCCGGTGCAGCCCGGGGTGATCCATCTGGACGCGGTGCGGGGCGGCCATATCCCGCGGCTCAGACGCTCGGTCCACGACTGAAGCAATCCGCCGCCGCTGCCCGTAGGCCGGGCTTCAGCCCGGCACTCAGGCTCTGTCCGCCAGGTGGGCCAGCACGGTCTGGGCAAAATCGGTGCCGCGCTGCTCGAAATTGTCGTATTGGTCGAAACTGGCCGCCGCCGGGGCCAGCAGAACGGTCTCGCCGTCCCGGGCCTCTTCGACCGCGCGCGCCACCGCGCGGGCCATGGTGGTGCAGACCTCGCTCTCGATGCTCGGCAATTGCAGCGCGAACCCCGCCGCCTCGCGCCCGATGACATAGGCCTTGACCACGTTGTCCAGCCCGGCGCCCAGCCCCGCCAGGCCGCCCTCCTTCTGCAAGCCGCCGCAGATCCAGCGGATGTTGCGAAAGGCAGTCAGCGCCTTGGCGGCGCTGTCGACATTGGTGGCCTTGCTGTCGTTGACGTATGTGACGCCGCCCGCCTCGGCGATGATCTGGCTGCGGTGCGGCAGGCCCTGGAAGCTGTGGAACGCCGCTTCGATCTGGCGCGGTGCCAGCCCCAGCGTGCGACAGGCGGCATAGGCGGCGCAGGCGTTCTGGTGGTTATGCGCGCCGGGCAGCCCATTGATGGCGCGCAGGTCGATCGACCCGGCCTGCCGCCCCTTGCGGTATTCGCTGAGAAACCCCTTGCGGGCAAAGACATGCCAGCCCGGCCCCGTGAGCTTGCCCGCGACCGAGATCCGGATCACCCGGTCATCGCCCGGCCCCTCGCTGAGTTGCCCGGCTAGAAACCGCCCCTCGGGTTCGTCGACGCCGATCACGGCGCGGTCCGGCCCGCCCTCGGCGAAGAGCCGGCGCTTGGCGGCGAAATAGCCGCCGATGCCGCCGTGCCGGTCAAGGTGGTCGGGCGAGAGATTGGTGAAGACTGCCACGTCCGGGGTCAGCGCCCGGGCCAGTTCGGTCTGGTAGGAGCTGAGTTCCAGCACCACCACCCCGCCATCGCCCGGCGGGTCGATATCCAGCACGCCGCGGCCGATATTGCCCGCCAGTTGCGCCTGCCGCCCCGAGACGGCGAGGATGTGGTGGATCAGCGCCGAGGTGGTGGATTTGCCGTTCGAGCCAGTCACCGCGATCACCCGGGGGGGCGTGTCGAAATCCTGCCAGCCGCCATGGGCCAGCGCGCGAAAGAACAGCCCGATGTCATTGTCGACCGGGATGCCCGCGGCCTGGGCCGCGGCGATGACCGGGTTGGGCGCGGGGTAGAGATGCGCAATGCCGGGCGAGACGATCAGCGTGGCGATATCGTCGAAGGCGCCGGGCTTGAGCAGGTCGGTGACCTCGAAACCTTCGTCCTCGGCCCGCTCGCGCGCCTCCGGGTTGTCGTCCCAGCAAACGGGGTGGGCGCCGCCTTCGCGCAGGGCGCGCGCGGCCGAGAGGCCGGAGCGGCCGAGGCCGAGGATGGCGACGCGGTGGGTGGCGTATCCGGTGACAGGGATCATGGTGATGGTCCTTGTGGCTGGTGCAGGACCGGGGGCCAGCCCGTCGTCCATTGGGCTTGAACCAATGGCGCTCCAACGGACGACCCCCGGGATATTTGTGAACCAGAGAAGCCCGGGACGCGCTCGGAAGCTAGGTCAGCGGACCTTCAGGGTGGCGAGGCCGATGATGGCGAGGATCAGCGAGATGATCCAGAAGCGGATGACGATGGTGGGCTCGGCCCAGCCCTTCTTCTCGTAGTGGTGGTGGATCGGGGCCATCAGGAAGACGCGCTTGCCGGTGCGCTTGAAGTAGAGGACCTGGATGATGACCGAAAGTGCTTCGACCACGAAGAGGCCGCCGACGATGCCCAGCACGATCTCGTGCTTGGTGGCCACCGCGATGGCGCCGAGGGCTCCGCCGAGGGCCAGCGAGCCGGTGTCGCCCATGAAGACCGCCGCCGGGGGGGCGTTGTACCACAGGAACCCCAGCCCGCCGCCGAAGAGACCGGCGGTGAAGATCAGGATCTCGCCGGTGCCGGGGACGTAGTGGACATCGAGGTATTCGGTGAAATCGACCCGGCCCACCGCATAGGCGATCACGCCCAGGGTGCCCGCGGCGATCATCACCGGCATGATGGCCAGCCCGTCGAGCCCGTCGGTCAGGTTGACCGCATTGGCGGCGCCGACGATGACGAACATGGCAAAGGGCAGGAACATCCAGCCGAAGTTCAGCAGGGTGTTCTTGAACACCGGCATGGCGAGCTGGAATTGCAAGTCGTCGGGGTGGTGGATGGCCGCCCAATAGGCGGCGATCCCGGCGATGATGAAGCCCAGCAAGAGCCGCACCCGGCCCGGCACGCCCTTGGTATTCTGTTTCGACACCTTGGCGTAGTCGTCGGCAAAGCCGATCAGCCCGAAGGCCAGGGTCACGAAAAGCACCATGAGCACGTAAGGGTTGTCGAGCCGCGCCCAGAGCAACGTCGAGGTGACCAGCGCGCTGAGGATCAGCAGCCCGCCCATGGTGGGGGTGCCGGCCTTGGCCATGTGGCCCTCGGGGCCATCGTCGCGGATCGGCTGGCCCTTGCCCTGGCGGCGGCGCAGCACGTTGATCAGCGGCGGGCCGAACAGGAAGCCGAAGATCAGCGCCGTCATGAAGGCACCACCGGCACGGAAGGTGATGTAGCGGAAAAGATTGAAGAAATCCCCGCCATCCGACAGTGCCGTCAACCAGTAGAGCATTCCATGCCCCTTCCCTACCACTTATTGTGGGCCGCTGTGGCCCATTTTGCGGATTTCGTCAACCAGCGCCGTCAGGCCGACAGAGTTCGACCCCTTGATCAGCACCACGTCGCCGGCGTCGAGATCGCGGCGCAGCCGCTCGGCCATTTGCGCGGCGGTCTCGTGCCAGCGGCCGCGCTTGTCCTCGGGCAGCGCCTCCCACAGGTGCCGCGACAGCGGGCCCACGCAATGGACGCGGTCGATCGCCGCCATGGCGGGAAGGGCCGCGACGCCGGCATGAAGCTCGGGCGCGGTGGCGCCCAGTTCGGCCATGTCGCCGAGATAGGCGATGCGGCGCCCGGCGGCGATCCGGCCCACGTCGTCGCGCACCGGGATGGCGGCGAGCACCGCAAGCGCGGCCGCCATCGAGGCGGGATTGGCGTTGTAGCTGTCGTCGATCAGGTCCACCGCATTGGCCGGATCGACCGGGTCGAGCACGATCCTTTGCCGTTCGCCCCGGCCCTTGACCGGCGCCCAGCGCCCCAGCGCGGCCACCGCCAGCGCCCGGTCGAGGCCCAGCACATGGGCCACCGCCAGAACGCCCAACCCGTTCATCGCGAAATGCCGCCCCGTGGCGGCGATCTTGTAGAGCAACTCGCTGCGCCAGGCGCGGGCCTGGGCCACGGTGACACGCTCGGTCATCCGCGCGTCGAGCAGGCGGTGATGCGCGCCCTTGACCTCGCCGAAGCCGATGTATTGCGCGCCGGCGGCCTCGGCGGCGCTGCGGAGGATCTCGGCGGTGTCGATCTCGGCGTTGAAGACCGCGGCGCCGCCCGGCTCCAGCCCGGCAAGGATGTCGGCCTTTTCGCGGGCGATGCCCTCGACGCTGCCGAAGGCCTCGAGATGGGCGGCGGCGACGGTGGTGATCATTGCCACATGCGGGCGCGCGAGACGCGACAGCGGCGCGATTTCGCCGGGGTGGTTCATGCCGATCTCGATCACGGCAAAGCCGGTCTCGGCGGGCATCCGCGCCAGCGTCAGCGGCACGCCCCAATGGTTGTTGTAGCTGGCGACCGAGGCATGGGTGCGCCCGAAGGCCGAAAGCACCCCGCGCAGCATCTCCTTGGTCGAGGTCTTGCCGACCGAGCCGGTGACGGCGATGACGCGGGCCTTTGTGCGGGCGCGCGCGGCGCGGCCCAGGGCCTCCAGCGCGGGCAGCACCGCGTCGACGATCAGCAGCGGCGCATCTTGCGACACACCTTCGGGGATGCGGCTGACCAGGGCGGCGGCGGCGCCGGTCTCCAGCGCCTGGGCCACGAAGTCATGGCCGTCGCGGGCGTCTTTGAGCGCCACGAACAGGTCGCCGGGTTGCAGCGTGCGGGTGTCGATGGAAACCCCGGTGGCCTGCCAGCCGGAAGTGACGCGCCCGCCGGTGGCCTCGGCCGCCTCGGCGGCGGTCCAGAGCGTCACGGGGCGACCTCGTCCAGCGCCGCGACGGCGACACTGGCCTGTTCGCGGTCATCGAAGGGATAGACGGTGTCGCCGACGATCTGGCCGGTCTCATGGCCCTTGCCGCAGATCAGCAGCGCATCGCCGGGGCCCAGCATGTCGACACCGCGCAGGATGGCCTCGGCGCGGTCGCCGACCTCGGTGGCCTCGGGGCCCGCGCCCTGCATCACCGCGGCGCGAATCGCGGCGGGGTCTTCCGAGCGGGGGTTGTCGTCGGTGACGATGACGATATCGGCATTCTCGCGCGCCGCTTCGCCCATCAGCGGGCGCTTCGCGGTGTCGCGGTCGCCGCCGGCGCCGATGATGGCGATCAACCGGCCCATGACATGCGGGCGCAGCGCCGAAAGCGCGGTCTTCACCGCGTCGGGGGTATGGGCGTAATCGACAAAGGCGGCGGCGCCATTGGCGCGGGTCGCGGCCAGTTGCATGCGGCCGCGCACGGTGCCCAGATCGGCCAGGGTGTCGAAGACGCGCCCCGGATCTTCGCCCGAGGCGATCACCAGCCCAGCGGCCATCAGCACGTTCGCCGCCTGGAAACCGCCGATCAGGTTGAGCCGGGCCTGGTGGCTCTGGCCCTGCCAGGAAAAGCGCAGGTCCTGGCCGGTGGCGTCGAAGCGCTGGGCCAGCATGCGCAGGTCGCAGGCCGGGCCATGGCCCACGGTCAGAACCTCCTGCCCGCGCGCGGCCACCACAGGCTCGAGGTGGGCGACATGGTCGTCGTCCATGTTCAGCACGGCGATGCCCTCTTCGGGCAGGACACGCAGGAAGAGCCCGGCCTTGGCCTCGAAATAGGCGTCGAAGGTCTTGTGATAATCGAGGTGGTCCTGGGTGAAATTGGTGAACCCCGCGGCACACAGGTGCACGCCGTCGAGCCGGCGCTGGTCCAGCCCGTGGGACGAGGCTTCCATCGCCGCATGGGTGATGCCGTTTTCCACCGCGGCGGCCAGCGTGCGGTGCAGGGTCACCGGTTCGGGCGTGGTATGGGCCAAGGGCGCCTCCCAGGCGCCCTCGACGCCGGTGGTGCCGAGGTTGACGGCAGGCAGATCGAGCGCGCACCAGATCTGGCGGCAGAAGCTCGACACGCTGGTCTTGCCGTTGGTGCCGGTGACCGCCACCATGGTCTCGGGCTGGGCGCCGAACCACAGCGCCGCGGTATAGGCCAGCACCTGCCGCGGATCCTGGGCCACCACCAGCGCCGCATGGCTGGCATCCAGCTCCTTGGCGGCGATCCGCGCGCCCTTGGCATCGGTCAGGATCGCGCCCGCGCCCATGCGCAGGGCGTATTGAATGAACTCTCCGCCATGCACGCGGGCACCCGGCAGGGCGGCAAAGAGAAAGCCCTCCCTGACCTCGCGGCTGTCCACGGTGATGCCGGTTATCTCGGCCTCGGCGCCGCCCCGGGCGCTGAGCCCGAGGTCACCAAGCGTGCGTGTCGTGCTCATCTGCCCCTCGTCACTGGCTGGTGAGCCTTATACCAGCCAGTTCCGCCGGTTCAATCTCTGGCCGCAATCCCAGGAGCGGCGCAAGCCGTTCGATCATTTCCGCCGCCACCGGCACGGCAGTCCAGCCCGCGGTGCGGCGCAACTGGCCCGCGGCATGGATCTCGGGCTCGTCCAGGGTGACGATCAGCACGTATTTCGGGTCGTGGCTCGGAAAGACCGAGGCGAAGGTGGCGATCACCTTGTCGTCATAATAGCCGCCGCGGGGCTTGGGCTTGTCGGCGGTGCCGGTCTTGCCGCCCACCGCATAGCCCTTGACGTCGCCGAAGCTGGCAGTGCCCTCGGGATGCGAGACCACCAGCCGCAGCATCGCCAGCGAGGCCTTGGCGGCGCGCGCCGAAAGCACCCGCTCGCCCTTTTGCGCGCCGCTTTGGCGCAGCAGCGTCGGGGTCACCGCGAAGCCGCCATTGGCCACCGTGGCATAGGCCGCCGCCAGGTGCAGCGGCGAGGCCGAAAGGCCGTGGCCATAGGAGATGGTCATGGTCGACAGCTCCGACCAGTTCGGCGGCAGCAGCGGCCTGGCGGCCTTGGCCTCCTGCAGTTCCACCGCGGTCACGTCGAAGAAGCCCAGCTTTTCGAGGAACGCCTTCTGCCGCGCCGCGCCGATCATCTGCGCCAGTCGGGCGGTGCCGATGTTCGAGGATTTGACGATCACCTTGGTGACCGACAACTCGCGCCCGTAGTTGTGAAAATCGCGAATCCGGTGCTTGCCCCAGCGCAGCGGGCCGCGGATGTCGACCATGGTGCCGGGATTGACGATGCCGAGGTCCATGGCCTGGGCGGCGGCAAAGATCTTGAAGGTCGAGCCAAGCTCGTAGACCCCCTGCACCGCCCGGTTGAACAGCGGGCTGATCGAGGGATCGTCGCCCAGCGCCGGCAAGGGCCGGTCGTTGGGGTCGAAGTCCGGCAGGCTGGCCAGCGCGAGGATCTCGCCGCTGTGCACATCCATCAGAATCGAGGCCGCGCCCTTGGCGTTCATGATCTTCATGCCGCCATAGAGCACCTTTTCCGCGGCGTCCTGGATCGTGAGGTCGAGCGACAACTCCAGCGGCGCGCCTTCGCGGGCCGGATCGCGCAGCAATTCGTCCTCGAATTTCTCGATTCCCGCGGTGCCGATGACCTCCGCCGAATGCACGCCCTCGCGGCCGAAGCCGTAGCCGCCCAGCACATGCGCGGCGACCGCGCCATTGGGATAAAGCCGCATCTCGCGCGGGCCGAACAGCAGGCCCGGCTCGCCGATGTCATGCACCGCCTGCTTCTGCTCGGGCGAGAGTTTCTTGCGGATCCACATGAATTTTCGGTCCGAGGTGAACCGTTTCTTAAGGTCCGCGACGTCAAGATCGGGGAAGATCTCGCCCAGTTCCTCGGCCGCGCGCAGCGGTTCGATCATCTGGTGCGGATGGGCATAAAGCGAATGGGTTTCCATGTTGGTCGCAAGGATCCGGCCCTTGCGGTCGACGATATCGGCGCGCTGCGCCACGATGCTGGCGCCATCGGTGGCGCCGCGCGGCTCTTCGGGCTCGGACGCCGCCAAGCCGCCCATGCGGGCGCCGATCACGAGGAAAGCGCAGAAATACATGATGCCCAGCAAGAGAAGCCGCTGTTCGGCGCGCACCCGCAGCTTGTCGCGCATGTCCTCGTGGCGCAGGCGGATGTTCTCGCGTTCGATGGCGTCGGGGTTCTCGCCCTTCTGGCGGGCGTCGAGGATGCGGGCCAGCGGGCGCAGCGGCGTGCGAATCATGGCTCTTCTCCCTGGGACGACACCGGAACCGAATTGGTGATCGGGTCAAGACCGTCGGGGTCGATCACCGGAAAGGAGACCTGGTCGACATTGCCGAAATGCGCCGGCCGCAGCGGCAAGAGGCCCAGCCGGTCGAAATTCAGCTCGGCCAGGTCGCGCAGCCGGTCGGGGCGGTTGAGATAGGCCCATTCCGCCTTGAGCACCGACAGCCGCGAACGGGCAGCGCCGATCTCGCGCTGAAGCCGTTCGGTGCGCTCGATGGCTTCCTGCGTCTTGTAATTCTCGTGATAGGCCCAGAAGGCCAGCCCGATCACCGCGAGCGTGGTCATGATATAGAGGAATGACCGCATTACCTTGTCCCCTTCAGTTGCGGCATGGCGATGGATTTCGGATCGACCCGGCCGGCGGGAATATCGGTCCGCCGCGCCACGCGCAGCCGGGCCGAGCGCGACCGGGGATTCTCGGCAAGCTCGTCCTTGTCCGGGCCCGCGGCCTTGCGGGTGAGGATGTCGAATTGCGCGGGCACCGGGGCGGTCTGGGGCGCATAGCGGTTGGTATTGCCGGAATGGCCCGAGCGGGCGGTGAGAAAGCGTTTGACCATCCGGTCCTCGATGGAATGGAAGGTCACCACCGCCAGCAGACCGCCGGGTTTCAGCACCCGCTCGGCGGCCATAAGCCCCTCGAAAAGCTCGGTATATTCGTCGTTGACCGCGATTCTCAGCGCCTGGAAGGAGCGCGTGGCCGGATGGCTCTGGCCCGGCTTTGACCGCGGCAGCGAGCGTTCGATCACGCTTGCCAGTTGCAGCGTGGTCTCGAAGGGCGCCTCGGCCCGGGCGCGGACGATGTTCCTGGCGATGCGGCGCGAGGCGCGTTCCTCGCCGAAGACAAACAGGATGTCGGCCAGTTCCTGTTCGGTGCAGGTATTGACCAGATCGGCGGCGTTGAGGCCCTGCTGGCTCATCCGCATGTCGAGCGGGCCGTCACGCATGAAGGAAAAGCCGCGTTCGGCGCGGTCAAGCTGCATCGAGGAGACGCCGAGATCGAGCACCACGCCGTCGACCGCGCTGGCGACCGTATCCATGGCGGAAAACACCGTCTGCTCGCAGCGCACGCGGGGGCCGAAATCCGCCAGCCAATCCGCGGCCAGCTCGAAGGCCAGCGGGTCGCGGTCGATGGCAATGACCTGCTCTGCCCCGGCCTCGAGCAGCGCGCGGGTGTAGCCGCCGGCGCCGAAGGTGCCGTCGATCCAGGTGCCGGACACGGGCGAAACCGCCGCGATCAGCGGGCGGATCAGGACGGGGACATGCGGGGCCGCGTCGGGGGTATTGGCAGCGGCGGCCATGGATCAGGCCACCCTGGCCGGGCCGTCGAGGAAGGACAGGGGATCGAAGTCCTCGGGCAAGTCCTCGAGCCATTCCTCGGTCTTGGCCAGTTCCTCTTTCTCGTAGGTCTCGGGGTTCCAGATCTGGAAGGTGTCGCCCGCGGCAATGAAAAAGGCCTCCTTGTCGAGGCCGATCTTCTCGCGCAGCTTGGCGGGCAGCACCAGCCGCCCGGTCTCGTCCACGTTGGTGGGATGGGATTGGCCATGAAACAGCCGCTGCAGCATCTTGCGCTCCATCGAGCCGCGCGGCAGGGCGTCGATCTTGGTGTCGACCTCTTCGATCGCTTCCATGGTATAGCATTCGAGGTAATTGCGGCGGTGATCGCCATAGACGATCACGAGCTCGGGATATTCACCGGATTTCCAGTTCGGGTCCGAAGCCTCGAGCACACGACGAAACGAGGCCGGGATGGAGACCCTGCCCTTCGCATCGACCTTGTGCTGGCTTTCGCCTCTGAACCTGCGGCCCACTGTCCTGCCGTCCCTTGCCTCGCGCCCCCGCGAATTCCCCCGATGTCCGGATGTAGAAACGGCGGGTTGATCTGCTGCCACTGATCAACCCGCCGCCCGTGTCCCGCCTTGGCGGGTAGTCCAGCTGCGCGCGCCACCTGGGGGGATGTCTGCTCGCCCGCGCGCCGGATCTGGTTGTTACGATGAAAAACGGTTGCCTGTATGAAACCTGTTTTTGTTTTTATTCGGAGTTGGTTGCGGGGTCTTGTTCATGTGCCCCTCGTCCGTTCCTCATCGTGTAAACAGGGATGCCATGGGATTTCATGGAAAGCAACAGGCTTTTGCGGGACATCGCTACCGGATGTTGTTTCAACCTGTGGATAAAAACAACATCTAGGCGGCCAATTGCGGCGATTTCTGGAATTTCTAGCGGAAGCCCTGTGGCGACACACTAAATATGGTGTGGATGAAAGGGCGAAAAAAGTTCCCACGATTTCCCGGCCTTTCTGTCGCCAATGTCGCCTGTGTGACCGATTTCCCACAACTTCGACCTGCAAAATGCCGATGAATCGGAGGATACCGGGGGAATCACGCGAACTCACGGGTGAATCGCGGGTCCGTGATTCTTTGCCGGGGCCCGCTCAGGCCGGGAATCGCAGATCGGACCATGATTTCCCACGCCGCCCATGATTTCCCATGGCCGGGCGGCAGTCCGCCCGCCGCGTCCCACCCGAGGGGCGATATTGGCGCATCCCGGAACGAAAGACGCCGGGGTCGGTGACGAAGACTGACCCCGGCGCGAGATGCCGCTCTGGAATTTTGAAGATTGGCCGGTCGTGTCCGGCCGCTCAGACCAGCCCGCCGGCAATCAGCCCGCGCGCAAGCTGGGCATAGGCCCGGGCCACCGGCCCGTCACCGGCGGCGATGGGCGTGCCGCCATCGCCCGCCAGCCGGGTCTCGAGATCGATCGGCAGTTGCGCCAGCAGCGGCACGCCCATGGTCCTGGCCTCCTGTGCGACGCCGCCATGGCCGAAGATCTGCGCCTCGTGCCCGCAATTGGGGCAATGGAAGGTCGACATGTTCTCGATCAGCCCGAGAATCGGCGTCTTGAGCGTATGGAACATGTCGATCGCCTTGCGCGCATCCAGCAGCGCCACGTCCTGCGGAGTCGAGACGACGATGGCGCCGGAAAGCTCCGAGCGCTGGCAGAGCGTCAGCTGCACATCCCCCGTCCCCGGCGGCAGATCGACCAGCAGCACGTCCAGCTCGCCCCAGGCCACCTGCCCCAGCAATTGCTGCAAGGCGCCCATCAGCATCGGCCCGCGCCAGACCACCGCCTTGCCGGGATCGAGCATCAGCCCGATCGACATCATGGTCACCCCATGGGCCACCAGCGGCTCGATGGTCTTGCCATCGGGGCTGGCGGGGCGTTGCGACACGCCCATCATGCGCGGCTGCGAGGGGCCATAGATATCGGCGTCCAGCAGCCCCACCTTCTTGCCTTCGCGCGAAAGCGCCACCGCGAGGTTCGAGGAGATGGTGGATTTGCCCACCCCGCCCTTGCCCGAGGCAATGGCAATGATGCGCTTGACGCCGGCGGGTTTCATCGGCCCGGCCTGCGGCTTGGCATGGCCGCCGATCTTGAGACTGGGTGCCGGCTTGTCCGCCGGGCCATGCGCGGTGAGCGCGACATGCGCCTCATGCACACCTTCCAGCGTCAGCATCGCCCGTTCCGCCGCCTGGCGCAGCGGTTCCATCTGGCGCGCCGCCGCGGCCGAAGGCGCCTCGATCACGAAGTGCACCACGCCGTCCTTGACGTTCAGCGCGCGGATCATGTCGCGGGACACGAGGTCTCCGCCGTCCGGAAGCGTCAATTCCGCGAGTTTTCCAAGAATTCTGTCTTCTGTCATCGGTCCGCCCGTTTCTTCGCCAGTTGCCCGGTATCAAGTCATAACGACCGGCGCTGGCAACCCCGTCGCGACAATCTGCGCGCCTTGCGGCGGCCCTGTCTTCGCCAAAGCGTTTTCCAAAGCGCTTAGGTATGCAGATGCTGCATAGCAGCATTGATGCCCCGGGCTATTGTGCAGGCGCAGCATTCGACTACATTAGTCACAACACGCGGCGAGGGTCGCAAGAGAAACAAAGAGGCAAGCAACATGGCTGACGCAAGCACGATCAATCACGTTCATGCCGGACCGGTCCGGCGCATTCAAGACGCACTGCGCGGTTTTGCTGCCGGTTACCAGAAATACCGGCTGTACCGCAGCACGATCAACGACCTTCAGGGCCTGTCGAACCGCGAACTGGCGGATCTGGGCCTGCACAGGACGGAAATCCGGCGCGTGGCCTACCACGCCGCCTACGAGTAACAACGGATCAGAAGGCTCTCTCCTCCTCCCTGGGTCTTCTGTGTCTCAGCGGCGGCATCTCTCCTCCTCCCTGATGCCGCCGCCCTTTTACACCGGGCCGAATTCGGTCCAGCACGAGATTTCCGGGCGCGCTCCTCCCAATTGCGTCCGGGAATGCCGAACCCGAGGCTTCTCCTCCCTTGCCGAGGGTTCACATCGCCGGTGCTTCGTCTCCTCCCATTCTGGAGCGTCGGCAAAAAAAGACGGCGGCACATCCTCCCGTGCCGCCGTTCTTTTTTTTGGGGGATTGCCTTTCAAGTCGCGCCGACCGCGCCCCGGACCTGATCCGGGGCCTCATGGTTGGCGGCGAGGTCCCGGCCGGCGCGGGGGCCGGGACGGGGTGGCGCCTGGGGGTGGAAGATCCTCGGGTCGGGGCCCGAGGATGACGTTTTTGGGTCGGGGATGACGTGTCCGAGGCGGGAGTGACGTGTCCGGGGCGCGGATGCCGGATCAGAAGGGGACGTCGTCGGCGCCGGTGATGAAGCGTCCGACCACCTTTTTCACCCCCGCCTTCTCGAAATCGATCTCGAGCTTGTCGCCCTCGATGCCGATCACCGCGCCATAGCCGAATTTCTGGTGGAACACCCGCTCGCCCATGGTGAAGCTGGACAGCGCGGTGGCGTCGATCACCGTGTTGCGGCTTTCCTTGGGTTGCGCCATCGGGCGCTGGCTCTGGCGTTCCTGCAGCCGCTTCCAGCCGGGGGAATTGTAGACATTGGCCTCGGCCACCCGCGCCTCGATCCCCGAGCCGAAGCTCTGGGCGGCCATGCCGCCGCCATAAAGCCCCGGCGGGGTCAGCACGTCGACGTGTTCCTCGGGCAGTTCATCGACAAACCGCGAGGGCAGTTGCGATTGCCACTGGCCAAAGACCCGGCGGTTGGCGGCGAAGCTGATGGTGCAGACCTCTTCGGCGCGGGTGATGCCGACATAGGCCAGGCGGCGCTCCTCCTCGAGCCCCTTGAGACCCGACTCGTCCATGCTGCGTTGCGACGGAAAGAGCCCGTCTTCCCAGCCGGGCAGGAAGACCGCCGGAAACTCCAGCCCCTTGGCGCCGTGCAGCGTCATGATCGAGACCTTCGCCCCGGCCTCTTCGCTTTCGTTGTCCATGATCAGGCTGACGTGTTCGAGGAATCCTTGCAGGTTCTCGAAGGATTCCAGCGCCTTGACCAGTTCCTTGAGGTTTTCCAACCGTCCCGGCGCCTCGGGCGTCTTGTCGTTCTGCCAATGGACGGTATAGCCCGATTCGTCGAGGATGATCTGGGCGAGTTCGACGTGGCTGACATCCTTGTCGCCGGTCATGCGGCCCCAGCGGGCGAGCCCGTCGAGCAGCCGGGTCAGCTCATTGCCGCCCTTGCCCTTGATCGCGCCGCTTTCCACCGCCAGCCGGGCGCCCTGGATCAACGGCACGCCATTGTCGCGCGCCAGACGCTGGAGGGTCTGCTGGGCCTTGTCGCCGAGACCGCGCTTGGGCGTGTTGACGATGCGCTCGAAGGCGAGATCGTCCTCGGGGCTGACCACGACGCGGAAATAGGCCATGGCGTCGCGGATCTCCATCCGCTCGTAGAACCGCGGGCCGCCGATCACGCGGTAGGGCAGTCCGATGGTCAGGAAGCGGTCCTCGAAGGCGCGCATCTGGTGCGAGGCGCGCACCAGGATCGCCATGTCGTCGAGCGAAAAGCCGCGCATCCCGCGGGTGCCGCCCTGCATCGCCTCGATCTCCTCGCCAATCCAGCGGGCCTCTTCCTCGCCGTCCCAATGGCCGATCAGCCGGACCTTCTCGCCCTCGTCGGCGGCGGTCCAGAGCTCCTTGCCCAGCCGGCCCTGGTTTCCCGCGATCACGCCGGAGGCGGCGGCGAGGATATGCGGCGTGGAGCGGTAGTTCTGTTCCAGCCGGACCACCTTGGCGCCGGGGAAATCCTTCTCGAAGCGCAGGATATTGCCCACCTCCGCGCCGCGCCAGCCATAGATCGACTGGTCGTCGTCGCCGACGCAGCAGATGTTCTTGTGGCCGCCCGCCAGGAGCCGCAGCCAGAGGTACTGGGCGACGTTGGTATCCTGGTATTCGTCGACGAGGATGTAGCGGAACCAGCGCTGGTATTGTGCGAGCACATCCGCATGGGTCTGGAAGATGGTCACGCAATGCAATAGCAGATCGCCGAAATCGGCGGCGTTCAACTCTTTCAGGCGGGCCTGGTATTGCGCGTAAAGCTCGACCCCGCGGTTGTTGAAGGCGCCCGCCTCGGCCACCGGCACCTTGTCGGGGGTCCAGGCGCGGTTCTTCCAGCCGTCGATGATGTGGGACAGCTGGCGCGCGGGCCAGCGCTTGTCATCGATATTGGCGGCCGAAAGGAGCTGTTTCATCAGCCGGATCTGGTCGTCGGTGTCAAGGATCGTGAAATTCGACTTCAGCCCCACCAGTTCGGCATGGCGGCGCAGGAGCTTGACGCCGATGGCGTGGAAGGTGCCCATCCAGGGCATGCCCTCGACCACCTGGCCCAGAAGCGTACCGACGCGGTTCTTCATCTCGCGCGCAGCCTTGTTGGTGAAGGTCACCGAGAGGATCTCGTTCGGGCGGGCCTTGCCGGTGTTCAACAGATGCGCAATCCGCGTGGTCAGCGCCTTGGTCTTGCCGGTGCCGGCGCCGGCCAGCATCAGGACAGGGCCATCCAGCGCCTCGACCGCTTCGCGCTGGGCCGGGTTCAACCCGTCGAGATAGGGCGCGGGCCGGGCGGCCATGGCGCGCCGGGACAGCGAGGATGCCGCCTCGAAGGCGTCCATTTCGTCAAAACTGCTCATGGCGGCGACCATACCGCGACCGGCGCGCGCTGAAAAGTCCTGTTCGCCTTATGTTCACCGGTCGAGGGGGCGCTGCCCCCGCCCTGCGGGCCCCCCGGAGTTTTTCGGCAAGATGAAGCCGGGGCGGCAGCGCGTCAGGGTCTCAGGCGCGCCAGAAGTTCACCGTCAGGATGGCATAGACCGCCAGGAGCTCCAGCCTGCCGATCAGCATTCCCGCCGAGAGCAGCCATTTGGCGGTGTCGTTGAGGGTGGAGAAATTGCCCGCCGGGCCGATTATTTCGCCGAGGCCGGGGCCGATATTGCCCAGCGCGGTGGCCGCCCCCGAGATCGAGGTGGTGAAATCCAGCCCCGTGGCCGAGAGCAGCACCGACAGCACCCCCAGCGTCAGCACGAAGAACATGAAGAAGGACATCACCGAACTCATGATGTCGTCGTTGACCGGGCGGCCTTCGAAGCGGGTGGTGAAGACGCCATTGGGCGAACCGATGCGCTTGAGCTGGACCCGGATCGAGGAGAACAGCAGCTGGTAGCGGAAGATCTTGACCGAACAGGCGGTCGAGCCGGCGCAGCCGCCGATCAGTCCGATGAAGAAGAACAGTGAGATCAGCAGCGGGCCCCAGCCCATGTAATCGACGCTGGCATAGCCGGTGCCCGAGATGATCGACAGGATGTTGAACAGCGACTCGCGCAGGGCCTGCTCGGGGTGATGCGGGAAGATGGTCAGCAGCACGCCGGCGCAGAACACCACCAGCACCGCGATCACCGAGATGAAGACCCGGACCTGCGAATCGAGAAACAGCGGCCGGGCCGAGCCGTTGAGCAGTTGCACGTAGCGCACGAAAGGCAGGGCCGCGAGGAACATGAAGAGCGTGGCGACATATTCCATCGGCCCGGCGAAGACCGAGAACGACGCGTCGTAATTGGAGAACCCGCCGGTCGAGACCGTGGTCAGCGCATGGACCGTGGCATCGAAGGTGTTCATCCCGAAGGCGATGTAGAGCAGCGCGCAGACCAGCGTCAGGCTGACGTAGATCACCGAGATCTGGCTGGCGATCTGGGTGGCGCGGGGCAGGATCTTGCCCATGGTCTCGAAAGCCTCCGCCCGGAAGATCTGCATCCCGCCGACGCGCAGTTCCGGCAGGAAGACCATGGCGACGACAATGATGCCGATGCCGCCCAGCCATTGCAGCAGCCCGCGCCAGAGCAACAGTCCCTTGGGCAGGGTATCGAGCCCCGAGAACACGGTCGAGCCGGTGGTCGTCAGCCCCGACATCGCCTCGAAATAGGCATCGACATAGCGCGCCTCGGTGGCGCCGAGCACGAAGGGCAGCGCGCCGAAGACCGGCAGCAGCAGCCAGACGCCGGTGGTCAGCAGGAAGGTCTGCTGGATCGACAGCCCTTCCTTGACCCCGTTGGAACAGGCCAGCGCGATCAGCCCGCCCGAGAGCAGCGTGATGATGCCCGCCTCGACGAAGACCGGCCATTCGCCGCGGCCCTCGGCCAGGTCGACAAGGAACGGCAGAAACATCGTGGCGCCCAGAAAGGCGACCAGCAATCCGATCACGTAACCGACTGGGCGAATATCAAACATGCGGCGCAGCGTTGAACCGCGGCGCCGGTGCTGTCAAGCATCTGTCAGGGCTCGGTCGCGTCCGGGCAAACCCGCCCATGGCAGGCGGGTTTGCCGGCGCGGGCCTCAGCCGACGTGAAACAGGCTTGCGAAGAAGCGCGGGTCGATGCTGGCGGACTCGAAGGTCGGGCCGGAGGTCAGCACCGAGATCGCGTCGTGCGAATGCAGGCTTTCCTGGTGGCTGGCCGCGACCCGGAAATCGCCGATCCGGTCGTCGCCCTGCAGGCGTTCGCAGAACAGCCGGGCCGCATCCTCGACAAAGATCGGGTTGGCGGCGTTCAGCTCGGCAAAGGCCTGCTCGTCCTCGCGCTTGACCATGACCTGGGTCTCGGTGGGCACCGCAGAACGGCAATGGTCGATCAGATCCTCGAACCACAGGCACTTGCCGCCCAGCACCTCGACCGAGATCCGCGCCACCGAGCGCTGCGAATGCGGCGTCGCCAGTTGCCCGCGCTCGCGCCGGGCATGTTCGCTGAGTTCCAGCGAACAGGGGCAGGTCGAGGAATAGACATAGTCGAGATGGATGATCTGGCGGCGCGCGCCGGCCTGTTCGATCAGTTCCAGCGCGATGTCGTAATACTGGTACCCGCAAAGCGCCGAGCGCAGCGACATGACCCGCGCCGGAAAGGAAAACCGCATCTGGATCCGGGCGTCGAAACTGCCGAGATCGGCCTTGTAGTCGTCGAGCGCGGCTTCCATCACGTCGAAGCTGAAGGTCTTGTCCGCATGGGCATAGAACGAGCGCATGATGCGGCTCATGTTGATGCCCTTCTTGCCGGCATCGAGGCTGACCGAGCCGGTGACCGAGGTTTCCAGCGTCAGATCGCCGTTGTCGCGGGCGCGGTAGCGGATCGGCAGGCGGAAGTTCGAGATGCCGACATGCTGGATCGCCTCGTTGGCGCCGCGAATCAGCGAGGCCGGGCCGTTCTGCAGATCGGGCAGCCCCGCCTTGTAGGTCTCGTCGACGCGGAAATCCGCCGGGTAGGCGTGCTTGAGCTCGGGATAGGCCAGCAATTGCTCGCCCGAATCGCGGGCGTAGCGGCGCAACAGGTCCAATGCCGCCTCGGCCTCGTCCCGGCTGGGCGTCCGTGTGATGTCTGTGGTTCGGATATTCATGCTTGGCCCCTTTCCGCGCAGGCTCACGTCTACATAGGCGCAAACCGCGGTGTTTTCCATGTCTTGACATTGGATACGCAAAAGGGAAGGCGCCGGATCACTGAAGATCCGGCGCCTTTCAGGTCGTCCGTTCGGCAGCATCCGCTCGGGATGTGCCGAAGGGTCTTACTTGGGCGTGCCGCTGGAGCTGTCGTTGTCGCCGCTGGTGGCCGCCGCGATGACGACGAGAGCGGTCATGCCGCCAACGATGGCCAGTTCGGTCGTGCCCTGGGTCGACAGGAAGGGATCAGCCGAAACGTCTGCTTGCTGAGCAAAGGCAGGGGCTGCAAGGGAGGCCGCGAGGGCCGCGCCGACGAGAAGATTTTTCATATTCGCACCTATCGTTTAGATTGCAGCCCTCATGCCCGGAGTCCTACCGGATTGCCAGCCCTAATTCGGGAGAATTGTCAACGTCGGCATTGCTTTGCCGATGTGTCACTTATCTGCACGCCTGGGCCGCCTCCAGCGCCTGTTTCATGTCGGCGATCAGGTCGGCGGGGTCCTCGAGACCGCAACTCAGGCGGATCAGCCCGGGGGTGATTCCCAGCGCCGCCTTCTGATCCTCGGGCAGGCGTTGATGGGTGGTGAAGGCCGGGGGCGTGGCGATGGTTTTCGCATCGCCCAGGTTGTTCGAGATGGTGGCGATCTTCAGCGCGTTGAGAAAGGCGAAAGCGGCCGCGCGCCCGCCGGCGATCTCGAAGCTGAGCACGGTGCCGCCGGCGCCGAGCTGGCGCTGGGCCAGCTCGTATTGCGGATGGCTGGGCAGGCCGGGATAGATCACCCGCGACAGCGCCGGATGGCCTTCCAGCACCCGGGCCAGTTCCAGCGCGGTGGCGGTCTGGGCGCGCACCCGCAGATCCATGGTTTCCAGCCCCTTGAGCAGCACCCAGGCGTTGAACGGGCTGAGCGCGCCGCCGGTGTGCTTCATGAAGGGCTCGATGGTGCCGCGGATCACCTCCCTGGTGCCGAGGATCACGCCGCCCAGCACCCGACCCTGGCCGTCGATGTGCTTGGTGGCGGAATATGTCACGATATCAGCGCCTTGCGAGATGGCGTTCGAGTAGATCGGGGTGGAGAAGACATTATCCGAGACCACCACCGCGCCGACCCTGTGGGCAATTTCTGAAACCGCTTCGATATCAATGACTTCCAGCGTGGGGTTACTCATCGACTCGAAGAAGACCAACCGGGTGTCGGAGCGCACCGCAGCGCGCCATTGCTCAAGGTTGGCGCCGTCGACCAGCGTCACCTCGACGCCGAATTTCGGCAGGATGTTTTCGAGGATGAACAGGCAGGACCCGAACAGCGCGCGCGAGGCGACCACGTGATCGCCCGCCTTGACCAGCGCCATCAAAGCGCCCTGCACCGCCGCCATCCCGCTGGCACAGGCAAAGGCGTCTTCCGCCCCTTCCAGCATGGCAATGCGCTCTTCGAACATCGCCACGGTGGGATTGCCGTAGCGGGCATAGATGAACTCGTCCGGCCCGGCCTTGAGAAACCGCGCCTCGGCCTGTTCGGCGGTGTCATAGACGAAGCCCTGGGTCAGGAAGAGCGCTTCGCTCATCTCGTTGTATTGCGAACGGCGAATGCCGCCGTGCACCAGCTTGGTGCGGCTGTTCCAGTCCTGGTTCATGGTGCTGTCCTTCCAACCAAAGCCCCCCAAGGCGCGGCCAATCGAACGGGGGGCTTTCGTTCCTGACCTTTTAGCGGAAATTTTAACGTGGCCCGCAATCCGGTAACAAATCGCCACGCCGGTGTCATATGGCGTTGCGGCAAAACGGTCAAGACCGTCACGGTGGTGTAACCCGCACTTCACCTGTCCCGCCATATGCTCGGGCCCTTAGCTGCCTGCAAGATGTCGTGGAGTGACGCGGATGACGCTGCTCAGGGTCAATGCCCGGGGTGACCGCCCCGAGGCCCATATGGAGGGGGGCGCCGCGCTGGAACGCGCCTTGTTCGCCGCCCTCGCCCGGCCCGGGCCGGTCATCGTGATGGTGCATGGCTACCGCTACAGCCCCGGCACACCGGGCCATTGCCCGCATGATCTGCTCTTTGCCGGCCCGTCTGCGCCCGGCGCGCCGCGGCGGGTGAGCTGGCCGCGCAGGCTGGGGTTCGGGAGCGCCGCCCAGCCGCCCGGGATCGCCCTGGCCTTTGGCTGGCAGGCGCGCGGCCCGATCCGCCGCGCCTATCGCGAGGCGGCGCAGGCGGGGCGTGCAATGGCTTGTCTTGTCAGGACAATCAAGACAATCGACCCATCGCGAAAGGTGCATGTCCTGGCGCATTCGCTGGGCGCGCGGGTGGCCTTGCAGGCGCTGGCGCATCTCGCCCCCGGCGACCTGTCGCGGCTGATCCTGATGGCGGCGGCGGAATACCGCGCGGCCGCCACCGGGGCGCTGGCGACGGCCTCGGGCCGGGCGGCGCAGGTGGTGCATGTCACCAGCCGCGAGAACGATCTCTACGATTGCCTGCTGGAATGGCTGGTGCGGGCCGAGGCGCGCGGCGACCGCGCGCTGGGGGCGCATGTGGCGGGCGCCAACATGCGCAGCGTGCTGATCGACGATTCCGCAACGCTTTGCGCCCTCGCCGGCCTGGGCTTTCGCATCGCCCCTCCGGCGCGGCGGATCTGCCATTGGTCGCCCTACCTGCGCGCCGGGGTCTTCCGGCTCTATCGCGCGCTGCTGACCGATGCGCTGGCGCCCGGTGATCTCGACCGCATCCTGCCCGCAGCCGAGGACCGGCGCTGGAGCCGGCTTCTGCCGCGTCCGGCGCTGCCCGCCCTGCCCTTTGCCTCGACAAAAGCGCCGGGCTGATGGTGATGGCCGATCATTGCGGCGGTGTGCCACCCTCGTCCTCTTCGAAGTCCATGTATTTCTGCAAGGCGGCGAATTGCGCCCAGATGAACAGAAACAGCGCGATCGGAAAGCCGAAGGTCTCGATCTTGACCCAGAGGTCGGTCGACAGCGTGCGCCAGATGATCTCGTTGCCCACGGCCAGCACCACGAAGCCCAGGCAAAGCCGCCGGGTCAGGATCATCCAGCCTTCCTCCTGCATCGGGATGGCGTCCGACAGCACGTAGGCCAGGTAGGACTTGCCGCGCAGCAAGCCGATGCCCAGCAGCAGCGCGAAGAAGCCGTAGACCAGCGTGGTCTTCATCTTGAAGAACCGCTCGTCATTGAACCAGGCGGTGAGCGCGCCGAAAAAGATCACCATGATCGCGGTGAAGACCTGCATCCGGCTGATGTGCCCGGTCAGCGCCCAGAGCACGCCCATGGCCGCGAGCATGATCGGCACGAAGACCACCGTGGCGACGATGAAACCGGAATACTCGGTCCCGGCGAAGGTGAAGACATCCTCCTTCAGCCACAGGTAGAGCCCGAAGAAGGCCAGCGGCGGCCCCAGTTCCAGAACCTGTTTCAGCACCGGATTGATTTCTCTTTTCTCAGCCATCACATCCTCTGGTCAGCCTCCGACCTCCACTATCACAGCCCCCGCCGCGATCAATGCCATCAGCGCAATCCGCCGCGGCCCCACGGTTTCGCGCAACACCAGCCAGCCGATCAGCGCCGCGAAGACGGTCGAGGTCTCGCGCAGAACCGCCGCCTCGCCCACCTTGTCCAGCCGCGTGGCCACCATGATCGACCCGAAGCTGGCAAAGGCCACCAGCCCGCCGATCCAGCCGCGCAGCAGCAAGGGGCCCAGCGGCGGGTTGATCGCGGTCCGCCGCCAGCGCAAGCCGGCGAGCAGCGGCATCACCAGCCCGTCGACCATGAAGAACCAGGCGAGAAAGGTGAAGGGATCGGCGGTGGCGCGGATGCCGTAGGCGTCATAGGTGGTGTAAAGCGCCACGAAGAGCCCGGTCAGAACCGCCAGCGCCAGTGCCGAGCGCAGGGTCTCGCGCGCGGTTTCGAGGAACATCAGGTTGTAGACCGCCAGTCCGAAAATCCCCGCCAAGAGCACCCCGACGCCCAGCCATTGCACGCCGGTGAAGTGCTCGCCGAAGATCAGCCCGGCGCCGATCACCGCAAACAGCGGCCCGGTGCCGCGCACCACCGGGTAGACCACGGTATAGGCGCCGCGGCTGTAGGCCATCGCCTGCAACAGCTTGTAGGCGGTGTGGATCACGAAGGCGCCCGCAAAGATCGGCCACATGTGCGGCTCGGGCCAGGGCACGACAAAAAGCGCGAAAGGCGCCGCCATCAGCCCGTAGGCGCCGTCGATCGCCCCGCGGCTGAGCCAGGGGTCGTGCCGCCCCTTCTGCAGCGCGCCGAAGACCGCGTGCAGGAAGGCCGCCGTCACCGCGAGGATCAGCGCCAGCTGGTGGCCCGCCGCGGTGCCCTCGAGCGAAATCAGCCAGGCGCTCATCCGGCCCGCCGGGACCGGGAACAAAGCGCAGGCCCGCGCGTTGAGCCCGGCAACCAACAAGAAGACCCATCATGCTCGAAGACATCATCGGCGAGTTCCAGAACAACTTCTCGGTGGTGCCGGTCGGCGCCGCCCTGGCCCGCCTGCTGGCGGCGGTGGTGCTGGGCGGCTTGATCGGGATCGAGCGCGAATGGCGCCACAAGCCCGCGGGCCTGCGCACCCATATCCTTGTCTGCGTCGCGGCCTGCCTGTTCGTCATCCTCGGCCAGGAGATCAGCCAGTTGCAGTTCGGCCAGTCCGACCAGCAACGCCATGACCCGCTGCGCATGATCGAAGCTGTCACTGCAGGCGTTGCCTTTCTGGCCGCCGGGCTGATCTTCACCTCCAAGGGCGAGGTCCGGAACGTGACCACCGGCGCCTCGCTCTGGCTGGCGGGGGCCGTCGGGCTGGGCTGCGGCGCCGGGCAGATGCCGCTGGCCGCCCTCGCGACGGTGATCGTGGTGACGGTGATCTTCCTGCTGCGGGAGCTCGAACATCTGATCGGCACCCGCTGACGCCGGTCTCACCTGTCGAGCCCGGTCAGCGCGGCGGCGAAATCCTCGGGGTCGAAGGGTGCCAGATCGTCGATCTTCTCGCCCACGCCGATGGCATGGATCGGCAGGCCGAACTTGTCGGCCAGCGCCACCAGCACGCCGCCCTTGGCGGTGCCGTCGAGCTTGGTCATCACCAGCCCGGTCACATCCGCCAACTCCTGGAAGGTCTTGACCTGGCTCAGCGCGTTCTGGCCGGTGGTGGCATCCAGCACCAGCAGCGTGTTGTGCGGCGCATCGGGGTCCTTCTTGCGAATGACGCGCACGATCTTGGCCAGTTCCTCCATCAGGTCCTTGCGGTTCTGAAGGCGGCCCGCGGTGTCGATCATCAGAAGGTCCGCGCCGTCGCGCGCCGCCTGTTCCATGGCGTCGAAAGCCAGGCTGGCCGGGTCCGAGCCTTCCGGTGCGGTCAGCACCGGCACCCCGGCGCGCTCGCCCCAGACCTGCAACTGCTCGACCGCCGCGGCGCGGAAGGTATCGCCGGCGGCAATCACCACCTTCTTGCCCGCGGCGCGGAACTGGCTGGCCAGCTTGCCGATGGTGGTGGTCTTGCCCGAACCGTTCACGCCCACCACCAGCACCACCTGAGGCTTCTTGGCATAAAGCGGCAAGGGCCGGGCCACCGGCTCCATGACGCGGGTGATCTCCTGCGCCAGCAGGGCCTTGATCTCGCCCACCGAGAGCTTCTTGCCAAAGCGCCCCTCGGCCATGTTGGCGGTGATCCGCAGCGCGGTATCGACCCCCATGTCCGAGGCGATCAGCAATTCCTCGAGTTGTTCGAGCATGTCGTCGTCCAGCGTGCGGCGCAGCACCTCGGGCTCTGTGCCCCGCCCCAGCAGCCGCCCCAGCAAGCCGGACTTGCGGGCCGGGACCTCGGCCGGGGTGTCGGGTTCGGGGATCTCGAGCGGCGAGACCTGGGCGGGCCGCTCCTGCGGTGTGCCGGCCGGGCCGGGCACGCCGGTGGGAAGGTCGGGCTGCGGCACCTCGGTGGGCGTCGGCGCGGGCGTGACATCGGGCTGCGGTGTCGGCGTCGGGGTCGGCGGGATGTCGGGCTGCGGCACTTCGGTCGGTGCAGGCGTGGTGTCGGGCTCGGGCACCTCGACCGGATCGGGCTGCGGCACCTGTTCGGGCTCGGGCTCCGGCGCGGGATCGGGCGCGGGCGTCACATCCGGGCCGGGATCAGGCGTGGGATCGGGCGTGGGCGTAGGATCGGGCGTCACATCCGGGTCGGGGGCCGAGACTTCACCCCCGTCCTCGACAATCGCCTCGAGCCCTTCATCCAGCCTGGACGAGGATTTGAACAGCCGGTCCTTGAGCTTCCCGAAAAACGACATGGGCGCACCTTTCCTTTGGCCTTCACCTATAACTTTAGCGTCAGCAGGAAAAGGTCTGGTTGACTCGAAACCCCGCGCTCTCAATCTGGGCCCATGCGGCATCTCTGTCTGTCACTTGTTCTGGCCCTCGGGCTGTGCCCCGCCGCATCCCGCGCCAGCGGGGCGGAAGGGATCTGCGCCGCCATTGCCCAGGCCGCGCGCGAGACCGCCCTCGCCCCGGCCTTCCTGACCCGCGTCTTGCGCCAGGAACCGGACTTTCCCGAGGCCACCGCCATCGTGCCGACCGCCCGAACCCTGGCCCGGCTCACGGCGGATTACGGCAACCCCGGCCTTGCCGCGCTGGCCTTCGCGGGCGGCCACATCGAGGCCGAGACCCTGCTGCGCGGAGAGGGCATCGCGATGCGAAGCCGCGACTTCGTGATCGAGACCACCGGCCTCACCCCCGAGGCCTGGCGCGATGCCGCGCCCGAAGCGCCCGCGTTCCGCCTGTCGGGCGCGGGCGATTTCGCCGCGAACTGCGCCGAGCTGGTGGCCGGTTCCTGGGGCGCGCCCCTGCCGGTGCTGAGCGCCCTGCCCCTGCCGCCCGTTCTGGTCGAGCCGGTGCGCATCGACCCGTCCCGCCGCAGCCTGCGCCCGAAGCTGCGCCCGACGCCGAAACTGGCGCAATGGGGCGCGCAACTGGCCTTCGGCAAGAGCCGCGCCCAGGCCCGCGCCAACTTCGACCGCGCCACCCGCGCCTGCCGCCAGGCGGTGGGCCAGGCGCCCGACATCATCCACGTCGAGAACCGCGTGCGCGGCCGCCCCGGCTACTGGATGGCGCGGGTCAGCCGGATGGAGCGCTCGGCGGCGGAAGACATCTGCCGCGCGGCGCGCGCGCGGGGCTGCACCTGCGTGGTCTACAAGAACTACTGACGGCGATGCGGGGGGCGCGGACAACCGGGCGGGTTTCCCCCGGTTTTCCCCGGATGACTCGCCCGAGGTCGGGATGGTCCGCCCCCGTTTACGCAGCACATAATTCGGCCCCTGGCGCTGGAGCCATGTAAAGCATTGATTTCAGGGGGTTTTGCTGGTAGCGGAGGAGGGACTTGAACCCCCGACACGCGGATTATGATTCCGCTGCTCTAACCAACTGAGCTACTCCGCCACAGGCCCGGCGGAAGTAAGACAGCAGCCCCAGCGCGTCAAGCGGAAATCTTCCCGGATGCGCGGAATTCTCGCCCGACCGGGCGCATATCCCAGGCTTGGGGGCCGTGACGCGCGGTCGGGTCAAAAAAGCTGGCGATTTTGTCCGGAGAGGGCTTGAACCCGGTTTTCGATTTGCGTAATGAGACGCGCACTGTTGGGGTGTAGCCAAGTGGTAAGGCAGCGGTTTTTGGTACCGTGTACCGTAGGTTCGAATCCTACCACCCCAGCCAATGACACCGAAAAACTCCATACGTCCCAGTGGGATAGCCACTGATCTGGCGGCCAGCCTCCCGTCTACACATCACGGTGCTTCACATCGCCCGGGGTGCGGGCCCCGCGTCACCGGCAGAAAATGGGGTTTGCACCGAGTTCGCAGAAACCGGGTCTTCCACTTTCGCCGCCGCTGGCCGGAAGAAATCCGGCGTCATGGCGCGCCGACATTTCTGTCGGTTTCGCTCCGCACCCAAGTTCTCTCCGACGCGGTGAAGCGGTCTGCCGACCTGCTGTCCGCTATCGAGGCAGGAGAGAGACAGGTGCTGGCAGACCTTCAGGAGAGCCCGATCAGCGAGGCCCGGGCCGGGGCGATGTTGCGGGAGATCGTGCGACGGGCGGTGGCCGAGATGATCGCGCGACAGGAGAGCAACGCTCCGGCCGAGCAGTCCGATGCCTACCTCGGTCGTCTCGATGCAGAGACAAGCCTTATCCGGGATGCTCAACAGACCAGGGACTGGTCGGTGGCCTCGGCTTTCGCCGGAGAGATCGCGCGGAAGAACGGCCTGGAGAGCGCCTCGGTCTGCTCGCCCGCGGTTGCCCGTCAAGTACTCTCCCTCCTGCGTCGGCTGAACGACCTGTGCGCCCGCGTCGAGCGGAACTTCGATGACCCGCTCGATGCCGGGCGGGATCTTCTTCGCGACCATGATATCGCGCCGACCCGTGAAGCCATGAAGCCTCCGATGCAACTCTCGGACGCGATCGAGACGGCCTGCCAGGAGGCCCACAATGACGTGGAGACCAGGATCCGGGTCGTCGGAAAACGCGCCCTGGCGTTTTTCGGTGAGGTGCCGGTGTCGTCGATCGTCCTCGCGCAATCCTTCGACGTCCTGCACATGGTCAGGATGCTTCCCGAAGGGTGGGGAAAAAACCACCGGCGCAACCGTCATGGCCGGGATGGCCGGAAGCTTTGCCCGCGCCGGGAAATCCGCGGCGCCGACGCGAAGGACGCCGCGCTCCTCGAGGAAATCATGCGCCTCGACACGCTGTCGGTGCCGGACAAGCGCCGCAGGCTCGTGCAGGAGCTGACACCACGACTGACAGATGGAACCCTGTTCGTGCAGCGCGACAGGCTCGATCGCATTTTCCGGGCAGCGCTCGGGCGCAGGCGTGTCGGGCGCGATATCGACGAAGATGATCGCGTCGTTCCGTCCCATGCGCAGCTCAATGGCCGGATGCAGAACTGGCACAAGGCGCAAAAGACACCCTGCGGTCTGCCGAAACGGGTGTCGCGCCCAAAACGGCGCATGTCCTTGTGAACCGGCGTGCAATTTTGACCCCGTAGAGGGGTGATCGGCGTCCAAAAATGACCCCCTTACACTGATGTGGATGATGCCCCCGAGGTCATC
>SBGD01000009.1 GCA_006226775.1 Paracoccaceae bacterium | reverse complement strand
CACCGCGCATCCTCACCCCCGCCGTTTCCGTGCCGAGGGTGAATCACGTTCTCAAATCCTTGTCGAGGCGGGACTATTTCAGCACCCTGTTAGGTCAGCCGTGACCCGAACGATATTGGCGGCTCCGAGACAACAATCAGTCTTGGGCCGGCCGCATCCAGTCTGGTAGCTGACCATTATCCAAAGTTTGGATTACAGCACTCCAAAATGATATCGCGTTTTCACAGATAGGGTCGAAGAATTGACCAACACCGCCATTTGAAACAACTGTACCTTCGTAAACAGTTTCATACCCGACGATTTCATCGTCATCGATGACAGTGCGTACGTTTAATGGACGACCGCCCGGTAGATCTGTTCTCGGAGGCTGGACATTGATGCCGACAAAATCTTGATGATGCGTGATGCGGCCGTCACCAAGCTCGTCAACTTCGATTTTCAACACATTCTGGTTGTCTAAAGTATGGTGTTTCGTCGTGTCGGCAATCTTGTGTAAAAGCTTTACCGAGACATTTGCATTTCTAGCATTGCCCAAGAAGTTGCGGCGATCACCCATCGCCAGACCAAGTTGCATTCCATGGCGATACGTCCAATCTCCCAAATGGTGGAGCGTTACGGCGACGTTGAGCGCGTGATCAGCCCGATCTTGCTGTGCATCCGCATTTTTGAAACGCTTCAATTCGCGGCGAGCCTTAGCCAAGAAATCAGGAGCGCTTTCATAACCCCCTAAGCGGATACTTGGCATAGGTTTCTTCTCCACTTTGGCTCAAATGAATGCACCTGACATTTATTTTATGACAAGCTTAGCAAGGTCAATCTATAGTGCCTGCCGCCAATAGTCACCTCTCGGTTGGCTCGCTTCTTTACGCACCAGCCCGCACTACCACGCCGCCTTCGGGTGTCTCTGTCCGCTTTGGTAGCGGTCTGACGTGCCTCAACTACGGCGCAATCCATTTTCAGCAAGTGATTGAAAAGGCGAACAGTTTTGAATGCGTCTCGATTTGGGTGAAGGGCGGATGGAAAGAGACGCGGGGCGTTTGGAGACCGATTTCGGCCAAACGACCAGTCTCCGAAAGTCGGATGGCCTCGTTAAACCCCTTTGAACTAAAAAGAAAAAAGGCCCGCAATGGGGCCTCGTCTTGGGTTCGCGAATGGTTTGTGGCGGAGGAGGTGGGATTCGAACCCACGGTACGCTTTCACGCACGCCGGTTTTCAAGACCGGTGCATTCGACCACTCTGCCACTCCTCCGGGTGCCGCCTCGTTAAACCCACCGCGGTGATTCTGCAAAGCACCCACGCGCAGGAAATCCGCCGAATGCCGCGCGCGGGACTTTCCTTGTTGACACGCCCGCGGTACACTGACCCCGCGCGAACCATGCGCAGGCAGTCAGTCAATGACCGGAAAACCGGCATAGCCTCACCCAAGAGGCGCGATAGGCAGAAGGGCAAGAAGATGAGCACTCAGCGAAATACCTTGGATTCTCAAGGATGTAACCCGCGTGGCACGCGGCTTGCGCGGCTCTTGGCGGCGGGCACGGCGCTCTGCCTGCTGGCGGCCTGCGAAGACGGATCCATGCCGGCGTTCCTGCAAAAGGGCGATGCCGGAGACACCGCAACCCGCGCCAGCCGTTCGATCACCCTGGTCGAACGCGACGTCGAGGCGCCCAACGTGTTCCAGGTCACCGAAGCCGGGCTCTGGGACGGGCGGCCCTCGCTCGGCGGGGTCTGGGTGGCGCATCCCGACGTCAAGGAGCCCGAGCGGGTCATCATCCGCAACCCCACCAACGGCAAGTTCGTGATCGGCGCGCTGTTTCGCAAGGAACGGGCCAATCCCGGGCCGCGGCTCCAGGTCTCGTCGGATGCCGCCGCCGCGCTGAAGCTGGTGGCCGGTCAGCCCAACAATCTCAACGTCACCGCCCTGCGCCGCGAGCAGACCCCCGAGACGCCGGAAAGCCCGGAAACGCTGCAGCCTGCCAGCCTCGAGACCCCCGATGCGGTGACCGCGACCGAGCTTGATCCGGTGACCGAGACCGCCTCTGCCGCGATCGAGACCGCGCCGGTCGCACCGACCAGTACCGCCGCTGCCGCCACCGCGCCGAAGCCGGCGGCCCGGCCGAAAGCCTCTGCGCTCTCCAAGCCCTATATCCAGCTGGGGATCTTCTCGGTCGAGAAGAATGCCCAGGACACCGCCGCCGCGATGCGCTCCAAAGGGCTGATCCCGACGGTCAAGAAACAGTCGAGCAAGGGCAAGACTTTCTGGCGCGTGGTGGTCGGTCCGGCCTCGAACAGCAGCGAGCGGGCTGATATCCTGAAGATCATCAAGTCGGCAGGCTTCACCGACGCCTACGCCGTCGCAAGCTAACCGCCCCGCAACGGGGCCCGAAACGCAGGACCGGTAGACATGTTCCGACCCTTCGCAGACCCGCTGATCGCGATTGCCCTGGCCCTGGCGGCTGCCCTTCCCGCCGCGGCCTTCGACACCCGCGCGCAATCGGCCTTCGTGGTCGACATGACCACCGGCACGGTGCTTCTGGCCAAGAACGCCGATACCCCCCTGCCCCCGGCGTCGATGTCCAAGCTGATGACGCTCTACATGGCCTTCGAGGCGATCCGCGACGGGCGGCTCGACATCAACGAGCGGCTGCCGGTGTCGCAACACGCAATGTCCTACAAGGGCTCGACCATGTTCCTCGACACCACCGACCGGGTGCGGGTCGAGGATCTGTTGCGCGGCATCATCGTGCTGTCGGGCAACGATGCCTGCGCGGTGATCGCCGAGGCGCTGAGCCCCGATGGCACCGAGGCAGGCTTCGCCCGCTACATGACCCGCCGCGCCCAGCAGCTGGGGATGACCAATTCCACCTTCGTCAATTCCAACGGCTGGCCCGCCGTCGGCCATCGCATGTCGATGCGCGACCTGGCGCTGATTGCCCGGCGCATCATCCAGGACTTCCCCGAGTTCTATCCGATGTTCGCCGAGCGCACCTATGCCTTTGACGGCCGCGCGCCGCAGAACGTCAACAACCGCAACCCGCTGCTCAACCTCGATATCGGCGCCGACGGTCTGAAGACCGGCCACACCCAGGAGGCCGGCTACGGCCTGGTGGGATCGGCGCGGCAGGGCGACCGCCGGGTGGTCTTTGCCATTTCCGGACTGGAGAGCGAACGCGTCCGCGCCGAGGAGGCCGAGCAGATCGTCAACTGGGCCTTCCGGCATTTCACCCAGTCGAAAGTGGCCAATGCCGGCCAGGTGGTCGCCGAGGCCGATGTCTGGATGGGCGCCGAGATGAAGGTGGGCCTTGCGCCCTCCGAGGATATCGAGATGCTGGTGCCGGTGCTGGCCAGTGGCAAGGTCAATGCCGAGGTGGTGTTTTCCTCGCCGGTGGCCGCGCCGATCACCAAGGGCGACAAGCTGGGCGAGATGATCATCTCGCTCGAGGGTCTGCCCGACACCACGGTGCCGCTGGTGGCCGACCGCGACATCGACTCGGGCGGGTTTCTGAGCCGGGTGACCACCGCCGCCAAGATCCTGCTCAAGCAATGGGGCGCGACGGTGCCGGACCTGGCCTCCTGAGGCTGTCGGGCGCGGATGTTCCTCTCCTTCGAAGGCATTGACGGGTCGGGCAAGTCCACCCAGGCCCGGCTTCTGGCCGATCACCTGCGCGCCCAGGGCCGCGACGTGGTGCTGACGCGCGAGCCTGGCGGTTCGCCCGGGGCCGAGGAGATCCGCGCGCTGGTGCTGCAGGGCGATCCCGACCGCTGGTCTGCCGAGACCGAGATCCTGCTCTTTACCGCCGCCCGGCGCGATCACATGGAGCGCACCATCCTGCCGGCGCTGGCCGCCGGCAAGGTGGTGATCTGCGACCGTTTCGCCGACAGCACCCGGATGTACCAGGGCCTCTCGCGCGGCGATCTGCGCGGCATCGTGGACGAGTTGCACCGGCTGATGATCGGGCGCGAGCCTGACCTGACGCTGCTGATCGACATGGACCCGGAGACCGGCCTGGCGCGCGCCAGGGGGCGGCAGGGCAGCGAGGAGCGGTTCGAGGATTTCGGCGCCGGATTGCAGAGAAAGATGCGCGCCGGCTTCCTGGCGCTGGCCGAGGAATTTCCCCGGCGATTCCGGGTGATCGACGGCGCGCGCCCGATCGAGGTGGTGGCGCGCGACGTCCTGGCCCTGATCGCGCGCGAAGCGGTCTGAGCGGCCGGGGCTGGCCAGGCAGCAGAACTGACCTTTGGATTGGTGCGGGTGGAGGGACTTGAACCCCCACGCCTTGCGGCGCCAGAACCTAAATCTGGTGCGTCTACCAATTTCGCCACACCCGCAGATGCGCAGGCCCGCCCGCGCCCGCAGGGCTTTAGCAAAGCCTGAGACAGGATGCGAGGGGTTTCGGACCACCTGTCGCACAGAAAATGCACGACATTAACCGGCTGTTGGTCTAACCTGTGTCAAAACGAAGGCAGTAGATACAGGTACGCCCATGAAACCGAATACGGTCGGGCGCGCATCGGGGCAGATCCCGCATTCCGACACCTCGCGGTCGGGTGCGCGCGCTATATATCTTCACAACGGACTTCTGGCCGGGACACGGCTCTGGACGCTCGATGGCGAAATGCCGGTCGACTTCCTCGCCCCCGGCGACCGGATCATCACCCGCGACAGGGGGATGGCGGTGCTGCGCGAGGTGCGCGTGATCGATGCGCTTTGCGAAACCGTGCGGATCAAGGCCGGATCGCTGGGCCACAAGCGGCCCGACGAGGACATGATCCTGCCCGCCTCGCAGCGGGTTCTGGTGCGCGACTGGCGGGCGCAGGCGCTCTTCGGCGAGACGCAGGCGCTGGTGCCGGCATCGCGGCTGGTGGACGGGCAATTCGTCACCCGGGGCCCGCGGGAACGGGTGCGGCTGATCCGGCTGATCTTCGACGCGGTGCATATCCTCTATGCCGACGGGCTGGAGGTGGAAAGCGCGGGCGTCGAGGCGGCGGTGCCGCGCTAGAGATCCAGCGCGCGGAACACCCTGGGCAGTTCTTCCGGCAGGTCCTCGGCGATCAGGCCGGGGCCGAAGCTGCGGGCGCATTCCACGTGCAACCAGGCGGCGGTTTCCGCTGCCTGCATTGGCGCGAAGCCGCGGGCGAGAAGCCCGGTGATGAAGCCCGCCAGCACGTCGCCCGACCCGGCGGTGGCCAGCCAGGGGGCTTCGCGCTCATGGACGGCGGCATTGACCGAACAGCGGCCCTGCGGGTCGGCAATGACGGTGTCGGGGCCCTTGAAGAGGACGGTGCAGCCTGCGCGTCTTGCCGCGTCGCGCGTCGCATCGACCTTGGAATAGGCCGGGCCGCTCCTCGGCTCCTCGCGGAGCCTCCTCGCGATGTCGGGAAAGAGCCGGGCGAACTCGCCGCCATGGGGTGTCAGCACGCAGCGGTCATGCAGCAGGCCGAATAATGCCTCCGGCGCCGCGGCAAAGGCGCTCAGCGCATCGGCATCGAGAACCACGCAAGGCCTGTGCTCTGCACCCAGCGCACCCGGAACCAGCGCCCTGGCCCGCTTCAGCCCCAGCCCCGGCCCGAGACAGAGCGCGTTGAACCGCGCGTCCTCCAGCACCTCCGACAGCGCGTCCCCATCCTCCACCCGCGTTAGCATCAGCGCGGTGATCTGCGACGCCACTTCCATCTGCGCCGCGCCCGGCACCCCCAGCGTCACCAGCCCCGCGCCGATCCGGAGCGCGCCACGCGCGGCCAGACGCGCCGCGCCGGTCCTGCCGAAGCCGCCGGAGAGGATGAGGGCATGGCCGTGGCTGTACTTATGCGCCGCACCCGGCTTGGCCAAGCGCGCGCGCATCTCGGGGCCGAAGGCGATCCGGTCCGCCGCGACGCTCACAACCCGATGTCCTTTACCACGACCTTGCCATTGTACCGGCGCGCGCTCTTGACCCGGTGCGCCCGCTTGAGCGCGTGAAATGTGACCGTCAGCTCCGACGGAAAGGCCGCACCGGGGCGGTCGCCGTTCAGCGCCAACCCGGTATCGGCGTCCAGTCCCGAAGGCAGGTCGATGGCCACGAACTGCATGTGGCCGCCCATCGCGCGAAGCCTTTCGTACAGGGTGAAAATCTCGCAGAGCCCGTCGTCGAGGGGCCGCGTCAACCCGATGCCGAAGAGCGCGTCAATCAGCAGGTCGGTGTCCTCGCCCGCCCCTTCCTCGTACATCGGCCTGACCGTGCCCATCGTCAACCAGCGGTCGTGGTTGACCCGGGCGTCCGGGGGCAGCTTTTCGGCCTCGCCGTAAAACGCCACCACCACCCGCCAACCGAGTGCCCTGAGCAGCCGCGCCACGACGAAGCCGTCACCGCCATTGTTGCCGGGGCCGCAGAGTACGGTTACATGACTGGGCCCTTCGCGAAACTCCGGCCATTCCTCGAAAACCGCCTCGACCACGCCCGCCCCGGCGCGCTCCATCAGGTCCAGCCCGGTCACCTTGCCGCTGGCAATCGCCGCCTGTTCGATGGCCCGCATCTGCGCGGCGCTCAGCAATTCGGTCATTTTGGCCCCTCGATTCAATTATGCCCGTTTTCTGTGCAAACCGCCCGTTCCTTGGGCGCAAGCTCCGGACGCCAGCCCGATTTGGCGCCCCGCAAAGCCTATCCAATTGCCCCGCATCAACAGAAGTGGTCTGAGCCGGACAACACGGTCTGCGAGGAGATGTCACATGAAGAAGATCGAGGCGATCATCAAGCCATTCAAGCTCGATGAGGTCAAGGAGGCGCTGCAGGATGTCGGCGTCCAGGGTCTCAGCGTGGTCGAGGTCAAGGGCTTCGGCCGCCAGAAGGGCCATACCGAGCTGTACCGCGGTGCGGAATACGTGGTCGACTTCCTGCCCAAGGTGAAGATCGAGGTGGTGCTGGATGACGAACAGGTCGACGGCGCCATCGAGGCCATCGTCGACGCGGCCAAGACCGACAAGATCGGCGACGGCAAGATCTTCGTCTCGAGCGTCGAACAGGCGATCCGCATCCGGACCGGTGAGACCGGCTCCGACGCCTTGTAAACGCGGGCCGCAGCCCAAGTTGCATGCGGCCCGCAGCCCCGGACTTGATCCGGGGCCTCCCGTCAGCCCCCCGAACCACGAGGTCCCGGATCAGGTCCGGGACGCGACCCGAAGAACCCGAACACCAAGTTGAACCAAGCGAGGAACACAGAAATGAGCGCAAAGGACCTGCTCAAGCTTATCAAGGATGAGGACGTGGCCTACGTCGACATCCGCTTTACCGACCCGCGCGGCCGGTTGCAGCACATCACGATGATCGAAAGCGAAGTCGACGAGGACTTCCTGGAAGAAGGCCTGATGTTCGACGGATCCTCCATCGCCGGCTGGAAATCCATCGAAGCCTCGGACATGAAGCTGATGCCCGATTGTTCCAGCGCCTATATCGACCCGTTCTATGCCGAGAAGACCGTCTGCGTGCATTGCTCGATCGTCGAGCCCGACACCGGCGAGCCCTACAACCGCGACCCGCGCGGCACCGCCGAGAAGGCCGAGGCCTACCTCAAGTCCTCCGGCATCGGGGACGTGTCCTATTGGGGCCCCGAGGCCGAGTTCTTCCTGTTCGACGATGTGCGCTTTTCGACCAGCATCAACAAGGTCTCCTACGAGGTCGACGCCATCGACGCCTCCTGGAACACCGACACCGAGTACGAGATGGGCAATACCGGCCATCGCCCCGGGCTCAAGGGCGGCTATTTCCCGGTCAACCCGACCGACGACGGCCAGGACATCCGCTCGGAAATGCTCTCGACCATGAAGCGGCTGGGCATGAAGGTCGACAAGCACCACCACGAGGTCGCCTCGTGCCAGCACGAGCTGGGGCTGATCTTCGGCTCGCTGACCCACCAGGCCGACCAGCTTCAGATGTTCAAGTACGTCATCCACAACGTGGCCCAGGCTTACGGCAAGTCGGCGACCTTCATGCCCAAGCCGATCTCGGGCGACAACGGCTCGGGGATGCATTGCAACATGTCGATCTGGAAGGACGGCAAGCCGCTCTTTGCAGGCGACAAATATGCCGACCTCAGCCAGGAGGCGCTCTATTTCATCGGCGGCATCCTCAAGCACGCCAAGGCGCTCAATGCCTTCACCAACCCCTCGACCAACAGCTACAAGCGGCTGATCCCCGGCTTCGAGGCGCCGGTGCTGCGCGCCTATTCGGCCCGCAACCGGTCGGGCTGCGTGCGCATTCCCTGGACCGAGAACCCCAAGGCCAAGCGCGTCGAGGCCCGCTTCCCCGACCCCTCCGCCAACCCCTATCTGTGTTTTGCCGCCCTGCTGATGGCCGGGATCGACGGGATCACCAACAAGATCGACCCGGGCGAGGCGATGGACAAGAACCTCTACGACCTGCCCGCAGAAGAGCTGGAGGGCATCCCCACCGTCTGCGGCTCGCTGCGCGAGGCGATCCAGGAGTTGCTCAAGGACATGGACTTCCTGCTGGCCGGTGACGTCTTCACCAAGGACCAGATCGACGGCTATATCGAGCTGAAGATGGAAGAGATCGAACGCTACGAACAGACCCCGCACCCGGTCGAGTTCGGCATGTACTACTCCTGC
Source organism: Paracoccaceae bacterium (assembly GCA_006226775.1). Lineage (GTDB taxonomy): Bacteria > Pseudomonadota > Alphaproteobacteria > Rhodobacterales > Rhodobacteraceae > Marinovum. Next base: position 102,342 of record SBGD01000009.1, on the reverse strand, counting down.
TGAGGGCGCGCCGGGCCAGGGCCCGGACTGCTGCAAGACACGCGAAAGGGCGTCCCGCGGGGCGCCCTTTCCGCCCCCGGGGACAGGCGGGGATCCGCGGGCGCGGGCGCCCTGGACGGAAAACACGGAATTGATCTGGACGGACCGCGCCTGCCGGTTAAGGTGGGTCTGCTGAAAACTGCAACAGGGACCGTCCAATGCCAATGCGCCGTTTCACCATCGCTCTTTCACTTGTCCTCGGCCTGTCCGCTCCTGCCCTTCAGGCCGCGCAATGCATCACGTCGCAAGGCAACTTCGCAGCCTACAAGGCCCAGCTGGCCCGCGAGGCCCAGGCCAGCGGCATCGGCCAGCGCGGGCTGGCGGCGCTGCAATCGGCGGGCCTGTCCAGCATCACCTGGCGGTTCGAGTCCAACCCCTCGAGCCAGAGCGGCACCCTGCAGCGCGATCCCGCGACCTTCCTGGCCAAGCGGTCGGGCAGTTCGGCCGATGCCTTCATCCAGCGGACAAGGCAGAAGATCGCGCGCAATCCCAATACCTTCGCCTCGATCGAGCGGCGCTTTGGCGTGCCGGGCAGCGTGCTGGCCACGATCTGGGGGCTCGAGACAAGCTGGGGCGGCTATCTCGGCAAGACGCCGATCGTCGGCGGCGCGGTCACGCTGGCCTCCTACTGCCGGCGCCATCCGCGCTTCGAGCCGCATGCCATTGCCGCGCTGAACCTTGTCGACCGCGGCATCATCTCGGCCAACAAGCAGGGCGGCCCCTCGGGCGAATTGGGCCACATGCAGTTTCTCGCCGGCAACTGGCTGAAATACGGCATCGACGGCAATGGCGATGGCCGGGCCGATCCCTATGATGCCACCGATGCGCTGGCCTCTGCCGCCAATATGCTGAGCCTCCACGGCTGGCGCGCCGGCGCCCCCTTTGGCGAGGGCACGCAGAATTTCCGGGTCCTCTCGGCCTGGAACGACAGCGGCAACTACCAGCGCGCCATCGCCTATGCGGCAGAGCGCGCGCAGTAGGGGCCAGCGCCGGAAGTGCGTATTCGAAAAGAGAAGCAGCCCCGGGGGATCTCCGGGCGCCCAGGGCTTCTTCGGTTCGGAAATATCCTGCGGGGGTCCGGGGGTGCAAAACCCCCGGCGTGCGACATCAGAAGCGGCGCAGCGCCAGCACCGCGTTGAGCCCGCCGAAGGCAAAGGCGTTCGACAGCGCCACCTCGACCCGCGCCTCGCGCGCCTCGTTCGGCACCACGTCCAGCGCGCAGTCCAGGTCGGGTTCCTCGTAGCCGATGGTCGGCGCGATCACCCCGTCGCGCACCGCCATGATGCAGGCCAGAAGCTCGACCGCGCCGGTGCCGCCGATCAGGTGGCCGTGCATCGACTTGGTGGACGAGATCATCAGCCGGTCGGCATGAGCCCCGAAGACATCCGCCACCGCGGCGCTTTCGGTCTTGTCATTGGCGGTCGTGCCGGTGCCATGGGCGTTGATATAGCCCACATCCGTGGTATTGAGCCGCGCATCCTGCAGCGCGCCGCGGATCGCCCGCGCGGCGCCGTTCTTGGACGGCATGACGATGTCCGAGGCATCCGAGGACATGGCAAAGCCCACCACCTCGGCCATGATCTCGGCGCCGCGGGCCCTTGCGTGCTCCAATTCCTCGAAGACGAAGACCGCCGCCCCCTCGCCCTGGACCATGCCGTTGCGATTGGCCGAAAACGGGCGGCAGGCGTCCTTGGACATCACCCGCAGCCCCTCCCAGGCCTTGACCCCGCCAAAGCACAGCATCGCTTCCGACCCGCCGGTGACCATCACCGGCGCCATGCCGCCATGCACCATCTGGAAAGCCTGGCTCATGGCGTGGTTGCTGGACGCACAGGCGGTCGAGACGGTGAAGGACGGGCCCTTGAGGTTGAACTCCATCGACACGTGGCTGGCCGCGGCATTGTTCATCAGCTTGGGCACGACGAAGGGATGCACCCGGTTCTTGCCGTCCTCGTAGACCGCGCGGTAATTGGCATCCAGCGTGTTCATCCCGCCGCCGGAATTGCCCAGCACCACGCCCGAGCGCGCCGCAAGCTCGCCCGAAAAGGTCAGCCCGGCCTGGGCCATCGCCTCGCGCGCGGCGATCAGGGTGAACTGGGTGAAGCGGTCGTAGAGCGACAGTTGCTGGCGGTTGAAGCGGCTTTCGGGGTCATAGTCGCGCACCTGCCCGCCGATGCGGATCGACAGCCGCTCGACATCGGGAATGTCCAGCGGACCGATGCCGCAGCGGCCCTCGCGCATGGAGGCCAGCGTTTCGGGCACGCTGTGGCCCAGCGGGTTGATGGTGCCCGCGCCGGTGATGACGACCCGCTTCATTCCGCTCCGCCTCTCAAGTCACTGTCGCCCCGGGTCAGCCCTTCTGATCCGCGATCAGCCGTTCGACCCCCCGGATGATCCGGTCCACGGTGGAAATGTCGAAGTCGCCTTCGGTCGGCTCGTTGGCATTGAAGGGGATCGTGATGTCGAAGGCCTCCTCGATGGCGAAGATGCATTCCACCAGGCCCAGGCTGTCGATCCCCAGATCCTCGAGCGTGCTGTCGCGGGTGACTTCGCTCGGCTCCAGCAGGGCCTGTTCGGCGATGATCTCCATCACCTTCTGATCGACCTTGTTCGCGCTCATCGGTGCGTCCCTCGTTGCCTTGCGGGTGATCTAGTCGCTCTCACCCGGCTTGAAAACCGCTTTCTTCAGCGCCGCAACGTCGCGCAGAAGACGCGGCAGGCGGCGCAGCGCCTTGTAGGTTTCCATCTGCGTATCCATCTTCGTCGCCGGGTAGCCCAGCAGTACCCGGCCGCTGGGCACGTTCGACAAAAGCTTGGACCCGCCGCCGGCAATCACGTTGTCGCCGACGAAGATATTGTCGTTGACCCCGGACTGGCCGCCCAGGACGCAGTTGTTGCCGATCGTCACCGAACCGCCGACCCCGGTCATCCCGCAAAGCAGGCAGTCGGTGCCGATCACCACGTTGTGGCCGATCTGCACGAGGTTGTCGATCTTGGTGCCCCGGCCCACCCTGGTGTCGCGCACGGTGCCGCGGTCGATGCAGGTATTGGCGCCGACCTCGACATCGTCGCCGATGGTCACGCCGCCGACCGAATGGATGCGCGCCCAGGGCTGGACCTTCACCTCGCCCTGGTCGCCCAGGGTATGGCGCGCGCGCTCGACGCCGCTTTCCTCGGGGGTGACGAAGGAAAACCCGTCCGCCCCGATCCGCGCCCCGGCCTGGCCGATAAACCGCGCGCCGATGGTGACGCCATGGCACAGCGTGACCTGTTCGCGCAGCAAGGCGCCCTCGCCCAGCCGCACGTCGGCGCCGATGAAACACTGCGGGCCGATGGTGCAACGGGCGCCGATCACCGCGCGCGGGCCGATCACCGTGAAGGGGCCGATACGGGTGCCGATGCCGATTTCGGCGGTCGGGTCGATGACGGCAGAGGGGTGGATGCCCTCGCCGTATTCCGGGCCCGGGTCCATCATCGCCGTCAGCCCGCTCAGCGCATAGCGCGGACGCAGCGCGAGGATGGCCGCCTCCAGCCCCATCGCCTGCCAGTCCGCCCCGGCCCAGAGGATGGCGGCGCGCGCCGCCCCGCGCGGCAGGCTTTCGGCATATTGCGGCCGCATCGCCATGGCGAGGTGCTGAGGCCCGGCATCCGCCGGCTCGCTCAGCCCCTCGATCATGATGTCGGTGGCGCCCGCTGCCTCGCAGCCGAGCGCCACCGCAATCTCCTTCACGCTATGCGCCATGTCTCTTGCCCCGCCGGTTCCGCGCGGCCGGTTTTATCCCTGAAACGCGGTCAAGGCCACCCCTGCATTGCGCAGCGCGTCATAGACCAGCGCATCGCGCCCGTAGGTATCGGCGCGATAGTTGATCCGGCCCTTGGCATCGGTATAGGCGGTCCGGTATACGATATGCACCTGGATCGAGTTTTCCAGCGTCACCCGGGTATTGGCCCCCGAGCGCAACCGCGACTGGAAGAAGCCGACCGGATCGCTGGTCTGGCGCGCCAGCAGCGCATAGGCGAAATCGAAGGGGTCGTTCAGCCGGATGCAGCCGTGCGAATAGGCCCGCACGTTGTGCGAGAACAGGCTCTTGGCGGGCGTGTCGTGCAGGTAGATGTTGTGCACGTTGGGGAACATGAACTTCACCAGCCCCAGCGCATTGCTGTTGGAGGGCGGCTGGCGCAGGTTGAACGGGAAGGTGCGGCCGGAATAGCTGCTGAAATTGACCGCCGAGCGCGGCACCACGCGCCCGCGCGAGTCGATCAGTTGCAGGTGCCCCGCGGCATTGCGGTTGCGCTGCATCAGCGGCAGGTACTCGTTGGCCATGATCGAGCGCGGCACGTTCCAGTAGGGATTGATCTCCATGTATTCCATGACGTCCGAGAATTCCGGCGTCTCGCGGTCCGAGGTGTTCTTGCCCACCACGGCGCGGGTCTCGAAGGTGACCTTGTCGTCGTCGATGATCTTGGCCGAGAAATCGGGGATATTGACCCAGACATGGCGCTTGCCGCGCGGCCGGTTCAGCCAGCGTTCGCGCTCCATCGCGACGATCACCGATTTCAGCCGCTCGCTGGCCGGGACGTTGAGCGCGGCGATCGTGCTGCCGCCCGCGACGCCGTCGGGCTCCAGCCCGTGGTCGATCTGGAACTGCCGGACGGCGCCTTCCATGGCGCTGTCATAGGTGCCGGCCGAGGTCGGCTCGAGGTAGCCCATGGCGATCAGCCGGTTGCGCAGGGCAACCACGCCGCTGCCGGCCTCGCCGGGTTGCAGCTTGCCGGACTGGACCTGCGGGCCCCAGCCGCCGTGCTGCACCTTGCGCTCGAGATCGAACTTGGCGCGCACCAGGCGGGTGTATTCCGGCGAGGTCGGAATGATGGTGCGGAAAAAGGCATCCGGGTCGCCGGTGGTGAAATCCTTGAGATAGGCCGCCGGATCGCGCAGCGGCACGTCGCGCTTGATGCCGCTGGTGATCTTGCGCGGCTCGAGCACGCCGGTCTGCATGTGGCGGGCAAAGAGCACCAGCGTCCGGCTCAGCTCGACCTCGAGCTCGCCCAGCGCCTGGGCGCCGCGCACCGACGCCATGCGGCGGCGCAGGTCGGCGGGGTCGTAGCGGCCGGTCGGCAACCCGTAGAGCCCGGCGCTGGCCACCGCATTGAGAAGCGCGGCGCGGCGGGTGCGATGCACCTCGCTGTCGCCGGTCCAGATCGGCTCGAACCCGTTTTCACGGTAGAAGGCGGCAATGTCGCGGTTGGACGAGGCAGATTCGGCCACGGCCTGCTTGAAGGCGGTCACCTGCGCGAAAGCAGGCTCGGGACCGGCAAAAGCGACGGCCACGGCCATCGCCAATCCCGCGATCAAGCCTCGGATCCGGCGGGTTCCCTGTGAATGCGTCATTGCGTCCCTCCGGACCTTGAAAATCGTTAGCGACATTAGGTAGGCCATCCTACATCCTTGTCTACTCACAATTTCTTAAGTTCTACAATGCAGACTGGCGTTACTTTCCGGAATCCTTCCGGGATCGTGACTGAGCGGTTTTCTGCGTGATCTTGCCAACACCACCCGGTTTTGAGCAATTTTTCGCCCAAGTTTACCGCTAGCCTGCAATCCCCGGAATCCGCGGTTGGAGGAAAAACGCACATGTGGCATACAGACCACGCATCTGGGGATGAGATGGCAGGGTCCGCGTAACATCGCGGACGAACTTGAGAGAGCGACGGACAGGCGCATATTGACATGACACAATCTCGCGGCAGCGGTATCTCGCGGCGTGGCCTTCTTGGCGCGTTTGCGGCAACACTTGTAACAGCAGCACCGACCTACACCAAGGCAGCAGGCTTCCTGCGCGGCGGCGGTGACATTCGACGGCTGAAAATGTACTCGGCGCGCACGGGTGAGCGTCTCGACATGATCTACTGGGTCGAGGGCGACTACATCAAGGACGCGATCGAAGAGGTGCACAAGTTCATGCGCGACTGGCGCACGAACGACGTGAAATACATCGATCTGCGGACCATCGACATTCTGGCGGCCTCGCACAACCTTCTCGACGTGAGCGAGCCCTACATGCTGCTCTCGGGCTATCGCAGCCCGAAAACCAACGCCATGCTCCGGTCGCGGTCGTCCGGCGTGGCAAAGAACTCGCTTCACCTCAAGGGCCAGGCCGCCGACATCAGCCTCAAGGGCCGGTCGGTCAGCCAGATTGCCAAGGCAGGCTCGGCCTGCCGCGCGGGCGGCGTCGGTCGCTACTCCGGCTCGAACTTCGTGCACATGGATTGCGGCGCGGTTCGCACCTGGGGACGCTGAGCACGAAGCTTTCGTTCGACCTGTCAGGCGCCGTCCGGTTCGGGCGGCGTTTTCGTTTTGCGGCATGTTCCTTCGTCGTTCCTGCACCCTCAACCACCGGGCGCGGCTTTGGTTCCGCAGAAAGTGGAAGATTTTTCGCAAAGGCCCGGAGCGGATCGGATTCGTGATGTGAAACCCGGGCGGGGATGCGATAGACAGGGGCCCATGCCAAGAATGGTGAAAGGTCTTGCCGTGGTTCCGCGTATCGCCCTGACGCTTGTGTTGTCCGCAATTCTCGCCCTGCCCGCCCTGGCCCAGGACCGGCCCGCCGTCGAACGGCAGTTCCAGTCCTGGCTGCAGGGCGATGTCTGGGCGGCGGCCCGCAGCAAGGGCGTGGCGCGCGACACTTTCGATGCCGCCTTTCAGGGCGTGACGCTGGATTGGGACCTGCCCGACCTCGTGCCGCCCGGCACCACCCCCAAGACCCCGAAACGCCAGCGCCAGGCGGAATTCGGCGCGCCGGGGAAATACTTCAACCGCAACTCGGTCGAGGGCGCCACGCGCATCGGCAAGCAGATGGCCGCGCGCTACGCCGACACGCTTGCGCGGGTCGAGCGCCAGACCGGCGTGCCCGGCCGCATCGTGCTGGCGATCTGGGGGCGGGAAAGCGGCTATGGCCAGGTGCCGATCCGTCACAACGTGTTCCGCGTGCTGGGCACCAAGGGCTTCATGAGCACCCGCAAGGAGTATTTCGCGGGTGAGCTGATCGCCGCCTTGCAGATCGCCGAGGCCGGGCACGCCCCCGAAGCCGCGATGAAAAGCAGCTGGGCCGGGGCGCTGGGCCAGCCGCAGTTCATGCCCTCGTCCTTCCTGAAATACGCCGCCGACGGCAATGGCGACGGCAAGGCCGATATCTGGCGCTCCGAGGCCGATACCCTGGCCTCGATCGGCAATTACCTCGCCCGGCATGGCTGGGTCGCGGGTCGGGACTGGGGGTTCGAGGTCGAGGTGCCCGCCTCGGTCTCCTGCGCGCTGGAGGGGCCCGACCGGGGCAAGCCGATCGCGGATTGGGCGGCGATGGGCATCACCCGGGTCTCGGGCCGGCCGTTTCCGGCGCATGAATTGCGCGGCGAGGGCTACCTGATGATGCCGGCGGGGCGCAACGGGCCGGCCTTCATCGTGACGCCGAATTTCTACGTGCTGAAGGACTACAATACCTCCGATCTATACGCGCTGTTCGTCGGCCATGTGGGCGACCGCATCCGCTATGGTGTCGGCGATTTCCAGGGGCGCTGGGGGCGGATGGACACGCTCTATCGCTCCGAGATCGCCGAAGCCCAGCGCGTTCTCGAGGGCATGGGCAAGGATGTCGGCGGCGCCGACGGCCTGCCCGGATACAAGACCCGACGTTCGATCGGCGAATGGCAGGCGACGCAGGGCATGGCGCCCACCTGCTTTCCCGACAAGGCGATCGTCGCGGCGCTGACCCGGTAGGCCGAGATGACCGGATTTCCCGACGACAGGACCTCGCGACACAAGGCCGCCATGGCGCGCGGCTTCTGGGTCGTGCTGGGCGCGGTTTCGCTGGTGCTCGGGCTGATCGGCGTCGTGCTGCCGGTGCTGCCGACGACGCCCTTCATCCTGCTGGCCGCCTTTGCCTTTTCGCGCGGCTCGCCCCGCCTTCATGCCTGGCTGGAAGGCCATGCGCGCTTCGGCCCGGTGATCACCGACTGGCGGGCCAATGGCGCGATTGCGCCGCGCCACAAGATCCTCGCCGTGGGCATGATGGCGGCAACCCTGGCCGCCAGCATCCTGTTCGCGGTGGCCACGGTGGTTCTGGTGATCCAGACCCTGTGCATGGCGGGGGCCGCGCTCTTTGTGCTGACCCGGCCCAATGGCTCGGGATAGGCGCGCGGGCGTCACTTCCGTCTTGACCTTGCGCGGGCCATTTTATAGGCACGTCCCTGCCGAGCGGGCGTTGTGTAATGGTAAGACCTCAGCCTTCCAAGCTGATGATACGGGTTCGATTCCCGTCGCCCGCTCCAGAATTTTCCCCTGACATGCGGGCCTCAGCGCAGGTAGTCGAGCCAGGGCGCCTGTTCCGCGATCATGTGATCGACCAGCGCGGGAATGCCCTTCGACACCGTGACCACCGGATCGACCAGCAGCGCCTGCACCGCCAGCTCGCGGCTTTCCTGCAGCACCGCCTCTGCGGTCAGGTTGTGAACGCCGACCTGGTTGCTCAGCAAGGCGCGAATCCCCACCGGCACATCGACCGCGATACCCTGCACCCCGCCGGCATCGACCCGCGCGGGCACCTCGACCACCAGCCAGTCGGGCAGATCGGCGATGAAGCCGGCGTTGGGGATATTCACCGCCGCCTCCTCGTACCCCGCGCCGGTCAGCATGGCATCGATGATCGGCACCACCCGCTCATGCAGGTCGCTCGAGATCCGCGGGCGCGCGGTGCCCAGGAACTCGCGGTAATAGGTATAGAAATCGAGGATGCCGCGGTGGTCGGAGCAATCGTGGGCCCAGCCGATATATTCGCCGAAATGGCTGTCATAGGTGATCGGCAGCGCGCCGAACCGCTCGAGAATGACCTTGAAGAGCCAGCGGTCGGACCAGGGGCGCACCTCGGTGAGATGGCTCAGATCGACCTCCATCCAGCCTTCGGTCTCGACCGCCCGGCCGGTCCGGCGGCTGGCATTGAGGATCTCGGAATAGCCGGGCTGGCGGCCGAAATAGCCCTCGGCCCGCGCCTTCACATCCGCATAGGCATCGGCGCCGCTGTCGACATAGGTGCAGTCGGTCATCACCGAGAAATGGTTCAGCCCCCCGGCGCGGTAGCGGATGTTCTCGCGCGGCTGATCCAGCAGCGGCGGCAGGTGGCGTTCGAGCGAGGCAACCTCGTGGCACATGCCGATGAAGCGCAGGTCGGGAAAGGCGCGGTGCACCGTGGTGGCGATCCGGCTCATCGGGTTGGAATAGTTGAAGACGGTGGCCCTGGGCGCGTGTTCCATCACCTGCGCGCAGATCTTCAGGATCGGCGGGATGATCCGCAGGCTGTGAAACAGCCCGCCCGGCCCGCCGTTTTCGCCATAGACCTGCGCGATGCCATATTGCTGCGGGATTTTCCAATCCATGTCCCAGAGCGCGAACCGATCGCCCACCTCTATGGAAATCACCACGAAATCAGCACCTTGCAGCGCGCGGCCAAGGTCGGGCTCCACCGCGACCCGGTGGCTCAGCCCGTGCTCAGCGATGAAGGCGCGGGCGATCTCGGCCATCCTGTCCGCCGCCGCGGCATTGATGTCGTTCAGCACGATCTCGGCCCCTTTCAGGGCATCGGACTGGAAGATGTCGCCCAGCATCCCGGTGCCGAATTGCAGGCTGCCTGCGCCGATCAATCCGAGTCTGGTCATGGTTGATATCCCTTTGCCCGGTCCTGCACCTTGAAACGGAAAACCTCTCTCAAAGCGCTTTGACCGATAGCAGACGCGACAAAGCCCGCGCTGTCAACACGGCAATTCCCTGCGCGCGCAAACGTGCTAAGACAGGCCATGGCCAAGAATGTTTCCCCCTCCGCCCTCACCGACAAGGACATCTTCGATCTGCGTTACGCGCGCAGCCACGGCGATCTGTGGACCATGCTCGACCGGCTCTACGGCGCGCATCCGGGCTACGCCGCCTTTCAGGACGCGCTCGACCAGGCGCTGCGAAGCGCCTGGGAGGAGCGGCCCGCCGATCTCAAGCGGCTGGACATGCAGCGCGACCTGGAGCCCGACTGGTTCCAGCGCCCCGAGATGAACGGCTATGTCTTCTATATCGACCGGTTCGCGGGCGATCTTCAGGGGGTGATCGACAAGCTCGACTATCTCAAGGAGATGGGCATCACCTATGTCCATTTCATGCCCTGCCTCAAGCCGCGCCCGGGCGACAATGACGGCGGCTACTCGGTAATGGATTACCGCGCCATCAACCCCGCCTTTGGCACCATGGCGGATTTCGAGGCGGCGACAGCGGCCTGCCGCGCGCTCGGGATGAGCGTCTGCCTCGACATGGTGGTCAACCACACCGCCAAGGAACACGCCTGGGCGCAAAAGGCCCGCGCCGGCGATCCGGCGTACCGCGCCTATTACCTGATGTTCCCCGATGACACCCTGCCCAGGCAATACGAGAAGACCCTGGTCGAGATCTTCCCCGACAATGCGCCCGGCAGTTTCACCTGGTACGAAGACATGGCGGCCTGGGTCTGGACCACCTTCAACGAACACCAGTGGGATCTGAACTGGGCCAATCCCCAGGTCTTTTTGGAGATGCTGCGCACCATGCTGTACCTGGCCAACCGCGGCGCCGAGATCCTGCGGCTGGATGCGGTGGCCTTCATGTGGAAACGCATGGGCACGCGCTGCCAGTCCGAACCCGAGGTCCACATGCTGCTCCAGGCCCTGCGCGCGGCCTGTCGCATCGTCTGCCCGGCGGTGATCCACCTCGAAGAGGCGATCGTCAGCCCCGAGGAAATGCTGCCCTACCTGGGCCGCGGCGAACATGACGGCAAGGAGGGCAATCTCGCCTATCACAACTCGCTCATGGTGCAGGTCTGGTCGGCGCTGGCGGCGCGCGACACCACGCTGATGACCCATGTGATGTCCAGCCATTTTCCGCCGGTGCTGACCAATGCGACCTATGCCACCTACCTGCGCTGTCACGACGATATCGGCTGGGCGGTGACCGACGAGGATGCCGCCGCCGTGGGCCTGAACGGGTTCCTGCACCGCCGCTTCCTCGCCGATTTCTACGAAGGGGTCTTTCCCGGGTCCTTCGCCGCCGGGGAATTGTTCCAGCACAACCCCGAGACCGGCGACAAGCGCAACTCCGGCACGCTGGCCTCGCTCGCCGGGCTGGAACGCGCGCAGGAAAGCGGCGATCCGGCCCATATCGGCCTGGCCATCGACCGCATCCTGATGGGGCACGCGCTGATCGCGGCCTACGGGGGCATCCCGCTGATCTACATGGGCGACGAGATCGCCCTGCTCAACGCCTATGACTACCGCGATCACCCGCCCCATGCCCATGACAGCCGCTGGCTGCACCGCCCGAAGATGGACTGGGCGCGGGTCGAGATGGCCCGCGCCGCGCCCGACAGCGTCCCGGGGCGGGTGTTTCACGGGCTGACCTCGATCCTCGCGCGGCGCAGCACCACCCCGGAGTTGCACGCGCAAAACGCCACCGAGGTCTTGCAGACCGGCAATACCGCGCTTTTCGCCTTTGCCCGGCGCGCGCCGACCGGCAGCCTGGTCTGCGTGTTCAACTTCACCGAAGCCTGGCAGGTGATCCCCGCCTCCTGGATGGTGGGCCATGGCGCGAGGCAACTTCACGATGTGCTGAGCGATGCCGCCCTGGGCGACCGGCACGGCGCCATCGCCCTGCCGCCCTATGCACGGATCTGGAGTCGCTGACGGGGCTTTGCGACAATTGCGACCGAAAGATCGCCACCCCGCGCGCCCGCGCCCCGGACCTGATCCGGGGCCTCACGGCATGCCGGCCATGAGGTCCCGGGGCAAGCCCGGGACGGGGGCGGCTGCGGTCGGGGGCGGTGCGCCCTCAAGCTGGGGCTTTCAGACGAATTGCTCGCGGATCAGCCGTTCCTCGAGGCCATGGCCGGGGTCGAACAGGATGCGGTGGGCGATTGTCGGGTCCGAGCGGATCTCGACCTCGAGCACGTTCTGCACCGCGCGGGCATCGGCCTCGGCCATGACCGGGCGTTTTTCCGGGTCCATCACGTCGAACCGCACCGCGGCGGTCTTGGGCAAGAGCGCCCCGCGCCAGCGCCGCGGCCGGAAGGCCGCCATGGCGGTCAGCGCCAGCACATCCGCCCCGATCGGCAGGATCGGCCCATGGGCCGAGAAGTTGTAGGCGGTCGACCCCGCCGGCGTCGCCACCAGCGCGCCGTCGCAGACCAGTTCCGGCATCCGGATGCGGCCGTCGACGGAAATCCGCAGACAGGCCGCCTGGGGCCCGGCGCGCAGCAGCGAGACCTCGTTGATCGCCAGTTCCTCGTGCACCGCGCCGTCCATGGTGGTGGCGCGCATCGACAGCGGGTTGATCACCTCTTCCTCGGCCTCGCAGAGCCGCGCGACCAGCCCCTCCTGGCTGTAGGCATTCATCAGGAAGCCGACGGTGCCGCGGTTCATGCCGTAGACCGGCGCGGGGTTCATGCGCGTCCGGTGCAGCGTGTGCAGCATGAAGCCGTCGCCCCCCAGCGCCACGATCACGTCCGCCCCGTCTTCGGCATGATCGCCGAAGCGCGTGGTGAGCGAGGCCCGCGCCGCCTGGGCAATCGGCGCGTTCGAGGCGCAAAAGGCAATTTTCAATGTCATGGGACGGGTTTCCTGTGCCGGACCTCTGGTTTCCGAAACAACCACATGTTTCCGGCCAAGACCAGCGGTGCCGCCGTCAAAGCGCATCCGGTCGCTTTACCATCTTTCCGCTTCCTTCGCTTTGGCATAGGACACCGCGAGGAATTGCTGCCCAAGGAGCCAGGCCATGAACGCCCCCGTCACGGACACCGGATTTTTCACCCAGCCGCTCAGCGCGCGCGACCCCGAGATTTTCGGCGCCATCACCGGCGAACTGGGCCGCCAGCGGGACGAGATCGAGTTGATCGCCAGCGAGAACATCGTGTCGCGCGCCGTGATGGAGGCGCAGGGCTCGGTCCTGACCAACAAATACGCCGAAGGCTACCCGGGCCGGCGCTACTATGGCGGTTGCGACTGGGTCGACGTGGCCGAGAACCTGGCCATCGACCGGGCGAGAAAGCTGTTTGGTTGCGACTTTGCCAACGTCCAGCCCAATTCCGGGTCGCAGGCCAACCAGGGCGTCTTCCAGGCGCTGATCCAGCCCGGCGACACCATCCTCGGCATGAGCCTCGATGCCGGCGGGCACCTGACCCATGGCGCACGGCCCAACCAGTCGGGCAAATGGTTCAACGCGGTGCAATACGGCGTGCGCCAGCAGGACAACATGCTCGACTACGACCAGGTCGAGGCGCTGGCGAAAGAGCACCAGCCCAAGCTGCTGATTGCCGGCGGCTCGGCCATCCCGCGGCAGATCGACTTTGCCCGCATGCGCGAGATCGCCGACATGGTGGGCGCCTACCTGCTGGTCGACATGGCGCATTTCGCCGGTCTGGTGGCGGCGGGCGCACATCCCTCGCCCTTCCCCCATGCCCATGTCGCCACCACCACCACCCACAAGACCCTGCGCGGTCCGCGCGGCGGGATGATCCTGACCAATGACGAGGCGATTGCCAAGAAGGTCAACTCGGCCATTTTCCCCGGCATCCAGGGCGGGCCGCTGATGCATGTGATCGCCGCCAAGGCGGTGGCCTTCGGCGAGGCGCTGGACCCGTCGTTCAAGACCTATGCGCAGCAGGTCATCAGGAACGCCCAGGCGCTGTCGGACCAGCTGATCAAGGGCGGGCTGGACACCGTGACCCATGGCACCGACACCCATGTGGTGCTGGTCGACCTGCGGCCCAAGGGCGTGAAGGGCAATGCCACCGAAAAGGCGCTGGGCCGCGCGCATATCACCTGCAACAAGAACGGCGTGCCCTTCGATCCCGAGAAACCGACGGTGACCAGCGGTATTCGTCTGGGCTCGCCCGCGGGCACGACGCGTGGCTTTGGCGAGGAGGAGTTCCGCCAGGTCGCCGACTGGATCATCGAGGTGGTCGACGGGCTGGCGGCCAATGGAGAAGACGGCAATGGCGCGATCGAGACCAAGGTGAAGGCCGAGGTCGAGGCGCTCTGCAAGCGTTTTCCGATTTACCCGGATCTCTGAGCCCTTTCCGCGGACGGGGGGCCAGCCCCCCGAACCCCCCGGAGTTTATCGGCAAGATGAAGGCCTGCCCGGATCGGGGGCAGGCCTTTTTCCTTGGGGCAATGGGTGTCGGCGGGGCTTGGCGGTCAGAGCAGGGCCTGCCAGCGCGCGACCAGAATGAAGACCGCGGCCACCAGCAGGATCTTGAAGGCGATCCCGGCGGCCAGGTTGATGCGCAGGGTCTTGCGCCGCTCGGCCAGGTCGAGGGCTTGCAGGTAGCGGGTGAGCCTGGCCTGGGCGGCATCCAGCGCGCGGACATCGATCTGGCGCGCCAGGCGGGGGTTGCCGGCCATCTGCCCGGCCTCGATCAGCCGGGCGGCATCGCGCCGGGCCCAGCGCGGCAACAGGCGGCCGGCGCGTTTCAGCTTGTGCTCGAAGCTGCCGCCGCCGACGCGCAGTTTCTCGCCCATCAACTGGGCCAGCGCCGCCTTGCGCGCCTGGATATCTGCCGGGTCGATCACCCGGCCCCCTTAGGACCTTGGCGCACAGGGCGCAAGCCGGACGCGCCGCGCCCTGGCAATATTGCATTTCGCGGGTTCCCCCGGCCACGGTGGCGCGGTAAATCTGGGCCATGCTGAACCAGATTCACCATGGCCAACCGGGCGGCACGCCGCTTGTCATCGTGCACGGGCTTTATGGCTCGGCCCGCAACTGGAGCGTGATCGCCAAGCGCCTGGCCGACCGTGGCCACGTGGTCGCCGTCGACCTGCGCAACCACGGCGACAGCCCGCATCGCGACAGCCACAGCTATGCCGACATGGCCGACGACCTGGCCGAGGTGGTCGATTCGCTGGGCGGCAAGGCCGATATCGCCGGGCATTCCATGGGCGGCAAGGCCGCCATGGTGCTGGCGCTGGCGCATCCCGGGATGGTCAACCGGCTGGTGGTGGGCGATATCGCGCCGGTGGCCTATGACCACGACCAGACGCAATTCATCGACGCCATGCAGGCGGTGGATCTCGACCGGGTCACGAAGCGCGCGGATGCCACCGAGCAACTCTCCGCCCATGTCGAGGACCGGACGCTGCAGAGCTTCTTCACCCAGTCGCTGGACCTGGCCGGCAAGCGCTGGAAGCTGAACCTCGAGGTGCTCAAGCGCGAGATGGACAAGATCATCGGCTTTCCCGACCTTTCGGGGGTATACGACGGGCCGACCTTGTTCCTGTCGGGCGCGCTGTCGGATTACGTGCTGCCCGAGCATCGCCCGGCGATCCGGCGGCATTTCCCGAAAGCGCGCTTTGCCAAGCTGGTCGGGGCGGGCCATTGGCTGCATGCCGACAAGCCGCGGGAATTCGAGGCCTCGCTGCGCGCCTTTCTCGACGCCTGAGCCGCCAGCTTCGGGTTTTTCAAATCTGCGCCGCCGGTGGTTTCAGTCGGTGGTTTCAGTCGATCAGCCGCAGGTCGTCCTGCAACCAGGGCAATTGCGCCCGGGCCGGTGCGATCATCACCTCCTGCACCAGCCGCCGCACCGTTCGCGCCACGTCGCGCGGCACCTCGTCGGTCCAGTCGGCGCTGGCAAAGAGCGAGATGGTGCGGGCGAACCCGGCGAAGGGCAGCGGATGCGCCGCCAGGTCGGGATGCGACCGGGTCGAGCGCATGAAGCCCAGCGGCGTCGTCACCGCCCAGCCCATGCCGCGCGCCACCAGCGCCATCAGCGCGGGATGCGAGCCGATCTCGAACCGGCCCTCGAACTCCAGTTGCAGACGGCCCATCTGGGCCTCGATCTGGCGCCCGATCAACTGGTTGCTGTCATAGCGCAGGAACGGCAGGCGCTGGATCAGCTCGTCGGGCGCCCCGTCGGCATCGCGCGGCGCGACGAGGATGAAGGGATCGCGCACCAGCGGAAATTCGGTCACGTTTTCAAGAACCTCCCCGGTGCTGGCCGCCACCGCCACATGCAGGCGCGCCTCGCGCACCATGGTGCTGATCTCGTGGCTGGGGGCCGAGACCAGGCGGAAGCGGCAGCGGGTCAGGCTCTCGGCCAGGAGGGTGGCCAGGCGCGGCGTCAGGTCGGTGTCGAAATCGTCGATCATCCCGAGGTTCAGCGTCGACAGGTGGGTCAGGTCCATCACCGTCAGCTCGCTCTGCGCCAGCCTGAGCTGGGCCAGCACGGTCTCGGTCCGGGCCAGGAAGGACCGGCCCGCCGAGGTCAGTTGCATCGGGCGGCGGGCGTGGTCCAGCAGCGCCGTGCCCAGCGCCGCCTCAAGGTTCTTCATCTGCTGGCTGACCGCGGGCTGGCTGAGCCCCGTCGCCCGCGCCGCGCGGGCCACCGAGCCGGACTGGGCAAGCGCCTCGAAGACCTCGAGCCCGCGCAGGGTCACACCTTTTGGCAGCATCATCCATCCTTCGGACAGTTTTGCCATTTGTGAATGTAACGCCCCGCGCGATCAAGCCTCGGCAGGCAATATCTGCCGGTCAGGGCCGCGGCGGGCTCAGTAGCCGCGGCAGGCCGCTTCCGCCTGGGCGCCGAACAACTTGTAGCGCTTCCAGAAGGCCTCATGGCTGGCGCGGTCGGACTGGCGCACCTCCTGGGCCTGGTGCGGATCGCGGAAGAAGCGCGCGGCAAGGCGCTGATCCGCCCGGGTCAGCGCCGCATCGGCCACCGACTGGATGCAGTTGCACAGGTTGAAAGTGGCGGCCTTGCGCCCGGAACTCAGACAGGCGCGGCTGATCGGCCCGGCCTGGACCGCGTTGGCGACCAGGGGGGCCAACAGGGTTGCGATGACTGCTGCGACAACGAGTTGTTTCATGCTCTGCCCTCATGTTGCGCGGCGGCGGAGTACATTGCGAACCGCCGTCCATTCTGGGCAGGAGTTTGCGCCAAATCCGGGAAGATTTCAATTCACGCCGACGTCAGACGCCCCCGGACCTGGCGGTCAGCCTGCGGCGCAGATCGGCGATCAGCATGTCGCGCGGGATGGCGTCGCGCTCGGACAGGCGTTTCAGGCCGAAATGCACATGCGCCATCTCCTGGTAGTAGCTGGCATAGGCGTAGTTCGTCGCCGCGCCGGCCACCGCGCCCAGCACCGGCACGGTCTGGGCGGCCAGCTTCTGGCCCAGCACCGTGGCCAGCCGCGGCGCGACCCTGGCGATGATGCCATGCACCGTGGTGCCGGTCAGCGTGACCCGGGCCGAAAGAAAGGCCATGTTGGCACCGTCGTCATGTTCGAGCGGGCCGGCGGCGGCGAAGACCTCGATGCAGTCGGCGCGAATCTCCGGGTCGTCGGGGTCGAATCCGTGTTCGGCGGCGATGCCCTGGATGGCGCGCAACAGCATGGTGGTGGTCACCGGCAGTTCCGCCAGCGCCGAGGGCAGCCCGCCAAGCCCGCCCGCCGCCCCCATCGCCCCGGTGGCGGCGCGGTTCACCCAGTCGGGCGCGTCGCGCACCCGGCTCCGGCTTTGACCGGCGGCATTGAGCGCGAGGGTCAGCGCGCGTTCGGTGGCGCTTTCCAGCCGGTTCTTGACGCTGTCGGGCAGCCGCTCCAGCAGGTTCTCGGCCTGGGTGCCCACGAGGTTGAGCACCTGCAGCCCGATCCCGCCGGCCCGCCGATAACGCGCCGCCAGCTGGTCGAGCTCCTGCGCCGCCGCCTGGGAAATCACCTCGGTTCCGGTCATCGCTCAGTCTCCAATGTTACCTTGGTTTACATTGGGCGCCGGGCGCGAATTTCAAGTCAATTTCAAGTCTCGGGCCCCCAGCGCGTCACCTCGCCGGTCACGCCCTGCCAGGCGCCGGGGGTCAGATCATGGCCCAGCACGCGCAGGGGGTTGGTCGGCGGCGGCATCTCGACCCCGTCGAGCCGGTGAAAGCCGAAGCGCACGTAATAGGGCGCATCGCCCACCAGCATCACCCGGCTCCAGCCGAGATCCCCGGCCCGCGCCAGCGAATCGCGGATCAGCGCGCCGCCCAGCCCCTCGCCCTGGCGCGTGGGATGGACCGCGACCGGGCCGAGCAGCAGCGCATCATGCGGCCCGACGCGCACCGGCCAGTAGCGGATCGCGCCGCCGATGATGCCCAGGTCGTCCGACGCCACGGTCGAGAGGTCCGCCACCGGCGCCACGTCCTCGCGCAGCCGGTAGGAGCTGAGCGCGGTGCGGCCGGGGGCGAAACAGAGGTCATAGAGGGCCTCGACCTCCCACCAATCCTCGGGTGTTTCTTTGCGCAGGCGGATCAAGACCGGGTCCTCGGATCGGCAAAAGGGGTGGAAAGCCGCGTAACACGAGGCTAGGTCTGCGGTAAAGCCATGGGAAAGCATCATGTTCTATCGACCCGAAGACGGCCACGGGCTGCCGCACAACCCGTTCAACGCCATCGTGACCCCGCGTCCGATCGGCTGGATCTCGACCCGGGGCACGGGGGGACAGGACAACCTGGCGCCCTATTCGTTCTTCAACGCGGTGGCCTATGTGCCGCCGCAGGTGATGTTCGCCTCGACCACCGCCAAGGACGACCGCGGCGACACCAAGGACAGCGTGGCCAATATCCGCGAGACCGGGGTGTTCTGCGTCAATATCGTGGCCTCGGCGCAGCGCGACGTGATGAACCTGTCCTCCGGCCCCTGGCCGCGCGAGGTGGACGAGTTCGACAAGGCCGGCATTGCACGGGTCGAATGCGAGACGATTGCCTGTTCGCGGGTGGTCGACAGCCCGGCGGCGCTGGAATGCCGGGTGAGCGAGATCATGCCGCTGAAGGGCAAGGCGAACTTCCTGGTGCTGGGCGAGGTGACGGGGGTGCATATCCGCGAGGAATTCCTCGTCGACGGGATGCTGGACATCACCACCTACCGGCCGCTGACCCGGCTGGGGTATCGCGATTACGCGGAGATCTCGGAGGTGTTTTCACTGAAACGTCCGGGCGAGTGAGCCGCTCCTCCGGCCCTTGCGGGCCGTCCTCGCGAAGACGGCCCGCAAGGGCTGGATGAGCGGCCCGGCCGCTCAGGCCTCGGGCCGCGAGATCTCGCCGCCGCCGACCAGCGCGCGCACGCCGGTGGTGCCGGGCGCCGAGGTCGGCAGGCCGCGCGCCACCCGCACCGCGAGATAGGCAAAGGCCTGGGCCTCGAGCATGTCGCCGTCGAGGCCCACCTCCTCGACCGGCGCCACCGGGCAATCCAGCGACACGCTGAGCATCCGCATCATCACCGGGTTGTGCCGCCCGCCGCCGGTGACATAGAGCGCTTGCGGCGGCGCCGGGCAATGCTCCATCCCGCGCATCACCGCGCTGGCCGCCATGGCGCACATGGTGGCGGCGGCATCGGCATCGTCCAGCTCGCGCACGAGGTCGAGCATCACCGAGAAATCGTTGCGGTCCAGGGACTTGGGCGGGATCTTCAGGAAATAGCCCTCGTCGAGGAAAAGCTCCAGCGCGCCCTCGGCGACCGCCCCTTCGCGGGCTAGCGCGCCGTCCTTGTCACAAGACAGCCCGCGGCGTTCCTGCATCAGGTCGTTGAGCGGCGCATTGGCCGGGCCGGTGTCGAAGGCCAGCAGCGCGCCCTCGGCCTCGGGGCCCGGTTTCGACGGATCGACCCAGGTCAGGTTGCCGACGCCGCCGAGGTTGAGAAACCCAACCGGCGCCCGGGCCCCGATCCATTTCGCGCAGGCGAAGTGGTAGAAGGGCGCCAGCGGCGCGCCCTGCCCGCCCAGCCGCACATCCGACGAGCGGAAATCCCAGACCACCGGCTTGCCCAGCGCCGCCGCCAGCGCCGCGCCATCGCCCAGCTGATGGGTGCCGCGCCCGCCCGGCTCATGCGCCAGGGTCTGGCCGTGAAAGCCCACGATCTCGGCATCCAACCCGCCCAGCGCCTCTTCATGCGCGCGCTGCACCACGTCCAGCGCCGCGCCCAGGTCCTCGCCCGGCCAGCGCCCCAGCGCCGCCTTGAGCACCACGCGTTCGGCGTCGGAATAGGGGCGGTAGCGGCTTGGCCCGAAGCCGTCGATCACCTCGCCGTCGGTGCGGATCACCGCCGCATCCACGCCGTCCAGCGATGTGCCGGACATGGCGCCCAGCGCCGTGATGATGCCTGGCTTCAACATGCCCTTTTCCTCGCAGCCCGCGGCCTTTATAGCCTTGCCGGACCATATCGGAGAGACCCCATGACCTACCATCCCAAATCGGACTTCATGGCCACCATGATGGAACGCGGCTACCTGGCCGATTGCACCGATTACCAGGGGCTGGACGAGGCCTTGTCCAAGGGGGTCGTGACCGCCTATATCGGCTATGATGCCACCGCACAGTCACTGCATGTGGGGCATCTGCTCAACATCATGATGCTGCGCTGGCTGCAGAAGACCGGGCACAAGCCGATCACCCTGATGGGCGGCGGCACCACCAAGGTGGGCGATCCCTCGTTCCGCTCGGACGAGCGGCCGCTGCTGGGGCCCGAGCAGATCGACGCCAATATCGACGGCATGAAGCAGGTCTTTGCCAAGTACCTCTCCTATGGCGAGGGCGAAACCGACGCGCTGATGCTGAACAATGCGGAATGGCTGGACGGGCTCAATTACCTCGACTTTCTGCGCGACATCGGGCGGCATTTCTCGGTCAACCGGATGCTGTCGTTCGAGAGCGTGAAGTCGCGGCTCGACCGCGAGCAATCGCTGTCCTTCCTCGAGTTCAACTACATGATCCTGCAGGCCTATGACTTCCTCGAGCTGAACCGGCGCTACGGTTGTCTGTTGCAGATGGGCGGCTCGGACCAATGGGGCAATATCGTCAACGGCATCGACCTGACCCGGCGGGTGCTCGACCATGAGATCTACGGGCTGACCTCGCCGCTTCTGACCACCAGCGACGGGCGCAAGATGGGCAAGAGCCAGGGCGGCGCCATGTGGCTGAATGCCGACATGCTGAGCCCCTATGCCTTCTGGCAGTTCTGGCGCAATTCCACCGATGCCGACGTCGGCCGGTTCCTCAAGCTCTATACCGAACTGCCGGTCGAGGAATGCGACCGGTTGGGCGCGCTGGCGGGATCCGAGATCAACGAGGCCAAGATCGTGCTGGCGCGCGAGGTCACCACGCTTTGCCACGGGGCGGACGCCGCGGCGGCGGCGGAAGCCACCGCGCGCGAGGTCTTCGAGAAGGGCGGCGTGGGCGATGACCTGCCGACGATCATTTTAACGAAGGACAAATTTACCGACGAAATACCATTGGGAGGAGGCCCAGACACAGTCCCGAGCCCTGCCCCTATCCATCGCATCCTGGCGAAAGACCTGTTCTTGCTTGCAGGCCTCGCAAAGACCGGCAAGGAGGTAAAGCGGCTATTTGCGGAAGGCGGAGCAAAGGTAAACGACCAACCTATTTCCGATCTCTCGACAATGTTGAACATTGAAGAGTTTGAAAATGGAGTGAAACTTTCGGCTGGCAAGAAGCGCCACGCGCTAGTTCGGCTTGGCTGATCGGGCATGGGGGCCCGCCCCCGGCCCTTGGCCTGCCCCGGGATATTTCTGAACAGAAGAAGACCCGGCATGGCGCGGCTTTGCCCCGGGTCACAGCCAGAGCCACTCGATCAGCCAGAGCACGCAGGCGACCGGCAGGGAGACCGAACCGGCAATGAGGACAAGGGCGGCGCGGGTCAGGCGCGGCGCGGGGGCGTGGACCCCCATGACGGTTAGCTTTTTCATAACCGATGTTAATGACTGGTTTACCTGAATCAGACGTTAATATCGGCATGTCGTTTCACACCGCACATCTCACTGCGCTCCAGACTGCGCCTTTGCAGCAACACCCTGCCTTCGGGGCGGCCCTGTCCTATCTGGGCCGTCCTGCCCTGAACATCTTCCTGCCCGACCCGCAGCGCGAGGTGCAGGTCATGCGGCGCAGGTTCGGGCCGCTGAATCTCGGGCTGATCTCGCGCGCCGATATCGCCGGGACCGACCGGCTGCGGCTGAGCAATGGCACCGGCTGCCGCCTGCTGCTGGTCAATGCCGAGACCCCGGGCGCCCATCCCGGCCTGCGGGTGCGCAGCGCCGGGCATGTGGCGGAACTGGCGCTGGCGCGCGGCGCGGAAGAGATGACGGCGCGCATGGCGCAGAAGTGGCGCAACCGGCTGAACCGCGGGTTTCGCGCCGGGCTCGAGGTGGTCGAAAGCGCCCTGCCCGCCGATCCCGGCCACTGGCTTTTGCGCCAGGACCAGCAGCAGCAGAAGGCGCGGCGCTACCGCGGCTACCCGGCGGTCCTTGCGGCCGCCTATGCCGCCGCCAACCGCGGCCAGGCCCGGCTGTTCGAGGCGCGCGACAAGGGCGCTCCGGTGGCCGCCATGCTGTTTCTCTGCCACGGCGCCGTGGCAAGCTATCACATCGGCTGGAGCGGGGCGGCGGGGCGGCGCGCCTGCGCCCATCACCTGCTGCTCTGGCGGGCGATGCGGGTGCTGGCGCGGCGCGGGGTGGCGCGGATCGACCTCGGGATGGTCGATGCCGAAACCGCGCCGGGACTGGCGCGGTTCAAGCTGGGCAGCGGCGCCACCTGCCGGGCGCTTGGCGGCACCTGGGCGGTGCGGCTCTGACGCGCTCAGTGCCCGCCGAGGATGCCGGTGCGCACGTTGTAATCCACCGCCAGTTCGTAATCGGGGTCATCGTCGCTGTCGACGATCAGGTGGCCGGCCTTGGTCAGCAACTGGTGGCAATCGCGGCTCAGGTGACGCAGCCTGATCTGCTTTCCGGCGGCTTCGTATTTCGTCGCCACCGCCTCGATCGCCTGCAGCGCCGACTGGTCGACCACCCGGCTGTCGTTGAAATCGACGATCACCACGTCCGGGTCGCTCTCGATCTCGAAGAGCTCGATGAACCCGTCGGTCGAGCCGAAGAACAGCGGGCCCTGGATCTCGTAGACCTTGGCGCCGGGATCGGTGGCCGACATGCGGGTATTGGCGTGGATGCGCCGGGCGTTGTTCCACGAATAGGCCAGCGCCGAGACGATCACGCCGACCACCACCGCCACCGCCAGGTCCTCGTAGACCGTCACCGCCGTCACCAGCAGGATGACGAAGGCGTCCATCAAGGGCACCTTGCGCAGGATGGTCAGCGAGTTCCAGGCGAAGGTGCCGATCACCACCATGAACATCACCCCGACCAGCGCCGCCAGCGGAATGAGCTCGATCACCGGCGAGGCGAAGAGGATGAAGATCAGCAGGAACAGCGCCGCCGCGATGGCCGCGATGCGGGTGCGGCCGCCGGATTTCACGTTGATCATCGACTGGCCGATCATCGCGCAGCCGCCCATGCCGCCGAAGAACCCGGTGACGGTATTGGCCACGCCCTGGGCGATGCACTCCTGGCTGGCGCCGCCGCGCTTGCCCGTGATCTCGCCCACCAGGTTCAGCGTCAGCAGCGATTCGATCAGCCCGATGGCCGCAAGGATCACCGAATAGGGCAGGATGATCTGCAGGGTTTCCCAGTTCAGCGGCACCATCGGCACGTGAAACTGCGGCAGCCCGCCCTGGATCGAGGCCATGTCGCCGACGCGTGGCACATCGATGCCGAAGACGATGACCAGTGCCGCCACCACGCCGATGCCGGCCAGAGGCGCCGGGATCACCTTGGTGATCTTGGGCATCACCCAGATGATCGCCATGGTCAGCCCGACCAGCCCGAGCATCATCGCCAGCGGCCATCCCGTCAGCCATTCGCCGCCGCCGACCCCGTGGCCAGTGCCGCCGGCGGTGCCGGGCACCTTGAACTGGGTCAGCTGCGCCAGGAAGATCACGATCGCCAGCCCGTTGACGAAGCCCAGCATCACCGAGTGCGGCACCAGCCGGATGAACTTGCCCCATTGCATCGCACCCGCGAAGATCTGCAACAGCCCCATGAGAACCACCGTGGCAAAGAGGTATTCGACCCCGTGATCCGCCACCAGCGCCACCATGACCACCGCCAGCGCCCCGGTCGCGCCCGAGATCATCCCCGGCCGCCCGCCGATCAGCGCGGTGATCAGCCCGACGAGAAAGGCGGCGTAGAGCCCGACCAGCGGGTGCACCCCGGCGACGAAGGCAAAGGCCACCGCCTCGGGCACCAGCGCCAGCGCCACGGTCAGACCGGACAGGAGCTCGATTCGCAGACGCGCCGGAGAGAGATGCTCATCCGGAGCAAGGCGCAGGTCGGGCTTGGCAAAGCCCTTGGCAAACGAGGCCAGCAAAGCTCGGTTCATCGAAAGGTCCTGTCTTTTATGTGTGCGATAGCGCTAATAGTGCAGCACAGCCGCCTTGGCTACCCGTGACGTGAAACTAGGCTGCGGCGGCCCCTGGGGCGCGACGCGCCCGTCGGTCTTCCGGCAGGATCACTCCCGCTCTTGCCCTTGCGGAATAAAGCGGCACACTCCAGGGGCAAAGCGGGGCCGATCCGGAAAGGGCGAGACAGGCGATGGCGGAGACCATGATCGGGGTGATCGGCGGATCGGGGATCTACGAGATCGCCGGGCTCGACGGGGCGGATTGGGTGACGGTGGACACACCCTGGGGCGCACCCTCGGACCAGGTCCTGACCGGCCGTCTGAACGGCGTGGCCATGGCCTTTCTGCCGCGCCACGGGCGGGGGCATGTCCATGCACCGAATTCCCTGCCCTACCGCGCCAATATCGACGCGCTCAAGCGGTTGGGGGTGACGGATGTCATTGCCGTGTCCGCCTGCGGGTCGTTTCGCGACGAGATGGCACCGGGTGATTTCGTCATCGTCGACCAGTTCATCGACCGCACCACCGCGCGCGAGCGGAGCTTTTTCGGCAGCGGCTGCGTCGCCCATGTGAGCCTGGCCCATCCCACCTGCGCCCGGCTGTCGGAGGCCTGTGTGCAAGCGGCGCGTGACGCCGGGGTGCGGGTGCATGACCACGGCACCTACCTGGCGATGGAGGGTCCGCAGTTCTCGACCCTGGCGGAATCGCGGATCTACCGCGAGCACTGGGGCGCGGATGTGATCGGCATGACCAACATGCCCGAGGCGCGGCTCGCCCGCGAGGCCGAACTGTGCTATGCCGCCGTCGCCATGGTCACCGATTACGACAGTTGGCATCCCGAGCACGGCGCGGTCGATGTCTCGGCGATCGTCGCCACGCTGGCGGGCAATGCCGACAGGGGTCGGGCGCTGGTGGGCCGGCTGCCGGGCCTTCTGGGCGCGGCGCGCGCGCCCTGCCCGCAGGGCTGCGACCATGCGCTGGACCATGCCCTCATGACCGCGCCGGAGCGGCGCGATCCGGCGCTTCTGGCGCGGCTCGACGCGGTGGCGGGGCGTGTTCTTGGAACCGTGCCGGGCTGAAGCCCGGCCTACATCTGCTTGCGAGGTCCGCATGGACGTCAATCTCTGGCTCACCTTCGTCGCGGCGTCCACCGCGCTTTTGCTGATCCCCGGGCCGACGGTGCTGCTGGTGCTGAGCTACGCGCTGTCGAAGGGCCGCAGCGTCGCGCTGGCCTCGGCCGCCGGGGTGGCAAGCGGCGACCTGATCGCCATGACGGCCTCGCTGGCGGGCCTGGGCGCGCTGGTGCTGGCCTCGGCCACGCTGTTTACCGCGCTGAAATGGATCGGCGCGGCCTACCTGGTCTGGCTCGGGGTCCGGCTGATCCGCTCGGCGCCGTCCACGGGGATGCGCGCCGACAGGCTCCGCACCGAGGTGAGCGCGCGCGGCGTCTTTGCCCATACCGCCGCGGTCACGGCCCTCAATCCCAAGAGCATCGCCTTCTTCATCGCCTTCGTGCCGCAGTTCCTCGATGCCGGGGCGCCGCTGCTGCCGCAGTTCGCCGTGCTGATCGCCACCTTCGTCGGGCTTGCCGCGCTCAATGCGCTGGCCTATGCGCTGCTGGCCGACCGGCTGCGCGCGGCCATCGCGCGGCCCGGCGTGATCGCCTGGCTCACCCGCCTGGGCGGCGGCGCGCTGATTGCCATGGGCGTGCTGACCGCCAGCCTTCGCCGGGCGGGGTGATCACTCCTTGGCGGCCCTGCGGTTCTTCTTGGTGAATTTCCGGATGAAGTGCCGGATCTCGCGCGCGGCGGTGGTGTCCATCGCCTTGCAGAGCGCCACGAATTCATCCCGCTCGGCCTTGTCGAGCCGCAGGATCAACTGGGCGTCCTTGTTGCCCGGCGCCTTGGTTTCAGTCTTCTTCACCGGCTTTGCCCCCGCGCTTTGCCTTCCCGCCCGGGAAAGACCCGTGACCGCATAGAAAATATCCGGGCAGCCGAGGTCAAGGCCGCGCGACCTGGGCGGTCACTACACCACAGCCCGCTCAGAAGGCATAGCCGAAACGGGCAATGTCGGCGGCACAGGTCCGCGCCACCGCCGCCGCGCTCTGTGCATCGTAGTAGCCCCGGTAATCCGCCGCGCGCTGCGAGCGGTTGGCATGGCCGGGCGCCAGGGCAAAGCCCAGGTGCGCCTCGAGCGGGGCGATATCCTCGGCCAGGTGTTCCAGCCGCAGAAACAGCGCCTGCCGCTCGCACCCCTGCGCATCGGTGACATAGCGCCCGGAGGGGTTGCGCGACAGGCTGGCATGGGTCAGCGGGTGCCGGACGAAGGCGCCGAACGGCAGGCTGCGGGCCAGGCCGACGGCGGCATGGTCGAAGTCCTGCTCCCTGAGCCAGTGGTAGTAGCTGACCATCCGGTCCCAGGGGTTGCGCACCAGGGTGAAGATCAGGAAATCATCGAGGTCTGCGGCGCTGACCAGCCCGTCGATGTCCGAGATCCGCGAGTGTTTCCAGAGCCTTCCCCGGGTTTTCAAGCCCTTGAGACGGTGGCGGCGGCGCCGGGCCTTGGGGGTGTCGCCGATCAGGATGTCATCGGCCATGGCGCGCTCTTCCAGCGCCAGCGCCATCGCGGTGCCGCCGGTCTTGGGGATATGGACAAAGATATAGCGCCGCCCGGGCGAGATGATCATGGCCCGACGCTAGCCTGCCGCGCCGCGAACGGCAATTCGCTGCGGGGGGCGCAGGGCCTCGCGTCCCGTGCTTTCCTGTCCCACGCCTCCCCTTCTCCTGCCTCCCGTCCCCTGCCTCCCCTTCCGCACGTCATCCCGGGCTTGCCCCGGGATCTCCCGCCACCCGCTTCCAACGTCATCCCGGGCCTGACCCGGGTTCTCACGCCGCCTTGTCCACAGAGATCCCGGGTCAAGCCCGGGATGACGGCAGGCGGCTGATGGACGCTGGTGGCCGGTCCCCGCGCGCTCCGCTTCCCTCGGCCAACCGTCGCCGGTACCTCCGCCCAAGCCACCACCACCCCACACCCCCCTCACCCCGCCTTCATCCGCCACATGATCACCATCCCCGCCGCGGCGATCAGCGCGATCCCCAGCACCTCGGTCAGGGTCACCGCCTGGCCGAAGATCGCGAAGGCCGCCAGGGGCCCGAAGATGAACACCGAATACTCGAAGACTGCCACGTAGGAGGCCTCGCCCAGCGCATAGGCGCGGGTCACCAGCCCGATGCCGAGGATCGAGAACACCGCCTGCACCGCCATCAGCAGATGCGCCAGCGGCGACATCGGCCAGACCCAGCCGCGCAGCACGAAACCCGCGCCGCCCTCGGGCACCGCGGGCTGCCAGAGCGCCAGACCGGCCAGCCCGGCCAGTCCCATGAGCCCCTGCACCACGAACATCGCCATCACCATCGCCATCAACTGCTCGCCGCTGCAGATCGTCCGGGTGGCAATCGCGCCCAGCGCATAGAAAAGCCCGGCCAGAACCGGCAGGAAGCTGGCCCAGGTCAGGGTCTCCGGGTCCGGCGTCAGCACCACGAGGATGCCGGCAAAGCCCATCGCCACCGCGAGGATGCGCCAGGGCCCGACCTTCTGGCGCAGCGCCAGCGCGGTGATCACCAGCACGAAGACCGGCGAGGTGAACAGCCCCGACAGCGCCTGGGCAATCGGCATCACCGCCAGCGACCCGAAGTAGAACAGCATCGACAGCGCCAGCAGGCTGCCGCGCAGCATCACCGCCCAGATCCGCCGCACCGTAAGGCTGCCGAAGCCCAGTCGCACGCAGAGCAGCATCACCGGCACCGCAAGCAGCGCGCGCCAAGCATAGAACTGCCACAGCCCGATCTCGCCCGCCAGCACCGGCACCGCGTTGTCGATCACGCCGATCACCGCCATCGCGGCCAGAATCGACCCTGCGGCCGCCATCGGCCGGGTTTCCGCCTGCATCCTCATCTCCCCCCAAAATCGCCAGCTTGCGACACCTCGGTCTTGCCTTATAACGGCTATATCCGGCGATAACAGGAGGGTCCCGATGGGCTGGCTGCAAGACGAATCCGGGCTGGACCGGAATGCCGCGAATTTCGTGCCGCTGACGCCGCTGTCGATGCTGCGCCGCGCCCGGCGGATCTTTCCCGACCGGCTGGCCGTGGTCTACGGGCCGCATCGCAAGACTTATGCCGAGTATCACGCCCGCGTCAGCCGCCTTGCCTCGGCGCTGGCCGGTGCCGGTGTCGCGCCGGGCGACGTGGTGGCGACGGTGCTGCCCAACCTGCCCGCCCAGGCCGAGGCGCATTTCGGCGTGCCCGCCTGCGGCGCGGTGCTCAACACCATCAACACCCGGCTCGACGCCGATACGGTGGCCTATATCCTCGACCACGGGCAGGCGAAGATCGTGCTGGTCGATCCGCAGTTCCTGCCGATGGTGGCCGAGGCGATCGAGCGGATGGAAGGCCCCGCGCCGCGGATCATCGAGGTGGCCGATGCGCACGGCGGCGCCCCGGCCGGCGGGCTCTATACCGAGTACGAGGACTTCCTCGCCACCGGCGACCCGGAGTTCGACTGGATCCTGCCCGAGGACGAATGGGAATCGATCGCGCTCAACTATACCTCCGGCACCACCGGGCGGCCCAAGGGCGTGGTCTATCACCACCGCGGCGCCTACCTGATCGCCATGGCCCAGACGATTTCCTGGCGCATGGTGCTCTATCCGAAATACCTGACCATCGTGCCGCTGTTTCACTGCAACGGCTGGTGCCACACCTGGATGATGCCGGTGGTCGGCGGCACGCTGGTCTGTTGCCGCGACATCACCGCGCGGGCGATCTATGACGCCATTGCCGACGAGGGCGTGACCCATTTCGGCGGCGCGCCGATCGTGCTCAACATGCTGGTCAATGCGCCCGAGGCCGACCGGCGCAGCTTCGAGCATATCGTCGAGGTCTTTACCGCAGGTGCGCCCCCCGCCCCCGCGACCCTGGCCAAGATCGAGCCGATGGGCTTCAACATCACCCAGGTCTACGGGCTGACCGAGACCTACGGGCCGGCCACCGAATGCCTCTGGCAGGACGACGACTGGGCCGCGCTGACCGGCGAGGACCGCGCCGCCGTCAAGGCCCGCCAGGGCGTCGCCATGCCGATGATGGAGGAGATCACGGTGCTCGACCCCGAGACCATGGCGCAGGTGGCGATGAACAGCGCCCAGCAGGGCGAGATCATGTTCCGCGGCAATGCGGTGATGAAGGGCTATCTGCGCAATCCGCAAGCCACCGCCGAGGCCTTTGCCGGCGGCTGGTTCCATTCCGGCGACCTCGCCGTGCAGCATCCCGACGGCTATATCCAGATCGCCGACCGCGCCAAGGACATCATCATTTCCGGCGGCGAGAACATCTCGTCGGTCGAGGTCGAGGGCACGCTGATGGCGCATGACGCCGTGCTGCTGGCGGCGGTGGTGGCCAAGCCGGACGAGAAATGGGGCGAGGTGCCCTGCGCCTTCATCGAGCTCAAGGAGGGCCACGAGGTGACCGAGGCCGACCTGATCGCCTTTGCCCGCAGCCGCCTGGCCGGGTTCAAGACGCCCAAGACCGTGGTGTTCCAGGAATTGCCCAAGACCTCGACCGGCAAGATCCAGAAGTTCGAGCTGCGCAAGCTGGCCCGGGACCTCTGAGCCTTCATGCGGTTTCCGGCCCTGCCGCTTTACCGCGTGGTGCTGTCGCTCGCCTGGGTGCCGGTGGCGGCGCTGCTCTTGCTGCGCGTGGTGCGTGGCCGCGAAAGCCTGGCCGACTGGTGCCAGCGCATGGGGCTGAGCATCGGCGGCGCGCCCGGCCCGCATCTTTGGCTGCACGCCGCCTCGAACGGCGAGCTGATCTCGGCCCGCCCGGTCCTCCTTGCGCTGCGCGCGCGGCACCCGGGTCTCAAGCTGCTGGTCACCACCAATTCGCTGGGCGGGCGCGCCATGGCGCGGGGCTGGGCACTCGACGGGCTGACGGCGCGGCTGGCGCCAGTGGACAGCCGCCGGGCCAGCGTGCGGCTGATCCGGCGCTATGACGTGCGCGGCCATGTGCTGCTGGAATCCGAGTTCTGGCCCAATCGCATCGCGGCGCTGGCGGCGCGCGGGCTGCCGGTCTTTGCCATCGGCGCGCGGCTGTCGCGGCGCAGCGCGCAGGCCTGGCGCCGGGTGGCCTGGCTGGCCGACGAGGTGATGGGCCGGCTCACGCTGGTCTCGCCGCAGGACGACGGCTCGCGCCGCCGGTTGCTGCAACTGGGGCTCACGGCGGGGCAGTTGGCGCCGGTGCTCGACCTCAAGGCCTTTTACGCCCCGCCCGGGCACCTTGTGCCGGATGCGGCGCTGCGGGCGGCCTTTGCGCGCGACGAGACCTGGCTGGCCGCCTCGACCCACGAGGGCGAGGACCGGATCGTGCTGGCCGCCCATGCCCTGCTGCGGGTCGCCCGCCCCGAGACGCGGCTGATCATCGCCCCGCGCCACCCCGAGCGCGGCCCTGCCATTGCTTCGCTGGCGCGCGCGGCGGGGATCGAACCGGCGCTGCGCTCGGCAGGGGAGGCGCCGGGGGAGGATGCGGTCTATATCGCCGATACGCTGGGCGAGATGCCGCTGTGGTACGCGCTGGCGGGCACCACCTTCATCGGCGGCTCGCTGGTGGACAAGGGCGGCCATACGCCGTTTGAACCGGCGGTGTTCGACAGCACCCTGCTGCACGGGCCGGACACCAGCAACTTCACCCGCATCTTCCGGCGGCTCGACGTGACCGGCGCGGCGATCCAGGTCAGCGATGCCGAAAGCCTGGCCCGCGCGCTGCGCCAGACCCTGGACCCCGAGCGCCGCGACACCATGCGCCGCATGGCCCGCGACCAGCTTGACCATCCCGCGGATCTCGACACCGTGGTCGCCGCGATCTCGGCCCGCCTGCCCCTGCCGGCGGGTCGCGCGGCCGGGATCGGTTGATCTTCGCCGCCGAACCCCTATGTCTTGAGCAGTTCCTTGACGGGCATGAAAGATGATTCACTACGCTCTGAAATGCAGCGACGACCACCGCTTCGAAAGCTGGTTCCAGTCCGCCCAGGCCTTTGACAAGCTCAAGGCCGCGGGCATGGTGGCCTGCGCGATCTGCGGCAGCAGCAAAGTCGACCGCGACCTGATGACGCCGCGCGTGTCGCAAGGCAGCGCCAAGGCGCCGCCGCCCGCCAGGCCCAGGCCGCTCTCGGCCCCCGCCTCGCCCGCCGAACAGGCGCTGGCCCGGCTCAAGGCGCATGTCGAGAAGACCTCGGACTACGTCGGGACCGAGTTTGCCCGCGAGGCCCGCGCCATGCATGACGGCGACGTGCCGCTGCGCTCGATCCATGGCGAGGCGCGGCCCGACGAGGCCCGCAAGCTGGTGGAGGACGGCATTTCCATCGCCCCCCTGCCCTTTCGCCCCAGCCGCAAGACCAACTGATCGCCCCCCGCGCCCGCCCTTGAGACCGCCCGTCCTGTGCGCAAGCCGCCGGAGGACGCGCGACCGCTTGGGCCACTTCCCGCCGAGCCTTGCAATCCTGAGTTGAGGAATCGTGGCGGACGTGGTAGGCTTGCCTGCATATTTTCAAGGCAATTTATCATGAAATACTCCTCTTTCCGCATCGACGATGCCGATTTCGATACATCCAGAAAGAGCATCGAGGACCAGGGCGGCTGGTGGGTGCGCTTCGGCGACGAGGTGCTGACCTATGCCGCCAATACCCGCTGGTCGGGGGTGCAAGCCTCCCTGGGCGCCGAGAACCGCAGCGCCCGCCAGCCCGCGGGCGAGGTCAGGAAGGGCGACATGCACCTGGTGGTGCAGAAGGGCCGGACCTTTCAGCAGGAACACCCGGATGTCGAGGTGATCTTCGACCGCGGCCGCTATCTCGTGGTCAGCCTGCCCAAGGAGGAGGCCGAGGCCCTGGGCAACCGCGACGACGTCTGTTTCCACGTCCTGCCGCTGGCGGAAAACGCCGAGGTTTTCCGCACCGTCTCGCCCGCTCGCTCGGCGACTGCCGAGACCGGAGCGGCGGCCGAGGTGGTGGCGCGGGTCGACCGCGCGCTCTTCGAGACCAATATCGCCCGGCTTGTCGCCTGGCCCACCCGCTTTTCCACCAGCGCGGGCTATGCCGAGGCCGCCGAGTGGTGTCGCGGCCAGCTCGATGCGCTGGGCTTCGATGCCGAGCTGCAGCCGGTGGAGGTGCCGGGGCTGGGCGCGTCGATGAACGTGGTGGGCCGGCGCGCCGGGGTCGGCATGGCCGGGCGCGACAACGTGATCGTGGTGGCGCATCTCGATTCGGTGAACCATCCCGGCGGACCCGAGGCGCCTGCGCCGGGCGCCGACGACAATGCCAGCGGATCGGCCGGGCTGCTCACCCTGGCCGCGGCGCTCTCGGGCCATGAATTCGTGCATGACCTGACGCTGGTGCTGGTGGGCGGCGAGGAACAGGGCTTGCATGGCAGCCGACAGTACCTTGCCACATTGGACGAGGCCGAGCGCGGGCGCATCCGCGCCGTGCTCAACATGGACATGATCGGCGCGGTCAATGCCAACCCGGCGGCGGTCCTGCTCGAAGGCCATGCGCTCAGCCAGGCGCAGATCGACAGGCTGGCACAGGCGGCGGCGGATTTCACACCACTCACGGTCCAGACCTCGCTCGACCCCTTTGCCAGCGACCATGTGCCCTTCATCGAGGCCGGTATCCCGGCGGTGCTGACCATCGAGGGCGCCGACGGGGCCAATGACGCGATCCATACCGCCAATGACACGCTCGACCGCATCGACGCCGGTTTCGCCATCCAGATCCTGCGGATGAACGCGGGCTACCTGGCCGAGGAGGCGGGCGCGGTGAAACAGACCGCCCCGGTGGACGCGGCACCGGGACCGGGCGCGCCCTATGCACCGCCGCCGCAGCCGCCGCCGGTGACCGCCGGGCCCGACCCGGTGCAGATGGCCCGCGCCCTGGCGTTTCACTACCAGGCATTGCTGGCGCAATATGCCCGGCTCGGGCGCGACGGTCGGCTGACGGCGCAGGACTACGGACACTGGCAGACCAGCCATGCCACCCATGCGGCGCTGAGCGCCTATGCCGGGGCCGCCGGGGGCTGTGGCTGTGGCTGCGGCGGATGCTCTTGACAGGCGGGGCCCCGACGACAGGGGCGCACGCCAGGGATCGGAACGGAACATGACGGACAAAGCGGATCTTGTGGGCCAGTGGATCGAGATCGCCGAAGAGGGCGGTGACGGGCGGCATGTCTTCTACCGCGACGGCGCCGACATCCCGCCCGCGCGCGGACGCCGCCAGTTGCGGCTGGACGACCAGGGCCTGGCCCTTGGCGGCCGCCCCGGCCCCGCCGACCGGACGGTGCCCGCGGGCCAGGGCGGCTGGCATCTCGAGGGCGAGGTGCTGCGCATCGACCTGCCCGGCTGGGAAGGCCGCTACGACATCGAAGCGGCGCAGGGCGACAAGCTGATCCTGCGCCAGCGCTGACCGCGCAAATCCGCGGTCACGCGATCCGACGACAGACCCGTTTCGCGCCCCCCTGACCGGGGCGCGGACCCGGAGGGCGCGATTTTCGCCCGCCGGGCGGGGGAGGTTTTTCATCACGGCCGCATCCGACGCGGCGCATATTTCATCAAAGGAGACAGAGACATGGCCGATGACGACACCCCGAGACGCCGCGATTGCGGCACCATGCAGGTCCACCGGCGCCTGCTCGACACCGACCGCGACTATGCCAGGCGGCTGGCGCGCATCGAGGATCACGCCTTTCGCGCCGCGATGTCCGGCCCGGCGCTGCGCCCGGGCTGCACGCGCATTCCGGTGGTGGTCCACGTGGTCTGGCGCACCCAGGCGCAGAACATCAGCCAGGCCCAGATCGACAGCCAGATCGCGGTGCTCAACCGCGACTTCCGCAAGCAGAACAGCGATATCTCCAGCGTGCCCGCGCCCTTTGCGCCCTTGGCCGGCGATGCGCGCATCGAGTTCGAGCTGGCGACGGTGGACCCCGACGGCAATCCCACCGATGGCGTGACCCGGACCGAGACCAGCAAGACCTCCTTCGGCTCGGACGACGAGGTGAAGTTCGACGCCCAGGGCGGCAAGGACGCCTGGCCGCGCGACGACTACCTCAATATCTGGGTCTGCCAATTGTCGGGCGGGCTTCTGGGCTATGCCCAGTTTCCCGGCGGCCCGGCGGCGACCGATGGCGTGGTCGTGACCCACACCGGGTTCGGCACCACCGGCACCGCCGCGGCGCCCTTCGACAAGGGCCGGACCACGACGCATGAGATCGGCCACTGGCTGAACCTGCGCCATATCTGGGGCGATGACGGCAATGGCTGCTCGGGGTCGGATTTCGTCGCCGACACCCCCAACCAGGGCGGGCCCAATACCGGCAAGCCCGCATTTCCCACGGTCTCCTGCGGCAACGGGCCCAATGGCGACATGTTCATGAACTACATGGATTACGTCGACGACGACACCATGGTGATGTTCTCCGAGGGCCAGATCACCCGGATGCAGGCCTGTCTCGACGGGCCGCGCAGCTCGATCGGCACCGCGGTCTCCTGCGGCGGCGTGGGGCCGAAACCGCTGCCCAAGGACCCGCCGAAGGAGTTTCCCAAGGACGGACCGAAGGATTTCCCGAAGGACCCGCCCAAGGAGTTTCCGAAGGATGGCCCCAAGGACTTCCCCAAGGATCCGCCCAAGGACTTCCCGAAGGACGGCCCCAAGGATTTCCCCAAGGACCCGCCCAAGGACTTCCCCAAGGATGGCCCCAAGGATTTCCCCAAGGACCCGCCCAAGGACTTCCCGAAAGACGGTCCCAAGGATTTCCCCAAGGATGGCCCCTTCGATCCCGGCCCCAAGAACGTCATCGACGATCTGCCCAAGAACATCATCGGCGACATTCCCGGCAAGGGCATCAAGGATCCGCCGAAATCCTTCCTCGAGCCGCCCTTCGACCCCGGCTTTCCCGGCCAGCCGCAGCCGCCGGTCTTTCCCGGCATTCCCGGCCTGCCCTTCGTCATGGGCACCGGCGCCCCGCCGGCCCAGCCCCCGGTTCAGGACATGCGGGGGCAATACCTGGGCCACTACGCCCAGATCCTCCAGCAATACGCGGCGCTCAACCAGCGCGGGATGCTGGATGCCCAGGGCCACGCGGCCTGGCAGCAGGCCTGGGCGGCCTATCAGCAGCTCGGCGGCAGCTGAGCCCGGCATGAGCACACGACGGCCCGGCGGCATCCCGTCGCCGGGTCCGGCCTGAGCGACAAGGACAAGCCCAGTGATCCTGATCATCTCCTTTCCCGACAACGATCACGTCGCACAGGTCACCCGGCACCTGCGCACGGATTACGAGGTGCTCGACCTCGCCTCGATTCCCGTCCGCACCCGGATCAATGCCCGCTGCGGGCCCTCGGCGGATGCGCTCTACATCGATCTCGAGAACAGGCGGCGCATCGATCTCGACCGGGTCGGCGCGGTCTGGAACCGGCGCATCCGCGGCTTTCAGCTCGATCCGGCGCTGACCGACGCGACCGCGCGGCTCTTTGCCCAGTCCGAGACCACCGAGGCGGTGCAGGGCTTTGCCCATGCAATGGGCTGCTACTGGATGAACCCGCCCGCCGCCGACGAGATGGCGCTGCGCAAGGTCACCCAGCACCGCATCGCCACCCGGCTGGGCATCCGCATTCCCGAGACCCTGGTCACCAACGACCCCGACGAGGCCCGCGCCTTCATCGAGGCGCATGCGGCCACCGGCGTGGTGCGCAAGGCCTTTCGCAACATCCCCCAGGCCCCGCGCGAGACGCTGAAGATCGGCCCGGCCGAGATGGCGCTGCTCGACACCATCCGCTTTGCGCCGGTGATCCTGCAGGAATACATTCCCCTCGCGCTCGACCTGCGGGTGACGGTGGTGGACGAGGAGATCTTCGCCACCTCCTTCCGCTCGGAGCCGCGCTACGAGGTCGACTACCGCCCCGGCGTCGGCACCGCCGAGGTGCGGCCCTATGTCCTGCCCGACGACGAGACCGCCAGGCTGCGCCGGTTGATGGCGGCCTTCGGGCTGAAATTCGGCGCGGTGGATTACCGCGTGACGCCCGAGGGCGCGCATGTGTTCTTCGAGGTCAACCCGGCGGGCGAATACCTCTTCGTCTCCGAACGCACCGGCCAGCCGATCCCCCAGGCGATCGCCGCCGCGCTGGAGCGCAACGCCGGCGGGTGAGGTCGCGTCGGATGCGGCGCGGGTTCTGCGCCTGCCTCAGCCCCGGGTTTGTTCCTGCGCCTGCCGCAGTCCCGGACTTGATCCTGCGCCTGCCGCAGTCCCGGACTTGATCCTGCGCCTTCCGCAGTCCCGGACTTGATCCTGCGCCTGCCGCAGTCCCGGACTTGATCCGGGACCTCTTTACAAACCGCAGCGTGAGGTCCCGGATCAAGTCCGGGACTGCGGAGGGACAAGCCCCCCGTTTCGCGTCAGCAACCGCCTTGCCCTGAGCGAAACAACCGGTCCAGCCACTTGCCCTTTCGTCGCCTTGGGCGTAAATGCGCGCCAGGACATATCAGGCAGGATACCACCATGCCTCTTCTGGTGATGAAATTCGGCGGCACCTCGGTCGCCACGCCCGACCGCATCCGCCGCGTCGCGAAACGCGTCGGCGTCGAGGTCTCCAAGGGCTATGACGTGATCGTCATCGTCTCGGCCATGGCCGGCGAGACCAACAAACTTGTCGGGCTGGTCAACGAGACCTCGCCGCTGTTCGACGCGCGCGAATACGATGCGGTCGTCTCCTCGGGCGAGAACGTGACCGCCGGGCTGATGGCGCTGACCCTGCAAGAGATGGACGTGCCCGCGCGCTCCTGGCAGGGCTGGCAGGTGCCGCTGAGGACCACCGACATCCATGCCGCCGCGCGCATCGTCGAGATCCCCACCGAGAACATCACCGCCAAGTTCGCCGAAGGCATGCAGGTCGCGGTCATTGCCGGTTTCCAGGGCATCGCCCCGGATGGCCGGATCACCACCCTGGGCCGCGGCGGATCGGACACCACCGCGGTGGCCTTTGCCGCCGCCTTCGACGCCGAGCGCTGCGACATCTATACCGACGTGGACGGGGTCTATACCACCGACCCCCGGATCTGCGAAAAGGCGCGCAAGCTCGACAAGATCGCCTTCGAGGAAATGCTGGAACTGGCCTCGGCGGGGGCCAAGGTGCTGCAGACCCGGTCGGTCGAACTGGCCATGCGCTACAACGTGAAGCTGCGGGTGCTGTCGAGCTTCGACGAAATGGACGACGCGGCCGGAACCCTGGTCTGCGGTGAGGAGGAAATCATGGAACTCAATGTTGTCTCCGGCGTGGCCTATTCCCGTGACGAGGCCAAGATGACGCTGATCTCGGTGGCCGACCGGCCCGGCATCGCCGCGGCGATCTTCGGCCCGCTGTCCACCGCGGGGGTGAACGTCGACATGATCGTCCAGAACATCTCGGAGGAGGGACGCACCGACATGACCTTCTCCTGCCCCACCGACCAGGTGAAGCGGGCGGAAAAGGCGATCTCCGACGCCAAGGCCTCGGGGGCGATCAACTACCACGACATCGTCGCCGACACCGGCGTCGCCAAGGTCTCGGTCGTCGGCATCGGCATGCGCAGCCATGCCGGGGTGGCCGCCAAGATGTTCAAGGTGCTCTCGGACGAGGGCATCAACATCAAGGTCATCACAACCTCCGAGATCAAGATTTCGGTGCTGATCGACCGGAAATATATGGAACTTGCCGTGCAGGCCCTGCATGATGCCTTCGAATTGGAAAAGGCAGGCTGAGACAGCGCGCGCTGGACGGGCCTGCCGGTTTCGGGGGATAGATGCCGGACGGGACGGAAAGCGAAAGCCGCAAGCTGCTCAGGCGCCTGCGGGATCTGATGGCCGAAGAGGCCGCGGGCCAGGAACGGCTCGACCGGATCGTGCATCTGACCGCGGATTCCACCGGAACCGAGGTCTGCTCGATCTACCTGTTCCGCGACGAGGACACGCTTGAGCTTTGCGCCACCGAGGGGCTGAAGCCCGAGGCCGTGCACCAGACCCGGATGCGCATCGGCGAGGGGCTGGTCGGTCGCGTCGCCCGCGCCGGGGTGATCGTCAATACCGCCAATGCGCCCCAGGCGCATGGCTTTCGCTACATGCCCGAGACCGGCGAGGAGATCTATTCGTCCTTCCTCGGCGTGCCGATCCAGCGGCTGGGCGAGATGCTGGGCGTGCTGGTGGTCCAGTCCAAGGAAGCCCGCGAATTCACCGCCGACGAAGTCTATGCGCTGGAAGTCGTCGCCATGGTGCTGGCCGAGATGACCGAGCTGGGCGCCTTTGTCGGCGAGGGCGCGGCGATGTCGGCGCGCCACACCCAGCCGCACCTGATCCGTGGCATCACCGGCCAGGAGGGTGCCGCCGAGGGCCATGTCTGGCTGCACGAGCCGCGCGTCGTGGTCACCAATCCCATCGCCGACGATCCCCAGCGCGAGCTGGAGCGGCTGAACGAGGCGGTGGAAAAGCTGCGCATCGGCGTCGACGAGCTGCTCGAAGGCGCGCGCGGCGGCGACAGCGAGCAGATGGAAGTGCTCGAAGCCTACCGCATGTTCGCCAATTCGCGCAGCTGGATGCGGCGCATGGAAGAGGACATCTCGCGCGGGCTCTCGGCCGAGGCCGCGGTCGAGAAGGAGCAATCCATCGCCCGCGCCCGCCTGAGCCAGGTGCCCGATGCCTATCTGCGCGAGCGGCTGCACGATCTCGACGACCTGTCGAACCGGCTGCTGCGCATCCTGACCGGCCAGGGCTCGACCACCGGCGCCGAGATGCCCGACGACCCGATCCTCGTGGCGCGCAATATCGGCCCCGGCGAATTGCTGGAATATGGCCGCAAGCTCAAGGGCGTGGTGCTCGAGGAAGGCTCGGTCGGCAGCCATGCGGCCATCGTCGCCCGGGCGCTGGCGATTCCGCTGGTGCTCCAGGCCGAGCGCATCGCCACCGAGGCGATGAACGGCAATCACATCATGGTCGACGGCGACCAGGGCATCGTCCACCTGCGCCCCGACGACAATGTCGTCACCGCCTTCCGCGACAAGATGGCGATGCTGCACAAGGCGCAGGAACGCTATGTCTCGCTGCGCGACAAGCCCGCCAGGACGCGCTGCGGCAAGGTGATCTCGCTGCACATGAATGCCGGCCTGATGGCCGATCTGCCCTCGCTCGAAGGCTCGGGCGCCGAGGGCGTGGGGCTGTTTCGCACCGAGTTGCAGTTCCTGATCCGCAACAAGATGCCCAAGCGCACCGAACTGGCCAGGATCTATTCCGGCGTGCTGGATGCGGCCAAGGGCAAGCGGGTGGTGTTTCGCACGCTCGACATCGGTTCGGACAAGGTGCTGCCCTACATGAAGCCCAATGACGAGCCGAACCCGGCGCTGGGCTGGCGCGCGATCCGGGTGGCGCTGGACCGGCCCGGAATGATGCGGATGCAGTTGCAGGCGCTGCTCAGGGCCGCCAATGGCCGGCCGCTGACGGTGATGTTTCCCTTCATCGCGCAATACAGCGAGTTTCTCAAGGCGCGCGCCGAGATGGCCAAGGCGCTGGAACGCGAGAGCATCCTGGGCCATGCGCTGCCCGAACGGCTCGAGGTGGGCGCGATGCTCGAGACCCCCTCGCTGGCCTTTGCCCCGGATGCCTTCTTCCGCAAGGTCGAGTTCCTGTCGATCGGCGGCAACGACCTGAAACAGTTCTTCTTTGCCGCCGACCGGGAAAACGAACGGGTGCGTCGGCGCTATGACACGCTCAATACCTCGTTCCTGACGCTGATCGAGATGATCGTGAAGCGCTGCGAGGCCACCGGAACGCATCTGAGCTTTTGCGGCGAGGACGCGGGCCGCCCGATCGAGGCGGTCTGCCTGGCCGCCATGGGGCTGCGCACGCTGTCGATGCGCCCGGCCTCGATCGGGCCGGTCAAGCACCTGATGCGCCGCACCGATCTCGACCAGTTGCGCAAGGTGATCGACACCGCGCGCGATGACGGCGCCGAGACCGTGCGGCCCGAGGTCATGGAGTACCTGCGCAAGCTGAGCCCCTAGGCTTGCATCCGCAGATCAATGCGGTAGCGTCCCGCCGCACGACCCGGCAAGGAGCGACGCCCATGTCCTACGACTTTGACGAAATCATCGACCGCCGCGGCACCCACGCCATGAAGTGGGACAACATGCAGGCCAATTACGGCGTCTCGCCCGACGACGGGCTGGCGATGTGGGTGGCGGACATGGATTTCCGCCCCCCTGCCCCGGTGCAGGTGCGGCTGGAAGAGATGGTGGCACATGGGGTCTACGGCTATTTCGGCGATCCGGCAGACACCAATGCCGCGGTGCAATGGTGGATGCGCGAGCGTCACGGCTGGGAGATCGAGCCGCGCTGGATTCACTACACCCCCGGCGTGGTCAATGGCGTCGCGGTGGTGATCGAGGCCTTCTCGCAGCCCGGCGACGGCATCGTCGTCATGTCGCCGGTCTATCACGCCTTTGGCCGGGTGATCCGCTCGGCCGACCGGCGGGCGGTGGAACTGCCCTTGGCCCAGGTCGACGGGCGCTACCAGATGGATTTCGGCGCCTGGGACAGCCGCATGACCGGGCGCGAGAAGGTGCTGCTTTTGTGTTCGCCGCACAATCCCGGCGGCCGGGTCTGGACGCGCGACGAATTGCGCGCGGTGGGCGATTTCTGCCGCCGCCACGACCTGATCCTGGTATCGGACGAGATCCACCAGGACCTGGTGTTTCCGGGCGCCGAGTTTCTGACCATGGACCGCGCCGATCCTTCGCTGCGCGACCGGCTGATCGTGCTGGGCGCGACCACCAAGACCTTCAATATCGCCGGCCACCTCGTGGGCCATGCGATCATCCCCGACGACGCGCTGCGGGCGCGATTCGCGGGCAAGCTTCGGGCGCTGGGCATCTCGGCCAATGCCTTCGGGATGCAGATGATCGAGGCCGCCTATTCCCCCGGCGGTGCCGCCTGGCTGGACGCGCTGCTTGCCTATCTCGATGGCAACCGCAAGCTGCTGGACGCGGGCCTGAACGCCATTCCCGGCGTGCGCTCGATGCCGCTGGAGGCCACCTACCTCGCCTGGGTCGATTTCGCCGGCACCGGCATCGGCCATGACGCGCTGTTGCACCGGGTCGAGCGCGACGCGCGCATCGCGGTCAGCCACGGGCCGACCTTCGGCCATGGCGGCGAGAGCTTCCTGCGGTTCAATTTCGCCACCCCCCGCGCCCGGATCGAAGAGGCGGTGCGCCGGATGCAGGCGGCCTTTGCCGACCTGCAATAGCGCGCGCGCCCCGCGGGGTTCCCCGCCGTGACGCCCACTTGCGCCCGGCGCGCGGGCCAGAGACCGGCGCGGGGTGTTCATCCATGCGCAGGTGATGCGCGCGGGGCGGCGTTTTCCCCGGCGCCGAATAGGCTATGTCATGGGGCAGATACAGGAGGACACCCATGGGATTGCTCATCGACGGCACATGGCACGACAAATGGTACGACACCGACGCGACCGGCGGCGCCTTTCAGCGCAGCGAGACCGCCTATCGCAACTGGATCACCCCGGACGGCGCGCCCGGCCCTTCCGGCAAGGGCGGCTTTCCGGCGGAAAGCGGGCGCTATCACCTTTACGTCAGCCATGCCTGCCCCTGGGCGCATCGCACGCTGATCTTTCGCGCGCTGAAGGGGCTGGAAGATCATATCGGCCTTTCCGTGGTGCATCCCGACATGCTCTCGGACGGCTGGACCTTCGACGAGGGCTTCGAGGGCGCCACCGGCGACCGGCTTTACGGCCTGCCCTTTTTGCGCGACCTCTATCTCAAGGCCGATCCCGGCGCTTCGGGGCGGGTGACGGTGCCGGTGCTCTGGGACAAGGTGGACAAGACCATCGTCTCGAACGAGAGCGCCGAGATCATCCGCATGCTGAACTCCGCCTTCGACGGGATCACCGGCAATACCGCGGATTTCTGGCCCGAAGACCTGCGCGCGGCGATCGAGCCGGTCAATGCGCGGATCTACGACACGCTCAACAACGGGGTCTACAAATGCGGCTTTGCCACCACGCAAAAGGCCTATGAGGCCGCGGTCGAGCCGCTGTTCGACACGCTGGACTGGCTCGAGGAGCGGCTGTCGAAACAGCGCTACCTGATGGGCGCGCGGGTGACCGAGGCCGACTGGCGGCTGTTCACCACGCTCTTGCGCTTCGACGCGGTCTATCACGGCCATTTCAAGTGCAACCGCCGGCGGGTGGTCGATTATCCCAACCTCTGGGCCTATACCCGCGAGCTTTACCAATGGCCCGGGGTGGCGGCGACGGCGCATCTCGACCATATCGTGCGGCACTATTACTACAGCCACGACAGCATCAACCCGCACCGCATCGTGCCGATCGGCCCCGACACCGACTTCGCCGCGCCGCATGGCCGCGACCGGGATTACCCGCTGGCGGCGTGATGCCTGGCGCCGTGATGTTCCACCAGCGCCGCCAGATCGTCCGGCGGCGTTGAACTGGGCACGAGGGCCGCGGCATTGCCGCAATACTGGAAAATCGAGCCGTCCGAGAAGAAGCTGGTATTGGTGACAAAGATCACCCGCGCCTCGGGCTGGCGGTAACAGGCGAAATCCGACACCGCCAGGGCCGAGCCATCGCCCAGCACGAGATCCAGCACGATCACCTCGAATGTCGTGTCCGACAAGGCCTGGATGGCCGCGTCCTGCGTATGCGCCAGCACGACGCGCACCCCGAAGCGTTCGAGATGCCGCGCCCAGAGCAGTCCGAGCGACGGGTTACTTTCCACGATAAGAACGTGCATGTTTCAGCCCTCAATGACGTGCGGTTCCAGCCGTATCCTGTCATTGCGCCCCCTGTTAACACTTTCGGCCTCAAGTCCTAACAACCGGTTAATTCCCCGGGCGCTGACACAAACTGGCTAAAATCGATGCAATCCTCCGCAAGGCCGTGAACCCGCTTGTAAGGCTTTCGGGCCATGCTAGTTTGCCACAATATCTGATCAAATTCGAGGTTGTTTAATGCTCTTCCAACGCGGGCTTCCCGTTCTGGCCTGTCTTGTCGCCCTTGCCGGACCGGCCTTGGCGCAGACCCCCTGTGGCGGGCCGTTTTCGCAATTCGTGGCCGATCTGAAGGCCGAGGCGGTGGAACGGGGCCATGCGCCCGGCACGGTCGATGCCTTCTTCCGCCCGGTGCGCCAGGATGGCGCGGTGCTGCGCGCCGATCAGCGCCAGGGCGTGTTCCAGATGCCCTTCGTCGATTTCGCCCGCCGGTTGATCAGCCAGAACCGGATCGACAATGGCCAGGCCAATGCCCGCCGCTACGCGGATGTGTTCCGGCGCATGGAGCAGGAGTACGGTGTGTCGCGCGGGGTGCTGCTGGCCTTCTGGGCCTTCGAGACCGATTACGGCCAGATCCAGGGCGATTTCAACACCTTGAACGCGCTGGTCACGCTGTCGCATGACTGCCGCCGCCCGGAATTGTTCCGGCCGCAGATCTTTGCCGCGCTGAAACTTTACGAGCAGGGCGATTTCGATCCCGCCACCACCACCGGCGCCTGGGCGGGCGAGATCGGCATGGTGCAGATGCTGCCCGAGGACATCCTGACCAATGGCGTCGACGGCGATGGCGACGGGCATGTGACGTTGAAGACCTCGGCGCCCGACGCGCTCTTGTCCGGCGCCAACATGCTGCGCGATCTCGGCTGGCGGCCGAACGAGCCCTGGTTGCAGGAGGTGACGGTGCCCGCCGACCTCGACTGGGCGCTGACCGGCGTGGACCAGCCGCGCGCCGCCGCGGACTGGGACGCCATGGGGGTGAAGGTGCGCGAGGGTCGCGCCGCCGATCTGCCCGCCGCGCTGATCCTGCCGCAGGGGCGCAAGGGGCCGGCCTTCCTCGCCTATCCGAATTTCAACGTCTATTTCGAGTGGAACAAGAGCTTCGTCTACGTGCTGACCGCCGCCTATTTCGCCAACCGGCTGGAGGGGGCGATGGTCTTTGACGCGGGCACCCCCGAGCCGGGGCTGGAGGGCGACGAGATGAAGCAATTGCAGCGCAAGCTTCAGGCGCGGGGCTACGACGTCGGCGAGATCGACGGCATCCTCGGCGCGGGCACGCGCAACGCGGTGCAGGCGGTGCAGAAGGAACTGGG
Source organism: Paracoccaceae bacterium (assembly GCA_006226775.1). GTDB lineage: Bacteria > Pseudomonadota > Alphaproteobacteria > Rhodobacterales > Rhodobacteraceae > Marinovum. The sequence continues at coordinate 57,760 of SBGD01000009.1, read as the reverse complement.
GATGCCGGCGGATGCCTGGCCGACGCGGGAGCTTCTGGCCCGGCTGTAGCGCGGGGGGCACCGTGCCGACATTCGGGGGGCGCTGCCCCCCTTTCCCCCCCGGGATATTTTCAAACCGAAGAAGACCCGCAGGCGGTCACCGGCGGGTCTTCTGCTTTTCGGTCTGCCCCCTGCCTCAGGCGGCCTTGGGGTATTCGGCTTTCTGCGCGTCTTCGATGAAGACCTTGTGCAGCGCCTTGATCGCCGGTTTCAAATCCTCGCGCTCGAGGATGAACTGGGTGTCGACATTGCGCGGGCCCTGGCTGGCGCCCAGGGTGGCGCGGCCGCTTTCGGCAATCGCCTGGAGCCCGCGGGTCAGCACCGCCAAGCCGTTGAGATCGCGCCCGATCACCGCGGCCATGGCCAGGGTGCGCGAGCGGACCTCGGCCTGGGGATAGAGCCGCGAGATGTCGCGCTCGACCCGCCGCATGGTCTTGAGCGAGGCATCGACGTAATGGGTGATCGTATTGGCGTTCGACACCTTCGAGACGATCCGCACGTCATGGCGCGTCAGCACCTCGAGAATGGCGGCGTCATAGCCCTTGACCCCCACCATGTCCTGCTCGAAGACCTCGAGCGCGATGATGTCGAGGCCGGTGACCATCTCGACGCCCGGGCGTTCGGCCTTCTGGTCGTCGATCAGCGTGCCGGGATCGCCCGGCTCGAAGGCATTGGCCACCCGCAGGGGAACCTCGGCCTGGCGCAGCGTCTTGGCGGCCTTGGGGTGGATCGCCTCCATCCCCATGTTCGACAATTGGTCGGCCACGTCATAGTTGGTCTGGCCCAGCTTGCGCACCGCATCGGCGCCGACCAGCTTGGGGTCGGCCGAGCTGAGGTGAAACTCCTTGTGGATGATCGCCTCGCGCGCGCCGGTGAGGGCGGCGAGTTTCGAGAAGGTCACCTCGGAATAGCCGCGGTCGAACTCGCGCATCAGGCCTTCGGAGCATTGCGCATAGCCGGTGACGATCGGCATCTCAATCATCGGATCGACGCTTTCGAAGGACGACGTGATACGCTCTTCGAGCGTCACGTCGCCCTCGTCGCGCCAGCCCGAGAGGTCCACCAGACGGGCATTCACGCCCGCGCGCTGGAGAAGCAAGGTGGCGGTCAGCGCGCTATGCGCCTCCCCCAGGCCGGACAGCAACTCGCGGATTTGCATCAGGTGCGCCTCGAGCCGGAAATGCCCGTAGGAACAGAGCCGTTGCAGGTCGATCAGGCAGTTGCGCGCGCCCTCGATCCGTTCGCGGACGAATTCCGCGGCGCGCGCCTTGTCGCCATCGTGTTCCAGCACCCGGTCATGGGCGGCCATCATGGCGGCGGCGACGCGGTCGAGCGCCTCGTGCCAGCCGTGATCGGTGTCGGCGCTGGCGAAATCGGCGTAGACGCCGGGCTTGCCGGTCTTCTTGTGCTCGAGCAGCAGGTCGGTGATGCCGGCGAAGGCCGAGACCACGAAGATGCGCCCGTAAAGGTCGGCCCCCTTGCGGTCGCCGATCAGCAGCGAATCGCGCAGTTCGTCGAGCCGCGACATCGAGGTGCCGCCAATTTTCTCAACCGTATGGGTCATGCGTCCTCCAGTTCCTCCGGTGCCGCATAGGATCCGTCTTCGCGGTGCACTTCCTTGCCGGTGACCGGCGGGTTGAAGCAGCAGGCCATGACCAGCTCTTCCTCGGCGCGCAGCACATGGCGGTCGTGCTTGTCGAGCGCATACATCACGCCCGGCACGATCTCATGCGTCTCGCCGGTGGCGAGATCGGTGATCGAGCCCTTGCCCTTCATGCAGTAGACGCTCTCGAAGTGGTTCTTGTACTCGAAGGTGTGCTCGGATCCCTCGTTGAGGAAGGTGATGTGGAAGGAAAAGCCCATTCCGTCATCGGCCAGCAGCATCCGCACCGAGGTCCACTCAGCATCGGCCACCACACGGCTGCGCTCGTTCTCGATGATCTTGTTGAAATCCCTGACAATCATGACGTTTACTCCGCTGCAATCTGAATGGTCGGGCCGGCCTCGGCCACTTCGGTCGCGGCTTCGAGCAGGAGGCCGAAGCCCTTGACCAGCACCTCGTCCGGGGTGGTGAGCGGGGCCAGGATCTTGACCACCTCGTCATTGGGGCCCGAGGTCTCGACGATCAGCCCCTTCTCGAAGGCGCGCGCGCAGATCTCGGAGGCCCGCTCGCCCGAGCCGACATCGACGCCGCGCATCAGCCCGCGGCCTTTCAGGTAGGCGCCCTCGAACAGGTTGGCGATGCTTTGCAGCCCCTCGACAACGATCAGCTCGCGGCCTTTCAGGCGTTCGGCAAAGGTGCCATCGGCCCAGAACTTCTCGATCGCCACCTTTGCGGTGACAAAGGCATGGGTATTGCCGCGGAAGGTACCATTGTGCTCGGCGGGGCCGAAGACGTCATGCTCGGGGCGCACCAGCACCAGGCCCATCGGCAGGCCGAAACCCGAGATGGATTTCGCCATGGTGATGATGTCGGGCGTGATGCCGAAGTCCTCGAAGCTGAAGAACCCGCCGGTGCGGCCACAGCCGGCCTGCACGTCATCGACGATCAGCAGCGCGCCATGCTCGCGCGCCAGCTCGGCGACCGAGCGGATCCACTCGGGGCTGGCGGCGTTCAGCCCGCCCTCGCCCTGCACGGTCTCGAGGATGATGGCCGCCGGGGCGTCCATGCCCGAGGAGGCGTCGTTCAGCATCTTGGCCAGCAGTTTCGAGGAATCGAATTCCTCGCCCATGTAGCCATCGTAAGGCATCCGGGTGACACCGCTCAGCTCGGTCCCTGCCCCGCCGCGGTGATAGCCGTTGCCGGTGGCGGCCAGCGCGCCCAGCGTCACGCCGTGAAAGCCGTTTGTGAAGCTCACCACGTTGGTGCGGCCGGTGACCTTGCGGGCGATCTTGATCGCCGCCTCGACGGCATTGGCGCCGGTCGGGCCGGTGAACATCACCTTGTGGTCCATGTCGCGCGGCGCGAGGATATGCTCCTCGAAGGCGCGCAGGAAGCCGGCCTTGGTGTCGGTGTGCATGTCAAGCCCGTGGGCGACGCCGTCATTGCTGATGTGTTCGATCAGCGCAGCCTTCATGTCCGGGTCGTTGTGACCGTAGTTCAGCGACGAACAGCCGGCGAGAAAATCGATGTATTCGCGCCCCTCGTCATTGGTCATGATCGAGCCGCTGGCCCCGGTAAAGGTGGTCTGAAAGCCGCGGCAATAGGACCGTGCTTCGCTTTCGCGGCGGGAGAAAATGGTCGTGTCCTGGGTCATGCGCTCAGTCATGAAGCCCTCCTTTGGAATTTTGTGCGTGATGGAATGGGGTCAGGCGACGCGGAGCAGCTTGGGCTCTTCCGGCAGCTCGATCGTCACCAGGTGTTCGGTGGCGTGCTGGCCGTCGAAGTGCGCCTTGCGCTCGAAATGCGGCTCGTCCGAGATCTCGCCGCCGACCTGGCGGGCGAAGCTGCGGAACAGGCCCCATGAGGCGTCGTTGTCCTTGGTGATCGTGGTCTTCAGTTCCTCGGCGTCGGCGCATTCGTCGCGCGACACCAGATGCGCCAGCATCTTGCGCCCAAGGCCGAGACCGCGCGCCTTGGGGCTGACAGCGACCTGCCAGACGAAGAAGGCGTCCTGGTTCGGAATCATGTGCCCCGAGATCCAACCGACGATCTCGCCATCCATCTCGGCCACGACACAGGTGTCGCGGAAGTGGTCGGCCTGGATCAGGTTGCAATACATCGAATTCTCGTCGAGCGGCTGGCATTCGCTGACCAGCTGCCAGATTTCGGCCCCATCCGTCGCGTCGGGTTTGCGCAGACGGGGCGTCGGAGTTCGGGGTTGTGAGATATCCTTGGGCATGTGTTCTCGCTTCTCCATTGCTTCGACTGACTAACTAACAAGCCGGCGGTTTTGTTTCAACCTTCAAAGCAAAATATTCGCTTATAGCGTGGTTTGAGCGCATTTTCGCTGCTATTGTCGAAGTGTTTCACGGTTTTTTGCTTAGCCAGGCAAATCAATCCCGATGATCCGCCAAAGGATTGATTACATTGGGAAAATGGTGTCAACTTGGGTGTCATGACGCAAAACGACAACGATCGCACCGATCAGAGCCTGATCGCCCTGCGCCGCATCCTGCGGGCGACCGAGCTTTACGAGCGGTCGCTGGCCCAGGCCGCGGGCCTGTCCTCGGCGCAGCTCAGGGTGCTTCAGATCGTGGCGGCAAAGGCGGCGGATGGCGTGACGCCCTCGGCGCTGGCGACGCAGATGGGGGTGAGCCAGGCGACGGTGACGGCGCTGGTCGACAAGCTGGTGGCGCGCCAGATGGTCACCCGGCAACGCTCGGAACGCGACCGCCGCCAGACCGATGTCATCATCACGCCGGTCGGCGCCAAGGCGGTCGAGACCTCGCCCGATGCCCTGCAGCAGCGTTTCGTGAAGTCCTTCAACGCGTTGCAGGACTGGGAACAGGCGCAGCTGATCGCCTCGCTCGAGCGGGTGGCCGCGATGCTGGATGCCCGCGATATCGACGCCTCGCCGGTGCTGACCATCGGCGATATCCGGTCGGAGCAGGATCCGGGTTAGAGGCAGAGCATCCGAGCGGTCCTCTCCCGGTCGAGGCCCGGTGCGAGCCGCGCATCGACGACGCGCGCGGTGGCGATCCGACAGGTGTTCTGGGCACTTTATGACTGCCAAATCCGAAATAGGCCCATTCGACGCGCTGGCATCAGCCAAAATCGCCGCCGCGTGGGGGCGCGTCGGCGATGCGCGGCGGCCTTCGGCCTTGATTCCGCGCAGGGTGCTCAGCGGCCAGGCCTCCCCGTCTAGGGACAACGATAAATCGCAATCGGCCGCTCCAGGAACAACGGCTTGCCCGCCTCGAACCGCGTCTCGACCGCACATCGCCGGTCCATGTCGCGAAAGAACGCCCGCATCAGGTCCGACTCCACCTCCGCCATCAGGAACTCCGGATCCTTCACCACGAAGATGTCGAACCCCTGCTCGCGCCAGTAATCCAACTGCCACTCCTCCCTCTGCGGCGGCCAGACATGGGCGCGGACCTCGTAATCCGGGTCGTCCTCGTCCACTCCTTCCAGCCCGTAAAGCACCGTCGGCATGCCGATGTAGAACACCGCCTCCGGCGCATTCTCGCGGATCAGCCGTTCCTCGGCCATCTCGGGCAAGGGCGTGGCGTATTTCTCGGCCAGCCGCTGCCAGCGGGCGATCTCCATCTCCTGCGCCTCCTTGCGCCTGGGCAGGTGGCTGTCGGCCATGGTCATGATCCGCCGGTCCGCCAGGTTGGCGGCGATATAGGCGTCGGTCGTGACCCAGAGCGGCGGCGCCAGCGCTTCGGTGACGGCAATCCCGGTCCCGGCGGCGGTCAGCAGCACGCCCCCGGCCAGCACCGCCAGCGCCAGCCTGCCCAGCCCGCTCACCCTCTCGCCCAAGGCCGCAAGGCAGAGCCCCGCCAGCAGCAGGAACCCCGCGAAATTGGCGATCCAGAGATGTTCCGGCTGGCGCGGCCCGACCATCACCGCCACCATTCCTGTCGCCAGCACCAAGGCCCCCCAGATCACGAAAAGCGCCGGTTTGCGGCACAGCGCGCAGCCCGGCAGGGCCAGCAGCACCGGCGTCACCAGCGCCACCGCCGCCATCACCGGGTTGAGCCCCAGCACCAGCCGCAAGGACCGCTCCGCCAGGGTGACGATCCCGGGCCAGACCCCGCCCTCCATGCGCAGCGACATCACCGCCTGGATCTTCTGAAAGGCCAGGAAATTGCCGAAATCCAGCAGGATGCCGATGTTCAGCAGCGGCCAGAGCACCAGCACGACCAGCAGCGCCCGGCCCAGCGTCTGCCCCATGGCGCGCAGCCCCTCGGCCCGGGCGATCAGCGCCATGGCGCCCAGCGCGAAGGGCACAAGCACGAAGACGCCGGAATGCTTGAAGCTGACCACCAACACCGCGAAGACGCCCAGCCAGATGTCCCAGCGCCCCGACCGCCCGGCATCGAGCCGCGCCAGAAAGGCCCAGAACACCGCGACCGTCGCGGTCGCCAGCGCCGCATCGCCCTTGGCGATATGCGCCATGAAGACCCCCAGCGGAAACAGCGCGCCCAGCAGGCCCAGCGCCCAGGCCCGCCAGCCCGCCAACCCGCAGCGCCGGGCGATCAGGAAGAACAGCGGCGCCATCAGCGCGCCGATCCCGGCGGCGATCAGCCGCGCGGTGACATAGAACAGAGTCGGATCGCTGAAATACTGCGCCCGAAACGCCCCCGCCCCCGGCCACCAGTCCAGCGCAAGGCCGGTGGCGAACAGCCCGGCCAGGCCCAGGGCGTTGAGATAATGGATCAGCGGCGGATAGAAATGTTGGCCGGGCACGAGGTCTCCGGTCAGCACCTTGGCGGCCTCGTTGATCCGCTCGTCGCCGTGGAAATAGCCGTAGTCCGCGCCCAGCGCCCGCAGCGCAAAGGCCAGGAGGAAGAGCAAAAGGACGGCCCCGCCCTGCGCCCAGACGTCTTTTTTGCCGAACATGGGCTGATTCTTGCACCATCGCCCGACGCTGGCCAGAAAATCCTCACATTTTGCGTCCATTGTCACGAGACAGGACATGAAGCCAGAATGCGGGTAGGAATTGTTGCGGCACCAGAGGATTGACGAGGCGCATTTGGCAGGCCAGACAGACCCAGACACCCCGATGCCGCTTTATGTCGACCTCGACGGCACGCTGGTCAGAACCGATATCGCGCAGGAATTGCTGATCGGCGCGCTGCGGGTGCCCTCGGCCCTGCCCGGCATCCTGCGCGCCGGGATGGAACACGGCGCCAGCGGCATCAAGAGCGCGATCTGGGCCGAGGACCGGTTTCACCCCGAGCTGCTGCCCTACGAGCAGGAGGTGCTGGCGCATCTGCGCAAGGCCCGCGGCGAAGGGCGCCGGGTGGTGCTGGCCACCGCCGCCGACCGCCAGGTCGCCGAGGCGGTGGCGGGCTATCTCGGGCTGTTCGACGATATCCTCGCCTCCGAGCCGGGCCAGAACCTCAAGGGCGCCGCCAAGCTGGCCGCGATCCGGGCCGATTGCGGGGACGGGCCCTTCGAGTACCTGGGCGACAGCCCGGCCGACATCCCGATCTGGCAGGCCGCGGCGCGCCCCGGCTTCGTCGCGCCCACCGGCGCGGCGCGGGCGTTCGCGGCCCGGGCCGAGGAGGCCGCGCTGGTCACCGCGCCGCCGCCGCCGGTCTGGCGCGGGCTGTGGAAGGCGATGCGGGTGCATCAATGGGCCAAGAACGTGCTGATCTTCCTGCCGCTGTTCTTTGCCCATGAATATACCGATGCGCTGGCCGTCGCCCGCGTGCTGGCCGGCTTTGTCGCCATGTCGCTGATGGCCTCGGCGGTCTATATCGTCAACGACCTGTTCGACCTTCCCGCCGACCGCCGCCACCGCAGCAAGCGTCACCGGCCCTTTGCCGCCGGGCTGGTGCGCCCGTTGCAGGGCGTCCTGGCGGCGCTGGGCTTCATGCTGCTGGCGCTGGCGCTGGGCTTCGGCGCGGTGGGCGCGGGCTTCGGGCTGATCCTGCTGATCTACCTGGGGACCACGACCGCCTATTCGCTGGCGCTCAAGCGCTATTCCACCGTCGATGTCATCGTCCTGTCGCTGCTCTATACCGTGCGGATCGTTGCCGGGGCAGCGGCGGCGGGGGTGACCCTCTCGCCCTGGCTCTTGACCTTCTCGCTGTTTTTCTTCGTCAGCCTGGCCTACATGAAACGCTTCATCGAGCTGGACGGCGTGGCCGGCGACGTCATGCTGCCCAACCGCAACTACCAGGGGGCCGAGGTCGCCAGCGTGCAGATCTTCGGCATCGCCAATGCCGCCGCCGCGCTGCTGACCCTGGCGCAATACCTCAACACCCCCACCGCGCGCGAGACCTATGGCGCCCGCGACATCCTCTGGCTGGCGGTGCCGATGATGATGTTCTGGATGTACCGGACATGGATGTGGGCGGTGCGCGGCAAGGTGGGCGACGACCCGGTGGCCTTTGCCCTGAGCGACCGGATCAGCCAGGTCACACTGGTCGCGGTGCTCGCGGTTTTCCTGGCGGCGCGCTACTTCGTCTTCGAGGGGTTCATCCGGTGAGCCTGGCGGGCTTTGCCCTGATCTTTTGCAGCGTCGCGCTTTCGGCGCTGGGCCAGACCTGTTTCAAGGCCGGGGTCAACGGCGTGTCCTTTGCCGAGGGCAGCGGCGTGGCAAGCCGCGCCGTGGCACTGGTGCTCTCGCCCTGGGTGCTGGGCGGGCTGGCGTTCTACGGGCTGGGCACGGTGCTCTGGCTCTTTGCGCTCAGGCGGATGGACCTGTCGCTGGCCTATCCCTTCGTGGCGATGAGCTTCGTGATGGTGGCGGCCTCGGGCGTGCTTTTCCTGGGCGAGACGCTGAGCGTCATCCGGGTGCTGGGCATGGCGTTGATCGTGGCGGGGCTCTGCGTCATGGCCCTGGGGCGGTAGCGCGCCATCCGGGCGGGGGCAAATTCCATTGATGGAATTTGTCAAAAATCGTTGACGATTTTTCCCCCGCTCCGCCGGGCGCGCTAGTCGGGCATGGTCTGCGCCAGGCGTTGCAGCAGGCTGTCGCGCGTCACCACCCCCAGCGTCGTCCCGCCCTCGGCCACCGCGATCACGTCGACCGTGTCGGAGAACATCGGCACCAGCGCGTCGATCGGCGTTTCCGGCCCGACCACCGGCGCCTCATTCGCCGCGCCCGCGCTCATCATGTCGCGGGCGCAGAGCACGCCGAGCGGGTTCATGTGGGCGACGAATTCGGCCACGTAGTCGGTCGCCGGGTCGGAGAAGATCTCGCGCGGGGTGCCGCATTGCACGATCCGCCCGCCCTCCATGATGGCGATGCGGTCGCCGATCTTGAAGGCCTCGTCCAGGTCGTGGCTGACAAAGATGATCGTCCGCCCCAGCCGCCCCTGCAAGTCCAGCAACTCGTCCTGCAACCGGGTGCGGATCAGCGGATCGAGCGCGCTGAACGGCTCATCCATGAGCAGCACCGGCGCCTTGGTGGCAAAGGCCCGCGCCAGCCCCACGCGCTGCTGCATCCCGCCGGACAACTCGCCGACCCGCCGGTCGGACCAGTCCGCGAGGCCGACCAGCGCCAGTTCCTCCTCGGCGCGGGCATTGCGCTCGGCCTTGCTCATGCCGCCCAGTTCCAGCCCCAGCACCACGTTGTCGCGCACCGTCCGCCAGGGCAGCAGGCCGAACTGCTGGAACACCATGGCGACATGGTTCAGCCGCACATCGCGCAGCGTTTTCGCATCGGCATGGGTGACATCCACCATCTCCTCGCCGCAGCGCACCCGGACGCTGCCGCGCACCACCGGGTTGAGCCCGTTGACCGCGCGCAAGAGCGTCGACTTGCCCGAGCCCGACAGCCCCATGAGCACCAGGATCTCGCCCTCGCGCACGTCGATCCGGCAATCATGCACCCCCAGCACCTGGCCGGTGCGGCTCTGGATTTCGGAGCGGTCGAGCCCCTTGTCCATCAGGGGCAGCGCCTCTTGGGGCGCGTCGCCGAAGACGATGGAGACAGTGTCGAATTCCACTGCATTCCCGGGGGCGTTCATTTGCGGTCCACCCTGAGCATCCGGTCGAGCATGATGGCAACGACGACGATGACAAAGCCGCTCTCGAATCCCAGCGAGGTATTGACCTGGTTGAGCGCGCGCACCACCGGCACGCCCAGCCCGTCGGCACCGACCAGCGCCGCGATCACCACCATCGACAGCGACAGCATGATGGTCTGGTTGAGCCCGGCCATGATCTGCGGAAAGGCATAGGGCAGTTCCACCTTGCGCAGCTTCTGCCAGCCGGTCGCACCGAAGGCATCCGCGGCCTCCAGCAGGGCCGCGGGGGTCGAGGTCACGCCCAGGTGGGTCAGCCGGATCGGCGCCGGCACGACAAAGATCACCGTGGCGATCAGCCCAGGCACCATGCCGATGCCGAAAAAGACGATCGCCGGGATCAGGTAGACGAAGGTCGGCAAGGTCTGCATCAGGTCCAGCACCGGCCGCATCCAGGCGTAAAGCCTTGGCCTGTGCGCCACCGCGATGCCGATGGGCACCCCCACCCCCATGCAGACCACGCAGGCCGAGAGCACCAGCGTCAGGCTTTCGGTGGTCTCTTCCCAGTAGCCCTGGTTGAGGATGAAGAGAAACCCCAGCACCACGAAACCCGCCACCTTCCAGCTGCGTTGCAGCACCCAGGTCAGCGCGGCAAAACCGGCGATGATGACCAGCGGATGCGGGCCTTGCAGCACCCAGAGGATGGCGTCGATCATCTGCTCCATCGCGTCCGACAGCCCGTCGAAGAACCACGCGCCGTAGTCCTGCATCAGGTCGAAGACCCAGGCGGCGGATTTGCCCACGGGGATCTTGTTCTCGGTCAGCCAGTCCATCCGCGCTCTCCTCGATTGCCGGGCGCACCCGAACCTGCCACTCTCGGCATGACACCGCAGGAGGAGATCCGATGAGTGAGCTTGTGTTTCATACCAATCCGATGTCGCGGGGCCGCATTGCCCGCTGGATGCTGGAGGAGGTCGGCGCGCCCTATGACACCAAGGTGCTGCAGTACGGCCCAGAGATGAAGTCCCCCGAATACCTTGCGATCAACCCGATGGGCAAGGTGCCGGCGATTGTCCACAAGGGCCGGGTGGTGACCGAGGCCGCGGCGATCTGTGCCTACCTCGCCTTTGCCTTCCCCGATGCGGGGCTGGCGCCCGAGCCCGACGAGCAGGCGGATTTCTTTCGCTGGATGTTCTTCGCCGCCGGTCCGGGCGAGGCGGCGATCACCAACCACGCCTTCGGCTTCCAGCTGCCCGACACGCCCGAGGCGCGCGGACGCGCGGGCTATGGCAGTCTCGACATGGTGGCCGATGCGCTGGCGGCGATGCTGGCCGACGGGCGCGCCCATGTCACCGGCACGCGGTTCACCGCCGCGGATGTCTATGTCGGCGCCCAGATCCAGTTCGGCCTGCAATTCGGCACCCTGCCCGAGCGGCCGGGCTTTGCCGACTACGCCCAGCGGCTGGCCAGCCGCCCCGCCGCGCTGCGCGCGCGCGAGATCGACGATGCGCTGATGCCGAAACAGGGCTGAAGCACCATCTTCCGGCCCCCGCCCGCGGGCAGGGACCGGGTCTGTCGGTGTGGTCGAACTCACTCCAGCGCGGCTTTCACCGCTGCCATGGCGTCGCCGCCGTCCCTGGTGGTCACCCCGTCGAGCCAGCTGTCGAGCACGCCCGGGTTGGCCGCGAGCCAGGCCCTTGCGGCCTCGGAGGAGTCTTCGCCATCGTCGAGGATCGCGCCCATGATCTCGTTTTCCATGGCCAGCGTGAACTCGAGATTCTGCAACAGCTTGCCGACATTGGGGCAGGCCTCGACATAGCCGGCGGAGGTATTGGTATAGACCGTCGCCCCGCCAAGGTCGGGGCCGAAATAATCGTCGCCGCCAGTGAGATACGACATCTCGTAATTGGCGTTCATCGGATGCGGCTCCCAGCCCAGAAAGACCACCGGCTCGCCGCGGCGGTCGGCGCGCGCGACCTGGGCCAGCATCCCCTGTTCGGAGCTTTCCACCACCTCGAAGCCCTCAAGCCCGAAGGCATTGTCCTCGATCATCGACAGGATCAACCGGTTGCCGTCATTGCCCGGCTCGATGCCGTAGATCTCGGCCTCCAACGCCTCCTTGTGCGCCGCGATATCGGCGAAATCGGCGATCCCCAGGTCGGCGGCGGCCTTGTTCACCGCGAGGGTGTATTTCGCGCCTTCCAGGTTGGCGCGCACGGTGTCGACCGTGCCGGCCTCGCGGTAGGGGGCGATGTCGCCCTCCATCGTCGGCATCCAGTTGCCGAGAAAGACGTCGATGTCACCATTGGCCATCGAGGTATAGGTCACCGGCACCGAGAGCACCTTGATGTCGGTCTCGTAGCCCAGCGCGTCGAGGACCACGGTCGTCGCCGCGGTGGTCGCGGTGATGTCGGTCCAGCCGACATCGGAAAAGGTCACCGTGTCGCAATCGGCCAGCACGGGACCGGCAAGCCCCAATGCAAGGGCGGAAACTGTCAGCTTCAATTTCATCTGGTACTTCACTCCCTGATTTTTTATTGATTGATCGGTCAATCAATACCATGATTCCCTTTGAACGCAACGCCGGAGCCCGAATGCCCAAACTTGGAATGGAGCCGATCCGCCGCGAAGCGCTGATCGCTGCCACCATTGCCGAAATCGGCGAAAAAGGCACGCTTGATATCACCGTTTCGGCGATTGCCCGGCGCGCGGGCGTGTCGTCGGGTCTGGCACATCATTATTTCGGCGGCAAGGATCAGCTGTTCCTGGCGACGATGACGCATATCCTGAGCGCCTATGGCGCCGAGGTCCGCAAGGCGCTCAAAGACGCCGAGGACCCGGCGGCGCGGCTGCGCGCCATCGTCGAGGCAAGCTTTTCGGGCGAGAACTTCCGCCGGTCGGTGGTGTCGTCCTGGATGAATTTCTACGCGCTGGCGCTGTCCTCGCCCCATGCCAACCGGCTGCTGGCGATCTACCAGCGGCGGCTGCGCTCGAACCTGCGCCACGCGCTGCGGCGCATGCTGCCCGATGGCGCCGCGCCGGCCCAGGCCGCGCGCAGGGTCGCGGCGCTGATCGACGGCCTCTACCTGCGCGAGGCGCTGCGCGACGGGCCGCCCGACGGCGCGCGGGCGATCGGGATCGTCCTGCAGCAGATCGACATCGAACTGGCCGGGGAACTGGCCGAAGAACTCACCGGAGCGGCCCGATGAGCGGCGCGGCGCACCGTCCGGGGCGCGAAGCCCCGGGGGCGCGGGGCGCGCAGCCCCCCCCCGCCCCTTTCCGACTTGCAGGAGGAGAGCGCTGATGCGCGCGGATTACGTGATTGTCGGCGCCGGTTCGGCCGGTTGCGCGCTGGCCTTTCGCCTGGCCGAGGCCGGGCGCTCGGTGATCGTCGTGGAATACGGCGGCTCGGACGCCGGGCCCTTCATCCAGATGCCCGGCGCGCTGAGCTATCCGATGAACATGTCGTGGTACGACTGGGGCTTCCAGACCGAGCCCGAGCCCTATCTGGGCGGGCGCCGCATGGCCTGTCCGCGCGGCAAGGTGATCGGCGGGTCGTCCTCGATCAACGGCATGGTCTATGTCCGCGGCCATGCCGAGGATTTCAACCACTGGGCCGATGTCGGCGCCACCGGCTGGGCCTATGCCGATGTCCTGCCCTATTTCCGGCGGCTCGAGAACTGGCACGCCGCGGGCCATGGCGGCGATCCGGCCTGGCGCGGCACCGAGGGCCCGCTGCATGTCACCCGCGGCAGCCGCGAGAACCCGCTGGTGCGCGCCTTCGTCGAGGCCGGCCAGCAGGCGGGCTATCAGACCACCGCGGATTACAACGGCGAGAAGCAGGAAGGCTTCGGCCCGATGGACCAGACCATCCACCGCGGCGAACGCTGGTCCGCCGCGCGCGCCTACCTGCGCCCGGCCATGGCCACCGGGCGCTGCACCGTGGTGCGCGGGCTGGCCGGCAAGGTGCTGATCGACGAGGGCCGGGCGCATGGCGTCGAGGTGCTGCGCCACGGCAAGTCCGAGCGGATCTGGGCCGAGCGCGAGGTCATCCTCGCCGCCTCCTCGATCAACTCGCCGAAACTGCTGATGCTCTCGGGGATCGGTCCGGGCGCGCATCTCTCGGCCCAGGGCATCGAGACCCTGGCCAACCGGCCCGGCGTCGGCATGAACCTGCAGGATCACCTCGAGGTCTATGTCCAGATGGCCGCGCGCCTGCCGATCACGCTCTATCGCTACTGGAACCCGGTCGGCAAGGCCTGGGCCGGGCTGCAATGGCTGCTGGCGCGGCGCGGGCCGGGGGCCTCGAACCAGTTCGAGAGCGCCGCCTTCATCCGCTCGCGCCCCGGCGTGCGCTATCCCGACATCCAGTATCACTTCCTGCCGATCGCCGTGCGCTACGATGGCCGCGCCGCGGCCGAGGGCCATGGCTTCCAGGCCCATGTCGGGCCGATGCGCTCGCCCTCGCGCGGCTCGGTCACGCTGCGCAGCAGCGACCCGCGCGATCCGCCGCATATCCGCTTCAACTACATGTCGCATGCCAAGGACTGGGAGGATTTCCGCACCTGCATCCGCCTGACCCGCGAGATCTTTGCGCAGGCGGCCTTCCAGCCCCATGCCGCGCAGGAAATCCAGCCCGGCGCCGAGATGCAGAGCGATGCCGATCTCGACGCCTTCATCCGCGAGCATGTCGAAAGCGCCTATCACCCCTGCGGCACCTGCCGGATGGGCGCGCGCAACGACCCGCAGGCGGTGGTCGACCCCGAGGCGCGGGTGATCGGCGTCGAGGGGCTGCGGGTGGCCGACAGTTCGATCTTTCCGCGGATCACCAATGGCAACATCAATGCGCCCTCGATCCTGGTCGGCGAAAAGGTGGCCGATCACATCCTCGGCACCCGCCTGCCGCCCGAGAACGTGGAGCCCTGGCTGCCGGCGGACTGGCAGACCGCCCAGCGCTAGCGCGCCGCGCGCCGGTCCAGCCAGCCCGGCAGATGGCCGATATCGGGCAGCACGGCATCGGCATGGGGTGCAAGATCGGCCGCGCCCGCAAGGCCGGTCAGCACGCCGATCACCCGCATTCCGGCGCGCCGCCCGGCCAGCAGGTCATGGGTGCTGTCGCCCACCATCACCACCTGCCCGGGCGCCAGGTCCATCGCCCGGGCAAAGGCCAGCAGCGGCCCGGGCCCCGGTTTCATGCCATGGCCGCTGTCGAAGCCGGCGATGAAGTCGAAATGCCCGTCGACCGCGGCCGCGGCCAGGTGCGCCCGGGCGCCAAGCTCGGAATCATTGGTGACGACGCCCAGCCGCAGGCCGCGTCCGGCCAGACCGGTCAGGAAGGGCGCCAGCGGCACCGCCTCCTGCAGGGGCGCGTCACAGGCGCTTTCGCTCAGGAAGGCCTCGATCTCGGCCACCGGCCGATGCGGCAGCGCGCGGCCCAGGCATTCCGCCGCCTCGCGGTTGGTGCCGGCGATCACCGGGCTGTCGGGCAGAAAGCACCGCGCCGCCAGATCGTAGCGCACATTGGCCGCCAGCGCCTCGCGCAGGGCGGCATCGCCCTCGGCCAGCCGCTCGATCACCCCGCCGGCCCAGACGTTCCAGGTGGCGCCGAAATCGAACAGCGTGCCGTCCTTGTCGAAGGCGATCGCCGCGATCTCGCTCATGTCCAATGCACCTGCTCGCCGCCGGGCAAGGCCGCCCGCGCCAGCATCAGCCGCTCGTAGGCCAGCCCGTGGCCATCGCAGAACCGCATGACCCAGGCGTCGTCCATCAACAGGAAATCCAGCACCGAGCCCAGGAACTCGGGGTCGCCCGCGCGCGCGCGCAACTCGTCCTCCGACGTGCCCGTCGATCCCAGGAAGACCCCGATCAGATCCTCCTGCCCCACCAGCCAGCCCAGCGCCTCCAGCGCCAGGGTTTCGGCGGCTTCCCGCGTATAGGCCATCGATCCTCGCAATAGTTATCCCCCGGAAAGGATTTCTTAACCCTTCCGACACCAAAACTTAAGACAAGTTGTTTTCAATAGCCGAGGATCCTCACACGTGTCGCGTCAAATCCTCATCGTGGATGCGGTCGCCACCAACCGCATCGTGCTCAAGGTCAAGCTGGCGGCGGCGTTCTATGACGTCGCCCAGGCGGTCACCGCGCGCGAAGCGCTGGACATGGTGCGGCGCAACCCGCCGGCGCTGATCGTGCTGGGCGGGCTGCACGACATCCCGGCGGTCGAATTCTGCGCCCGGCTGCGGCGCCTGCCGGCCACGGCCTATTGCCCGATCGTGGTGCTGACCAGCCCCACCGGCGCCGACCTGCGGCTTGCCGCGCTCGAGGCGGGGGCAAGCTGTTTGCTGGAGCAGCCCTATTGCGATGCGCTGCTGCTGGCGCGCATCCGCTCGCTGATGCGCGGGCAGGACACCGAGACCGAGCTCAGGATGCGCGAGGGCACCCACCGCGCGCTGGGCCTGGCCGAGCCCAAGCCCGCCTTCGAGGTGCCCGGCCGCATCGGCGTGATCGCCGAGGACCGGCGCGCGATTGCCGGGCGAGTCGCGGCGCTGAAAGCCGCCATGCCGCACCGGGTCGACCTGATGGCGCCGCGCGATGTCCTGCGCGGCGAACAGCGGACCCGCGACCGGACACCGGCGCCCGATGTGCTGGTGATCGCGCTGGACGAGGGCCAGCCCGAGGCGGCGCTGAAAATCCTGCCCGACCTGCGCGCCCGGATGGCCACCCGCTTTGCCGGGGTGCTGATGCTGGTGCCCGATGCCGCGGGCACCACGGCGGCCACCGCGCTCGATCTGGGTGCCGACGATGTGGCGGCGCGCGATATTTCACCCGCCGAGATGGCGCTGCGCACCGAGCGGCTGCTGATCCGCAAGCGCATGGCCGACCGGCTGCGCAGCACGGTGCGCGAGGGGCTGCGCGCCGCGGTGACCGATCCGCTGACCGGGCTGTTCAACCGCCGCTACGCGCTGCCGCATGTGGCGCGGATCGCCGACCGGTCGGCGCGGCTGGGGCGGCCCTTCGCGGTGATGGTGGCCGATCTCGATCACTTCAAGCAGATCAACGACCGCTACGGCCATGCCGCGGGCGATGCGGTCCTGGCCGAGGTGGCCAACCGGCTGCGCCAGAACCTGCGCCCGGTGGACCTGGTGGCGCGGATCGGCGGCGAGGAATTCCTGATCGCCCTGCCCGACGCCACCCCGGAGGTTGCCCGCATCACCGCCCACCGGCTGCGCCGGGCGATGGCCGACACGCCCTTCGACATTCCCGGCCACGACCAGCCGGTGCCGATCACCGTCTCGATCGGGGTCACCATGGCGGGGGTGCCCAAGGCCCGGGCGCTCTGCGCCAAGACGGCGCGCGCGCTGCCCGATCTGCGCCCCGAGGTGCTGTTGCGCCGCGCCGATGCCGCGCTATACGAGGCCAAGGCCCATGGCCGCAACCAGGTGGAACTGGGCCGCCCCGCCGCCTGAGCCGGCCCTCAGCGGCGCTTGCTCCGGCCATGCTCCAGCGCCGCCTCGACCCGGTCGGCATAGGCGGCGCGCTCGGAAGCGCTCATCGTCGCCAGGTGCCGCACCAGCAGGTCCTCGCCGCGTTTCTGCCGCTCGACCGCGCGCGCGCTCTGGCGGCCCACCACCTCGGCAAAGGCCAGGGCGTCGAAGGGCTCGGCGCGCAGCAGGTCGAGCGCCTCGCGGTATTCTTCCCGCGCCCTTTCGCGCAGGTCGCGCCGCGCGCCTTCCTGGCGCAGCTCCGCGTACATCCGCCGGCCGATCTCGCGCCGGTCCTCGCGGCTCAGCGCCGCGGTATAGGGCGCCGCCGCATCGCGCAGGTTGCGCGGCGGCGGGCCGTCCCGCTCGCCGCGCAACACGAACCCGGCCACCAGGCTGACGATCAGCACGTTCATCGCCAGCGACGCAAAGAACACGATCCGCAGGCCCGCGGACATCCGCCGCGGCAGGGGCGGCCGGGGGGGCTGGGAAGGCTGGCCGGTGTCATCCGCCATGATCAGATCTCCTCGAAGGCGAACTCGAACCCCGAGACCGGGTCGAGCAGGGCCGTGTCGTCCGAATAATAGACCGCCGCCGTATCGCTGAGCCCCTGCGGCGGGTTGAGCCCCAGCCAGAGCCCGCAGACCGAGGCCGCCGCCAGCCCGGCCAGCGCCGGCCAGCCGCCCAGCACCGCGCCGATCTGGGCCCAGAGCCCGGCCCGGGGCGCGGGCTGCGGCAGCGCCTGCGTCACGAACCCGGCCTGCACCCGCTCGGCATCCGCCAGCACGCGCGCCATCAGGCCGGCGGGTACCTCGGGGTCGGCGCCGCTGCGCAGCCGTCGCTCGTCGTCGAGCAGCGCGTCGAGGAAGGCCTCCTCGCGATCTTTCTCAGACATGGTCATCGGTATACCCCAATTCTGCCTTGCGGCCTTGCAGCGCCCGGGCCAGCGCCCGTTTGCCGCGTGAAGTCAGGCTTTCCACCGCCTCCACGCTGATCTTGAGTATGGCGGCGATCTCGGGATTGCCCAAGCCGTCGATATGCCTCAACTCGACCGCCCGGCGCTGGCGCTCGGGCAGTTCGGCGAGGGCCCCGGCCAGCGCCGCGCGCCGCGCCTCGGCCTGCATCTGCGCCGGAACATCGGCGCTGTCGTCCGCCGGGTCGCCGGCGGCTTCCAGCGGCGCCACGCGGCGCCTTTTGCGCAGCCGGTCGGTCGCCAGGTTGGCCACCACCCGCCACAGCCAGGTCGAGACCTGCGCCTCGCCCTGCCGCCACTCGGGCGCGATCTTCCACAGCCGCAGCAGCGCGTCCTGGGTGACATCCTCGGCCTCGGCCCGGTCGCCCAGCATGCGGTACGCCTGGCCGAAGACGCGCGGCGTCAGCCGCAGCGTGAGCGCCCGCGCCGCCGGCCCGTCGCCATTGGCATAGAGCACCAGCAGCGCCTCGTCGCTTATTGCGTCTGTCGCGTCCAGGGGCATGTCCATGGTCCGTTGGCCTAGTCCGTTTCGACCCGTTTGGAAACCGGCGATTGCCGGGTATCGGGGCCGCGGCGTCCCGCTCCGAAGCCCGGAACGCGACGCCGCAGCGGGAGGAAGCAAGGGACGCGACGCTCCCTCCCGAACCGGGCTCAGTTGTTGTCGGGCGCCTCGGGCGCGGCCCGGCGCTGGCCCATGGTGGCGGCCAGACGGGCCCTGGCGCTGTCGAATTCCTCTTTCGAGATCGCGCCATTGCCGTCGGTGTCGATCAGCGCGAACATCCGGTCGGACATCTGGCCGCCGCGCGCCTCGCGCTGTTGCTGGCGGTCGCCGCGCTGGCCGTCCCCGCGCTTCATGCCCTGGCGGTCGCCGCGGCGATGCTCGCCCTTCTCCATGCCGCGCTTGCCGCCGTCCTTGCGGGCGTGGTCCCGGCCCTTGCGGCCGCCGTCGCGCATCTTGTCATGGCCGGCCTGCATTTCCGCGGCGCTCAGCGTGCCGTTGCCGTCGGTGTCCAGCCGCTCGATCATGCGGGTGAAGCGCGCCGCCCGGCGGGCATCCGCCGCCGCTTCCATTTCGGCGGCCGACACTTCGCCGTCGCCATCGGTATCCATCGCGTTGAACCGGGCTGTCGCCACGTCGCGCAACTCTTCCGGGCTCAGGCTGCCATCGCCGTTCTGGTCGAAGTTCTCGAATTCGAGCCCCGCCGCGCCGCCGCGTCCGCCCATGAAGCCGTCGCCCCCCTTGGCCAGGGCGCTGGTGGCCGGAACGCCAAGGGCAATGGCCGCCATCAGGGCGGAACCGATCAACATCGTGCGTGTCTTGCTCATCTTCTTGGTCCTTTCGGTTTCCTGTAGGGATCCTGCGCCTTTTCAGCCGCTCGATCTGACAGTAGAACGCCCCGGCCCGGCGCTTCCGTCGCGCCGGAACGCGGATCGCCGTAACGAAACCGTGAGCCGTCACGCGACATCCCGCCGCAAGGGCGGTTTGTCAGATACCATTCCCGGCCCTGGCGCTTCATGTTCGGGGTCAGCGAACGAGGTGGATATGAAAGACGTTATGATGGGCGAGCAGGAGCACGTGGACACCGTGCCGGAGTACCGGCCGGCGGCGGCGCATGCCCGGGCCGAGGCAGAGCAGGCGCGCGCGCTCGGGCCGGCGCTCTGGAAGGGCTGGCGCCGCAAGTGCCCCAGGTGCGGCAATGGCCCGCTGCTGTCGGGCTATCTCAAGGTGCGCAAGTCCTGCCTGGTCTGCCGCGAGGAGTTCCACCATCACCGCGCCGACGACGGCCCGGCCTATCTGACGATCCTGATCGTCGGGCACCTGATGGCGCCGCTGCTGCTGGCGTCCTTCGTCACCTGGCGGCCCGAGCCGCTGGTGCTGTTCACGGTTTTCTCGGTTGGCACCATCGGCCTGTCGCTCTATCTTCTGCCAAGGCTCAAGGGCGCGATCGTGGCCTTTCAATGGGCGCGGCTGATGCACGGGTTCAGCCGGAAAACCGGCGCCGGGCGCGCCTGACGGGGTGAACATGAGCAAGATCGACAAGAGCGCCCTGCGCGATGCCGCCTCGGTGATCGTCCTGCGCGACCGCGATACCACGCCGCGCATCCTGATGGGACAGCGCGGCTCGGGCGCGGCCTTCATGCCGAACAAATACGTCTTTCCCGGCGGCGCCGTCGATGCCGAGGATGCCACGGTGCCCCTGGCCCGCCCGGTCACCGCACCCTGTGCCGCGCGCCTGCGCGACGACAGCCCGGCGGACCGGCCCCATGCGCTGGCCGCCGCCGCGGTGCGCGAGCTCTGGGAGGAAACCGGGCAGTTGCTGGGCCGTCCCGGCACCTGGCCCGGCCCGGTGCCCGCCGATTGGCAGGGGTTTGCCGCGCGCGGTCTGCTGCCCGATGCGGCACCGCTGCAATTCGTCTTCCGCGCGATCACGCCGCCGGGTCGGCCCCGGCGCTTCGATGCGCGTTTCTTCCTGCTTGATGCCGCCGACCTGGCCTCGGACCCCGACGATTTCTCGGCCGCCTGCGACGAGCTCAGCCACCTGCACTGGGTCGCGCTCGAACAGGTCCGCGCGCTCGACCTGCCCTTCATCACCGAGGTGGTGCTGGCCGAGGTGGCCGCAAGGGTCGATGATCCGGCGCCGCCCGCCTCGGTGCCGTTCTTTCGCAACGACGACGAGGAAAGCCTGTTCCTGCGCCTGCGCGGCAGGCCTTTGCCGGACTGAGCCGCGGGATCAGGCGGATCGGCGCCCCCAGGAAATGCGCGACCAGAGCCGCTCGTAGGCGAGGTAATTGACGAAGCCGATCAGCGAGTTGACCAGCGCCATGGTGCCACCGACGGCCATGGACCCGGTGAAAAGAAGCCCCACGAGGCTCATCACCACCAACCCCATCAGGATCCAGAGCGTCCCTTTCACGATCGTCCGCTTGGGCGTTTCCAAGTCTGCCTCCTCTTGCTGTTTCTCTCTCATGGCTACGCGCCCGGCGCCCTGTTCACCATTCCGAATGTGATTAACAAAACGCAGCACCTGTGATAATAATCAACAGATGATGGAAAAAGCCGACAAACGGGATCGCGCCGCGCTGTTTCGCGCGCGCCTGTCCGAGGCCCTGGCACTGGCCGGGGCGACCCAGAGCGCGCTGGCCCGCGATATCGGGGTCGACCGCTCGACCGTGTCGCAACTGCTGACCGGCAGCGGCGCGCGGCTGCCCAATGCCCAGGTGGTGGCGGAATGCGCGCGGGCGCTGGGGGTCTCGGCGGACTGGCTGCTCGGGCTGTCGGAGCGGCCCGAAAGCGCGGCGCGGATCGTCGCCGACGCCTTCCGGCTGACCGAGGCCCCCCGCGCGCTGGTCGACCAGCAGATCTTCGACTGGCACCGCGAGGCCGATGGCTACAAGATCCGCCATGTGCCCGCCGCCCTGCCCGACATGCTCAAGACCCGCGAGTTCCTGGTCTGGGAATACGCCGAACACCTGGGGCGCACCGCGCAGCAGGCGATCAATGCCTCCGAGGAGCGGCTGGACTGGATGCGCAAGTCCGCCTCGGACTACGAGATCGCCATGCCGTTTTACGAGCTGGCCAGCTGTGCCGAGGGCAGCGGCTATTACGCCGGCGTGCCGCGCGACATCCGCATCGCCCAGCTCGAACGGTTCGAGCGGCTGGCGGGTCAGCTCTACCCCGGGCTGCGGCTCTGTCTTTTCGATGCGCATCGGCTCTATTCCGCGCCGCTGACCATCTTCGGGCCGTTGCAGGCGGTGATCTACCTCGGCAGCAATTACCTCGCCTTTCGCGATACCGAACGGGTGCGGGTGTTCACCGCGCATTTCGACCAGCTGGTGCGCGAGGCCTCGGTCCCGGCGCGGGATCTGCCGGCGCATGTGGCGGGGTTGCTTGCCGAGGTCGCATGACGGTATCCGGCCGGGAGCGGAACTTGCGGCAAAGCACGACCTGAGCCGGGCCAGCGGCGGCCCGCGGGATGCCGCTGCCACGGGTATTCTGCGCACTTTATCTCGGCCATGTCCGGATGACCTCCGAGCGATGCGCTGACGTCACCGGAGCGGCAGCCCGGGGGGCGGGCCGCCGCTGGCCCGGCGCCTTCGGCTTGATTCCGGACCGGGAAAGGCTCAATCGAATGACCGCAAAAGGCCAACCCCCTACCCGCGCCGCACCCTGCGGCACAGCAGGATCACCGGCAAGAGCCCCACCGCGACGATCACCAGCGAGGGCACCGCCGCGCCCTCCAGCCGTTCATCCGCCGCCAGCCGATGCGCCTGCACCGCCAATGTGTCGAAGTTGAAGGGCCGCAGGATCAGCGTCGCCGGCAGTTCCTTCATCACGTCGACGAAGACGATCAGCAGCGCGGTCAGCAGCGAGGGCGTCAGGATCGGCAGATGCACCTTGCGCAGCGTGCCATAGGAGGTCTGCCCCAGCATCCGCGATGCCGCGTCGAGGTTGGGGTTGATCGCGCTCTGCCCGCCCTCGTAGGCGCCGATGGCGGCAGCCATGAAACGGATCATGTAGGCAAAGACCAGCACCCAGATCGAGCCGGTGAAGAGCAGCCCGGTCGAGACCCCGAACCACTCGCGCATCACCGCGTCCAGCGCGTTGTCGAAGGCGGCGAAGGGCACCATCAGCCCCACCGCGATCACCCCGCCCGGCACCGCGTAGCCCAGCCGCCCGGCATGGATCGCCCAGCGCGCGCCCGGGGTCCTGGCCGCCCGGTGGAAATAGCCCAGCACGATCGCCGCCCCGACCGTCAGCAGCGCCGCCGTCCCGGCCAGGATCAGCGAGTTCTGGATGAAATCGACGTAGCGGCGGCTGAACAGATCCTGCCCCGAGCCCTGGCCCATGATCACCAGCGCCACCACCGGCACCACCGCGCCCAGCACCACCGGGATGACGCAGAGCGCCAGCGCC
This sequence comes from Paracoccaceae bacterium, assembly GCA_006226775.1. Taxonomy (GTDB): domain Bacteria; phylum Pseudomonadota; class Alphaproteobacteria; order Rhodobacterales; family Rhodobacteraceae; genus Marinovum. Next base: position 34,761 of record SBGD01000009.1, on the reverse strand, counting down.
GCCACCTCGGACCAGCCCGAAAGCTGCAACCGCCCCAGCCGCTCCATCCGCTGCCCGGCATGGTACTTGGCGTCGCCGCGGCTGCGCCGCTCGAGCACCGCAAGGGTCAGCGCGAAGGCCAGAAGGCCCAGCGACAATTGCGCCGCCGCCGCCCGGTCGGCCATGGAAAACCAGCTGGTGTAGATGCCGGTGGCAAAGGTCGGCACGCCGAAATAGGAGACGGTGCCGAAATCCGCGATGGTCTCCATCGTGGCCAGCAGGACACCGGCGGCAATCGCCGGGCGCGCCATCGGCAGGGTGACCAGCAGGAAGGCCTGCAGCGGCGTCTTGCCCAGGGCGCGGGCGGCGTGAAAGGTGCTGGCGCTCTGGCCCAGGAAGGCCGCGCGCGAAAGCAGGTAGACGTAGGGGTAAAGCACCAGCACCAGCATGGCCGCCGCACCGCCGAGACTGCGGATCTCGGGGAACCAGTAGTCGCGCGGGCCCCAGCCCATCAACTCGCGCAGCGTGGTCTGGACGATGCCGGGATGGTCGAGCAGGTGGGTATAGGCATAGGCCAGCACATAGGCCGGAAAGGCCAGCGGCAGCACCAGCAGGATCTCCAGCAGGCGGCGGCCGCGAAACTCGGTCATGGTGACGAAACAGGCCGCCCCGGTGCCGATGGCCAGCGTGCCGCCCGCCACCGCGATGACCAGCACCAGCGTATTGGCCACGTAGCGCGGCAGCACCGTCGCGATCAGGTGGCCCAGGGTGTCCACCCCGCCGCTGAGCGCCGCGATGATCACCGCCACGATCGGCAGCAGGCACAGCAGCGCCACCGCGAAGGCGAGGGCGCGCAGGATACTCAGGGACTCGCCCCGGGACCGGCTGAACCGGCCGAAGAATGGAACATCCGCCATCTGATGGTTTCTGTCAGGTTAGCGCGCGCGGTGCAAGGCCGCTAGCCATCGGCGGGCTTGTCGGGGGCCAGCGGCGAATAGGCGCAGCGGTCGGGTTTGATGTCGAGCAGCGGCGTGCCGTCAAGGCAATCGAGCCCGCGCACCACCACCTCGGCGCCCTCGATGCCGAGGATGCGCACCTTGGACAGGCCGATGGGATTGGGCCGGATCGGCGAGCGCAGGGCAAAGACGCCGCGCAGCGCGCCATCGGATTTCGGGCTCTGCAGCACCAGGTCGCGGCGGCTCTGATGCAGCCAGTAGAGCACGTCGGCATGCTCGAACCGCTCGAGCCCGGCAAGCCCGGCGACCCAGGGCTCCTGCACCACAAGGCGGCACTCGGGGCCGTCGAGCCGGCCCTGGCGCGGACAGAGATCGCGGCTGGTGAAGGGCGTGCGGATCACGCCGATGAACCGCAGCGCCGCATCCTCGGGCGGCGAAACCGTGACCGCCACCTCGTTTTCCCGCAGATCGTCCCTGGTGGTCATGTTCCTCTCCCGCGCCGCGCCCGGCGCCCTGTCGCGCCTGAGCGCAGGGTAGCAGGCTTTGGCCCCCGCCGTCAGTCGCCTGCGGGCGACAGGATGTCGCTGTCACATCCCCAGCACCTCGCAGAGCGAGGCCTCGATCCGGCCGCCGCAATAAAGCGGGTGGCGGTCGGCCCAGCCCGCGCGCATCGCGGCGAGGGCGGGTCGTTCGGCAACGCGCAGCGCAAGCGCGCGGGTGGCGGGCGCATGGGTCTCCAGCAGCGGATCGAGCGGCGGCAGACGGTCGGTCATCGTGTGCCAGAGCGCGGCCAGCACCAGATCGCCCAGCATCGGCTCGTCCCCGCCGTCGAGAAAACCCGCGCCCGAAGCGCGCACCAGCGCCTCGTGCACCTGCATCCAGCGCGGCAACCGGGTGGCGGCGAAGTCGGCCCAGCTCTCTGCGTCCCACAGGGCGGCGCCGTGATGGCGGGTGATCTCGAACAGCACGTCCGAGGCATCGCAGATCAGCCGCAGGTCGCGGTCGGGGTCGACCACCAACTCGTGCGCGCGGGCGAGCGACATCAAGATCGCCGGCATCTGCGACAGGCTGCGGCCGGTTTCGTGATCGACCAGCAGCGGCGGCGCCATGAAGGGATAGGGCTGATCGCCCGGCGCGCGCGATTTCAGCGCGGTCAGCGCGTCGGTGGCGGGTTCGTCCCAGGTGGCCTCGGCCGCGGCCAGCACGTATCGGATGAAATGGCCGCGAAACGGGATCGGCCAATAGTAGAGCGTGTAATCCGTCATGGCCCTTCCCCCGCCTGCCCGGGGCCGAGGGTAGGCCCGCGGGCGGGGTCAACGCAAGGTGACCTCGCCCCGCCCCGGCGGAGCGGCGCCGACATAGGGCGCATTGCGCAGCGAGATGTCATAGAAGGTGTGGCAGGCGCGGCCATTGTGCTTGGAGGCATAGAGCGCGATATCGGCATCCTCCTGCATGCGGGCGATATCGAGATCGGGATAATCCTCGCTCATGGCGATGCCGATGCTGGCGGAAATCCGGCACTCCGCCTCGCCATGGACGATCGGCCTTTCCAGCCGCGCGATCAGGCGCCGGGAAATATCCTCGAGCCTGCGCCGGGTCATCCGGTCGGCAAAGAGCAGCATGAATTCATCGCCACCGATTCGCGCCACCGTATCCTCCCGGCGGGTCTCCTCGACCAGGATGCGGGCCACCTCCTGCAGGACGTGATCGCCCGCGGCATGGCCCTGGGTGTCGTTCACCGCCTTGAAGAAATCCAGATCGAGGTGCATCAGCGCGAATCGCCCGCCGTTCTCGGCCACCCGGGCCAGGACGTGATCCATGGCGCGGCGGTTCTTGAGCCCGGTGAGCGTGTCGGTAAAGGCCTGTTCCTCGGCGGCGATCTTGGCGCCCTGCAGCCGCTGGTTGAGCTTGCGCGAGGCTTCCATGGCGGCCGATTTCGCCTCGACCAGGTAGAGCATCTCGATGGTCAGGTCGGTATGGGCGAAATCCGCCGCGGTCAGGGCATGGTCGCGCACCGCATCGACCACGGAAATCCCGAAGGAGAGGTCGATCACCGCCCCGCCGCCGCCACCCGGGGCAGGCACCAGCACGCCCTTCAGCCCGGTCCGCGGCGCGTCGCGGAACCGCAGGTGCAGCTTGTTGCCGGCCAGGGCCATCAGGTCGGACATCCGGGTCACCGCCTGCGGGCGGCGCAGCTCGAAGACCTCGAGGAAGCGCTCGCCCACGATGACCTCGCCCGGGCGCAGCTTGGCCAGGGTCGGGCCGACATGGTCGATATGCCCGGTCCGGTCCAGCGTCAGGTGCATCGGACATAGCACATCGAGAAGATTGCAAAGCTGCTCCATCACGTCCCCTCGGCCCGCGCCATGCCCAGCTCGAACGTCCGGCCCTCGGCAAAGGCGGCCTCGATCAGGGTGATTTCGATCACCTCGGCACCCTGCACCGTACCGGCATGTTCCAGGAAGACCAGCGCGCCGTAGTCATCGGCCATGGCGCGCAGCACGCCGACCAGCACATGGCCCATCCCCGGCGGATCGCCCGAGCAGCGCAGGCTGAACTGGTTGAGCCCGTGTTCGCGCAGTTCCAGCACCGGCAGCACCAGGTCCTCGACCGCAAGCCGCGCCCGGTCGGGCAGATCGTCCAGCGAATGCAGGAAATCGAGAAAGGTATAGCCGCCGAATCGCAACAGCCGCCGGGGGGCCTCGGCGGCGGGGTTGGTGATCAGGAAGGTGCCGATATCCTCGAGCACGACATCGCGGTCCTTGCCCAGCGCCGCCGCCATGGCGTCGATCATCCGGTAGGTCAGCGAACACTCGTATTGCAGCATCGGCTCGAACTCGGTGAAGTCGAGATCGAGCCGGCGCACCAGGTCGGCCCAGGCCGCAGCGCCATAGGTATCGCGGTAAAAACACTGGATCGCCCGGTTGATCAGCCCATGCATCGCCATTTGCTCCGTTTGGCGCAGCATGGCCGGTGATCTATTAAGGTTTCCCCAACATCTAAAATCCTATGGAATTACGCTTGTCCCGCCCAGGGTGATCATGCGGATGCCGCTGGGCTCGAGGCTGATCTCGCCGGTCTGCATCGCGCGCAGCAGCGCCTCGCGCCGGTCGGTCAGGCGGGTGCCCGCCACGTCCTCGTAAAGATCGCGCCCGACCGTCAGCCGCCCGTCGACCCGGCTCAGCGCATTGACGCTCAGCCCCGCCTCAGTGGCAGTGCGTTGCAGCAAGAGCCCCTCCTCGCCCGGCCGGTGCGGATCGAGATCGGCCAGGATCATGACACAGCCCGGCGCCGCGTCGGTGCCGCCGGGGCAATTGGTCCGCAGCCAGTCGAGGGCAAAGGGTTGCAGGGTCGCCAGATCCCCGGCGCTGACGCTCTGGCCCGCGGGAAAGACGCGGATCTGCGCCAGAAGTCCGGCCAGTTCGGCCGGGCTGGCCGCCGGCGTCGCCCGGTCGCGGTCGTATTCGTAGCGGTCCGCGGCGGCGTCGAGCCGGCCCAGCACCGTTGCCAGGGCGCTGGCGCGCGCCTCCTCTTCCGACGCGGCCAGATCGCGCAGCCGCGACAGCCCCGCCGCGCCGGCCCGGCCCCAGTCGTGCTTCATCTCCCACAGCGCCAGGTCGGCGGCCGCCACCTTGCCCGCCTCGAACCGCGCCAGTTGCGAGCGTGTCGAGATCGCCTCGGCATGGATCGCCGGGGTCAGCCAGAGGCCCGAGAGCGCCAGCACCACCAGCGCCATGACGAGGTTGACCTGCCGGATGCGCGCCGCCCAGCCCGGGGTCAGCACCGACAGGGCGTAAAGCAGCGCATAGACCAGCAGCAGCGCCGCGCTCAGCGCCGCGGCGAGGCGCGCGGGCGTCCAGCCATAGGCGTCGACCCGCAGCCAGACCGCCCAGGCCGCCGCCGCCGTCAGGAAGGGCAGCATCAGGCACATGATCCGCGCGCTCCAGCGCAGCGGTGCGGCCCGGGCCTCTTCCTCGGAATTGCGGTCGAGGGTCGAGGTGATCAGCGTGATCGCCGCGATCGTCACCGCCATCAGCGTCGCGGCCACCGACAGCGCGCCGAACAGCCGGTCGAGCCCGCGCAGCGGCAGCGCCAGAAGAAAGACCGCCACCACCACCGCCAGCACCGGCAGGATCACCCGGAACAGCCGCAGCACCAGGAAGGGCGACACATAGGCCCTGAGTTCATGCATGATGGCAATGGCCAGCCCGAGAAACAGGCCGGTCAGGGCAAAGGGCACCGGGTCGATGTCCAGAAGGTCGTCGATGACGGTGACGCCGACGATCTCGAACAGCGCATTCGACAGGTAGACCAGCGCCCAGGCGACTCCGGTAAAGAGCCAGGCGGCAAGATAGCGCACCAGGATCGCCCAGGCGGTGTCGAAGAGCAGCGGGTAGGAAACGCCGCCGCCGCGCCGTTGCAGCGCCGCCGAGACGAAGGGCGTGCCGACAAAGAGCAGGAGCGCCATGGCGACCAGCGGCAAGCCGCTGTCGAAGAAGGGCGCGAGCGTCTCGAAGCGCAGGGTGGCCCAGGTCAGCAACCCGGCCACCAGCGCCGCCATCCCCAGCGCGCCCGCCAGCGCCCGGGGCCAGCCCAGCGGGCCGACGATGCCGAGCAGGATGGTAAACCCGCCCATCACGAAGTTGACGGTAAACAGATACAGCCGCGGGCGGTGGAACATGCTGTCGGCCAGATCGATGAAATACCACGCCGCCAGCCCCGCCAGCGCCCCGACCAGCGCCATGACCAGCCGTTGCAGCGCGGTTTCCGTCTCGGGTTGGGTCATGCGCGGTCTCTCCTGGCCTGTCCGGGGCCTGTTGGCGGCAAGTCTGGCGGGATTTTCGGCCATTGGCCAGCCCCGCCAAGGCCCGGGGCGCATCGCCCGGGACGGTGCGTTTGCGCGTGAAGATCAGGCCGAGGGCCCGAAAGGCTGCGTGCAGGACCAGCTCCTTTCGCGCCCGGTTTCAGGCCGCCGCCCTGGCCGCCTGCAATTCGCCCAGCACCTCCGCCGCGATGCGGAACGAGCGGAGTCGCGCTTCGGGGTCGTGGATCATGCCGGTCACCATCAACTCGTCGGGGCGATAGCGGTCGATGATCCGGGCAAAGCCCGCCTTGACGGTGTCGCGCGCGCCACTGGCCGAGACCGACAGGGCGTGGCGGACCTGCTCCATCACCGGCTCGGGCACTTCTGCCGCGACATCGGCCACAGGATGGGGCAGCTTGCCGGGCCGGCCCATGCGCAGCCGGGCAAAGGCGAGGATCTGCGACGAGCGCAGGTACTCCGCCTCGGCGTCGGTCTCCGCCGCACAGACCCCGGCGGCGACGATGGCATAGGGCTCTTTCAGCCGGGCCGAGGGGCGGAAGGTGCGGCGGTAGATCTCCAGCGCCTCTTCCAGCATGGCGGGCGCGAAATGCGAGGCAAAGGCATAAGGAAGCCCCAGGTGCGCCGCCAGTTGCGCGCCGAACAGGCTGGATCCGAGGATCCAGACCGGCACATGGGTGCCGCCGCCGGGGATGGCGCGGACCCGGGCGTCCTCGGTGCCGTCGCCGAGATAGGCGATCAGCTCCTGCACATCGGCGGGAAAGCTGTCCTCCGGCGCCATGTGGCGGCGCAGGGCGCGGGCGGTGGCCATGTCGGTGCCGGGCGCGCGGCCGAGGCCAAGGTCGATGCGGTCGGGAAAGAGCGTGGCCAGGGTGCCGAATTGCTCGGCCACCACCAGCGGCGCGTGGTTGGGCAGCATGATGCCCCCGGCGCCGATCCGCATGGTTTTGGTCGCCGCCGCCACCTGGCCGATCAGCACGGCGGTGGCGGCACTGGCGATGCCCGGCATGTTGTGATGCTCGGCCAGCCAGAAGCGGTGATAGCCCGCCGCCTCGGCGGCGCGGGCCAGATCGAGCGTATGGGCCAGGGCATCGGCCACGGTCTTGCCTTCCGGCACCGGCGACAGGTCGAGCAGGGAAAACTTTTGCATGGGCGCACCTCCGTTGCCGCAACATCTAGGCATGGCGCCGCGGCAATCCAAGGCTGCTGCGCGAATTCCTAGGCCAGCACGCGCAGAAGCGCCGGCGACGGATCGCCGGTGACCGCCAGCCCCTGGCGGCGCTGGAAGGCGCGGATCGCCTCGCGCGTCATGTCGCCGATCACGCCGTCGGGGGTGCCGGTGTCGAACCCCCGCGCGTTCAGGCGTTGCTGCAAAAGCATCCGGTCGGCCTTGGTCAGCCCGTATTGATCGGGCGGAAAGCTGCCGCGCAGCGGCCCGCCGCCGGCGATCCGGTCGGCAAGGTGGCCCACGCCCAGCGCATAGGCGTCGGAATTGTTGTAGCGCTTGATGGTGTTGAAATTGCTCGTGACAATGAAGCTCGGTCCCCCGGCCTGGGGTTGCAGCACCCGGCCTTGCGGTGCGCCCGGCCCGGCCTCGGCGCCCCAGCGCAGCCCGCGGCGCCAGCCATGGCGCGCAAGGTAGGCGGCGGTCGAGGCCAGCGCGTCGGAGGGATCGGCCGACCAGATGTCGCGCCGCCCGTCGCCGGTGAAATCCACCGCGTATTCCTGGTAGGTGGTGGGGATGAACTGGGTATGGCCCATCGCCCCGGCCCAGCTTCCGGTCATCCGCCCGGCGCTGATGTCGCCGTTTTGCAGGATGCGCAGCGCGGCCATCAACTGGGCCTCGAAAAACGCCCCGCGGCGGGCGTCATAGGCCAGGGTCGAGGTGGCCGAGATCACCGGGATCTCGCCCTGCCGCTCGCCATAGAAACTCTCCAGCCCCCAGATCGCGGTCAGGATATGGGCGTCGACGCCATATTGCGCCTCGATCGCCGCGAGGCTGGCGCGGTGGCGGCCAAAGGCGGCGCGGCCCTTGGCCACCCGTTCCTCGGAGGCGGCGATCGACAGGTAATCCTCGAGCGTGCGCTTGAATTCGGTCTGGTTGCGGTCGCGGGTGACGACGCCGGGCAGGTAGCCGGCGGCGCGGAAGGCCTCCGCCAGGGTGGCTGGCGCGATGCCGCGCGCCGCGGCGCGGTCGCGGAAGGCGGCGACCCAGGCGTCGTAGCCGGCATTGGGCACCGGGCGCAGATCGGCGGGCAGGCCCGTGGCCCTGCCGCCGCCGCTGCGCGCCGAGGGCCCGCCACAGCCCGCCAGCCAAAGCGCCGCGGCGCCCAATGCGAAAGTCCGTCTGCCGAGGTGCATGTCTTGCTCCTGCCGATGTGCCCGGGCGCAGCTTAGCGCATCGCGATGCGCGTGCAATCGCTGGCGGGCGGAGGTTTGTTTGCAGCGGGAAATCGCCGGGGGCCACTCTTCGATCCGTTGCCGGATCTCATCGTTCGGGGTAGGCGCCGACGCCCGTTTGACTGGGTCGGCCTGACAATGGGTTCCCTCCCCCGTCGGGGAGGGTCAGGGTGGGGGTCCGCGGCGTGGTGTCTCGCCCAAAGGCGAGGCAATGGGATCAGCCCCCCTTTCCGCAGGGCTCAGAGCGCCTCCATCACCTCGTCGGAGGCGTCGAAATTGGCGGTGACGCGCTGCACGTCGTCGTCGTCTTCCAGCGCGTCGAGCAGCTTCATCAGCTTCTGCATGCCCTCGAGATCGAGCTCGGTGGTGGTGGTCGGCTTCCAGATCAGCTTGGTCGATTCGGATTCGCCCAGCTCCGCCTCCAGCGCGTTCGACACCTCGTTGAGATCGGTATCGGCGCAATAGATCACATGGCCGTCCTCGGAGCTTTCCACGTCCTCCGCCCCGGCCTCGATCGCCGCCATCATCACCGTGTCGGCATCGCCGACCTCCGCCGGGTAGACGATCTCGCCCTTGCGCTCGAACATGAAGCCGACCGAGCCGGTCTCGCCCAGGTTGCCGCCGGCCTTGGTGAAGGTCGAGCGCACGTTCGACGCGGTGCGATTGCGGTTGTCGGTCATCGCCTCGACGATCACCGCCACCCCGCCGGGGCCATAGCCCTCGTAGCGGATTTCCTCGTAGTCGTCGCCCTCGCCCACCTGGCTCTTCTTGATCGCGCGGTCGATCACGTCCTTGGGCACCGATTGCGACTTGGCTTCCTTGACCGCCAGGCGCAGGCGCGGGTTCTTGTCGGGGTCCGGGTCCCCCATCTTGGCGGCGACGGTGATTTCCTTGGAGAGTTTGGAAAACAGCTTCGAGCGGGCCGCGTCCTGGCGCCCTTTTCGATGCTGGATGTTTGCCCATTTGGAATGGCCGGCCATGGATGCCTCATGTCAGTTCGCGGATCAGGCGCTTTCTATAATCCAGCCCGCCCGCCTTTCGCAAGCCGGTTGCGGTTTGCCACGCAACCGGGTCAAGTGGCGCAAAAGGACAGGCCCCGAAAGGACAGGCCCCATGACGACAGACCAGATCATCCTCTTCTCGCTCTTCGGCACGGTCTTCGGCTTCCTGCTCTGGGGCCGGTTCCGCTATGACATCGTGGCCTTTTCCGCGCTGCTTCTGGGCGTGGTGCTGGGGGTGGTCGAGACCGAGCATGCCTTCGACGGCTTCGGCCATCCCGCCACGCTGATCGTGGCGCTGGTGCTGGTGGTCTCGGCCGGGCTGGTGCGCTCGGGCGCGGTGCTGCTGATCACCCGGACGCTGGTGGAGTCCTCGCGCGCGCTGGGCGCGCATATCGCCATCATGGGCGGGGTCGGCGCGGTGCTCTCGGGCTTCATGAACAATGTCGCCGCCCTGGCGCTGCTGATGCCGGTCGATATCCAGACCGCGCGCAAGGCGGGCCGCTCGCCGGCGCAATCGCTGATGCCGCTCAGCTTTGCCACCATCCTCGGCGGCATGGTCACGCTGATCGGCACGCCGCCCAATATCATCATCGCCTCGATCCGCGGCGAGACCCTGGGCGCGCCCTTCAAGATGTTCGACTTCGCGCCGGTGGGCGGGGTGGCGGCAATCGTCGGGCTGGCCTTCGTGGCGCTGATCGGCTGGCGGCTGATCCCGCAGCGCGAAGACGCGCTGAGCAAGGTGGGCGAGCTCGATCCCTACATCGCCGAACTGACGGTGCCGGCCGAGAACAAGGTGATCGGCCAGCGGGTGCGCGACCTGACCGAGGCGGCGGACAAGGCCGATGTCTCGATCCTCGGGCTGATCCGCAACGACCGGCGGCGCTATGGCTCGGTGCTCAACACCCTGATCGAGGAAGACGATGCGCTGGTGCTGGAGGCCACGCCCGAGGCGCTGGACGAGTTCCGCACCACGCTGGGCCTCGCCTTTGCCGACAAGCGGCGCGAGGAACTGCTCAAGGCCGAGACCGAGGGGCTGGTGCTGGTCGAGGTGGTGGTACCCGATACCGCGCGGATCAACGGCAAGACGGTGCAATCGGTGGGCCTTGCCTGGCGGCACCGCACCATCCTGATGGGGATCTCGCGCAAGGGCCGCCGGATCACCGAGCAGATGCACAAGACGGTGATCCAGCCGGGCGACATCCTGCTGCTGCTGGCCCCGCGCGAGAGTGCCTCGACGGTGGTCGACTGGCTGGGCACGCTGCCGCTGGCCGACCGCGGGCTGGCGGTGACCGAGGACGGCAAGACCTGGCTCGCCATCGGGCTGTTCGCCGCGGCGGTGGCGGCGGCGAGCTTCGGGCTGATCTACCTGCCGGTGGCGCTGGGGCTGGTGGTGGTGACCTATGTGCTTTTGAAAATCATCCCGCTGGTGGAGCTTTACGACCATATCGAATGGCCGGTGGTGGTGCTTCTGGGCTCGATGATCCCGCTTGGGGCCGCGCTGGAGACCTCGGGCGGGACCGAGTTGATCGCCGGGGCGCTGGTCGGGCTGACGCAGGGCTGGCCGGTCTGGGCGGTGCTGACGGTGCTCATGGTGGTGACGATGACGCTGTCGGATGTGCTCAACAACACCGCCACGGCGATTGTCGCGGCGCCGGTGGGCATCCAGATGGCGCGCACGCTGGAGGTCTCGCCCGATCCCTTCCTGATGGCGGTGGCGGTGGCGGCCTCGGCGGCGTTCCTGACGCCCATCGGGCACAAGAACAACACGTTGATCCTCGGGCCCGGGGGGTATCGGTTCGGGGATTACTGGCGCATGGGGCTGCCGCTGGAGATCCTGGTGATCGCGGTGTCGATTCCGGCGATCCTGGTGTTCTGGCCGTTGTGAAGGTTTTGATGAGCGCGTGCCGCGCGCAGGTTTTTTTGTGATGGGGGCTCTGCCCGCCGTCCATTGGGCTTGAACCAATGGCGCCGAATGAACGGCCCCCCGGAGTTTACCTGGCAAGATGAAGATGCGGGGTTTTGCTTTTGGGCGCGCGGCGCTAGGAGCCTGATATGGGACAGTTTCTGATCTTGCAGCTCAGGCCCGAGAGCGATGCCTCGGACGATGAATTCCGGGCGATCCTCGACAAGGGCGGGCTGCGCGAGGCGCAGTGTCATCGCATCCGGCTGGACTGCGAGGAATTGCCCGTGGGTTTGGACCCGCGGGATTATGCCGGGGTGATCGTCGGCGGCGGGCCGGGCTGCGTGTCGGATCCGGCGGAGACGAAATCGCCGGTCGAGGCGCGGATCGAGGCGGCGGTGCTGTCGCTGATGCCGGCGATCACGGGCGATGACCATCCCTTCATGGGCTGCTGCTACGGCATCGGCATCCTCGGCGCGCATCTCGAGGCGGAGGTCTCGAAGGCGCGCTATGGCGAGCCGGTGGGGCCGACCGATTGCGCGCTGACCGAGGACGGGATGCGCGATCCGCTGCTGGAAGGCTTGCCGCGCGAATTCCAGGCCTTTGTCGGCCACAAGGAGGCGCTGCAGGACCTGCCGCCGGGCTGCACCCACCTGATCCGCTCGGCCCCCTGCCCGTTCCAGATGGTGCGGCATGGGCGCAATGTCTATGCCACGCAGTTTCATCCCGAGGCCGATGGCCGGGGCTTCGAGACCCGCATCCGCATCTATCGCAACCACGGCTATTTCCCGCCCGAGACGGCGGACGAGCTGATCGAGATGTGTCACGCCGCGGATGTCACCCAGCCGGAGCGCATCCTGCGCCGCTTCGTCGCGCGTTACGGCTGAAGCGGCCAGATCAGCGGGATGGCCAGGCTGGCCAGCACGGAAATCGCCAGGTTCATCGGGATGCCGATGCGCATGAAATCGGTGAACTTGTAGCCGCCGGGGCCGTAGACCAGCGTATTGGTCTGGTAGCCGATCGGCGTGGCAAAGGCACAGGAGGCGGCGATCATCACCGCCACCACCAGCGGCCGCGGCTCGAGCCCCAGCGCCTGGGCCAGCGCAATGGCGATCGGCGCCATGATCACCGCCACCGCGTTGTTCGACACGATCTCGGTGAGGATCGTGGTCAGCAGGAAGACGCAGAACACCACCAGCGGCGGCGGCAGATCCATCAGCCAGGGCGCGACGCCGTTGACGATCAGCGCCACCGCGCCCGAATGCTGCAAGGCGGCGCCAACCGCCAGCATCGAGAAGATCAGCGCCAGCAGGCGCCCGTCGACGAAGGAAAACGCCTCGTCCGCGTCGATGCACCGGGTCAGCAGCACCACCGCCAGCGCCATGACCGCCAGCGCCAGGATCGGCGCCACGCCCAGCGCCGCCAGCACGACGATGCCCAAGAGCGCCCCAATGGCAATCGGCGCATGGCCGCGGCGGAAGCCGCGGGCCGAGGGCTGCGAGACGTCGACCAGGTCCATGTCGACCGCCAGCCGCTGGATATCCGCCGGCGCGCCTTCCAGCAGCAGGGTGTCGCCGACCTTGACGACGATGGCATCGAGCTGCCGGCCGATGTTTTGCGACCGCCGGTGCACCGCCAGCGGATAGACCCCGTAGCGGCGGCGCAGGCGCAGGTCGCCGAGCGAGCGGCCGACCATCTTGCAGCCCGGCGAGATCAGCACCTCGACCGTGGTGGTCTCGACCGCCGAGATCTGGTCGACGCGCTTGAGCTCCTTGTTGCTTTGCAGCGACATCAGCTCGGTCATCCGGGTGCGCAGCACCACGCGGTCGCCGACCTCGAGCGTCACCCCGGTCAGGTTGCGCCGCAGCGAGGTATCGCCGCGGATCACGTCGATCAATCGCACGCCCTCGCGCTTGAAGAGCTGCACGCTCAGCACCTCGCGGCCGACCAGGTTCGAGTCGGGCGGCACGATGGCCTCGGTGAAGAACTTCATCTTCGAGCGGTCCGAGGACAACATGCTGGCCATCGAGTCCCGGTCCGGCAGGAGCCGCGGGCCCAGCACCGTCAGGAAGCCCATGCCGGTGATACAGACCACGAGGCCGATCGGCAGGATCTCGAAGATGCCGAAGGGTTCCAGCCCCTGGCTGCGCGCCACGCCGTCGACCAGCAGGTTGGTCGAGGTGCCGATCAGCGTCAGCGACCCGCCCATGATCGCCGCGTAGCTGAGCGGGATCAGCAGTTTCGAGGCCTTCATCTTCAGCGCCCGGCTGAGCCGCACCACCACCGGGATCATCACCACCACCACCGGGGTGTTGTTCATGATCGCCGAGGCCGACATCACCATCAGCATCACCCCGGCCACCGCGCGTTTCGGCGCCACCTCGGCGCTTTTCTCGGCGGCGCGGGTCAGCACGTCCAGCGCGCCGGTGCGCACCAGCGCGCCCATGATCAGGAACATCGCCGCAATCGTCCAGGGCGCGGGGTTCGACAGCACCTCGATGGCAAGGTCATAGGGCAGCACGCCGGTCACCAGCAGCACCGCGACACCGCCGATGGCCACCACCTCGGTGGGATAGGCCTCGCGCACGAACAGCGCGAACATCACCGCCACGACCCCCAGCGACAGCAGCGCCTCACCGGTCTGCGAGAATTCCAGAAACTGGTTCATGAGGGTCCCTTCAGCGCGCCCGAGGGGCAGTGTTACCGCTGCCGGCGGCAGGGGCAAGTGCTGCGACGCGGCAGAGCCCTCAAATCGGGCCGGCCTGTTGCAGCCGCCCGCCCTGGCGCACCATGTGCACCGCCAGCGCCTTGCCGGTGCGGTCATCGGTCTCGACCATGACGCCGCTCAGGGTCGCCTCTTCGCTGGCGGGCTTGAACCGGGCCTTGGACATGCCGGTCACGAATCGCCGCATCGGCTCGGCCTTTTCCATGCCGATGACCGAGTTGTAGTCGCCGCACATGCCGGCATCGGTCAGATAGGCAGTGCCTGCGGGCAGGATCTGGGCGTCGCCGGTGGGCACATGGGTATGGGTGCCGACCACCAGGCTGGCGCGGCCGTCGCAGTAATGGCCCATGCCCATCTTCTCGCTCGTCGCCTCGCAATGCATGTCGACCAGCGCCGCCTGGACCTGGCCGCCCGGCGGATGGCGGCGCAGCACGGCATCGATGGCCGAGAACGGGTCGTCGAAGGGCCGCTTCATGAAGACCTGGCCCAGCACCTGGGCCACGAGGATCCTGCGGCCCCGGCCCGCGTCGAAGATCGCCGCCCCCCGGCCCGGCGCATCCTTGGCATAGTTCAAGGGGCGCAGGATGCGCGGCTCGGTCTCGATGAATTGCAGCATCTCGCGCTGGTCGAAGGCATGATCGCCCAGCGTCAGGCAATCGGCCCCGGCCTCCAGCAAGAGCCGCGCGTGATCGCCGGTCAGCCCGGCACCATTCGAGGCGTTCTCGCCATTGATCACCACGAAGTCGAGCTTCCACGCCTCGCGCAGCGCTTTCAGCCGGTCGGCCACCGCCGTCCGGCCCGACCGGCCCATGACATCGCCAAGAAAGAGAATCCGCATGGGTCTTGGCCTAAGACGCCGCGGCGCAAACGGCAAGTGTCCGTGACAGGAGAATTTGCCGAGGATTGCACCGGCGCAGCCCGCGCGCCCGGCGCGGCCCGCCGGGACGTGGCGTCACACCAACCGCTCGAAGAGCGTCTCGAAGGCGCCGGTCAGCGAATTGGCAATGGTCGAGCTTTCGGCAGCGGCGTCGAAGACCTGCTGCAGGACATCCTCCGGCGCGCCCGAGAGCCGCGCCCGGATGTGCGCGCGCACGACGCGCGGCGGATTGCCGGCCAGTTCGATCTCGGCCTCGACGCTGTCGATCCCGATGCCGACCTTGGCCGCGTCCGCCACGTAATGCAGATCGTTCCAGAAACAGCCGCCCAGCGCCGCGCTGAGCAGATCGGCGCCATTATGCCCAAGCCCCTGCCCGCGCGCCTTGCCGCGGGGCCGGTCGGCCACCAGCGTGCCGCCGCCCGCCGTCAGGCCGAGGCCCGCCGCGGTGCCCGAGATCGGAACGTAGCGGGTGCTGATATGCGTGCTCATCTTCGGGTCCTCCGCAAGACCGGCAGAGCCATTGGCATCGCGCCCCGGGGTGCCCTGCCGGATGCCTCCATGATTTGCCGTACGGATGCCGCCGTCAAGTGCGGCCTTGGGCACCGGTCTCAGCCCCCGGGGGTGATGACTCCGCTTTCGGTGACGATCACGTCGAGCGGCTGGTCGAACGGCGCCAACGGCAGATCGGGGTCATCCTGCGCGCCATAGGCAAAGCCCACCGCCAGCGTCGGGCGCCGGGCCCGCAAGACCTCCAGCGTCCGGTCATAGAAGCCGCCGCCATAGCCCAGCCGCCCGCCTGCGCGGGAAAAGGCCACCAGCGGCACGATCACGATCTCCGGCTCGATGAAGGCCAACGTGGCGGGCACGCGCGCGCCGAAAGGCCCGTCGATCAGGACGCATCCCGGCTCCCACAGCGCGAACTTGAGCGGCAGTCCCGGCGCGTCGATCACCGGCACGCAGACCGGGCCGTGGGCGGCGGCCTCCTCCATCGCGGGCAGCGGGTCGATCTCGCTGCGCATCGCCATGTAGCCCGCCAAGGGCACGCCGCGATGCCCGGCCAGCAGCGACGACAGCACCCCGGCCCGGCCCGGCCCCGCGGCCTCATGCGCCACCTTGCGCCGGGCCAGCGCGGATCTGCGCGCCTCGGCCTTGCGCGCGTCGAGATCGCTCACAGCAGCACCACCACGGCCAGCCCGAGGAAGGCAAAGAAGCCCACCACGTCGGTCACCGTGGTCACGAAGGCCCCCGAGGCCAGCGCCGGGTCGACGCCGACCTTGTCCAGCACCACCGGGATCACCGTGCCCGCCAGCCCGGCCACCACGAGGTTGATCACCATGGCCGCGGCGATCACGTAGCCGAGGCCGGGCGAGCCGAACCAGACGATCCCGACGATGCCCATCACCACCGCAAAGACCAAGCCATTGATCAGCCCGACGATGACTTCGCGCCGGATCACCCGCCAGACGTTGGCGCCGGTGAGGTCCTTGGTGGCAATCGCGCGCACCGCCACGGTCAGCGACTGGGTACCGGCATTGCCGCCCATCGAGGCCACGATCGGCATCAGCACCGCCAGAGCCACCAGCTGGCCGATCGCGCGCTCGAATTGTGCGATCACCAGCGAGGCCAGCACCGCCGTCACCAGGTTCACCGCCAGCCAGGGCAGCCGCCGCTTGGTGGTCTCGATCACCTTGTCCGAGAGCGAGCCCTCGCCCACCCCGGCCAGCCGCAGGATGTCCTCCTCGTGTTCCTCGTCCAGCACCGCCATGGCATCGTCGATGGTGATCACGCCCACCAGCCGGCCCTCGTCGTCGACCACCGGCGCCGAGATCAGGTGATACTGGTTGAAGGCATAGGCCACGTCGCCTTCGTATTGCGTGGCGGGAATGATCTGAAAGACCTCCTCGACCAGGTCCTTCAGCCGCGTCGCGCGCGGCGATCCCATGATCTTGCCCAGGGTTACATTGCCCACCGGATGCATCCGCGGATCGACCAGCAGCACGTGATAGAACTGCTCGGGCAATTCCTCGGTGCCGCGCATGAAGTCGATGGCATCGCCCACGGTCCAGTGCTCGGGCGCCATCACCACCTCGCGCTGCATCAGGCGGCCGGCGGAATATTCCGGATAGGCCAGCGACTGCTCGACCGCGGCCCGGTCGACATCTTCCAGCGCGTCGAGAATGGCCTCCTGCTGGACCTCCTCGAGATCCTCGATCAGGTCGACGACATCGTCGCTTTCCAACTCGCGCACCGCGTCGGCCAGGACCTCGGGATTGAGGACCGAGATCACCTCCTCGCGGATGCTCTCATCCAGTTCCGACAGGATGTCGCCGTCGAATTCCTTGTCGTAGAGCCGGATCAGCCGCGCGCGGTCATAGGGGTTGACCTGTTCCAGAAGGTCGGCAATGTCGGCGGCGTGCAGCGGCTCCATCGCCGTGACAAGCGCGTCGCGGTCATCGGTCTCGACCGCGTAGAGGATGGTCTGCAGGGCCTTGCGATCCAGCACATAGGCGTCTTCGGCGGCCTCGATCTCGCTGTCTTCGGAAACGGGTTGCTCTTCGATCGGATCCGCCATGAAATCTCCCTGTCCCGAAAACCGCCGATTTGCGCGGAACATACGATAGGTTAGGGATGAGCAACAGTGCCCGCTTGGCAAATCCAGACGCCGCCCCGCAGGGCGCAGAAAGGCAGGTCATGCAGCTTCTCACCGGACAGACGCTCAGCTTTTCCGCCGACCCCTTCGCGGTGCCCCATCCCGAGGCCTGCACCCTGCGCCGCCGCGGCGCGGTGCTGGTGCGCGAGGGCCGGATCGCGGCGGTGGGTGAGGCCGACACCCTGCGCGCCGCCCATCCGCAGGCCAAGGTCATCAGCTACGGCGACGACCTGATCTGCGCCGGTTTCATCGACGCGCATGTGCACTACCCCCAGACCGCGATCATCGCCAGCTGGGGGTTGCGGCTGATCGACTGGCTCAACACCTATACCTTCCCCGAGGAGGCCCGCTTTGCCGATCCCGCCCATGCCGCGCGGATCGCCGCGCGCTACCTCGACCTGACGGCGGCGCATGGCACCACCACCATGGCCAGCTTCTGCACCATCCACCCCGGCAGCGTCGACGCGCTCTTCGCCGAGGCGCAGGCGCGCGGCCAATGCGTGGTGGCGGGCAAGACCTGCATGGACCGCAACGCGCCCGATGACCTGCGCGACAGCGCGCAAAGTGCCTATGACGACAGCAAGGCGCTGCTGACGCGCTGGCACGGCACCGACCGGCTGCACTATGCCATCACGCCGCGGTTCACCCCCACCTCGACGCCCGACCAGCTTGAAGCCCTGGGCGCGCTCTGGGCCGAGAACCCCGCCTGCCTGATGCAGACGCATCTGAGCGAACAGACCGACGAGATCGCCTGGGTCCGCGACCTCCACCCCGAGGCGCGCGACTACCTCGACACCTACGAGGCCCACGGGCTGCTCGGCGCCCGCGGGCTCTATGGCCATGCCATCCACCTCGAGGAGCGCGAGATCGACCGGCTGCGCGAGGTCGGCGCGGCGCTGATCCATTGCCCGACCTCGAACACCTTCATCGGCTCGGGCCTGTTCCGCACCGCCGCGCTCAAGACCAGGGGCCTGGGCGTTGGGCTGGCCACCGACACCGGCGGCGGCTCCAGCTTCTCGATGCTGCGCACCATGGCCGCGGCCTACGAGATCGGCCAGTTGCTCGGCACGCCGCTCCATGCCGCGCAACTGCTCTGGCTGGCGACGCAAGGCTCGGCCCGGGCGCTGCACCTGGACCACGAGATCGGCAATCTCGCGCCTGGCCTCGCTGCCGATCTGGTGGTGCTCGACCTCGCCTCCAGCCCGGCCATCGCGCAACGCCAGGCCGAGGCCGAGGACCTCTGGGAAGCGCTCTTCCCGACGATCATGATGGGCGACGACCGCGCGGTGCGCGCCACCTGGATCAACGGCCGACCGACGCCGTGAGTCGCCTGCGGGTCAAGGAGCGCCGCAGGCGACCGCCAAAGGCGGCGCGCAGCGTCCTTGAGGCGCAGGCGACTCACCTCACACTGGAAAAGGCGCCTTGAGGGGCACAAAGCCCCCTCAAGCGCCTCTCAGCAGAAGGAAAATCCCCCTCGAAACCCGCCAAACGCCCGGCATCCAGGCAGCGCCTCGCGGATTTCGGAATGAAAAGCGCGCGGAAGCGCTCATTTCTTGAAAGCGCCCTCAGCACCCGGAGGCGAGCACCATGACCCAGGTATTTCCCGGCCCGCGCGCCACGCCGATCTCCGACATCCTGCGGCTGAGCATGTTGCGCCGGTGGCCGGACGAGCCCTTCCAGCCCTCCAGCACCGCCGCGAGGCTGCGCTGGCCCCGGGCGATGTTCTCCGCCACGGCGCACCAGCGATAGCCCGCGCGCGAGACCCGCGCGCCCACGTCCGAGCCGTCCGAGCCGCTGTGCGAAAAGAACCCGTTGCGCGCCATGTCCTCGGCATGGGCCTGCGCCACCGCGGCCAATACCGGCGACCAGCGCAGCGCCTGCCGCCCCTGCCGGCGGCGGAAGCGGTTCACCGGGTCCAGCGCCGCCTCCTCGCCCGCACCTGCCGGGGCTGCGACAAAGCACATCGCGCCGATCAACAGCCCCCGTCGGTTCATGCCATCAACCTTCTTGCCAGTTCGTTCTGTCGCGCCACCGCGGCGCCGAGGTCGAAGGAGACCACCTCCCCGCCCCGCACCACCGCGCGGCCCTCGACGAAAAGATCGCGCACCCGGGTCGGCCCGGCAAGTAACAAGGCCGCCATGTCCCAGTTTCCGGCGGCCTCGACCCCCGACATGTCCCACACCGCGATATCCGCGCGCTTGCCCACCGCGATCCGGCCGCAATCGTCGCGGCCCAGCACCTCGGCCCCGCCGCGGGTGGCCATGCGCAGCGCCTCGCGGGCCGACATCGCATCCGCGCCGCGGCTGACCCGTTGCAGCAGCATCGACAGACGCGCCTCGGCCACCAGGTTGCCGCTGTCGTTCGAGGCCGAGCCGTCGACGCCCAGCCCGACCTTGACGCCCGCATCGCGCATCGCGCGCACCGGCGCGATGCCCGACCCGAGACGGCAGTTGGAACAGGGGCAATGCGCCACGCCGGTGCCGCTGCGGGCAAAGAGGTCGATCTCCTGCCCGTCCAGCTTCACGCAATGGGCGTGCCAGACATCGTCGCCGGTCCAGCCCAGGTCCTCGGCATATTGCCCCGGACGACAGCCGAAATTCGCCAGCGAATAGGCGATATCCTCGTCGTTCTCGGCCAGGTGGGTGTGCAGCATCACCCCCTTGTCGCGCGCCAGAAACGCCGCCTCGCGCATCAACTCGCGGCTCACCGAGAAGGGCGAACAGGGCGCCAGCCCGACCCGCACCATCGCCCCTTCGCGCGCATCGTGGAAGGCATCCACCACGCGGATCGAATCCTCCAGGATCGCGCGCTCCTGCTCGACCAGCGCATCGGGCGGCAACCCGCCATCGCTCTCGCCGATCGACATCGCGCCGCGGGTGGGATGAAAGCGCAGCCCGACCTCGCGCGCCGCGGCAATCGTGTCGTCCAGCCGCGCGCCGTTGGGATAGAGATAGAGGTGATCCGACGACAGCGAGCAGCCCGAAAGCGCCAGTTCCGCCAGACCCACCTGGGCCGAGACGAAAATCTCCTCCGGCCCGAAGCGCGCCCAGATCGGATAGAGCGTCTTCAGCCATCCAAAGAGCAGCGCGTCCTGCCCGCCCGGCACCGCCCGGGTCAGCGTCTGGTAGAGATGGTGATGGGTGTTCACCAGCCCCGGCGTCACCAGGCAGCCGGCGGCATTCACCACCTCGCCCGCGCTGTCCAGCCCGGAGCCGATCTCGGCGATCACCCCGTCCTTCAGACGGATGTCGCAGCCCGCAAGCTCGCGACCCGCATCATCCATGGTCAGCACGAGAGCGGCGGATTTCAACAGGATTTCGTTCATGAAAAGACCTCAGAGTCGCGCCCATTTCTGAGGTGAGGTCGGCACGCCGGAAAAGGGCAAATTACGCGCGCCTTGGCGCGGAATTTACCCGAGCCGGGCCCCGCGATCAAGAACCCTGCAACAGCGCCAGCGCCCGGGCGTGGATGCGCGGATTGGCCGCCGCCAGCACCTGGCCGCCGTCATGCGCCTTGCCGCCCTGCCAGTCGGTCACCAGGCCGCCCGCGGCCTCGATCACCGCGATCGGCGCCTGGATGTCATAGGCATTGAGCCCGGCCTCGATCACCAGGTCGATCTGCCCCGCCGCGACCAGCGCATAGGCGTAGCAATCCATGCCGTAGCGCGTCAGCTGCACCGCGCCCGACACCCGGTCAAAGGCGGCGCGCTCGGCCGGCGTGCCGACCTCGGGAAAGGTGGTAAACAGGATGGCGGCGTCCAGATCGGTGGTGGCGCGGGTCTTCAGCGGCCTCTCGCCATGGGGGCCCGAGACAAGCGCGCGCCCGGGACCGCCCTGGAACCGCTCGCCGATATGCGGCTGGTCGATCAGCCCCAGCACCGGCCCCTCTGCCCCGGTCAGCGCGATCAGCACGCCCCAGGTGGGCGTGCCGCTGATGAAGCCGCGCGTGCCGTCGATCGGGTCGAGCACCCAGGTCAGGCCGCTGGTGCCCGGCGTCGCGCCGAATTCCTCGCCGAGGATCGCGTCCTGCGGCCGCTCGCGCGCCAGGACCGCGCGCATCGCCTGTTCGGCGGCGCGGTCGGCCACGGTCACCGGGTCGAAGCCGCCATCCAGCTTCGACCGGGTTTCAAGGGCGACACCCCGGAAATACGGCAGGATGGCCGCCCGCGCCGCGTCGGCCATGGTTTCGGCCACCTGCCAAAGGCGACCCAGATCCTCGTCCAGCATGGCACCCCCGCCCGATGACGTGGCCGGAAGACGGCCACGCAGCTTCAGGCCGGGTTATGCGACGTCGCTGAGCACGCGGGCAAGTTCAAACAGGCGCCGCCGCTGATTTTCGGGAATGGCATAATAGGAGCGCACGAGATCCAGCGCCTCCTTGTCGCCAAGCAGATCCGCGGGAATGTTGCTCTCGGGGGCCGCTGCGGTGGCAGGACGCTCCTCGAAGCCCTCGAAGAAGAAGCTCACCGGCACGTCCAGGGCATCGGCGATGTCCCAAAGGCGCGAGGCGCTGACCCGGTTTGCGCCGGTCTCGTATTTCTGGATTTGCTGGAACTTGATTCCAACATGCTCGGCAAGCTGTTGCTGAGTCTTTCCGACAAGCCAACGGCGATGCCGGATACGTTTGCCCACATGCACATCCACGGGGTGTGGCATACTGTTAATCCTTCACTTCGCGCCCGCGTCACGCGTGACATACGCACTCGGCTTACGCTTACTTATGTTGACGCGAGGTCGAGTGAACCCCGCATTTCGCTCTTGACATTGCACCCCTGCAGCATCTGGGAAGATACGGGAGGTGTTCAGGAAAGCAAGAAAAAAGAACGCGTATAAAGTTTACGGTTAACTCGCAGCACACGTACAGCGGTAAGGGAACACCGCTTGACAGCCGGTCCCTGCAACAGGGCACATGATTTACATTGCGACACCTTGACGAAACTGTAAAGACGCCGGGCAATCTTTACGGGAGTCAACCTTACATGCGCGCCTTTCAAATCCACGCAGGCGGGGCGGTGGCCGAGCTGGCGGATATTGCCGTGCCGGAACCAAAACCCGGGGAAATCCGTGTGAAAATAGCGGCTTGCGGGCTGAACTTCGCGGACCTTCTGATGCAGGACGGCAGCTATCAGGACACGCCCGAGCCGCCCTTCACCCTGGGAATGGAGGTGGCCGGCGTGATCGACAAGCTGGGCGCCGAGGTCACCGGATTCGCCCCCGGCACGCGGGTCGCAGTCTTCGGCGGCCAGGGCGGGCTGGCCGATCATGGCTGTTTCGACGCCGCCCGCGCCGTTGCCATTCCCGAAACGATGAGTTTCACCGATGCGGCCGCGTTCCAGATCGCCTATGGCACCTCGCACCTGGCGCTGGGACACCGGGCGCGGCTGCAACCCGGCGAAACCCTG
This sequence comes from Paracoccaceae bacterium, assembly GCA_006226775.1. Classification (GTDB taxonomy): domain Bacteria; phylum Pseudomonadota; class Alphaproteobacteria; order Rhodobacterales; family Rhodobacteraceae; genus Marinovum. Next base: position 12,050 of record SBGD01000009.1, on the reverse strand, counting down.
CTGGTGCTGGGCGCCGCCGGAGGCGTCGGTCTCACCGCGGTCGAGATCGGCAAGATCATGGGCGCAAGGGTGATCGCCTGCGCCCGCGGGCCCGACAAGCTGGAGGTGGCGCGCGCGGCGGGGGCCGATCACCTGCTCGACGCGGCCAGCGCCGACATCCGCGCCAAGGTGAAGGCGCTGGGCGGCGCCGACGTGGTCTATGACCCGGTCGGCGGCGCCCAGTTCGAGGCGGCGTTCCGCGCCTGCAACCCCGAGGCACGGATCCTGCCGATCGGTTTTGCCAGCGGGGAGGTGCCGCAGATCAAGGCCAACCACCTGCTGGTCAAGAACCTCACGGTGATGGGGCTCTATTGGGGCGGATACCTGAAGTTCAAGCCGCAAGTGCTCACAGAGTCGTTGAAAACCCTGATCGACTGGCACAGCGAAGGGCGCATCGCGCCGCATGTCAGCCACGTCCTGCCGCTGGAGCGCGCCGCCGAGGCGATGCAGCTTCTGCGCGAGCGCCGGTCCACCGGCAAGGTGGTCGTCACGATCTGAGCGGCAGGGCGACTAGAGCGTCTCGTAGCCCTGGCGGATGAACCCGGCCAGTTGCTGCACCGGGGTGCCGGTGGGGCCGTCGTTGCAATAGATATTGACCTTGTAGCGGCCGAGGTCGGGCAGCCCGTGCCCCGCCGGCAGTTCGACCAGCTGGCCCGGAATGGTGCCTTCCAGCAGCGCGGTCACCGCCAGGTCGGCGCTGACCGTGGCCTCGACGGTGCGGTCGCTGTCGGTCTCGACCACCGAGGTCCAGGCCAGCCCGGCGCGGTCCAGCGCCTCGAGCACGCCGGTGCGAAAGCCGCATTGCACCGCCTGCGCCAGCCGGAGCGGGCGGTGCCGCCAGGCCTGGCCGCCCGGCGCGCCGACCCAGCGCAGGGCGATCTCGGCCAGCGGCACGGCGCCCTCGCCCGACACCCGCTCGGTCGTCAGGATCAGGTCGAGCGCGCCACGGGCGAAATCCTCTTTCAGCTTCGAGGTATAGCTGGTCACCAGGTGCACCCGCATCCGCGGCATGTCCGCGGCAAAGCGCTGCAGCACCCTGGGAATCACCGGGTAGACGATGTCATGCGGCACGCCGAGGGTGATCTCGCCGGAGAAATCCTCATGGGTGAGCCGGGCGAAGGCCTCGTCGTTCAACTCGACGATCCGGCGGGCATAGCCGAGGAACTGCTCGCCCGATCCGGTCAGCGCGATGCGCCGGGCCGACCGGTCGAGCAGCGGCTGGCCGATCAACTCTTCCAGCCGCTTGAGCTGCATCGAGACCGCCGATTGCGTGAGGTTGAGAAACCCCGCCGCGCGGGTCACGCCGCCGGTCTGCGCCACCGCAACGAAGCTGCGCAGCACGGTGACATCCAGATTGCGCATTCGCATCACCCCTCGTGATGGCAGGTGCCGGGATCATTCGCGCCCATGATGGCCCGGCCCGGCGCGCGGATCAACCGGCAAGATGCAGGCGCGGCAAAGGCGCATGATACGGGCCCGCACCCCCGATCCGCAGCCGTCCGGGGCGGGGACGCGGCGGGGGCGATCAAATTCCTGACAAAGCGGTGCAATCGGCGGTCTGCAACCTTGAAAAACCCGGCCGGCCAGCCGATATTTGACCGGACGACCCGCATACCGCGGGATCAGAGAGTTTTGTCGGAGGAATAGATGGCTGACTTCAACACAATCCGGACGTCTGCGGCTGGCGCCCGCGCCGCCCAGATTGACGAGGGCCTGCGCGCCCATATGAACAAGGTCTACGGCACGATGTCCGTGGGCATGCTGATCACCTTCGCCGTCGCCTGGGCCGTGGGGTCGAACCCCGCCCTGCTCGGCGTGTTCCGCGATCCGGTGACACTGTCGCCCAACATCCTGGGCTGGATCGTGATGTTCGCGCCGCTGATCATGGTCTTTGCCTTCGGCGCGGCGCTCAACAAGCTGTCGGCGGCCGGGGCGCAACTGTTCTTCTATGTCTTCGCGGCGGTCATGGGCCTGTCGCTGAGCTGGATCTTCGTCGCCTTCACCGGCTTCTCGATCGCCCAGGTCTTCCTGATCACCTCGATCGCCTTCGCGGGGCTGAGCCTTTACGGCTATACCACCAAGAAGGACATCTCGGGCTGGGGCACCTTCCTGATCATGGGCGTGATCGGCCTGATCGTGGCGATGATCGTCAACATCTTCCTGCAATCGCCGGCGATCATGTTCGCGATCTCGATTCTCGGTGTGCTGATCTTTGCCGGGCTGACCGCCTATGACACCCAGAAGATCAAGTCGACCTACCTCGAGCATGCTCATTCGGGCGACAGCGAATGGCTGGGCAAGGCGGCGATCATGGGCGCGTTGAACCTCTACCTGGACTTCATCAACATGTTCATGTTCCTGCTGCAGCTGTTCGGCAATCGCGAATAAGTCGGGCAGAACGTCCCAAGAAAATGAGGGCCGGTCACTGTGACCGGCCCTTTTTCGTTTGCGGCGGCTGGCCGCTCCTCAAGCCCTTGCGGGCTTTCCTCGCGAGGACGCCGGCAACGGCGGAGGAGCCCCGCGCCCGAATGGCAAAACGCCGCGCCGACCCGATGGTCGCGCGGCGTGTGCCGTCGTCGGAAGCAAGATCGCTTACTTGATCTTGCCTTCCTTGTATTCCACGTGCTTGCGCGCGACCGGGTCGAATTTCCGCATGGTCATCTTCTCGGTCATGGTGCGCGCGTTTTTCTTGGTCACATAGAAGTGGCCAGTGCCCGCGGTCGAATTCAGGCGGATCTTGATGGTGGTCGGCTTCGCCATTTCTCGTCTCCTGCGTGGCGCGGGGCCAGGCCTTCGCGCACTCGAAAATCTCCATGAAGGTCGCCTTCTACCCGGCTTGGGGCCCGAGTCAAGCGGTTTTGTCGCCCGGTGCCCGGCAACGGCGGATTTCCCTGCTGCGGGCCGGGCCAACAAAGCGCGCGGAAGGCCTGTAAGCCGGATTCTGTGACGCCGGGGTCTCCGGCGCCGACGACCATTCCTCTGGACGTGCAGTTGCCTGCACGCCTCAAGCTGCCAACCCGGGCCTCTCGGGCTGAAGCATCCCTGCGCCGATATCACCCGAAGGCGATCAGCCGCGCGCGAGGCCCCTATTTGGCATTGCTCCCGGTGGGGCTTGCCATGCGGGCGCTGTTGCCAGCCCCCCGGTGGGCTCTTACCCCACCGTTTCACCCTGACCCCCGTCGAAACGAAGGCGGTCTGTTCTCTGTGGCGCTGATCCGTCGGGTTGCCCCGCCCGGGCGTTACCCGGCACCGTTGCTTCAGGGAGTCCGGACTTTCCTCGATCCCGGAACACGTCCGGGACCGCGGCCATCCAGCCTTCCGCGCAAGCGGCATCTAGGCGCTGCCGGGCCCTGCGTCAACGGGAAAGCGCGTCGCAAGATCGGCGGCGATGGCCATGTCCTCGGGCCCCAGCGGGCCGAAGCCCCAGGGACGAAAGCGCTGGCGCAGCGCGTCCAGCAGCACCTCGGGGGCGACATCGGCGGTATAGCCGGCGCGCGCCGCCAGCGCCTGAAAGCGCGCCATGTCGGGCGCGGCCCCCGCCGCCGGCTCCGGCCAGATGCTCAGGCCCCGCCGCGCCAGCCGCCGCCAGTCGAAGCGCCGCCCCGGGTCCTGCTTGCGCCCCGGCGCCATGTCGGAGTGGCCAATGACCCGCTGCGGCGCGATGCCCCAGCGCGCCATCACCCGGGCCAGCAGCGCCTCGAGACAGGCCATCTGCGGCTCACAAAAGGGCTGGGCGCCGCTGTTGGTGATCTCGATGCCGATCGAGCGCGAGTTCACATCGGTGACCGCGCCCCAGCGCCCGGCCCCGGCGTGCCAGGCGCGCATGTCCTCGCCGACCATCTGGATCAACCCGCCATGGGGGGAGATCAGGTAATGCGCCGAGACCTGCGCCTCGGGCGTGCAGAGCCAGTCACGGGCGGCGCCGGTCTCGGCCATGGCGGTGTAATGCAGCACCACCATGTCGGGCCGCGCGCCCAGCCGCCGCGCCCCGCAATTGGGCGAGGGATGCCAGAGCGCCCGAGGATCGCGCAAGGATCAGCCGCCCGCCACCCGGCGGAAGGGCGTCGGATCCCAGGAGCAGGCAAAGCCGTCGCCATCCGGGTCCAGCCCCTTGCGGTCTTTCGCCGGGCCGCCCAGCGCGAGGAAATCCTCCTGCGCCAGGTCGGGGCTGGCATAGGTGGCGCAATTGCGCTGGTGCTTGGCCTCGGAGGTACGGCCGCGCTTGTGGATCGCGGTGCCGACCGGGTTGTTGGTCTGCAGCGCATAGGCCACCACGTTGGGCCGGTCCGACCCGGCACGGATCGGCAGGGCGGTCGGCTCGATGACGCGGTATTGCGACTGCGCCTGGCGGATGAGCGCGGCATCGTCCTGGATGTCACGCTCGCCCGAGACCGCCTGGAAATCCTGCTCGCGGCTGAGCCCCGCGCTATCGGTCACCGCCTCGGGCGCCGGGTTGTCGGGGCTGGCCTGCACCGGCGGGACGCCGGAGTTCCGCAGCGCGGCCTCCACCTCGGGGCTGTCGGCATCACCGTCGAGCGTGGCGGTGCGCACATCCGGCGCCGCCTGCAGCCTGCGGTCACGCTCGATCCGCGCCGTCCGCTCCTGGTCGACCCGGTCGAATCCCACGCCCTGCCCGCTGTCGGGCACGGAGGGGGAACATGCCGCCATCGCGCAAAGTGCGGCACCTACCAGCAAAACTCGCATATCAATTCGGCCTCATACCTGCATTCAGGCGGCTGCCTTACCACCATTTGGCGGGCTTGGAAACAAAACCCGCCGCCTGTTCCAGCGCATAGGCACAATTCAGCAGGTCGCCTTCCTCCCAGGGCCGCCCGATCAGTTGCAGCCCCAGCGGCAGCCCCTGGCGGTCGAGCCCGGCAGGCACCGAGATCCCCGGCAGCCCGGCCAGGTTGACGGTCACGGTAAAGACGTCGTTGAGGTACATTTGTACCGGGTCGGCATCCTTCATCTCGCCCAGCCCGAAGGCCGCCGAAGGCGTCGCGGGCGTCAGGATCGCGTCCACCCCTTGCGCAAAGACCTCCTCGAAGTCGCGCTTGATCAGCGTCCGCACCTTGCGCGCGCGGTTGTAATAAGCGTCGTAGAAGCCCGCCGACAGAACATAAGTCCCGATCATCACCCGCCGCTGCACCTCGGCGCCAAAGCCCTCGGCGCGGGTCTTTTCGTACATCTCGGTGATGCCATCGCCCTGCGCCAGCTGCGCCCGGCGCCCATAACGCACCCCGTCATAGCGCGCGAGGTTCGACGAGGCTTCCGCCGGGGCGATCACGTAGTAGGCGGGCAACGCGTATTTCGTATGCGGCAGCGAGATATCGACGATCTCCGCCCCCGCATCGGCCAGCATCCGGCGCCCCTCGGCCCAGAGCGCTTCGATCTCGTCAGGCATGCCCTCCATGTGGTATTCGCGCGGAATGCCGATCTTCTTGCCCTTGATGTCGCCGGTCAGCATCGCCTCGAAATCCGGCACGGCAAGGTCGGCGGAGGTCGAATCCATCGGGTCATGCCCGCACATCGCCTCCAGCATGATCGCCGCGTCGCGCACGTCCTTGGTCATCGGCCCGGCCTGGTCGAGGCTGGACGCAAAAGCCACGATCCCCCAGCGCGAACAGCGCCCGTAGGTCGGCTTGATCCCGGTGATCCCGGTAAAGGCCGCAGGCTGGCGGATCGACCCGCCGGTGTCGGTGCCGGTCGCCGCAAGACAGAGGTCCGCCGCCACGGCAGAGGCCGACCCACCCGAGGACCCGCCCGGCGTCAGCGCCGTCTCGTCATTGCCGCGCCGCCAGGGGTTGACCACGTTGCCATAGGTCGAGGTCTCGTTCGACGACCCCATGGCAAATTCATCCATGTTGAGCTTGCCCAGCATGACCGCGCCCGCGTCGAAGAGCTGCCGCGTCACGGTGCTCTCGTATTCCGGCTTGAACCCGTCGAGGATCTTCGACGCCGCCTGCGACGCCACCCCCTTGGTGCAGAACAGATCCTTGATCCCCAAGGGAATCCCGCACATGTCCGGCGCATCGCCCGCCTTGATCCGCGCATCCGCCGCGCGCGCCTGCTCCAGCGCAATCTCCGGCGTCTTGTGCACCACCGCGTTCAGCGCGCCAGCGCCCTCGATCGCCCCAAGACAGGCCTCGGTCAGTTCCACGCTCGTCACATCGCCCTTGCGCAGCGCATCGCGCGCCTCGGCGATCTTCATCCCGTTCAGCTCAGCCATCACTCAACCACCTTCGGCACTGCAAAGAAGCCTTCCCGCGCATCCGGCGCATTCGACAACACCTTCGCCTGCTGCCCGCCATCCGTCACCCCGTCCTTGCGGCGCTTCAGCCGCATCGGCGTGACCGAGACCATGGGCTCCACGCCCTCCACATCCACCTCGTTCAGCTGCTCGATGAAGCCGAGGATATTGTTGAACTCACCCGCCAGCGCGGGCAGGTCGTCCTCTTCCACCCGGATGCGGGCCAGTTTCGCCACCTTGGCGGCGGTGCCTTGGTCAATCGACATGAGGTCACTTCCAATCTCTTGCGGGTCTGGCATGCGCTTTACCGCTCTGCACAGCGCCCTGCAACCATATGCCTGCCACAGAGTTGCCCTGACGCCCCCCTGCACCGGCCCCCTGCTTCATCTTGCCGATAACTCCGGGGAGCGCAGGCCATTTGCGCACCTTCGGTGCGACGGGCTGGCCCCGCGCTCCTGCCCCAACAATCTGGACCGGCCCGTCAATCCTGCTAGGCTCGGCGAAACCAAGGTAACGGAGATCCCACATGCACCTCATCTGGCTCGGCCACGGCTCGTTCCGGCTTGACACCGGCGACGCGAAAATCCTCATCGACCCCTGGCTCACCGGCAACCCGATGCTGGACGAATCCCAGCATGACGCCGCCACCGAGGGCGCGACCCATATCCTGCTGACCCATTGCCATTTCGACCACGTGGTCGACGTGCTCACGCTCTGCCGCAAGCTCGAGATCCCGGCGGTCGGCCAATATGACGTCATGTCCCACTGGGCCGATCACGAAGGCATCGAGACCACGGGCTTCAACAAGGGCGGCACGGTCGATCTGGCCGGCGTCAAGGTGACGATGGTGCCGGCCTCGCATTCCACCTCCTTCGGCTCGGAGGCCGGCCCCCAGGCGGCGGGCAGCGAAGTGGGCTACATGATCGAGGCCGAGGGCCGCGTGATCTACCTCTCCGGCGACACCACGATCATGGCCGACATGGAGTGGATGGGCGATTATCACAAGCCGCAGATCGGCATCCTCTCGGCGGGCGGCTATTTCACCATGGACATGAAGGCGGCGGCCTATGCCGCCAAGCGCTATTTCAACTTCGACACGGTGATCCCCTGCCACTACCGCACCTTCCCGATCCTCGAGCAGGACGCCAGGGCCCTCGCCTCCGGCCTGCCCGGGGTCAAGGTGATCGAACCCCAGGTGCTCGAACCGATCGAGCTCTGAGCCTCGCGGGGGTGGGCCGCAGGGCCCACCTCTGCCGATGGGGTCAGAGGAACGCGGCCACCTCTTCCAGCGGTTGCGCGGCCAGCGCCAGCGCCGCGCGCAACTCGATGCTGTCGTTGAACAGCGCCCGCCCCACCAGCGCGCCCGCGACATTGCGGACGTATTTCAGCCGCGCCACATCGTCGAGCGTGCGCACCAGGCCCGAGGCGATCACCGGATGGCGCGAGCGGCCCGCCAGATCGCTCACCAGCGCCAGCGAGGCTTCGGCATCGCTGATGTCGCTGTCGATGTCCGTCACCATGATCGCCGCCAGCGGGTCGTCCTTGAACCAGTCGATGAAATCGCCCGGATCATAGGCGGACGTTTCGCGCCAGCCCTTGCTCATCACCCGGCCCTCGAAGACATCGACCGCCAGCACGATCTGGTCGGGATGATACCGGGCCATTTCCTTGAGCAGGTCGGGATAGCCCACCGCCACCGTGCCCAGCACCACCCGCCCGACGCCCATGTCGAGCAGATGCGCCACCCGCTCGCGCGAGCGGATGCCACCGCCCACCTGCAAGGGCACCTCGGCGGCCAGCACCAGCTCGCGCAGCAGATCGTCCTGCGGCGGCTTGCCCTCGACGGCGTCGAGATCGGTGACGTGGATCCACGCGGCCCCGGCGCGGGCAAAGCCCCGCACCGTCTCGACCGGGTCCACCGGCCAGATCTGCGGCTCGTCCAGGCGGCCCCGGACCAGGCTGACCGGCTTGCCGTTCTGCACTTCGATAGTCGGAAAAAGCTGCATGACACCCCTCCTTGTCGCTGCCAGTCTAGCATTAAAAGCGCAAGGTGTGTCGCGCCGCGTTCAACGCGGCGCTCTGTCGGTCTTTGGCGACCTGTGTAGCGGCGCTCAGCCCGCCTTGCGCAGCATCAGGGCCTCGACCGTCGCGTCGGCCACAAGCGCCGGGCTGGTGCCCTGCCGTGCGGCGGCGTCGAGGATGCCGGACATGGTGTGCTTCAATTGCTCCAGCCGCTCGGCGACGAACCGCTCGCGGTCGGCAATGCGCAGGATTTCCGAGGCCGCATTGATGATGCCGCCGCCATTGGCCACGTAGTCCGGCAGGTAGAGGATGCCGCGCCCCTGCAACAGGTCCGCCGCCGCCTCATTGGCCAGCTGGTTGTTCGCCGCGCCGCAGACCATGGCCACCTGCAACTGGGGCACCGAGGTCGCGTTGAGGATGCCGCCAATGGCGCAGGGCGCGAAGATATCGGCCGCGACGGCGTGGATCCGCGCCGGATCGGCCGGTTCGGCACCGAAGGCCGCGATAGCCTCCTCGACCCGGGTAGCCACCGTATCGGCCACGATCAGCCGGGCCCCGGCGCGGTGCAGATGCTCGCAGAGATACCAGCCCACATGGCCCAGCCCCTGCACCGCCACCCGCTTGCCGGTCAACTCATCCGAGCCGAATTTCCGCGCCGCGCCGATCTTCAGCGCGTTGAACACGCCCAGCGCGGTGACCGGCGAAGGATCGCCGCTGGCAAAGGGGCCATCGGCCAGGCCGGCGACGAACGCGGTCTCGCCGGCGATCACCTTCATGTCGTCGGGGCTCATGCCCATGTCCTCGGCGGTCCAGTAGCGGCCCTGCAACTCGGCCACCGCGCGGCCCATGGCGCGCAACAGCGCCTCGGTCTTCTGGCTGCGCGGATCGCCGAGGATCACCGCCTTGCCGCCGCCCAGCGGCAGCCCGGCAGCGGCATTCTTGTAGGTCATGCCGCGCGACAGGTTCAGCACATCGGCCAGCGCCGCGTCGAAACCGTCATAGACCCGCATCCTGAGCCCGCCCGCCGCCGGTCCGGCCCGGGTGGAGTGAATCGCGATCACCCCCTCCAGCCCGCTGGCGCGGTCGGAGACGCGGTAGACCTCTTCATGGGTGGTGCAATCGATTTTCGTCAGCATGGCAAATCCTCCTCTTGTGCGGACATTACCCCTGCCCCGGCGCCGGAAATTCCCAATTTCCATTGCCAACCCCGCCGCTCTTGGTGAAAATCGCCAAAACCGGCGGGAGTTTTGGAGAATGGACGCGATCGACGCCCGGATCATCGCCGCCCTGCAGCGCGACGGGCGGCAGAAGCTGGCCGACCTGTCGGAAAAGGTCGGCCTCTCGCCCACGCCGCTGGCGCGCCGCATTGCCCGGCTGGAGGAGGAGGGGGTGATCACCGGCTATTCCGCCCGGGTCGACCAGGACAAGCTGGGGCTGCCGCTCAATGTCTTCATCTTCGTCGAGCTTGAGCACCAGACCCGCGAGGCGCTCGACCGTTTCGAGGCGGCGCTGCGCCGGTTCGACGAGGTGATGGAATGCTACCTGATGACCGGCACCCGCGACGTGCTGATCCGGGTGGTGGCCAAGGACCTGAGCGCCTTCGACCGCTTCCTGGAAGACGGGCTGATGCAGGTGCCCGGCATCCGCAACATGCGCTCGAGCTTCGCGCTGCGCACGATGATCCGGCGCAATGCCCTGCCGCAGCGGGTGTGAGGCGGGACGGCGCAGCGGGGGATGCGGCGCGAGGGAGATCAGTGCCAAAGATGGCCGCCTCTCCCACCGCAGTCCCGGACTTGATCCGGGACCTCCACGCTTGCCATGAGGCCGCCGGTGTAGCGCAATTGCGCCATCGTGTTTGCGGGACGGAGACCATGAGGTCCCGGATCAAGTCCGGGACTGCGGAGCGCCATATCTCCAGCCGTCCCGCGTCATCGCCCCTTATCCGGTGATCTCGAACCCCTCGACCTGCGGCACCGGCGTCACCGCCTCGACCGAGACATCGCGCACCGCCGCCGCCCCCGGCCCCGACCACATCCGGTCCAGCATCACCTCGACCTGCTCCGCGGGTCCCACCACCAGCGCCGAGACCGAGCCGTCGGGGTTGTTGCAGACCCAGCCGCGCAGCCCCAGCCTCCGGGCCTGACCCCGGGTCCAGGCCCGGAAGGCCACGCCCTGCACGCGGCCCATCACCCGCACCTGCCTTGCAATCTCGCCCGTCATCCCCGCCTCCCGCGTTGCTTGCCCGTCGGCCCGCCCCAGAGTGCCACGAAAACCCGCGCCACGACACCGTTTCCGCCCGCCTGCCACGTCACAGCCGATTGACGACCCCGCAATTAGGCATCATATCCCGATCCATGACAGACCTCGCCCATATCCGCAATTTCTCGATCGTGGCCCATATCGATCACGGGAAATCCACCCTTGCCGACCGGCTCATCCAGTCCACCAATACGGTGGCCCTTCGCGACATGAAGGAACAGCTTCTCGACAGCATGGATATCGAGCGCGAGCGCGGCATCACCATCAAGGCCCAGACCGTGCGCATCGACTATGTCGCGCGCAATGGCGAGGCCTATGTGCTGAACCTGATCGACACCCCGGGCCACGTCGATTTCGCCTACGAGGTCTCGCGCTCGATGCGCGCCGTCGAAGGCTCGCTGCTGGTGGTCGATTCGACCCAAGGGGTCGAGGCGCAGACCCTGGCCAATGTCTATCACGCCATCGACGCCAATCACGAGATCGTGCCGGTCCTCAACAAGATCGACCTGCCCGCCGCCGATTGCGACCGGGTGGCCGAACAGATCGAGGACGTGATCGGCATCGACGCCTCCGAGGCGATCCGGGTCTCGGCCAAGACCGGCATCGGCATCGAGGACACGCTCGAGGCCATCGTCCACCGCCTGCCCGCGCCCAGGGGCACGCGCGACGCGCCGCTCAAGGCGATGCTGGTGGATTCCTGGTACGACCCCTATCTCGGCGTCGTCGTGCTGGTGCGGATCATGGACGGCGTGCTGAAGAAGGGCGACAACATCCGCATGATGCAGACCGGCGCGAAATACGGCGTCGACCGCATCGGCGTCTTCCGCCCCGCCATGACGGTGATCGACGAATTGGGCCCGGGCGAGATCGGCTTCATCACCGCCTCGATCAAGCAGGTCCGCGACACCCGCGTCGGCGACACCATCACCCACGAGAAGAAGGGCGCCACCGAGCCCCTGCCCGGCTTCGCGCCCTCGCAACCGGTGGTGTTCTGCGGCCTCTTCCCGGTGGATTCGTCCGAGTTCGAGGACCTGCGCGACGCCATCGAGAAACTGGCGCTGAACGACGCCTCCTTCAGCTACGAGATGGAGACCTCCGCCGCGCTGGGCTTCGGCTTTCGCTGCGGCTTTCTGGGTCTCTTGCACCTCGAGGTGATCCGCGACCGGATCGAGCGCGAGTATGACATCGAGCTGATCACCACGGCGCCCTCGGTGGTCTATCACATCTTCATGAAGGACGGATCCTTCATCGAGCTGCACAACCCCGCCGACATGCCCGATGCCTCGACCGTCGACCACCTCGAGGAGCCGCGGATCAAGGCGACGATCCTTGTTCCGGATGAATACCTCGGCGACGTGCTGAAACTCTGCCAGGACCGCCGCGGCATCCAGCTTGACCTGACCTATGCCGGCAGCCGGGCGATGGTGGTCTATGACCTGCCGCTGAACGAGGTGGTCTTCGACTTCTACGACCGGCTGAA